>CALDGQ010000027.1 GCA_937941765.1 uncultured Saprospiraceae bacterium
CTGTCTGTTCTGACGAACAGTCAGACAGGGATTTTAAAACTTTTGGAGCGTTAAAAACTGTATAAAGCCAGGATTTTTTGAATACTTTTTCATCGGGAAAAAGTATTGCCAGTCCGGCGAGGACAAAGTAAAATTAATGAAATATAACTAAGCACGCTCCAGGAAATTTAATAAATTCTCATTACTTCTGAATATCCCTAACACAATACTTGTAAATAAAAAAAGCCACACAAATTACTTTGCATGGCTTTTTCAATATTTCAATTTTTTTATTTCAAGTATATCTTACAACTTCACAAATCGCTTAGTAGCTACTTCATCATCTTTCTTAAAAGTAATAAAATAAGCACCTGCTTGGTAAGCTTCTACATTTATTTCAGTTACATTTTTCAAGAAAACAACATCTTCACCGATAACATTGGTTACCCGAATTTCATCAAATTGCAAATCAGATTTAATAGTTACGACCTCCGTAGCAGGATTTGGAAAAATAGCAATTTCATTTGCCCAAGCAGCTACTTTCACGGCCACATCAAATTGCAAGTCAGCCATATATCTTGGAAACAATTGGTATCCTTCATTATGCGGAACACTATTATCAAATTGCCCACCGATTCCTGTCAAAAAGAAAGTATAATCAGGAAGTGTAGCCATATTTGCTAAATCTGTGTCATTGTCTATTCTCATCGTTTCACCATTACTTAATGTAACATTAAAACTACTACCATCTCCTACCCAATCAGCAGGATCGATTGATACAGGATTTGCAAATCTTACCAATTCAGATTCAGTAGCTTCAGAAAGCGTTGTTACTTCCGTTGGTGTGTTTAATGGGTTACCAGAAGAATTAAAAATAATGGTATCCGGATTAATTTGTGCCAATCCATTGAACTGACTCATGACACCTTGAATGGTTACTTCATCACCTTCCGTAACGGTATATCCGTAGTTTTGATTTGAGAACAAACCAAGTCCTCCAGTTGCATCGATGAACGTAAATTGAACAGGATTGTCTCCTTGCAAATCGATTCCGTGTACGATACCGGTTACCTCAAAAGCTTGACCTAATGTAGTCAATACCCCATCTGCATCTAGAACAGAAGCATCTCCAATGGAAGATACGGTATAAGTTGTAGGACAAATAACAGTTACATCGACAACCGCCGTTTCACAGACCATTGTATTATCACAAACTTGATAAGTAAATTGATCCATTCCACAAAAACCAGCATCTGGCGTATAAGTAATGTTAGCAGTTCCAGCTACAACCATAGCAACTCCGTTCATACCATTAGAAGTAACATCTAATGTTGTAAAACCATTAGGTAAAACATCATTTGCCAAAACATCTAAAGTGACCGCAACATCTTGATCAGTTGTTACTGCATCATCATTAGTTGCAATATCTGTTGGAGGAACTGAAGAGTAAGTACAATTAGGAAATGGGGATGCAGCGGCTGCATTATCGGCAACATTTTGCAAAGCATCAATACCACTATAAGTCCAGTTTCCAGGAACAAAGGTTCCCATGTTTGCTGGTGTTCCATCATTACGATAAGCCCAACCATCTAAATATTCCCAAACTTCTCCAGAACCATCTGTATCAATATCACCAAAAACATCGATTACCACACCAAATTCAAACACTTCAATTGCGTCATCTCCATTTATATTAGCGGCACCTCCTGTGAAGTGTGGAAAAAATCCAAAAAAATCATTAAATAAAGTACTATCTGCAGCGACATAAATACATTCGCCTGCTGCTACAGCCATAGAAGGAAACGACAATTCTTCTCCATCCGTTCCACCTCCGTTATTTGCAGAACCAATTCCAAAATCAGCTAAATTCGCGATATCATTAATTGCATACAATTCAAATCCCTTTGCTCCTGCACCACTCGGTTGTGCATCGAAAACACCAGAAAGAACTAAGTCACCAGTGATCACACCAGCTTCGACTATAATGGTCCCAGTCATTCCAACTCCGACATGCGGATCACATTGGTATGTATAAGTACCTGGAACTGTAAAAGTATGTTCAAAAGTCCAAGACATATCAGAAGCAGCTCCATTCATAAAACTTTCTGGGTTTGCAGGATAAGTTCCTTGGTCACCATTAACGTTGTGGAAGCCTTCAATATTTACCCATTCGACAGATTCACCTTGAGTAATGGTTAAACTTGCCGGAGTAAAAACGTTATTAGAAACTTCAACCGTATGGTCTTGCGCAAAAGCAATCGTCAAGCTCATTGCGAAAAATAAAGTGAGTATAAATTTATTCATAGAAACGTATTAATTGAGATGAAAAATAGGGTTCAAATTCCTAGTAAAATTAGTTTTAATATATAGAAATAAGAAATAATCAGATGTGAAAGGTAAAGGATAACGTTTTGAAAGTCCTTTTTGTGTCTATCAAAAATCAATTAATACCAACATTTTTGTGTGGATAAAATCATACAAAATCATAACCATTCCTACATTTTAATCGGTTATCTTTGTGCCAATTAAAACAACTTAAAATCAGTTACAATGAAAAAACTCATTATTTTCAATCTATTTATGCTGGTCAGTTATTTCGGCTTTGCTCAAGGAGTTACCACTTCCTCCATGCAAGGAATGATTTCAGATCAAAATAAAGATGTTCTTATCGGAGCAACCATTATTGCCAAACACACCCCTACTGGTTCTGTTTATGGAACTATAAGTGATGTGGATGGTAGTTACAGAATCGACAACATGAAAGTCGGTGGTCCTTACTTGATCACTGTTTCATATGTCGGACAAGAAGACAAGGTAATAGATCAAGTATTTTTAAGATTAGGTGAGCCAATGCGATTAAGTGTTGTATTGGGTGAGTCTGCTGTCGCACTAGAAGAAATTGTTGTCATCGGGCAATCAGGATCCGTAGGGCAAAATTCTGGTACTAGTACACAAATCGGAACAGAGGCAATTGAAAGTATGCCTACTTTGAACAGAAACATTACGGACTATACTCGATTGACTCCACAAGCTAGTGGAAACTCTTTTGGTGGAATTAACAACAGATACAATGCAATTTATGTCGATGGTGCTGTCAACAATGATGTATTCGGTCTTGCTGGATCAGGTACGAATGGTGGACAAACCGGTATCGCTCCTTTTAGTATAGATATCATCGATCAAATTCAAGTGGTACTTTCTCCTTATGATGTTACTTATGGTGGATTTGCTGGTGCAGGTATCAATGCAGTAACAAAGTCGGGAACCAACGAATTTCAAGGAACCGCTTATGCTTTTACACAGAATCAAGGAATGGTAGGAAAATCAAACCAACTTGAAATTGATAGAATTGGTGGTGAGGCAGAAAGAGAAAAAGTAGCTGACTTTTCTAAAAATACTTTTGGTGCTTCTCTTGGAGGTCCTATCGTACAAGATAAAGTATTCTTTTTTGCAAATTTTGAAATTCAAAATGATGAAAATCCTTCTCCTTTTAATCTTGCATCGTATACTGGAGAAAGCGAAGATAGATTACAAGAAGCAGATTTAAATGCTTTGAAAGATCATTTACAAAGTGAATACGGATATGATGCAGGAACTTTTGGTGATGTTTCTGATGAATTAAAAGGTGTGAAACTTTTTGGGAAATTGGATTTTAACTTAAATCAAGATCACAAATTAACTTTAAGACATCAGTATACAAAGGCAGAACAATTCAATAGAAATAGTGGAAGTTCTCGTAACATCAACTTTTCTAACAATGGTGTTTTCTTCCCATCAACAACCAATTCATCTGCTATTGAATTAAACTCTAATTTCAACAACAAGATGTCGAATAACCTAATTCTTGGTTATACAACTGTAAATGATGATAGAGATCCACTTGGAGATCCATTTCCTTATGTAACAATTGATGATGAAGCAGGTGGTACAATCATCTTTGGTTCAGAGCGTTTTTCTACTGCAAATGTATTGGAACAAAAGATATTTACACTTACCGATAATTTCAAAATCTATAAAGGAAAGCACACGCTTACTTTTGGTACACACAACGAATTTTACAACATCAGAAATGTATTCTTACCTTATAACTTTGGACAATACGAGTTCAATAGCATCGACGATTTCTATAATGGAGAACCTGCTGATTTCTATCAAAGAGTATATTCAGTATTAGAAGGTGATGTTTCTGGTGATGATACAAAGGCAGCAGCAGATTTCAGTGCGATGCAATTAGGTTTTTATGCACAAGATGAAATCGCAATTAACAATCAACTTACATTGACTGCTGGTTTGAGAGTCGATATTCCTATTTTGACACAAGATCCTTTAGAGGCACCTGGATTTAATGAACAAACAGTGCCTATTTTTGAAGCGGCTTATCCTGAATTTAAAGACCAAATTGTTTCAGGTCAAGCACCTGATGGTCAATTGATGTTTAGCCCAAGAGTTGGATTCAACTACAAAGCTAACAGTACTTCTACACTTAGAGGTGGAATTGGAATTTTCACAAGTAGAATTCCTTTCGTTTGGCCTGGCGCGATGTACAATACGAATGGTGCAACTTCATCTTATGTAAACAATTTCGCTTTAGATGATCCAGTTACTTTTGAGCCTGGTATCAATAATCAGTATTCAAACGGAAATGTAAACCTTCCTACAGGTGATGCTAACTTATTCACTAAGGATTTCAAATACCCACAAGTTTTAAAATCAAACTTAGGGTTTGATACAGAATTTGCTAATGGATGGAACGCTACTTTGGAAGGAACGTTCACTAAGACTTTGAACAACGTTAGGTACACCAACCTAAATACTTCAACTGAAATAACAGGTAACTTTACTGGTTCTGGTGACAATCGTCCTATTTATGATAGAAGTGAGATCGATACTACTGGTATCGCAGCAGTTTATCTTGGTTCTAACACAAGTGAAGGTTATGGTTACAACTTAACTGCTTCTGTTAACAAAGACCTTACAAAAGATTTAAATTTAATGGTCGCTTACACTTATGGTGATTCATATGCATTGTTTGAAGGAACTTCCAGCCAAAACTCTTCTCAATGGAGAGGTTCTGTAAACGTTGATGGTAGAAACAATCCTGCTTTTGGAAGATCTGATTTTTCATTGGGTAGCAAAATTCTAGGTGTATTAAATTATAAACTAGACTGGGCAAATAACTTGACAACTGCTGTATCATTAATTTACACAGGAACAAGTGGTAATGCAATTTCTTACGTAATTGGTGGAGATAGAGATGCAAGAAACTTGAACAATGAAAGAGGTTCTACTTCAAGATGGAGATCATTAGTTTATGTACCTGCAGATGCAAATGATATTAATTTGATTGATATTACGGATAGTGATGGTAATGTAACTTCGTCTGCAGCACAGCAATGGGAAAACCTAAATGCTTTTATCGAAGATGACAAACACCTTTCAGATCGTCGCGGTGATTACGCTGAAAAGAATGGTGGACGTGCTCCATGGGTAAACTTCATTGATTTAGCAGTAAGACAAGATTTCAGTATCAATACTGGAGAGACTTCTCACAGATTACAAGCATCTTTCGATGTTTTCAATCTTGCAAATTTAATCAATCCTAGTTGGGGCGTTAGATACAATACTCCTGGTGATTTCAACAACTACGAATTGTTAGATTTTGAAGACTTTGATGCAGATGGTACTACTCCTTTGTACACTTATAGAGAAGATAAGTTAGGCAAAGAAACGTATGATGTTAGTTCATTTTCATCAAGATGGCAAGCAAGAATAGGACTTAGATATATCTTTAACTAAGCCTTTCAATATTTAAATAATAAAAGCTAAATGTGGTGCCGAAAGCATCGCATTTAGCTTTTTTTTTGGAAATGTTGAACAGACATCCTGCCTTTTATTATCCCTGTTATATCTTGTTATAATTCGAGTCATACAAGGAATACCTAAAAACCTTTCAGCTCAAAACTTAATCTTCTTAATTCCTTAATCTACTGAATGGTTTAAAATTTCCATCTTATTTCTCAGCCAAAAATATCTCAGCAACCATACACCTCAAACTTCCACCTCCATAATGCTCAATCACCTCAATCGGACAATGTAAAATTCTCGTCTTAGCTTTAAGTATTCGCAATTGCTTCTTTTTAAGAGATGAAAAAGCAGCACTCGACATTAATAAAATTCGTTTACCCTTTTTATTCTTCAGTTGTATTGAATTACATGCAAACGAAAGCATTTGTTTGTAAGAAATTTCAACAACACGTTTACCGGTTTTTTTGAAGTGTTTTTTCAATCTTTTACGATCTTTTTTACCCTTTATTGTGTCCCAACAAATCATGACAAAATCGACTCCGACAGACAACATTACATTGGTGTGGTAAATTGGCTTATTGGCCTTATCCACTGCTTTAAACAAACAGGATTTGTAACCCATTGAAGTACAAAATTGTTTGAACAAATCCGGATCTGTTCGTTCACATTGACAAGCATAAGCGATCTTATTTTCGCGATCCAAAACCATACTACCTGTGCCTTCAAGAAATAGACCTGCATTTTCAAAGGCTTCAAATTTTATTTCTTTTTGTATTACAAATTTCTTTTCAAGCTTTTTAAGAATAGCAGGATCTCGTTCTGCTCTTCTCTTATTAGAAAACATTGGATAGGTAACCAGGACTCCATCTTGATGCGTGCTCAACCAATTATTTGGAAAAATCGCATCTGGCTTTTTCGGTTTTTTACTATCCGTTGCCACGATCACTTTTATTTTCGCCTTTTTAATTTTTTTGACCGCATTGTCAAATTCAATAATCGCTCTTTTTTGAATATCGGATGAACCAAGCCGTTTCTTCTTTTTTTGAAAAGCATTGTTCTTAGCAGTTTCTGAGTTGTAACCGAAACTCGCTGGACGAATCATTAAAATATGGTTGGTTAGTTGCATTGTCATTTTAAATATGAATTAGTTGGTCAAAGTTAACTTTTTAGAAGGCTGAATGGAAAAATTTTCTTCAATATATAAAATTGGAATAATATTTGATTTCGCTTCATATATAAGTTGTTCTAAGTAAGAGCAGTAAATATGTGATAATTTTTAAATAGCTAAATACATGACCCTAAGGATACTTGTTTCCCTATGTCTTTTTAACGTTTGTTTTTTCGGTTGCAATCATCCAAAAGGATACGAAAGCAAAGATATTCATACAGCATCGATCATAGGTTCACAGGAATCAAAATCTACTCAAATTGTTCATTTTGATTATGACCGAAATGGGAAACGGCTTGTTCGAAAATTTGAAACGGTGAATGATTCCAATCCTAATAAATTAGAAATTGCGATCATCAACTTTATTCAAAAGACAAATTTTAGGGGCAATTATCAACAATTGAATTATGATTATTCAGATGACAAATCGGATGTAATCACTTTTTACTTTACAGGGAATTATGACTTTGAGCGAATAGATGATGAAGAGATATTTAAAAAAGCACTAGAACTAACAATTACAAATTATACCAAAAACGAAAATATCAAATTTGTTTTTAATGACAATAAATTCTAAGAAATAAAATGGGTAAAACAATAGTAATCGGAATTGCAGGCATCTTGTTAATCGGGATGACCGTTTTTAATGTTAGCAACCTAAAAACATTAAATTCACAAAAAACCGCTTTAACTTCTAAAGCGAAACAAGTAAACAACTTGGTAAAGGATTTGGACCTAGAAAAGTTGGAAAACGAAATACTTGTTGATAAAAATGTGGAACTAGAAATAAAAATCGTTGAGCTAAGAGATAGTATTTCGATGTTAAAATATGAGTTGAAAAGCTTGAAATCAGATTTCGCATATAATAAATCTGAAATCCTTGATTTAAAGAATGTCATTGCAGCTCATGAAGCGAAATATGCATCTTTGCAAACAGAAATTAGCAATTTAAATTCAGTTGCTCAAACCACAACTACCTATGAGCAAGTGGCAGTTGCACAATCCCCTATTCCGGATTTTGGACGAGGCGGTTTGGAATATGCGATTGCAGATACGCCATCTGAAGGAGATATTATTTTAACTGCAAAAGGTGGAGAAACTTTGACGGTATCTAGAAAGTTGATTGAAGAGCAAGAATTAGTACAAAAAGAAAGAGACATGGCATTAGCCAAAATTCAAAGATTGGAAAGTGAAAGTGTATTGTTAAGAGCAGAAATAGATAGTCTTTACAACATAAAGCATCAAAAATTAGTAGAAACAAAAGAAATTAAAGAAGTCATAAAAGACAGAACTGAAAGTGAAATGAAATTTGAAAGATTGGCAGCAATTGTCAATCAAACATTGGTTTCTTTCAACAAAGTTTCGTTACGTAAAGCAAGATATGGCAAACCTATTTCTAAAATTGGTGGTAGAAATTGGAGATACACTGTTATTGAAATTGGTTTAGAAGGAATCGATAAAAACTTACTTCTAGATGGTACTTTTATGATCAAAATTTTAGATCAAGATAAAAAATCATTGGTAACTTACTTGGAAGCCAACACCAATTATCCATACAACACCATTGAGAAAGATGGTGTAGAAGTAAAATTCGACGGAAACTTAATCGAAGTAGTTCATCACAACAACTTCAAAAAATTCGGAGAGAATTACGAAATCATCATCAATTATGTAGATGCAACTGGAGAAGAATTCACACTATTGAATGGAGTGAAGCAAATTGTCAAAGCCGGTATTCCACTACTAGACTAATTGAATATTATATGTCAACAAAAAAAGCAGTTCCAATTCGGGGCTGCTTTTTTTGTTCCAAATCAGAATACAAAGTAACTTTTCCTATTTACTAGAGTCTTAAACATGAGGATAATTAATTAAATATTCCAAATTCTACACACCATGAAAATTCCAACTTCCTATTCTATAGTAGCAGCTCTATTATTTGTGTTTACATGCTGTGCTTGCAATCCAAAGACTTACGATTTTCAAAAAAATTATGATACCGTATTTGACCAACAATTTGTCAAAGAATTGAATGGAAATAATCTATTTATCCGTTTGCAAAATAATCAAGAAATCATTGACAATTACAGAAGTCGAGGAAAAGAAAAAAGCGCTGTCCGTTGGGAAGAAGAAGATGCAAAATATAATGCTGCAACTATCCAAGCATTCAAAGATTCATGGTCCTACTGTGATGTGTTTTTCTACGATCAAGAATTATATTTCAATACCGACGAATTTCCTGTAACAGATATTAACGGAAACAGACATATTGTTGAGTTAGAACGTGAACAAATATTCTTAGGTAAGTTTCTTGAATTTTGCAATACACCTTCAATTGCTGATGTCAATAGAACGCGCTACCAAACTAGCCAAACCCATTTGATGTTGGAAAAATGGCCAGAAGATGGAAGTCGTGGTAAAAAAACGATCAAGACAGAAGCACCTGGTTGTTTAACAAAAAATAATATCCGATTTCTCGTTTCACAATTGCAGAAACAGCTAGTGAGAACTTATGAAGGCAAGCGACATTAGGACACGGTTGACGGTGAAACGCGAGTACGTCAGACTGTGCGAATATGCTTTCGGAAACTGAACCGTAGAATATCCAACCGCAGAATATCGAATGTCGAAGTAGAGTACGTGGACAATTAAGCATGAAATTCGTTAATAGTTAATATACGTGTATACTCGCGTACTCAACTTCTAGATTCTGCGGTTCCCTGTCTGCTTTGACGGCAGTCAGGCAGGCTTGTTCGATATTTTGCGGTTCAATTTCGTTTTCGCACAGTCTGACGTGTATGAGTGCACGTCAGACTGTGCGAAAACTCCCAAAGCAAAGAGGTTAGAAACCTTTTGCTCGAATACCGTGTGTGTTACGAGATGAAGGTTTCTAACCTCTCATCTCGAACGAGTATTTTCGCACAGTCTGACGTACTCCCGTTTACCGTTCACCGTCTACCGTCAACCGCAGGACTGTTAAGTTCTAATCATATTCAATGTTGCTCGGATATCGCAACAACATTTTATTTGGCTATTAAGTATTGAGTCACTTCCGTTATTCCTATGAATGTTGATTGCAATGCTGCTCATAATAGACATATTTAA
>CALDGQ010000028.1 GCA_937941765.1 uncultured Saprospiraceae bacterium
TTTTCGAAGAATCTGATCCTTTTTCTTTTTTCATTGGATTTGGTTGGCAAAGAGGTTTAATGGAATAAGCCGTTTCACGGTTCACTTCAATAAAATGTCCTCTGGGACTTTTGATTTCGTTCATGTCAAACATATAAAATCGGCCTCCCGCTACAAAATCCAATTTTTTGTTTATTTGAAGTGAATTTGCAACAATTTGAATACGTCGTTGAATTTTAATTCAATCACCCCGTTTTTTAGAGATTCTACATAAATAAAATTGATGCAATTATCCAAAAGAGGCTACAACCTAATTCATTGGTTATCATAATTTTAGATTACTTCTGAATATCCCTTCATACAAATAAAAAAGCCTTTCAAAATAAATTTGAAAGGCTTTTTACGAATATCTTGTTAGAATTTTACTTTTCTTTAATAGAAAGTACTACTCTATTATTTAAATTTACTGCATCTGGACTATCTTGACTCACTTCAGGTTCCGTAGAACCTTTTGCATCCGTAAAGATTACATTTCTACTTAAGCCATTGTCGCGGAAAAAACGTCTTACTTTAGAAACCATCTTTTCAGCACGTTTCATGTTAGAAGATTCACTTCCTGCATTGTCAGTATGACCTACAATTGCCAACTTTGTACCAGGATTATCTTTTAAATACCCTTTTAACTTAGTTAAGTAAGCCTTCATTTCAGTGTCTAAAGTAAGATTTACTTTACTATCAGAGAACAAAAACGTATGATTCAAGCCACCAATGCCTAAATCTGCTGTGGCTGCGGCTCCATCACTTTTTTTTTCAGTGCTAGATGTACTTCCTGCGTCTCCGCTAAAAATCCATTCAACACCAGAAACTGTTTTAGTCGTTGCTCTGTTGTTTACAGACTGACCACTGACCATAATTCGCTCTTCAGGTGCTTTAAATGACTTTACAAGCTTGTTTTTGATCGCAAGTGCTCTTGCAGCACCCAAATCGTTGCCTTTTTCACCGGCATATTGCGTTCCGACAAGTGACAATCCTTTTAATTCATTCTTTTTTAAATAATCAGCAATAAGTTTGAAAGACTTATTAGTACCATCTGTCATTTTTAAGCTTGATTTACCTATGTTGAAAGTGTAGGTATCAGATGACGAGGTGCTAAATTTGTTGTCTTTAACAGCAAACCCAGGACCACCTGCTCCACAAAACCTTTCGCTAAGGAAAAAGGAACCAAGTCCAATAAGTAATAGTCCAAGAAATAATGCTACTGGAGAAAAACCCTTCATTTTAGTGTATTTTTAATGTTTAATAATGTAAACACCAATTAATTTGTACGAGAATACAACACGAATATAAATAAAAAATTTCCAACATTCGTTCATTTTTCATAGCAATTTATTTACGGTCAAAATGAAGCAATATATTACTAAAATCACAATGTGTTTTCGAAGATTTTTTTGCCTATAAACTATTGATTATCAGCTAATTAAATAGCTTCAGCTAAAATAATGTTAAAAACTTAAAAACGGCATTAAAATATTCTATATTTTTGCATAACTTTATCCTAAACACCTAACTTATTAGGTACGAGAAAACAGCAGGATAATTTTTTATAAATCTAAAACAAAAGCATACTATGATTTCCGCTCAACCAATTCTCCTTGGTATTAACTTATTAGCCCCATGTTTTTGGCCTATGCTTCTTTTTGGAGCACTTTCTTGGTTATTAGGAACCTGGTTTTGGAACCTAATGAATTCAGGAAAATCTACAGGCGAAATTGATGGTCTTAATACCCGTATTAAAGGACTCCAAACTGAAGTACAAACTGCTAATTTAGCTAAAACTGAAACGGAAGGTCGTTTCAAAGAATATGAATCCCGTTATTCCATGCTAGAAATGGATTATAACGCACTTAAATCTCGTCCAACTGATGTTGTTGAAAAAACAATTGAAGTAGAAGTGATTAAGGAAGTGCCTGTTGAAGTAGTTAAGGAAGTTGAGGTGATTAAAGAAATCATCAAAGAAGTTCCCGTCGAAGTTTTAAGGGAAGTAGAAATAATTAAGGAAGTTCCTGTCGAAAAAAGAATTGAAATCGTCAAGGAAGTAGAAGTAATTAAAGAAGTGCCTGTTGAGGTATTTAAAGAAATTTACGTTCCTAAAGAAATTGAGGTTATCAAAGAAGTAATGGTCGATGTGATTAAGGAAGTAGAAGTCATCAAAGAAGTGCCTGTTGAAGTAATCAAGGAAGTAGAAGTGATTAGAGAAGTGGAGGTGATCAAAGAAGTACCTGTCCAAGTAATTAAGGAAGTGGAAGTGATCAAAGAAGTACCTGTGCAAGTAATCAAAGAGGTAGAAGTAATTAAGGAAGTACCTGTTGAAACGATTAAGGAAGTGGAGGTGATCAAAGAAGTAGAAGTGATCAAAGAAGTTTCAGTAATTCAAGAGGTAGATGTGATTAAGGAAGTGGAAATCATCAAAGAAGTGCCTGTTGAAATTATCAAAGAAGTGGAAGTGATTAAGGAAGTGGAGGTTATTAAAGAGGTGCCTGTTGAAGTAATTAAAGAAGTACAAGTAGAAGTTATCAAAGAAGTGCCTGTTGAAGTGATTAAGGAAGTGGAGGTCATTAAGAACGTGGAAGTAATCAAAGAAGTTGAGGTGATCAAAGAAGTTCCTGTTGTACAAGAAGTGGAAGTGATCAATGAGGTGGAAGTGATTAAAGAAGTAGAAGTCATCAAAGAAGTGCCTGTTGAGGTGATTAAGGAAGTGGAAGTCATCAAGGAAGTCGAAATTATCAAAGAAGTACCTGTTGAAACCGTAAAAGAAGTACAGGTAATGAAAGAAGTGCCTATCGTAAAAGAGGTCACTGTTGAAGTCGATAAAATTGTTGAAGTCATCAAGGAAGTGGAAGTTATCAAAGAAGTTGAGGTTATCAAAGAAGTGCCTGTTGATCGTATTGTAGAGGTAATCAAAGAGGTAGAAGTGATTAAGGAAGTATTTGTTGACAAAATCGTAGATAGACCAGTTGAGGTTATCAGAGAAGTAGAAGTCATCAAAGAAGTGCCTGTTGAGATCATCAAGGAAGTGGAAGTCATCAAGGAAGTCGAAGTAATTCGTGAAGTTCCTGTTGAGACGGTAAGAGAAACTCAAGTAGTGAAGGAAGTTGAAATGTTCAGAGACAAAGTAGTCAATACTGGTATGCGCGAAAAAAGTCGTGGAACTAGAGGCTATCGTTCTGATTATTTACAAATCGTGGAAGGTATTGGACCAAAAATTGAACAATTGCTTCACGCAGCTGGTATCAAGAATTGGACTGAACTTTCAAACACCTCTACTGCTCGTTTAAAAGAGATTTTATCTGAAGCTGGTTCTCGTTACCAAATGCATGATCCTTCAACTTGGGCCAACCAAGCAAAGATCGCTGCTGCTGGAAAATGGCAAGAATTGAGTGATTTGCAAAACGCTTTGAAAGGCGGAAAGATTGTCAGCAATGACAATGGTGCATCGTAAATACCTTTGAAGTTTTTATATAAAGCCCGTCTCGATTTTAATCGGGATGGGCTTTTTTCTTTTTTGGTCTGGGTCGAACTTACCGTTCTCTGCTGGTATGCCGTCTTTTCAGGACTTTTCGTAGGACTTTTGTTATCCAGTAGCTTCTCTTTTCATTTGTTCTGCTAATTCCTTACCCAAATAACTATCTATTAAAGCATGGGCTCCATAAATAACAGGAGTCAATAAAACAGCCATGAAAAATTTGTAGATATAATTGACCATCCCTATCGCCAACACCAATCCTAAACTCCAATTCGCACCAATATAAAAGGCTATAAACAACACAATAAAACTATCAATGAATTGGGAGACTAATGTTGAACCTGTCGCTCTCAACCAAACTTTTCCTTCTCCTGTCATTTTTTTTATTCGATGAAAAACCATCACATCAATAATTTGTCCAACTAAAAATGCAACCAAAGATCCAACAATAATCCAAAGTCCTTGTCCAAAAACCAACCCAAATGCATAATCATAATCACTTACTTTTTGTCGGATGCTATTTTGAGCTTCCACTGAAAGTCCTGGATCTATATGAGAAGTCGGCCAAAAGCCAGCTGGATCTAATCCAATTCCTATAAAAAACATGATGAAGGCATAGGTAATTAATCCAACAGCCAAATAGGATAGAATGCGCACTCCCCTTTTTCCATAATATTCATTGATCACATCTGTCATTACAAATACAACTGGCCATAACAATACACCTGCTGTTAGATTAAAACCCAAATCTTTTTCTCCGAAAAAATTAAATTTGAAAGGCTCCATTCCTAAAGTAGATTCTAAAGAGAATATCTTTACGCCAATAAATTCAGCTATTAAAGCATTGGCAATAAAGAATCCACCTAGCAGAATGAATAGACGAACTGCTTTATCAGAAAGTATGTTTTTCATGAATCAGTATTTTTGAGGTATATACGATGTGAAAAGCCAGCATTTAGTCAGCGTAAATTACATCATCTTCTCCATTCTAAAATGCTTAATTCCAACTTCTTCAAATGCTTCTCCAATTTTCTTATAACCTAATTTCTCATAAAATGGGATAGCCACATCACGAGCGTTCAGCTCCATCATCTGGAATTTGTTTTCTTTAGCATATTGTTCACTGGCTTCAACCAATAAAGTACCAATGCCAGATTTTTGGTAAGGTTCGTCAACTGCAACTTGTCTCATTTTCAAAAATTGAGTGTCTAGTTTTCTAAGCACTAAGCAGCCAACCATTTCAACATGTTCATTGTAACAAACTAAATGCGTCATGTCTTGCTCCTCCAATATTTGCTCAACGGTAAATTCCATGTTGAGTGGTTTCCGCAATATCTCGTGACGTAAACGGATGGCTTGGTCAAATTCAGGAGTACCAAACTCAATTGATTGTATATAATATTTTTGATCAGTCATGATTAAATGGAAATACTTTGTCTGCTAATATCATTGATTTCAAAAATGCTTCTTTATCCATCCCATAATCTTCATCCACATCTAAGAAAAAGGAACGTAAATTTTCTGTTGCCATATTACCGGTCAGCTCATCTTTAGCCATCGGACAACCACCATACCCCTTGATCGCACCATCATATCTTTTGCAACCACTTTCGTAAGCTGCTTTTATTTTTTCATGCCACTTATTTGGTGTCGTATGTAAATGTGCTCCAAATTCTATCTCCGGAAAAGCTGGAATTAAATCATTGAATAAATAACTGATATTTTCAGGTGAAGAAACACCAATCGTATCTGATAATGAAAAAATTTCAACACCCATTTCTACCAATCGTTTCACCCACTTGATGACAATTTCTACATTCCATTCATCGCCATATGGATTGCCAAAACCCATCGAAATATACATCAAAAGTTTTTTATTGGACTTGATACAGATGTTTTGAATTTGATCGACACGTGTCAATGATTCTTCAATACTTGCATTTGTATTTCGTTGTTGGAATGTTTCAGAAATGGAAAATGGATACCCCATTAAGTCGACTTGCTCAAACGGTGCAGCAGCTTCAGCACCTCTTTTATTCGCAACGATGACAGACAGTTTTGTGGAGGTATTGGATAGATCTAATCGTTCCAAAACCTCCGCTGTATCCCGCATTTGAGGAATTGCTTTAGGAGAAACGAAACTTCCGCAGTCGATTGTATCAAAACCAACTTGTAATAGCTGATTGATATAGGATGCTTTTGCTTCGGTCGGGATAAATTCTTTGATCCCTTGCATCGCATCCCTCGGACACTCGACGACTTTGATCATTTAATGGTGATTCAATTATTTAATTCATTCAAAGATAAGGGTTTTTATACGTAATTTCGTTCGGAATTAAACGATTCGTTCGCTCGATTGTTTTTAAATTAAACATTATTAGAAAATGAAAAAAGGACTTTGGTCGCTTATCGGATTTTTATTGATAATTATTGGAATAACTGCGCTTGTTTTATCAATAGTTGGAGTTCAATTATCATTTCTTACTTGGATAGACAAGCCCGGAAAACTAATAGGATTTTTGATTCGACTGTTTATGATAATGACTGGTTTTATTATCATTGTTTTAACGAGGACTGATTGGAAACAAGAAAATTTAGATTGATCCAACGTAGCGGTTAAAATCTTATGGCTCGATATGCAACCCTAAAATGATGCTTTCTAATTGATATACTTTTTCAATTGTTCACCTAATTTTTGATGCGCCGCTGAATTGATATGCAATCCATCATTTGTGTACTTATCATCAAGATTCGATTCACTATCTAGTAAAACATTGTAAAGATCGATATAATTAAAATTAAATCTAGTGCAAAATTCTTTAATGGAATAATTCAGCCCTTTGACATGGTCATTCTTGATTTTGTAAGTATCATGTTTTTCATTAACAGGCAGCACACTTAAAAGATAAATAGTTGTCTTTGGAGAAAACCTTTTGATGGTATAAACAAAGTGCCCAATATTTCTGAGTGTTATATTCATTGGAACTTTTGATTTAATATCATTCACACCTAACATTATAAATACCTTTTTGGGTTTTGTTGGAATGAGCTCATTACTCATCATCACTGCATCTGTAGAAGTGATTCCCGGCATCGCCTTGTTGACAATGTGTCTATTTTTTAGAATTTGATCCCAAGGAGCAGATTCAATAATACTATCGCCAATAAAAAGAATATCCTCAGTTGTTTCATCAGGATTTGCTTCAATTATATTAGATTCATTAAAGGAATTATTGCTGATTGTGTAGAGTTGAAAGCCCATAAATAAATTCAAAACAATAGAGGCCATTAAAATGTAATTGAGCGTATTTTTTCCCATTAATAATTAAAGTTTCTTTTTAAAATTTAGATTTTTCATATTTAATAATTTCTTTTCAAATAAATTATATGAAAGAAAAGAAGTAAGAAAAAGTATTGGCAAAACTAAACCATAAAATATCAATTCCGATATAAATAAATTTTGATTTAACCATTTGTTCCCAATCGTTATAACAACGTATATGATAATGATGTGGTACATATAAATTCCATAAGAAACTTCTCCAAATTTATTTAAAGTCTTATTACGAAACGAAATAAATGCGTTTTTATTTAATGCCGTATTTAATAAAAGCCACAAAAATAATAATGCTAAAATCAAAGATGAAATTTTAGAATTAAATACAAATGAATACATGATTGACAAGACATTATCTAATTGGTAAATGAAATTTCTACAAGTAAAATGAATAAAGAGAATGGCAAAACAAAATAGCTGAAACACCGGCTTGAAAATAATTGAACCGTCCAAACTATTACTCCCTTTTTTGCATAAATACATGGCGCCAAGTCCTCCAATTGACATCAATTCAAATTTGATTGTTCTTGAAAATTTATACCAAAAGGTCCATGAATCATCCATCTGCATCATATACAATAAGCGCTCATTAAGGAAAAATTTGAAAATAATAATCCCTATTAAAATGTAAGTTAACCATTTGTACAGGTACTTAAACATTGGTGCCCAAATAATATAAAACTGTTCTTCTACCCCAATTGACCATAGCGCATATATTAAATTTCCTGTAGGCAAATACAAACTCGAAACAGCATTGGGTAAGAAAAAGATATATAAAATCCATCCAATAGTGGGATCAAAAGGAAGTTCATAAGGTTTTCCCATCCTATTTAAAATAAATGGAACTACCAGCAATCCAAGTAATACCAATAAGTAATACAAAGGCCAAATCCTTAAAATTCTTCTTAGGTAGAATCCTTTAATAGAAATAGTTTTGGTAGTTCCTCTTTCTTTTAGAAGCAGATAAGTTATTAGAAAACCACTCAATACAAAGAAGAATTCGACGGCTAAATGTCCATTCTGGAAAAAGGAATAACTTTTGAGATTTGCCAATCCATTCGTTAGCCTAATTTGTTCTGCATGATGCACTACGACAAACATGGCAGCAATGAATCTTAGTGCATTGAAACCTTCAAAGTATTTTATATAAGTCGGAACGCTTGGTGTCTTTGTATTCATTAATTGATTGCCCATTAAAATTTAGGCGGTAAAACAGATTTGCTGCAATTATGCTACAATTATAGTTTACTTTTTGAGCTATTTATAAAAAATACGGCTAAAATCATAATTGCTGATGCAATAAGAGTTTGACCAGTAATCCATTCAAAATGAATAATTAGATGCATTTTTAATTACAATTAAATTTTCCAACTCGAAATATTTTACTCAACAATCGTCTATCAATATCATACTTTGTCTTTATTTCATCTAAAGATTTTTGGTTTAGTAACATTAAGTGTTGTCCTCTTTCTGTATCAGATGTAGGAAATTTCTCAAGTGCTGTTTTTAAATTATCTTCTTTTTGGGTGTTTATTGTTGCAAGCACTTCACAAATGTTAGTTCCTTTGCTTACTAAAAGTGGTTCTAGCTCTTGAAATGCTAACGTTTTGGCTTTGTTACTAGCAATAGCTTGTTGACTGGTGTTAGTCTGACTTGATAAAGTATCTTTGTGATCTGTATTTTTCCCAAAATAAAAACTCATGAAAAGAAATGGAAGTATTACAAATACTACAAGAGCAATAATAGAAAAAGTTAAAATCGATTTAGTATTGGATTTTGACATGGATTTTGGTTTTAATTTTTTAATAGAAAAAGGGAATCAAATTTAGGAATTGAAAATGAAAAATTATAAATAACCAATACCACTTACATTGAAGTACTCACCAATCAAGTTCCTATTTTACATTTTCAATTTCTAAGTCCCTTTAAGTTCCCGAACAATAGCATAAATAGCAACCAACATCAATATGCACATCGGAAGACCGGTCACCAAAGAAACAGTTTGTAAAGCAATCAAACCACCTTTCCAAATCAAAACAGCTGCTACAATTCCTTGTAAAAATGCCCAAAAAACACGATACTGAACTGGATTATTTTGCTTGCCTCCAGTCGTCAAATAGTCCACCACCAATGATCCGCTATCCGAAGATGTAACAAAGAAAATCACGGCTGCAATAACAACAAAGAAAATACTGAAATAAGAAAGTGGAAAACGTTCTAACAAAACAAACAATGCAGTTGCAATGTTATTATTTACTGCTGCTGTGATACCGCCCGCACCAAATAGCTCAATATGTAAAGCAGTACTTCCGAATATTGATATCCAAATAATGATAATAATCGTTGGTGCTAATATCACTCCAAATACAAATTCTCGAATCGTTCTTCCTTTTGAAATCCTAGCAATAAACAACCCAACAAATGGTGCCCAAGCAAACCACCAACCCCAATAAAAGAAAGTCCAACTATCCATCCAGTTCGTTCCTTCATAAACTTCCATCCAAGTACCTGTACGCACCAAACTTTGAAGATAATATCCAGCACTTTGTATTGTTGAACCTAGGATAAAAACAGTAGGCCCAACAATCAACATAAATGTCATCAATATAATTGCTAATATACTCGCCAATTTACTCAACAACTGAATCCCTTTATCTAAGCCTGAAACTGCAGATGCCACAACAAACAAGGTAATTACGCCAATCAAAACAACTTGTACACCAGGACTCTCTGCCAATCCAAACAAATAATGAACTCCCGAATTAATCATTTGAATACCCAATCCCATTGTTGTTGCCAAACCAAAAATCGTCGCAACTACAGCCATTACATCAATCAGATGCCCAGGAATTCCATATAATCGATCACCTAATAATGGATACAATATCCAACGAATGCCCAACGGAAGTCCTTTGTTGTAAGTATAATATGCGATGCACAAACCCATCAGCGCATATACCGCCCAGCCATGAAATCCCCAATGTAAATAAGAAATATTTAAAGCATTCTTGGCTGCCATTGCAGTGCCCGCTGCTCCATAAGGTGGTTGAGAAAAATGTAAAATCGGTTCTGCAACACTATAAAACATCAACACCATTCCAATTCCAGCATTGAACAACATACTCAACCATGCCCAATTGGTAAATTCTGGCTCACAGTCCTTACCTCCCAATCGAATATTTTTGTATCGACCAAATCCAAGGTAGATGCAAAAAACCAAAATGACATTAACCGCCAATACATATAACCATCCGAATTTGGTAGAAATAAATGCCATCGCATCTTCAAAAAACGTCCCAAGTGATTCTTGAAACACCAAATTAAGACTGACAAAAAGAATGATTAAAGCTGCTGAAGGGAAGAAAACCCACGGTTGGATGATTTTAAAAAATGTCGATTTAGTAGTGGCTTTATGTGCCATAGTAGGTTCTGCTTTAATGCGTACCAAAGTAAGGTTTTTTAATCAAATCAATCGAGATTGACTATTGTGATTAAATAAAGTATTTGATATCGAACGGCTGCGAAAGTTTTAGTATTATTGTTTGAAATAAAAATCAAGTGACCAACGAACAACCTAATCTAAAAAGATCTTTAAGTGTGTAATTTGATTGGAAAAAGGTTAGCAGTTATCTACTTTGGAATGTTGCTGTTAAGTTACAGTTGGTATAAATTTTCTTGGAATTAGTCAAATTACATATCTCAATACTCATTTATGAAATCACTCAAAGGAAAACTAACAATTGAACAATTAAAAAAATTGGTTGCCGAAGAAGCAATCGAAACAATTGTGGTTGCATTCACAGATCACTATGGACGACTGGTTGGAAAAAGATTTGATGGTGATTTTTTTATAGAATCGGTCGATGATGGAACGCATGGTTGTGATTATTTAATGACCACTGATATGGAAATGGAACCTGTAGCGGGTTACAAGTTTGCTAATTGGGAACTTGGTTATGGCGATTTTCATTTAGTACCAGATATGAACTCTTTGCGAATTGCAGATTGGCTAAATAAAACTGCAATCGTTTTATGTGATTTAGAAAATGATGCAACACACCAACCCATCCACATTGCTCCTAGATCGATTATGCAAAAGCAATTGGATAAGGCGAATCAATTAGGGTACCAATGTTTCGCCGCATCAGAATTAGAGTATTATTTATTCGAAAATAGCTATCGACAAGCACATGAACAAAATTTTCATGACTTAAAACCAGTTGGTTGGTATTTGGAAGATTATCACATCTTGCAAGGAACTAGAACGGAAGACTACAATGCAACTGCTAGAAGACATTTAAAAAATTCTGGTGTCCCCGTAGAAAATTCTAAAGGAGAATGGGGCTTAGGTCAACACGAATTGAATGTTCGATATGCAGAAGTAATGGAAATGTCCGATCGACATGTTATTTACAAACAATGCCTCAAAGAATTGGCGGATAAAATGGGTATTTCTGTTACCTTCATGGCGAAATATCATGAGGATCGTGCGGGTTCTAGTTGCCATATTCATATGAGTCTTTGGAAAGATGGTAACAACATATTTGCAGGAAAAAATAAAATTGGCCCAATTGAAGGATCTGATATTTTTAAATGGTTTTTAGGTGGATGGATTAAGAATGCACCAGATGTGATGCCATTCTATGCACCTACTATTAACGCTTATAAACGTTATGTCGATGGTTCTTGGGCTCCTACGAGATTGGCATGGAGTTATGATAATCGAACAGCAGGTTTCCGTGTTGTAGGAAAAGGAAGTAGTTTAAGAATTGAATGTCGAATTCCTGGTGCAGATTGCAATCCTTATTTGGCTTTTGCTGCTTCACTCGCTTGTGGTCTAGATGGTATTGAAAACAAGATTAAACCGCCTGCCATTTTTGAAGGTGATGTTTATGCTGCTAAATCTTTACCGTCTATTCCAAGTACTTTAACGGAAGCAACGGATCGTTTTGAAAAAAGTGCGTTTGCAAAAAAAGCATTTGGTGAAGCAGTGGTCGAACATTACACGCATTTTTATCGTAATGAACAAGCTGCTTATGATCGTGCGGTCACGGATTGGGAACGGAAACGGTATTTTGAGCGGATATAGATTTTTAACATTTTTCACCATATTCCTCTTGTTTTCGGGAACACGTCAGACTGTGCGAAAATGCACGAAAGTTGGTTGCCAAACACCAAGAGGTTAGAAACCTTCGGCTCGCTTTTGTTTAACCGAGCCAAAGGTTTCTAACCTCTTGGCGTTTGTATTCTAGTTTCGCACAGTCTGACGCAAAGACGCGGTAGCATTTAAACTTAAATTTTATAGTATATATTTTATATTTATAGTAACATATTCACGTACTCATGTCCTACCCGTTCTATTTTAATGAAAGGGACGTCAGGTTCCGTTGGTACAGGGATTGGGTAAAAAAACAAAACAAAATGAGATTAAAAAATAAAGTAGCCTTAATTACAGGCGCAAGCAGTGGCATCGGAAGAGAGGCCGCTATCTTATTTGCAAAAGAAGGAGCAAAAGTCGTAGTCGTAGACATCAATATCAAGGGCGGAAAAGAAACTGTCAAAATGATAACGGCGAAAAAGAAAGTGGCTAGCTTTTGTAAAGCCGATGTTTCAAAAGAAAAGGATTGCAAAAAGATGGTCGCATTTGCTAAAAAACAATATGGTGGACTCCATATATTATTCAACAATGCTGGAATTATGCACAGTGAGGATGGCGACAGTCAGTCGACTGATGAAGCTGTTTTTGACCTAACGATGAATATTAATGTCAAAGGTGTATTCTTTGGTTGCAAATTCGGGATTCCATTAATCAAACAATCTGGTGGCGGATCGGTCATCAACACCGCTTCTTTCGTTGCGCATCTCGGCGCTGCCACTCCACAGATTGCATACACTGCAAGTAAAGGAGCCGTCTTGGCAATGTCTCGTGAACTTGCAGTAATACACGCACGTGAAGGTATCCGTGTCAACGCATTGAGCCCAGGTCCACTCCGAACAGAATTATTAATGAGTTTTTTAAATACGGAAAAGAAGAAACAACGAAGATTAGTCCATGTTCCAATGGGACGTTTTGGAGAAGCAACAGAGATTGCAAAAGCAGCTTTGTTTTTGGCATCAGATGATTCTTCTTATATGACGGGAACAGAGTTTTTAGTAGATGGCGGAATTACTGCTGCTTATGTAACACCTGAATAAAGTATATCCAAACAAATGAGTAATACATTTCAAACAATCAGTCCAATTGACAATTCTGTTTATGTCGAACGGAACTATGCGGATCAAGAAGCGATCAAAAATGCATTGTCAAAAGCAACAAAAGCAAAAGCAAGTTGGCGATTATCTTCATTGGAAGAACGAGCTGCCATCTGTCACAAAGTAGTCGAATATTTTATGACTCATGCTGAAGAAATAGGATTAGAATTGACCTGGCAAATGGGACGTCCCTTGAAATATACTCCCTTTGAAATAACAAAAGGTTTTCAAGAACGTGCTAAGTATATGATTGATATTGCAACAACTCAATTGCAAGATATTCAAGCACCAAATATAGATGGATTTAGTCGCTATATCAAAAGAGAACCTGTTGGGACTGTATTTGTTTTAGCACCTTGGAATTATCCATATCTTACTTCCGTTAATGCTATTATTCCTGCAATCATGGCCGGAAATACCGTGTTACTTAAACATGCTACGCAAACACCTGTGTGCGCTGAAAGATATCAAGCCGCGTTTGATTACGCAGGATGCCCAGCAGGTGTTTTTCAATTCCTTCATTTAGAACATGATCAAGTTGCTGAAATTATTAAAGATAAACGCATTGACTATGTTGCTTTTACAGGTTCTGTCAATGGTGGTGCTGCGATTCAAAAAGCGATGAGTGGCAGATTTATCAACGCTGGTTTGGAATTGGGAGGCAAAGATCCAGCCTATGTAAGAGCAGATGCAGACCTCTCCAATGCAGTAGAAAATCTAGTCGATGGCTCCTTTTTCAATTCGGGTCAATCTTGTTGTGGCATTGAACGAATTTATGTACATCAAGATCTTTATGACTCTTTTGTGAAAGAATTTGTTGCTTTAACCAAACAATATAAACTCGGAAATCCATTGGAAACGACAACAACACTTGGCCCTATGGTCCGTACTAATGCGGCTGATTTTGTCAAAGATCAAATTGAGGATGCGGTTAAAAAAGGAGCAAAAGCTTTGATTGACGCTAATCATTTTGAAGCGAATAAAACTGGAACTCCTTATTTAGCCCCACAAGTACTGATTGATGTCAATCACGAAATGGAAATCATGACCGAAGAATCATTCGGACCAGTCGTGGGTATCATGTCTGTAAAATCGGATGAAGCAGCCATTCAATTGATGAATGACAGTGATTTTGGTTTGACTGCATCTGTATGGACAAAAGATATGGAAGCTGCAAAGGCAATTGGCACTCAAATCGAAACAGGTACTTTTTTCATGAATCGGTGTGATTATTTGGATCCAGCATTGGCTTGGACTGGTGTGAAAAATAGTGGGCGTGGATGCACCCTCTCTCCTATTGGCTACGATGCATTGACCCGACCGAAGTCCTATCATTTAAAACACAACAAAGCATAACAAATGACAGCCGGACTCTTTGTTTGCGACCATGTAAAACCTGAATATCAAAATGAATTCGGAGATTATCCAGCAATGTTTGCTCGACTTTTCCCTTCATATGATTGGATATTGTATGATGTCTGCAATGGACAATTTCCTGAAAATTTAGCTGAATGTGATGTTTATATGGCGACTGGTTCTCATCATTCCGTATATGAAGAACTCGATTGGATCACTCAATTAAAAAAAGTAATTGTCCAATTATATGAGCAACGAAAATATTTTGTTGGATTTTGTTTTGGCCATCAGTTGATAGGTGAAGCACTTGGAGGCAAGGTTGGAAAATCACTAAATGGTTGGTGTATTGGCGTTCATAATTTTGACATCATTGATTCACCAAATTGGATGACACCCAGTAAAAACGATTTCAATATTCTTATGATGTGTCAAGATCAAATTTTGGAATTACCACCAAACACAAAAGTTATTGCATCTAACAAAATGTGCCCTAATGCAATGATTTCAGTCGGTAATCACTTCTTAGGTATTCAAGGACATCCTGAATTTACGAAAGCGTACAACAGATTGTTGATGAATGCAAGAGTTGAGCGAATGGGTAAAGAATTGGTTATTGCTGGAATTGAAAGTTTGGCAATTGAAGTGGATCAACAATTGATTCGGGATTGGGTTCGCAGCTTTTTGAAGTGATGACTTATCAGCAGGATCCTACTTCGACATCGCTCAGCTCAAACCTTTCTGTGTTTTTCTGGGCGTTCTGCGTGAGGAAATTTTACGCAACAACTTTGTGAACTTTGTCTACTTAGGTGATCTTTGTGTTAAAAAATACGCCACCCGTTTACAACTTGTTAGAATTTATGGCAAATCAAGGATTCCGTTCCAAAACCAAAAACGCATCATCCATCACATTCCCTACAAAAATCAATTTATCAAAAGTAGCTGCAACTGTTGAACCCGACATTTCATTTCCGTCTTCCATATAAATTTGCTCAATCGAATAATCACCTTTTCTTCGATAATCAATTTTAATAATTTCAGAAGGAGTTGTCTTTTTATTCCCTTTGGCATAAGCCGAAAATCTCAAAAGATTCGGGTGACAACCAATCCATAGATTCCCATCTTCGTCAAATTCGATATTATCAACTCCGGTTCCACAATCAATATTTTCGACAAACGCTAAGGTACCATCCGTATTTATGGAATAGACTTTTACTTGAAATTTTCTCGGAGAGGCCACAAACAATAAATTTCGTTTTCGATCAATATTGATTCCATTGGCATATGAGATTCCTTTAGCTACCTCTTTAAAATTCGTTCCATCAAAATAAATAACATTTGAAACGCCTAGTCCACCATAATCTTCCATCAATCTACCAACTCCTTTTTCATAGGCATGATCATTGGTGAAGTAAAACCGCTTTTCATCCACACTAACCAAATCATTGGGACTAATTAAAGTGGAGTGCTTAATGGTTTCAATATGTTTCAAATTTTGCTCCAGTAATTCAAAAACTTCAATAGTATGACCTTCTGAAGTATGACTGATAGCATGTAGTTGATAAGTACTATCTTTTTTAAACCATGAAATTCCATGAGGAGCAAAATCTTCTTTAAATGTATTTGTCAACGGAATTGGAACAAAAGGTGGTTCTTGTTTTAAGTCTATTAAAAACAAACCTCCTTTTTCTTTTTCCGATTTTGGAAATCCTTGTCGATTAGTAGAAGATATAATTGCAAAACTATCCATGCGACTTACCATGATATCTTCTGCACCGGGAAGTGCAATTTTTTGAAGAATACGGCCATCAAATTGGGGTTTAATGGATCTGAAAAATCCAGTTGATATAACAACGTGTGCTACGAATATCAATATAAGCGCTAATAGCACCAAGGCAATTCTTTTTAATAGTCGCATATCATCGTTTTTTGAAGGTTTATCTTAAAATATGCCCCACAATCACTACAACTCTCGAATCCAAATATTCCGAAAACTCATCTCATTTCCATGTTCTTGTAATTTGATTTTTCCTTTACCATGAGGTTCATTTTTCGGCATTCCGATGTATTCAGTTGTTCCTAAGATCGCAACATTATTTTGTATTAAAACACCATTGTGAATTACTGTCAAAGTTCCTTGAGCAACACGGATCCCATCTTTATTGAAAACGGGTGCTTTGAAAATGATATCATAGGTTTGCCACTCACCTGGTCCTTTACACGCATTGACTAAAGGAATATGTTGTTTATATACCGCACCAGCCTGTCCATTCGGGTAAGTAGTGTTATTATAACTATCTAATAATTGAACTTCATACTTATCTTGTAAGTAGACGCCGCTGTTCCCACGATCTTGCCCATCAGCTTCAACTTTTGATGGTGTTCTAAATTCAACATGCAATTGACAATCTCCAAAACTTTGTTTCGTATACATATCACCTGTACCCGGAGCAACAGTTACAATTCCATTTTCAACTTTCCATTTAGATGGTTTTTCGTGCCAGCCATGCCAGTTGTCCAAATTTTTTCCATCAAACAATATGATTGCATCTGATGGAGGCGCGGTATTAACTTTACCTGGCGTCACTACTCTAGGTACCGGTTCCCACACTTCTGTATCTTTCGGATCTTTGGTTTGTCCAAAAAGAGAATGAGAAATTAAAAGTGTGCATACAAAAAAGAGAATCGTATTTTTCATGTTAAATTATTTTTGTTTGAGTAATTTGTTGGTTTCCTTATATCGAAAACAAGAGATCATATGATCATTGACCATTCCAGTGGCTTGCATAAAAGCGTAACAAATCGTGGAACCCGTAAATTTAAAGCCTCGTTTTTTTAAGTCTTTTGACATGGCATCACTTTCAGGAGTTGTTGCTGGGCATTCAGCCATTGTTTTCCACTTATTGATGATAGTTTTACCGCCAACAAACTGCCATATATATTTATCGAATGATCCAAATTCTTTTTGAATTTCCATAAAAAGTTTTGCGTTGGTAACGGTTCCGTTAACTTTTAATTTATTTCTAACAATTCCTGGATTTTGAAGCAATTTGTCGATTTTGGCTTGTTTATATTTTGCAATCTTTTTGTAATCGAATTTATCAAAAGCTTTTCTATAGGTATCTCGTTTCTTTAAAATGGTGATCCAACTCAATCCAGCTTGGGCACATTCTAAAGTAAGCATTTCAAAAAGTTGTTGGTCATCATGGACTGGAACGCCCCATTCATCATCGTGATAACTGATATACAAATCGGATGAAGTACACCATTCACATCGTTTCTTTTCTTTCATGATAGTAAGTTTAGGATAGCAATCTACTAAGAATCAAAGAAATAAAAAAAGGCTCACTGAAATGATTATCAGTAAGCCTATTGTATTCAAAAAGGTTTCTTTTATTCTTAAGTTTTCTGGTAGTTTTAGTTGTTTATATCTTCGTCTTTTTCAACGAGTTACATCGTCATCATTCCATTTTTAAGGTTGGATTCGTCTATGAAATGATCCATTTTTATGCATTTTGAGGTTGCACTTTAGTGGCTAACAGTATATTAATATAGATAGTTCCTTGCTTAATTAAAAATTTATTAGCAAATATTTTCAAATTAATTTTACAATCATCAAATTATCAATATAGCTAGGTGGCAAAAATTTAAGCAAAAATGAAACACTTATTACTTATGAGATCTATTACTAGTTCATAACAACAAACGTACGGCTCTTGTAGTATTGTCCATCTACATGAAGGGCTAAGTTATAAATACCGTTTTTAAAATTTAAAAGACTTAATTCAACTATTGCATCTACTGAGCTCGAATTTATATTGTTATGTCTAATCTTTTGTCCTACCAAATCATAAATTTCAATTGAAATATTTTGATAATCAAGATGAGTCAAATCAAGGTTTATAAATTCCTTTGTTGGATTGGGATACAATTTGAAATCATTTAACTTTTTTGTGTCTTTAACAGGCACATCTGTCGAGGCTAAATTTATCCCCATCGTAATTGTTGTACCTTCAGAACAAATCTGATTCCAATCGGCATCAAATGACTCATAATATAAATAGTAAGTACCGGCAAATAGATTTGTCACCGATTCTATGGTATTGCAAGGTGTTGTCCAAGTTCCACATTCGAATGCAGCGTTTATATTACTATCGTATAAAGCTAATGTTACAATATCGTCTGAAAGTCCTGCAAATTCAATTGAATTTTGGCCTATCGTGTAATTAATGTTACATTCATTTTGTGAATTTATCAAAGTTCCCAAACAGGTACATCCGTCTGACTGAATGACATCATTATCCGTTTCTGAATTTCCATCATTACAAGGAGAATTTGGAGTTGTTGGTAAAGCTGGATTGAATGGTTCACAATCCTCATCATTACAAATCCCATCAGTATCTGAATCTTCACATTCTTCATCACTCACTTCTATTTCAGTTAAGAAATCACAATTGTCAGATTGAGCAGTGATATAAAATAGTCCTGCACCAGATTGGAAAGTTTCCAAATTAGAACATGGGTTACCAGTCCAAGTATTACATTCCCAAAGTACATTCCATTCAGATGAAAATATTTTTGTATTAGTACCTGCCGCACCCAAAATGGAAATAACTCCATCATTCGAGGTAGTTGAAACATTACATTCACTCATTGGCACTCCCAAACAAGTACAACCATCGGCTTGAATGACATCATTTTCTGTACTTGAATTACCATCGTTGCAAGGAGAATTTGGTGTTGTTGGTATACTCGGATTATTATCATCACAATCAACATCCTGACAAATACCATCGTTATCATTATCGGGACAACCAGTGGGGTCAAAGTTGATGGTAATTTGTTCAAAGAAATCACAAAGTGAAGACGTGATGCTGATATTGTAAACGCCATTTTCAGCAACATAACTTTCTGTCGTATTGCAAGTTAATCCAGTCCATGGATCACAACCCCAAATCGGATTCCAATTCTCATCAAAAATTTTGGCATTTGCATCATCGGTCAAACCACCAATTGTAATTATATTGTTTTCTACGAATATTTCAGCAATACAAGGCGCTTCATAAAAACCTCCGCAAGAGCAACCGTCTGCTAAAACTACATCAATCGGAGTGGAAGCATTGCCATCATCACAACTACTTCCTGGCTCCGCTGGAAATAAAGGATTGTATATTGCACAATCCTCATCATCGCACAAACCATCATTGTCAGAATCGATTTTGGAAGTTCCTTCGCAATTACAATCTGAATTCCATACATCATTTATAGTGCATAAATCTTGATCATTGCAAGGTGTACCAATTGCACATGGCACTTTATTTTTGTGGATAGAAAAATAATCAGAAACAGCTCCATTATCTTGAATAAACTTTAATTGTAATTGCTCGTTTTCAACTTCCAACAAACAAGAGCCGAGTGCAGCAACCGAATAAAACATGGCTTGATGATCCAAAGGTGCCTCGGTAACTTTGCCTGAACTCCCTGCCGTAATATAAACAGCACCGTCACCTGCATTGTATCCATTGATATCTTTGAGGTAGGCACCACTACCATTTAGTCGTCCATCACCACCACCATTATTGCCAACCAAATGTGTTTCATTAAATGTGGCTGATTTTCCGTAATGCCCATTGATAAAAAAAGTTCTTTCATAAGAATGACTGTGACCTGATAACACCAAATCAACGCCATTGTCCTCAAGCATTGGCAAAAAATTAGTTCGCATTTCTTTCAACTCTTCTTCTCCATCAGAATCATGTGATCCTTTTGAATAAGGCGGATGATGCCAATAGGCTACGATCCATTCTTGATTTGTATTTTGGATATCCATTTCACACCAATTGTACATGGTGGCGCCTTCAGCTCGATCCGTTTCATAGGAATCTAAACAGATAAAATGAATATTTCCATAATCAAATGAGTAATATGCTTCCGTCCCTGATGCCAACCCTCCTGATTCGCCATCTATTGGCAAAGAAAAAATATCATAGTAAGGTCCGGTCTGCGATTCTGAACTTGCAGACATCCCATCATGGTTTCCAAGTGTTGCCCAAGCTATTGAATTTTTCAACTTGTCTTCATACATATTTTCGAACAAAGCAAGTTGGTATTCACTATCTGTTCCTTCAGCATATGCATTGTCTCCCAAAAATATGATGCCATCCGTATGTTGATCACCTATGTAATTATAATACGCATTTCTCACCTGTCGCGCATCGTCATTTGCAGTCCCACAATCTCCTAAAAACCAAAATTTGTATGCATCCGTACTCCCTACAGATGGAGCCGTTTTGAAGTACATATCAGGTCCACCAGGCACTAAAATTTGACTTGCATTTGCAATGTTATAATAGTAAGTCGTATTGGGTAATAAATTAAGGATCTTAACCTCATGATCTGTTCTGACCCCACCAATAAAGGAATTGATAGACAGACTATTTGGGTTTTCTCCAAAATTCACCTTTGATTGAGTTGGTTGATCCGTACGCCATTTTATTGTTATATGTCCTGTTCCTCCATTTTGAAGATATGGTCCTCGAATAACTGATTGAGCAGTCGTAAAGAAAGGAAACAGGCATAAAGACATCAGTAGAGAATATAGTTTGTTCATAGTAGTGTTTCTTCAAATGAAAACTGAAGTAATATATATCGTGCAAGTGTGACTAAGGTGGGCTGGGAATACTCAAATCTACAAAGAATATATTATTCCTACAATTAATATATTCGTTGATTATCGGCTTAACAAAAGAAAAATGACTCACTATTTTAATTAAATAGCAAGTCATCATGATAGAATGGATAGTACGTTGATTTATTTTGAAATGACGAAGATTTTTGAAACAGTGGACACTTCATCAATATTAAACAGAATTGTATAAACGCCATTTTCGAATCCTGCGAGATCCACTTTATAAATAGGGTTTGCCAATTCATCTATTTGCTTTATAAACTGTTTTTGACCTACCGAATTCGTTATTTCTATCGTTATACTTTTTTGTAGAAAATCAGTCAAATTAATATTTAATAGGTCATTGGCTGGATTCGGATATAGCACGATTTGATGTTTCGTGAATTCATTTTTTGACTTCAAATTAGTATTCCCATCTCCTCCAATTAAAAATGGAATATTACCAATTTGAACGGTTGTATTCGCATCACAAATCAAATTCCAATCGGAATCAAATGATTCATAATCTAAGATGTAGGTACCTGGATTTAGATTTGATATTACCTCTGAAATATCGCAAGGCGTACTCCAAGTTCCACAATTGAATATTTCATTATAACTATTATCAAATAAATTAACGGTGACAATTGCATCAGTCAGACCTGTAAGTGTTACTGAATTAGATGTAGACGTATACGAAATGTTACAACCAGATCCATTATCAGGAGTTCCTTGACAGGTGCAACCATCTGACAAGATTAGATCGTTGGTGGTATTGACGTCAAAATCATTGCATGCAGTGCCAGGTGTCGCTGGTAATCCAGGATCATTGGGAGAACAATCTTCTATATCACAAACACCATCATTGTCGGAATCGATACAACCTCCATTAGTGACCGTTACCACTTCGAAGAAATCACATTCGTTAGATTGAGCACTCACATAAAAAGTACCTTCTCCAGAAATGTAGGTCTCCAGATTGCTACAAGGATTGCCTTGCCACGGATTGCAACTCCATTGTGCATCCCAAGAAGTATTGAAAATTTTGGTATTGGTTCCAATTGCACCTGTGATGGTGATTGCTCCATTACCTGTTGTAACATCAACATTACATCCACCGGGAAGTGTTCCCAAACAGGTACATCCATCTGATTGAATTTCGTCGTTTGTGGTCAAACTATCTCCATCGTTACAGCTACTGCCGACGGTTGTTGGTAAACTAGGATCATTGTCATCACAATCTTGATTGGCACAAACACCATCATTATCTACATCCGTACAACCGCCTCCACTAACAGAAATTGTTTCAAAAAAATCACAAGCTGTCGACTGAACACTGACATAGTAAGTCCCATTGTCTGCAACGTGAATCTCGTTATTATCACACGGACTTCCCTGCCATGGATTACAACTCCATTGAGGCTCCCAACTTGTATTAAATATTTTAGCATTTGCATCTGAAGTCAAACCACTGATTGCGATTGTATTGTTATCAACATTCACTACTACATTGCATGCACCGATAACTGTTCCTTGACAAGTGCAACCATCTGCTAGAATGACATCATTTTCTGTTGTACTATTCCCATCATTACAACTACTTCCTATAGTTGCTGGAAAATTTGGATCATTGTCATTGCAATCTTGATTGGCACAAATTCCGTCATTATCATTGTCCGTACAATTGGCTAAATCTTTTGTGATGGTAAAATAGTCCAAGATGTTTCCATTTTCTCGAATGAACTTTAAATCCAATTTATCTCCATTCACTTCCAAAGCACAAGAACCCAATTCCTCAACACCATAAAACATGGCCGGATGATCTAGGGCTCCAAATGTTTGAATTTTTCCTGAACTTCCTGCCACCACATAGACCGCACCTTCATTTGAAGTTGGCGAGGTTCTTACATAAGCGCCGTCACCATTGGTTTGACCATCTCCCGATCCGTTTTCACCAACAATATGTTGGGATGGGTCGAAAGAGCCTGAGTATCCGTAATGACCATTGATATAATAGGATCGTTCGTAAGAGTGACTATGTCCAGATAGAACAAGGTCTACCCCATTATCTTCTAGCATAGGTAAAAAATTCTCTCGCATATCAATCAAATTCAAATCGTATTGAGGATCATCAGAATTATGTGAACCTTTTGAATATGGTGGATGATGCCAAAACGCTATAATCCAATCTTGGTTGGTATTTTGAATATCATTTTGCGCCCAATTCCACATCGTAGTTCCAGCCGCTCTGTTGGTTCCATAAGAATCTAAGACAATAAAATGGATGTTTCCATAGTCAAATGAGTAATATGCTTCCGTACCTGATGCAACGCCTCCACTCTCTCCATTTGTTGGAAAAGAGAAGATGTCAAAATAAGGTCCGGTTTGTGAATTGGAGTTGGCAGTATAGCCATCGTGGTTTCCTAGACAAGACCATGCGATTGAATTTTTCAACTTATCTTCATACATGTTTTCAAAAATCGCATTTTGATATTCTAAATCTTCTCCACTGTTGTAAGCGTTGTCTCCTAAAAATAAAATCCCATCGGTGTGATTATTTCCAATGTGATTGTAATAAGCATCTCTCACATTTCTTTGGTCAGCATTGCCTGTCCCACAATCTCCCAACACCCAAAACTTATACGATCCTTCACTCCCTATTGTTGGATGTGTTTTAAAATACAAGTCATTGGAACCATTGATTAAAATTGAGTTGGAATTGGCGATATCGTAATAGTAAATAGAATTTGAGTTTAAATTAGTCAATTCTAATTCATGGTCTGTTTTTAACGTTGAATTGGATTTAATTAAATTCAAATTTCCTTGACTGGAGCCGTAATGGACAACAGATTGAGTTGGCTGACTGGTCCGCCATTTTATTGTTATTTGACTATCACTTGCCTTTTGTAAATAAGGGCCTCGTATGACTGTTTGTGCAATAGATATTGTTGCAACAATACTTATACATAATGTAAGTAAGAGTTGTTTTTTCATGTCGCTTAGTATGTACTGTTCAAGTATATGTTAAAACGGGGCTAGTTATTTTTACCATCAATTTTCACCCTTCAGGTGATTTTCCCCAACCATTCCCAACTGAAGCTCAATTGATCTTTTCAAATTGATCATTGCTGTGGTGTTTTGTTTTCTTGGAGGTAATTCAAAAATTGCATTTAAACTCTGCTCTAGATATTGTCTTTTTCGGCTTTCATTAGAAATGTATCTACACAACTCTGCGGCATCAAAATAAGCGACTTCTTTTCGCTTGGATAATTCAATAATTTGTTCTTGAACTAACAATGCTTTTTCATAATTGTTTCTTGATTCATGAAACATTCGCTGCTCAAAAAGCAAAGTGTAGATTGCACCAAATTCTTCAATTCCTTTTTCTAATACTTCATTCGCTTTTCGATCAGCAGTATAAGTATTGATTTCCTTCCACGCTCTATGGGCTTGCAGATAATTGTGAGGTGTGGTTTTGATGGCATGTTCGATTACTTTTTCAAAATTAGTAGCCGCCTCTTCATATTCTTTTTGTTGAAAGTAAATTTCAGCATTTGTTTTAAGTGCAATTACGTGAGTTGGCGTTTCCTTTAAAATTTTATTTAAATACAATCGTGCTTCTTGATAATCTAGGAGTTCTTGATTCGATTTAGCCATGATTAAATCACATTGAACATCTTCAAAACCTAAATCATTTGCAGTAAACATGTCTTGAATGGCCTCTTTGTAATCTTTGTGTTGAAAATACAGTTTTCCTCTTTTAAAATACAAAAAGGAACTGTCAGGTTGAACATTAATCTCATTGGTAACTTCTACAATTCGTTCGTGCAGATCACCGTGAGCATAATTTTGATGACAAAATCCAAACATGCCAATCAACAATAGCAAAGTCAATTTAAAAATTTTCATGGTACTAGATTTATAGAATGGACTCTATTACAAGATATACAATTTAGGTGCTTTTTTCACAATATAAACACTTAAAAATGGCTTGTGCCTCAATTACAAGGAACACAAGCCATTTATTTAACTATAAATCAAAGTGTTTATTTTGTTACAACAAACATTTTTGTGTCTGTTATTTTACCATCATGTACAATATTTAAGTGATAAATTCCATTTTCGAAACTAGACAAATTGATTTCATGAATTTGTGCTAGGTTGTCTATATTTCTTTGATAGACGCTTTGTCCCAATGTATTGTAAATTTCCAATTGAACATCTTTGTTATCTAATTTCATTTCAAATGAAACATTCAACACTTCGGATGCGGGATTTGGAAACAAAGTAGTATTTATCTTGCCTAGACCATTTCTCAACAGATTGCTTTCAACACTATCTTGATCTTGTTGACCAAAATATTGAACACCATTGTCTACTAAATTTCCAAGAGATACATTTTCAAATCCATCGCATAATAGGTTCCAATTGCTATCGTGTGATTGGTAGATAACTACATATCCTCCTGGACTAAGATTATTTATGGTTTCTGTAGCATTACAAGGTGTACCAAAAGTTCCACATTGGAAAATTGGGTTGTAAGCAGCATCATAAACTTTAGCTGAAACAATAGGATCTGTCAAACCTGAAATTGTGATCGCACTTCCAGTAGTCGTGTAGTTAATGTTACATCCACCACCACCAATCGGTGTTCCTTCGCATGTACACCCATCAGACTGGATGACATCATTGTTAGTATTGCTATTAAAATCGTTGCATGAACTACCAACTGGTGCAGGTAAGGAAGGATTATTTGGTGAACAATCGTCTGCATCACAAGTTCCATCGCTATCACTATCCGTACAACCAGTTCCTCCAACAGTTACTATTTCAAAGAAATTACAAGTAGCAGAAGAAACACTTACATAATAAGTTCCAGGACCTGAATTGTATGTTTCAGAATTTCCACATGGGTTTCCCGTCCAAGGATTACAACCCCATTGTTCTTGCCAACTATCATTAAATATTTTGGCATTTGTTCCAATTAATCCAGTGATCGTAATGGCACCATTTCCTGTTGTAACAACTACTGGACATCCGCCACCTACCGGGGTTCCTGCACAAGTACATCCGTCTGATTGAATAACATCATTGGTTGTATTTCCATTTCCATCATTACATGACGAACCTACCGGTGCTGGTAAATTTGGATTGTTCGGTGCACAATCTTGATCATTGCAAACACCATCATTGTCATTATCTGTACATCCTGTTCCGCCAATTGTAACAGATTCGAAAATATTGCAGATAACATTCCATCCGGCGTCATAGGTATTCAAACTGATGTAATATTCTCCAGAAGGGATATTATTAATGGTTTCCGAAGAATTACAACCTGTTGCCCACGTATTACACTCCCAATAAGTGGTGTAGCTTAAATCAATGATTTTAGCAGCATTAATTGGATTCGTTAAACCTGTAAAGGTTAGGCTATTTCCACTTACGGTATATGCTGCAACACAATCGTTATTTCCAACGGGTGTTCCGGCACAAGTACATCCATCAGATTGGATGACATCATTAGTTGTATTGGAATTTCCATCATTACAAGATGTCCCAGGAGAAGTCGGGATCGAAGCGTTATTGTCATTACAATCATCTGCAGCACAGAATCCATCATTGTCATTATCGATGCAATTTCCATCTGAACAACCAATTACCTGAACTTCTGCTATTGTTAAATAAGAGGTTCCATTTGCTTGTACACGTACATATCTTGCAGTTTCATTTAAAGTAAAATTACTCGGTGTTCCAGCATTGCCAGATGTGTTTTGAGACCAGCTTGCTTGACCGAGTGCTGTATTTAAATTGTTAGAAAATGCTGTATTTGAGACCATCACTTGGAAGTTTTCCAAACGACTACTTCCTTCAGTTCTGTTATAAACTCTAATTTGTTCAATATTAAATTGGCCTCCAAGATCCACTTGCCACCATGGTTGGCTGGTACTATTTGTTGCAGAAACAGAGCCGTTCCAATAAACACCATCGGTATTTCCATCGACTGCATTTCCTGCATTTCCGGTCACTCCATTTGCAGTAAGTGTACTAGATTGTGTTGCTGGTTTATTGAGTGCTACGTTTGTAGTTGTTTGACAATTTCCTCCGACTGGCGTTCCTTGACAAGTACAACCATCTGCTTGAATAACATCATTAGTCGTATTGGTGTTACCATCATTACAACTCGAGCCTACCGTTGTTGGTAAATTCGGATTGTTATCGTTGCAATCTTCATTACCGCATATTCCATCACCATCCGCATCTCCTCCATTTCCAAAACATGGATCACAACCTGCTCCTGCTGCAACTCTTATTGTTTCTGTTTTTATACATCCGTTTACATTGACCGTTGCAATGTAATCACCAAAATGTGTGTTATTAATACTATTTGCAATCAATGCATTATTGTTGTTATTTGTATAACCATTTGGCCCTGTCCAAGAAGTTGGATAACCGTTTGGATTGACACTAAGAATTAATTTGTCGCCAGGACAAACTGGAATGTAGCAGTTTCCATCTATAACATATCCGGCATCATTCGTGTTTTGTTCGCAAACAATTGTAAAGTCATTGTCATCACATGGATCTGGAGGAAATAGATATTGGGAAGCAACAATTCCTTTGGCAATACCAGGACCTGACCAACGTAATTGCATTCTTGCACCTTGAGTTCCTTCCTTATATTCTATTCTAATATCATGGTCTTGTCCAGCAAATAATTCGACAAATCCTTGGTCTTCGCCATCATCATAGGCAGTCGGATTGTCGACCATCAATCTACCATTCACCCAAAGCTTCACCCCATCATCGGCAGTTGTATAGAAACTGTAATAACCATCTCTTGGTACTTTTATTCTTCCTTCCCAAATTGCAGACCAGGAATCTACTGCTATTCCTGGAGGAGCACCAGTTCCCCAATTAAAATTAATTGTTGCATCATTTCTTTGCAACACTTCATTTGTAAAATCAATGTTATTGTAATAAGTTCCTTGTAATCCTGTACCACCTAAGTTCGCATGACCTTGTGGTGTACAATCATTTATATCATCTCCAATATTAATTACTTTCGCAACACTTGGCACTCCATTATTATTGAATGCAAATAGCATATAGTTTCCTGGAGGTAAAATATTTCTATTTGGAATTTGAATAGCATATTGATTGCCTCCATTGTTACTAAAGTTTACAGGAATTCTTCGTTGACCATTTGAAGTACTGTGCGTTACTGCTGTCATTCTTTGTAATACAAAATTTGCAATGGTTGCATTTGTATTCACCACCATATTGGTATTCCAATCTGAAACCGTTGGTGCAGAAGTAATAGTAGGTCTTGCCGCCAAACCACCATTGTTATTAAATAAATAAGGTGGTGAGTAAATTTGTGCATCTGGGTGATTAGCATCTGGACAATTTGATGAACACAATCCTCCACCTGCTACCAAAACTCTTCCATCAGTCAAAAGTAATGCAGTACTATGATAACTTCTTGGCACTGACATCGTTGCAATATTTCTCCATTGTCCTGTATTGGGATTCCATAATTCTGTTGCCAATATTGCATAATCGTCATTCCAAATATCTGCAACATCTTGACCACCAATTGCCATCACCTCACCGTTAGGTAGCACAACCGCATTTCCGTAAGCACGACCATTTGCCATGTTGCCTGTTTGTGCTGCAACAGCATTGTTAGAATTTATATCTATTGTATAACACTTATTTGATCCTATTGTATTTCCTTCAAATGTTGTAGATCCTCCGAGTGTTAAAATTTTTCCTTCATCATACATGACTGACATACCCACTGTGGAATAATCAGAATTCCCTCTTGTACCAGCTTGTGTCCAACTACCTACTCCTGTTGGGTCTATCCAGTGCATTTTGTTACTTGGTCCTGCATGAAAAATTTGTCCGTTAGGTGCATTCCACAACCAAGCAAAATAATCATCTTGTTTTGCAGGCTGATTTGACGACACCCCATCTGTTATAACTTCTGATAAAACACCTGGCAATTCAAACCATCCCGTTTTTTCAGTCCAAACTTCGGAATGCTTATTTCCAACTGCACCACTCCAAGAACCACCTGCCACGAAAACAGCACCACTGCTGTGAATCATTCCACCATGATACCCACGTGGAATATTTAATTCATCAGCCGCACTCCATCCGCCAGTCATTGGATCATAGATACTTGTTTTTCCGGCACTAGATCCACCATTGACCATAACTCTACTATCAGGTAAAAGTGTAGCACTTGGACAGAACATATCATGTGAAGTGTTTTCTACCAGAGCATCTGAAACTGAATTGTTAGAAGGGTCAAAAATACAAGTCCAAGTTCTTCCATTATCGCCACCAAATACTAACTTATCTTTTGCAGACCAGGTTAGAATTCTTCCGTCTGGCATATGGGCAGCGGCACCAGCAATGATTGGCATATTGACTATTGAACTCCAAGCTCCATTTTGATTATTCATCATTGAAGGGGCAAATCCTACGAATTCAACCGACTCAATTTCCATGTCATATTGATAGGACATCATTTTTTTATTGAGCTGATACATTTCCCAAGACATTTTTTCACCGGAACATAAGGTGACAGATTCGGGATTTATAGTATTACCAAATAAGGTAAGAGAGAACATTGCGCATGCAATGCCTAATAGTAAGTGTTTGAACATAGTTGTAAACTTTAAAGTTTATTTCAAAAAATGAAAACCAAAAACGAAGTTTATTGCTTTTTGCAGGGGGAGGGACTTTAAATTTATTAAAAAAAAAGCAGTGAGGTGTCAAATAGATTTCAATATTTTTCCATCAATCATTTCAATTGCAAGAAATACCCTGATTCGGGTAGGAATTAACAAAAAGAATGGTCTGTCTTTCTTAACTGAAAGACAGACCATTTAACTTTAATGATCGATTAAAATCATATCTTAAGTATTGTAATTTTCAAAATGTGTGCTTATTGAAAAAATTTTGAAATTCTACTCTAGTCATATGATTTATATGATAAATAGCCAGTTGACTTTATATTTATTGGGGATTTTTGTCCAATCGAATCATAAAATCTGCTACTGGAGTATTTTGTCCTTTCAAAATTTTAACCATCTATATCATTACGTTATATTTGGAAAATCAAAACATACAAAAAACTACAAATATGAAACGCATAACGAGTGCCGCAGAATACAAAAAAACTTATAAGGCAAGTGTTGACAATCCTGAAAAATTTTGGGCAAAACAAGCAAGTACTTTTAAATGGAATAAGAAATGGAAAAAAGTATTGGATTGGGATTTTAGAAAACCGGATGTCAAATGGTTTGTTGGTGGAAAATTAAATATCACAGAAAATTGTTTGGATCGGCATTTAAAAAAACGAGGCGACCAAACTGCCTTGATATGGGAACCCAATGACCCAAGCCAGCCTTTCAAAAAATATACCTACAAAGAATTGCATAAAGAAGTTTGCCAATTTGCAAATGCATTGAAGAAAAACGGAATCAAAAAAGGTGACCGTATTTGCTTTTATATGCCGATGGTTCCTGAATTGGCAATTGGTGTATTAGCTTGTGCACGTATTGGTGCTGTACACTCTGTTGTTTTTGCTGGGTTTTCTGCGACCGCTTTGGCTGATCGAATTAAAGATGCCACCTGTAAAATGGTAATTTGTTCTGACTTCAACTCAAGAGGTGCAAAAACAATTCCTGTTAAAAAAGTAGTAGATGAGGCATTAAAGAAAGGGTGCAAATCAATTGAAACAGTCATTGTCCACCAAAATACAGGTGAAAAAGTGACAATGAAAAAAGGCCGTGACAAATGGTGGCACAATGTTATAAAAGGACAAAAAGGAATTTGCAAACCTACTGTTATGGATTCTGAGGATATGTTGTTTATCCTTTACACTTCAGGATCAACTGGAAAGCCAAAAGGTGTTGTGCATACATGTGGCGGCTACATGGTTTATACGAGTTATAGTTTTAAAAATGTATTTGCTTATGAAGACAATGATGTATATTGGTGTACAGCTGATATTGGTTGGATTACTGGACATAGTTACATTATATATGGGCCACTTTTGAGTGGTGCTACTACCATTATGTCGGAAGGGGTTCCAACTTTTCCAGATGCTGGTAGGTTCTGGCATATCTGCGAAAAGCATAAAGTCAATCAATTTTACACAGCGCCCACAGCCATTCGAGCATTAATGGCTAAAGGCGATCATTGGCCAAGTCATTATGATTTGTCGAATTTAAAAGTTTTAGGAACTGTTGGAGAACCAATCAATGAGGAAGCTTGGCAATGGTATAACAAGTTTATAGGTAAAGGAAAATGTCCGATTGTTGATACCTGGTGGCAAACGGAAACAGGTGGGATAATGATCACACCACTTCCAAACTGTCTAAAGGCAAAACCTTGTTATGCAACTCACCCACTTCCCGGCATTCAACCTTGTCTGGTAACTCCTGAAGGAAAAGAAATCAAGAAAAAAGAAGCAGAAGGTTTACTCTGTATTAAATATCCATGGCCATCCATGATTCGCACAACTTACGGAGATCATGAAAGATGTCGTCAAGTTTATTTTTCTACTTTTGACAACATGTACTTTACAGGTGATGGCGCAAGAAGAGATAAAGATGGAAGCTATAGAATCATTGGTCGTGTTGATGATGTTATAAATGTGTCAGGTCACCGTATCGGAACTGCTGAAGTTGAAAATGCAATTAATGAACATGACAACATCATTGAATCAGCTGTCGTTGGATATCCACATCCTATTAAGGGACAAGGTATTTATGCTTATGTCATCACAGATGGAAAAATAAAGGACAAAGCGAAGTTCAAAAAAGAGTTAGATGATGTAGTTAAGAAATTTATCGGACCAATCGCAAAACCGGATCAAGTCCAACTTGTAAGTGGTCTTCCAAAGACTCGTTCAGGAAAAATTATGAGGAGAATATTGCGAAAAATTGCTTCTGGAGAATGTAAGAATTTGGGTGATATTTCAACTTTGCTAAATCCTGAGATTGTTAAGGAAGTAATCAAAGGCTTTAAGAAATAAAAACAAAATTAAAATATATAAAGGAGATCATTTAATTACTAAAATGGTCTCCTTTTTTTGGCTGGAATAGCATTTTAAAAGAGCTGCTTAAGCATATGACTCAATTACCCAGGGATATTCAGGAGTAACAAATTCCGTCTTTCTGAATCATTTTGGATGCACTAAATACGATTTACATTTATTCTGAATAATCATCAATATCCTTGCTTTTTCTAATTTGATTTTTCGAGGAATCTAGTTCTTTTTCTTTTTTCATTGCCAAAAAAGAAACAAAAAGTCTAGATTTTATAAACTCCTCCGTCGAACATATAAAATCGGCCTCCCGCAACAAAATCCAAGTATATGTT
>CALDGQ010000029.1 GCA_937941765.1 uncultured Saprospiraceae bacterium
TAAAATGAAAACGAACCGGTATCAGAAAAACCTAAGTACCCAAAATTTCCATCAGATAATTCGATTAAATCCGTACTCCGGGTTTCATTGAATGACATAGGTAGTGCACTCATTGTTCGAAATTGCTCAATACCTTGTTCATTCAATTTTACGACAACAATTGAATCTCCCCCATTTTGATCTAATGTCCCAGCTAATAAATAACCGCCATCAGGAGTTGAAGCGATATGTCCACCTGTCCACTCAAAATGATCTCCATCAGGTAATCCAAAATATTCCCAGCCTTGGCCGAAAGCGAAGGACGCAATAAATAAGAAATAGCTAACAATAAATAATCGCTTGAAGGAAGCCGTCAAAATGTAAAAAGATTTGTTCATGGTATTAGCTTTAAAATAAAGAAAAATTCATTCAAGTTATATACAAATTGTATTCTAAAATAGCGGCGCTTATTATCCAGAGAAAAAATTTATTGAATACCGCTTGTTCTAGCATTCAATTATATTCAAATAAAGATGCAACCGAAAAGTGCTAAAAACAACCTACATTTAACTTGATTTATCAGTCAAAATTTTTTATTTTGAACTTAAACTAGCTAATAATCAGTACTTTATGAATTTATTTATCAACTAAATTTTGCAATTTGCTCAAGAGTGATCTAATAAAATCTGTAGAAAAGTTGTCAAAAAGAGATTTTAGACAAATAAAAAAGATGGTAGCGAGTCCATTTTTCAATCAACGACAAGATGTGATTGACCTTTTCAACTATCTAAATCAGGTCGCTGATTCCAAGGCGCAAGACAAATATGCTCGAGAGATAATCTTCGAAACGATTTTTCCAAATGAGCAAATGGATGTACAAAAATTGAGATACACGATGTCATTTTTGTACAATGTGATTCAGCAATATTTTATCCAATCTGAAATGGAAAATGATCAAGTATTGATGCAATTACAATTGTGCAAAGCATTGCGAAAACGTGGTGTTGGAAAATTGTTCCAAAAAGAAATTAAATCACTTCGACAAAAACAGCAAAACGCAACTTTAAAGAATACCAATTATCATTTACAAAATTATGAAATCGCTTTTGAACAATATGAATTTGCTTCTACCTACAGTCGAGAAGGCGATATGCAATTGGGCAAAATATCCGAATATCTAACTAACTTTTATTTTGCTGATTTGCTAAAACTTAGTTGTATTCAATTGTCTACAAAAAAGATTTTAGAAACCAATATTGACTTTAGTTTAGTCGAGTCACTTCTCCCAACGATTGAAGAAAAAGGTTATTTAAACAATATCGCAACAGAAATTTATTACCATACCTACAAAGCACTGAAGCATGAAGATAATGAAACCCATTTTCAAGAATTGAAAAAATTAATTTCAACACATTGGGATAAATTTAAAAAAGAGGAAGCAAGAGATATTTACACATTAGGAATCAATTTTTGTATCAAAAAACTAAATAAGGGTAGTCAAAAATATTTTAGAGAAGCATTTGAATTATATCAAGAAGGATTCAAACATGAATTATTTTTTGAGAATGGCGGATTGACTAGTTTCAATTACAAAAATGTAGTAAAATTAGGAATCGGCTTGGGTGAACTCGAATGGGTTGAGCATTTTATGGAAACTCACGAAAAATTTCTTTATCCGTCCGAAAGAAAAAACACTTACACTTACAATTTGGCTTATCTTCAATTTCACAAAAAGAATTATGATCAAGCACTCCTGCTATTGCAACAAATGGAATACAAAGATATCCTCCAAAATCTAGACGCACGCCGAATGATACTCTGCATCTATTATGAACGCAATGAATTCGAACCACTCCATTCTCTACTAAAAAGTTTTAGTACTTACATTCGGAGACATCAAAAAGATATCGGCTATCATGGTCAAAATTACCTAAACTTAATTCGTTTCATCACCAAAATGATCAACGCAAATTTGAGAGATAAAGAAATTAGAAATCAAATTGTTATGGAAATTGAAAACACGGATGGTGTAGCGGAGAAGAAGTGGCTACTTTCGATGCTTGAGAAACGGTCAACGGTAGACGGTAAACGGTAAACGGGGAGCTCGCGAGGAACACGTGAACTTGCGGGCAGTCACGTACTCCTCGCGTATGCCCCGTCAACCGTTCACCGTCTACCGTTGACCGGCCTAAACAAAATGCTTCAACATAATAATCTCTTTCTCATCCAAATGTCGAAAGAAACCTCGAGTCAATCGTTTCTTTGTCAATCCAGCATAATATACTCGATCCAATTTCACTACCCGATATCCTAAGTGTTCAAAAATACGACGGACAATTCTGTTTTTGCCGACATGCAATTCGATTCCAACTTCACGTTGGTCTTTGCCTTTGACCCACTCTACCCCATCTATTTCGACCAACCCATCTTCCAGAACCAATCCTTTGCGGATGGCTTCAAGATGTTCAGCAGTAACTTTTTGGTTTAAGGACACATGATATACTTTGGCAACTTCATGACTTGGGTGCGATAATTTTTTTGCCAGATCTCCATCATTGGTTAATAACAACAACCCTGTTGTTGCACGATCCAATCTTCCAACAGGATAAATACGTTCTTTGATTTTACCTCCTAAAATATCAATTACCGTTCTTCTTCCCATCTCATCGCTTAAGGTGGTAACGGCATCTTTGGGTTTGTTCATCAAGACATACACCATGTTTTCTTCTGGCTTTACGACTTCACCTTTGAACGTAACCACATCATCGACCATTACTTTATGTCCCATTTCTGTGATTAGATTTCCATTAACTGTCACCAACCCCTTTTTGATGTGCTCAGAAGCAGCACGTCTCGAACAGATACCGCAGTGTGCGATATACTTGTTGAGTCTCATTCCATCTTGAGCTTCTTTTTCGTTGAAATTTTTCATTTAAAATTGCCGTTACTTTTGGCTCCTGTCAATTGTAAAGGATACCAAATAATTTTTTTACCGAATTAAACCACCAACTATTTTAATCAACTCGGTTTCAGTATTCTTCAAATTAAAAATCGCATTCAGTTTAGACTGTGATGCATTGATATATGCAATTTGAACCGTACGATATTCAAACGAGTTAATTTGACCTGCTTTAAATCGTTCGGTTGAAATTTCAAGATTCCGCTGCGCATTTGCAATTAACTTATCACTGATCATCAATAATCGTCTTTGGTTTTCATAATCTTCATAGATATTTCTCAATTGCATTTTTAAATTTCGCTTCGCATCTTCAATTGAAAGCGCTGTAATCATCTCTTCTATCTCTGCATTTTGAATGGATCTAGTTCGATTGCCACCATCGAAAATATTATAGGTTCCAGCGAAGTTGATATACATGTCAGCATTTTTCCCCCATGCTGCATCTCGTTTCATTCCGTTAGGATCTTCTCCAAAAAGTTTAGCCAAATTTCCAGATAAATTTAGTCCTCCATTGACACTTACTCTTGGATAGCGATTACTTTTTGCTAATTCGGTATTAATAGAAGCCAATTCCCGACCAACCAATAGTGCTTGAAAATCCTTATTCTCGGACAACATTTTATCTTCCAACTGTTCGTACACGTAACTATTGGAATCTTCTTCCAAAACATCCGTCAATGTAAATTCTTTGTCAAAACTTCTTTCTCCCATTGCTAATAATAAATTCCGTTTTGCACTTTGTAAAGAGTACTCTTGAATAACTAAATTGGTAGAGTCACTCAAAAACGCATCTTCCGTTTGTATGATATCATAAGAACTTGCTTGTCCGTATTCCGCTCTGATTTTTTGAAAACGAACCCGATCTGCAGAAATATCTAGTACTTCATTGAAGACCTCCAATTGTTTTTGTTGAATCAAGGTGTTGTAGTAAGCGTTAATGATTTGCTGAATCGCATCTTCAATTACTAATTTAGAATTGCTATTCGTTTGCCTTTCTAATTCTTCTAATCTTCGTTTATTAATATCTACTTTGAAGCCATCAAAAATTATCCAACCAGCATCTACATTTCCAACTAATCCGCCTCTATAAAGTTCACCATTGATAAAGGAAATTGGATTATCAATTGTCTCAAGTCTATTGTTATAAAAAACATTCAAGTTAACTTCTGGGTATCTTCCGACCGCTCCCCAATCATTGTTATTATGAGCTATTTCTATTTCTTTCTCAGCAATTTGGATTTGATAATTATTCCGAAGTCCTACTTCAATTGCTTGCTCTAATGATAACTCTTGTTGCCCATAAATTGGTTGAATCAGCATTCCTAAAAAGAATAGCGGAAGGATCAATAATAACATTTTTTTACTCATTGGAAATTTAATTTTCGGCATCATATCTATCCACAGATTCTGAATTCCGTGCGTATTTAAAAAAGAAGAAATTTGAGGTAAAAACTAAAATTAACGGTAAATGTGATTAACCACAAAAAAATGAATACAGAAATGCGAAATGATGGTTTTTGTTCGTTTATAACATATATTACAATTAGGTATAATATATTGCTATTTTTACGTTTAATACCTTTAAATATTTGACGTACCCCTTAGTTTTAACCAAAAAATCAAAGTTTATGAACAAAACGATTGTTATTCTTCTCGCCGTTTTGACCATAGCATTCTCCTCACAGACGACTGCTCAAGAATCGAATGCTTCTTATTTCACAATCCAATTAGGTGTATTTGACAATCCGACAATTGATGACTTTTTCAGCTTAGATCGATATGGATTTGTCTATGCAGACGATGAAAACCAATCTTCAAAGCGAGTCTTTCTCGGTGGTTTCGACAATAAAAAACCAGCACTTAAAACACTTGAAAAAGTAAAATCTTTAGGATATCAAGATGCATTTATTATTGAAAATAAAACATCAAATGGTGCAGACGTTTTTGTAGTTCAATTGGCAAGTCATAAATCCGCAGACCAAATTGATTGGAGTCAATTGCTAAAAGCTCGTCCACTTTTTTCTTTTGTTGAAAAAGGAAATATTAAAATCGGTGGTGGACAATATGCTGATTTTTCAAGAGCAAAAGAAGATGTGGATTATGTCAAATCTTTAGGAATTAAAGACGCTTTCGTCAAAAAAATCAATACTGCAAAATTGCATAAAGTAACTCCATTTGAAATGGAGGATGCTCAAGTTGCAATCCCAGTCGGTGTGATGGTTTATGAGGCAATTCCAACGGATGAAGTGTTGGTCGCAAAGGGTGTACCTTCATCTTATGGTGAATCCGCTCCAGAGCGCTTGATGCCAAAATCTGTTGCGATCCCAGCAATCCGAGCAAAAGTAAAAAGACATTCAGTTGCAGAATTGCAAAAAGTTTTGAAAACTGAAAACGTATATAAAAATGGATTGGATGGATATTATGGAGCTGCTACTACTAAAGCAATCAATGATATTACTTTTTCAAATCCCTCTTTTGAAAAATATAAACTGCTAAGTTCCTTAACAGCAAAAGGTGGGACAAAACAAGTTTCAGCATTACAAGCTGCGATCAACATGCTACCTTTTAAATCCGAAAAAGCATTGTTACAATTAGATGCAGCTTCTGCCCCTGTTGCCAAAGCATACAAAGCATATCATCTCTTCCTAAAAGGAGATCGATCACAAGTGAATGACTTGATGAATGAAGCTATCCAGGAAACTTTTGTTGAAAAAAAGATGAATAAAAATGTTGCACCATTTGATTTTAATGCGTCCTATGCATACAATAGTTTGGACCAATTAATCTTGCATTTGCGTTACGTGCAAGGTGCTCAACACGAAGTAGCCGCTCCATGTTGGTTATTCCAAAAACATCCTGAAGAAGCCATCAAAGCATTTGAACCATTTGAGTTCATGACCCCTCAAGAATATGAAGTGGAAGATTGTGGCAATTTTATGGATTGGGAATCTATCAAGTTATTGAAATCCATTGCACTTGATTTGGATCCAAATGAAGCTAGAAAGAATCAAAAAGTAGCGGATCAATATACCAACAAAAGAGCTCGTCATTATTTGGCCCCAAAGCCTTTGACCATGGAACAAACTGCCACTGTCAAAATATGGAATGAATCTTTATGGAATGGGTTGAATGATTGGGCAAATAGAGATCAAGTGCACCGTAAATTTATTGTTCCATTAAAAGTAGCTTACTTCCAATCTCAAGTATTATTGGAAGACTATTATGTCAATCGTGGTTTGTCGGAAAGAGATGCAACGGCGTTGGCATTGAGTACTTTGCAGACGATTGTGGCGCAACATTTAGATGCTTATTTGTAAAAAGTTGAAAAGGCATTCCTACTTGTTTCCGAAAGACAGATAGGATGTCTGTCCAACATAGATAAAGCCGTTCCAATAAATTGGAACGGCTTTTTAGTTTCAAGGATTTTTAACTAATACTATGACAATAGGTTCACTTTCCCGCTTTTGACGTCGTACATTGCTCCAACAATATCAATCTCACCATTTTCAAACATCTCATTTAATACAGGACTTTGAGATTTGACGTTGGCAATCGTTTGTACTACATTTTCTTCTGCTACTTTGTTTACAAATGAAATGTTAGAAGAACTTCTTTCTTCTCCCGGTTCTGTCTTAATCGCATCTACTGCTGGCATTATTTTATCCAACATTTGAGTAAGATTTCCAAGTTTTGCATGATCACAAGCACCTTTGACTGCACCACAAGAAGTATGTCCCATGATGACTATTACTTTTGATCCCGCTAATTTACAAGCAAACTCTAAACTTCCAAGAATGTCTTCGTTGATGAAGTTACCTGCAACTCTTGCGTTGAAAATATCTCCAATTCCTTGATCAAAAATCACTTCAGTTGGGATACGAGAATCAATACAACTGACCACCGCTGCAAACGGATATTGACCAGTTGCTGTGTCTTTTATTTGAGCATGTAAGTCTCTTTGCAAAGTTGCTCCTTTTAGGAATCTTGTATTGCCATCCACTAACATTTGAAGGGCAGACCCTGCAGACAAACTCGCTTGAGTTATTGCAGTTTGGGTGTTTTTATTTGAAACTTCTACCATTTATTTTTCTTTTTTTTATTGGTTTAAAATTGATTTACTAAACAGAAACTGCTTTACCGTCAATCGGAAGTAAATTGTTAATTATTGCATGCTGAACCTCTAACACTTGGTTAGAAACACCTTTTCGTTTACGTTCAATTATGGTTAAATCGATATCTCGGTGTTTGGCATTCACTTCGAATTCATCAATAATCTCAATCACATCAAAATCTATATTAATTGACTTTGAACCATCAATTATTACTTTTGAACCATCAGGAATTTGGCTTAAGGTACGCTGAATACTTGCTTTGTTGATGAAGGTTACATCTTCCGCCAATTCAAGACGAATCACTCCATCTTTCAAGTGTGTATCTTTTTCGAATAAAAATGGCTTCTTATAGTTGTTGTAAAGGACATAGAAAATCGCAACTGCTAATCCCATTCCAATACCCATCAATAAATCAGTAAATACAATTCCTAAAATGGTAACCATGAAAGGAACAAAATGAGTTTGACCCAAACTATACATCTGCTTGAATAAAACTGGTTTTGCCAATTTGTATCCTACCAAAAATAAAATCGCAGCCAAACTCGCCAAAGGAATTAAATTTAATAAAAATGGAATCGCCATTGCCGAAAACAACAATATGACTCCGTGAAATATAGCAGACATCTTGGTACGTCCACCAGACTGTATATTCGTCGAACTTCTTACGATAACTTGTGTGATCGGTAATCCACCAATTAATCCTGACAATACATTTGCAACCCCCTGTGCTTTCAATTCTTGATTCGCTGGTGATACTCTTTTGAATGGATCTAATTTATCCGTCGCTTCCAAACAAAGCAATGTTTCCAAACTTGCAACTACCGCAATGGTCATTCCCGTAATCCAAACAGCAGGGTTGCTTATACTTGAAAAATCAGGTAATGTAAATTGTCCAAAAAATCCACCAATGCTTTCTGGCACCGGTATCTTCACGACTTGTTCAGCTGTCAATGCCAATTCTGGGATACTTTGAAAAATTAGATTTAGAATAATTCCTAATGCTACTACTACTAATGGTCCTTGCACTATTTGGAATAATTTAATTTTCTTCATGAATTTTTGTTCCCATAAAACAAGAACCACCATTGAAAGTAAGGTTATAGCAATCGCGCCAAAACTTATTGCTTCGAACATATAGTACAATTCGGATATCGTATTATGTCCATCTGGTTGAGCAAATGAAAGACTTCCTTCATAATCTTTGTCATAACCAAATGCGTGCGGGATTTGTTTTAGAATAATAATAATCCCAATTCCAGACAACATTCCCTTAATAACTGATGAAGGAAAGTAATAACCGATAATACCTGCTTTTGCAAATCCTAGTAACAATTGAAAAATCCCACCAATGACAACTGCCATCAAAAAGATTTCAAACGCTCCCAATTCTTGAATCGCAGTCAATACAATCACTGCCAATCCTGCTGCAGGACCACTTACACCTAATTGCGATCCACTCAAAGCTCCTGCTACAATACCTCCTACAATTCCAGCAATAATTCCTGAAAACAAAGGTGCTCCAGAGGCCAATGCAATTCCCAAACACAATGGGACTGCTACTAAAAATACAATGAGGGAAGCAGGTAAATCATACTTGAGATTTTGAAAAATTCCGTTCTTCTCTGGGTTCATAATAAATACAATTTTAAATTCAGGCATACATTCTTAAGGACGAGTTATGACCACTCATCTAACTTAATCACCTGATTAGTTTGTGAAAAAATATTTTGTTCAAGATTCTGTTACAGAACCTAATTTGTCGATGCAAACATATAAACTATCATTCATAATAGCAATACTATTATAAATAATATTATCACTCAAACATAAAAAAGTATTATATTGTTCATAGAAAGACCATTTTTTTTTTGAAAACATCAACCATAGTATGTCCATTGCAATAAAAATCAGTTTAAATGACAAGCTCTATCTCAGAGACCCACAAGAGACTACTTTGGGAAAAAATATCATAAAGGAAAGTATCATTCTGATTGATGAAATTGGTTTTGAAGCATTCAATTTCAAGAAATTGGCGAAGGCTATGAGTTCTACAGAGGCTTCTGTTTATCGCTATTTTGAAAACAAGCATTTCCTACTTATCTATTTGGTTTCTTGGTATTGGGAATGGGTGAGTTATTTGATTGATATCCATGTAATGAACGTTAAGGATGCAAAAGAAAGGTTGAAAATAATCATCGAGACAATCACCTTTGCTTCAAAAGACAACCCGTCAATCGAATATGTCAATGAGAGTGTTTTACATAGACTTATCATCGCTGAAGGAACCAAAGCTTATCATACTAAAGAGGTTGATAAAGAAAATACAGATGGCTTCTTTGTAAATTACAAAACCCTTTGCGATAAAGTAGCAAAGGTCATTAACGAACTCAATCCTAAATTCCCTTACCCTCATACGCTTGCAAGCAACTTATTTGAGATGGCCAACAATCATATTTATTTCGCTCAACATTTACCAAGACTTACGGATGTAACTGTAAAAGGAGAAGATTATAAAGAAGTAGAAGAAATGTTGGAATTTTATGCGTTTAAATTGTTGAAAAAATAAGGTTGGAAAGGTATAATTGCCTTTTTTTAGATAGACAGATGGATGTCAGTTCAATATTTTCAGAATTAAAAAATCAAAACGATGTCAAGCACAATCAAAAACATAGGCGATTTAGATACCACCCTCTCAAAAGAAGAAATCGAAAAATTAGGAAAAGCGCATGCTGCCGTAGTTATCGAAAGTGATCAATTTGATGTTATAAAAACCTATTCTGCGCTCAAACGATATGAGCTATATTTGAAAACAATGATCGATGAATTAAAATCGGAGACGGTCAAAAAAATAACCGAATCAGGTCAAAAAGATTTTGAATTTGGGACTTCAAAAGTTACCATCACTAAAAGAAGAAAGTTCGATTTTTCAAATGATGCTTATTGGAATGAATTGGCAAAACAAGATAAAACCGTTTCAGACCAAAAGAAATCTCATGAAGCAATTTTGAAAAAAATGAAAGAAGGAGAGATCAAAGAAATTGTCAACGAAACCACCGGTGAAGTGCAAATGGTACATGGTCCGAGTGTTGTGATTTCCGAAAACTTGATGGTTAAGATTGCTTAGAATAATTTTCCTTGAAAGGGCTTCCTTAAATTCAATAAGAAAACCTAATTCGATTTTTAGAAAAATTATTCTTTATTAATCTATGCCCTTTTAAGGAATGTAAACACAATGTTGGTTTTTTAGTTTATTAATCTCTAAAAGGGCTATGAATATTTAATTACTACAATCCAATAATTTTCCTTGAAAGGGCTTCCTTAATTCAATAAGAAAACCTAATTTGATTTTCGGAAAAATTATTCTTTAATCATCTATGCCCTTTTAAGGAATGTAAACACAATGTTGATTTTTTAGTTTATTAATCTCTAAAAGGGCTATGAATATTTAATTACTACAATCCAAACACTTTAAAATTCCATTAATTATTAATTCTTAAAAAGCCCTTTCAGAGTGAATTTAGTTATTCATAAAACTGAATTGCAATCCCTTCATACTCATAAGCAATATAATCTCCACCCATACTTAAATCCATATATCCGCCATTGAAAAGCGATAAAATATTAATTCCAATTGCGACACCATTGACTGCAGTACGCTCCACCTCTTTCCAATTTTTGAATATAATAGCATCTGCCTCAAATCGACTTGCTTCTTTTTGCATTTTTTCAATCATCTTTTTATCGAAAGAATTTTGATCTCCAGTAACCGTTAATTTTGCAACAACTTTGTATTCTTTTTCAAATAATTTTTCATCATCATAAACTGGAATTTCCTCCCAACCATCAGCAGGTTTTTTGCTCATAAAATCGGATGATGTATTGATTGGCTCAGACTTGGCAATGGTATTATACCCAACACAGCCATTTAGAAATGGTAAAATTAACAATATTATTACGTAAATGTTAGTCGAGGTTTTAGACATAGCAGATGCTTTTATTGAATAATTACTTATCAATTTAAGCATTTGTGGCAAAAAGATAATTTACTGAGATTGGTTTAACGAAATTTTAATAAATCTACCTTACCGCAAAATCCATCCGAATCACGGTATCAATAAACTCTGGAGAAGGAACTCTAGGTCTTTCTAACACGACTTCTACAGTAAACGTTTCTGCAACTAAAAAGTCGCGGACATTTACCAAGGTCGGTATCAAATCCAATTGACTTCCGGTATTAGAAGGGACATTATCTCTATAAAAAATTTCTTTGTACGTATCTGGATTATCTGTATACATTCGGATAGAAACATTGAATAGAAAATCGTAATTAGCATTCAAAACAGAAGTCATGCGACAAAGCTCAGGATTGATGGTCACTACATCGTCATCCGTTACATTATTGGCACTGAAAAAATTGGCTTTATTAGATGAGATGTTTGACAATACAAAATGATGGGTGTCAATTGTATTTAATCCTGCTGGAATTTCGAATGTTTCCTGATAAGGCATGGTGAACAAAACAGGCTCTTCTTTCTTACAATTTGACAAAAGAAAAACTAAACTGAATAAAAACAAGAATCTTTGCATCACTTGACGAGTTTTTAAGTACAACGAATATTCACTCTTTTTATTAGTTAGAATGATAGATTAACCAAATTTATATTTATTTTAGTTAAACAGACTAAAAGCCAATAAAAAAACAACAAACCTCTAGCATATGGGCGAGCAGAAAGTATCCCTTCTCAAGGACAAAAAGCAAATGCACCGTTTTGTAAAACATCTTTTAGCTGATGTTCGTGCACTTGAATATATGATCGATAATGATTGGTTTGAAAAAGGAATCACGAGAATCGGTGCGGAACAAGAAATGTGTATGGTCCATACTGCTACTTTCAAACCAGCTCCCATTGCGACAGAGGTTTTGAAGAAAATGAAGTCTTACAAATTTGTGGAAACTGAGTTAGCAAGATTTAATCTAGAAACCAATCAAACGCCACTCGAGCTGACAGGAAAATGTTTTAGCAAAATGGAAAATGAAATTTTTTCCAATCTCAAAAAAATAAAAGCTAAACTTAAAAGTTTTGATGCCGATATTATTTTATGTGGTATCTTACCTACGCTTCGAAAGTTTGATTTGGAGATGCATAATCTGACTCCCAAAAAAAGATACAAAGCTTTGATGGAAGCTATCAATTCACAACTTACAGGTAGCCACTACGAATTACGATTGACAGGTATTGATGAGTTGTTAATCAAACATGACTCTCCATTGTTAGAAGCTTGCAATACCAGCTTTCAAGTGCATTTACAAATCCATCCAAAGGAATTTGTCAAGATGTATAACATTTCGCAAGCATTGGCCGGTCCTGTGATGGCAATTGCAGCAAATTCACCAATTGTATTTGGAAAACGGTTGTGGCATGAATCAAGAATTGCTTTATTCCAACAATCTCTAGACACTCGTGGAAGTAGTCATCATTTGAGAGAACGCAGTCCAAGAGTCAATTTTGGAAAAGGGTGGTTGCAAGAATCTATTTTAGAAATATATAAGGAAGATATTGCTCGCTTCCGCGTTCTAATTGCTGGTGATGTAGAAGAAGATTCTTTAGAAAAAATTAGTAGAAATGAAGTACCAAATCTTCGTGCCTTACAAGTACACAACTCTACTGTTTATAGATGGAACCGTCCTTGTTATGGAATCAGTAAAAATGGACAACCTCATTTGAGAATTGAAAACAGAGTATTGCCGTCAGGACCAACTGTCGCTGATGAAATGGCAAACGCAGCTTTTTGGATAGGATGTATGATCGGGATGGCCGACAAAGTAGACGATATTACCAAACATATTTCTTTCGAAGATGCGCGCGATAATTTTGGGAAAGCAGCTCAATTTGGTATTGACTCCAAATTTACTTGGTTTGATGATAAGAAAATCACCGCAGTTGATATCGTTAGGAAACATTTGATCCCAATTGCCAAGAAAGGATTGACTAAAATGAAAGTTGCTAAAAAAGATATCGATCGTTATTTAGGAATCATCAAAGGTCGTGCTGACAAACACATGAACGGTGCACGTTGGACTTTAAGAGCATACACTAGATTGATAAAAGAAACAACTTCTGATGAAGCATTGACTGTCCTGACCGCTTCTATTATCAAACAACAATCGGAAAATAAGCCGGTCCATTTATGGAAATTGCCAACGCCAAAAGACCTTAAAAATTATAGACCTTCTAATCTAAAAGTGGAAGAGTTCATGTCTACAGATTTATTCACCGTCCAAAAAGATGATATCATTGAGTTAGTGGCGGATTTGATGGAGTGGAAAAAATTACGTTTCACACCTGTCGAAAATAGACAAGGTGAATTAATAGGTTTAATTAGTTCGCAAAAATTAATTAACTATTTTAAAAGACATAAGAAAAACGGCAAAATACAACAAACTGTAGCCGATATCATGATTAAAAAACCACCAACGATTGGTCCTCAAGCCACTATTGTTCAGGCAATGAATAAAATGAAAAAGGAAAAGGTTGCTTGTCTTCCGGTTGTGCAAGGTAAAGAATTGATTGGATTGATTACGGAGATGGACTTTATGAGAATTTCTAATCGATTAATTGAGCGGTTGTGATAACGGTTGACGGTGAACGGATAACGGTGAACGGGCATACGCGAGGAGTACGTAACAAGAGTGCGTCCTCCTCGTGTATGCCCGTTCACCGTTATCCATCTACCGATTCCACAAAAAAATACCAAATCCCTAATCTTTTTCCCTTCCTACACGTTTAATGGATGTAAAAAAGGTCCAAAAAACACCCATTTTGGCACTTTTCTGCACATATATGTCCTAAAATCGTTATTTTTGAGCACTTTTTAATCAATTATACTACTTCTATGATACATGATGTAAAAATGATCAAGGCGCATTATGAAAGCCTTGTCGAAAGAGTAGATAAAGTCAAAGCAAAACTTGACCGACCACTAACTCTAACTGAAAAAATATTGTATTCACATCTTCATGCGGATTCGCCGTTGGCAAATTACAACCGTGGAGCTGATTATGTTTTCTTTCAACCTGACCGAGTAGCCATGCAAGATGCAACTGCTCAAATGGCGTTGTTACAATTCATGATGGCTGGAAAAGAACAAGTCGCAGTACCATCAACAGTACACTGTGATCACTTGATCCAAGCGAAGACTGGTGCTGAAGCGGATCTGGCAACTGCTAATGATGTCAACTCTGAAGTCTATGACTTTTTGGAATCAGTATCTAAAAAATATGGCGCAGGTTTTTGGAAACCAGGTGCTGGAATTATTCACCAAACTGTTTTGGAAAATTATGCTTTCCCGGGTGGAATGATGATTGGTACTGATTCTCATACACCAAATGCTGGTGGATTGGGGATGGTTGCTATTGGTGTTGGTGGAGCAGATGCTGTAGATGTTATGGTAGACCTACCATGGGAATTAAAAATGCCAAAAATTATTGGTGTCGAATTAACGGGCACATTGAATGGTTGGACTTCTGCAAAAGATGTTATTCTAAAAGTTGCAGGAATCTTAACCGTAAAAGGTGGTACTGGTGCAATCGTAGAATACTTCGGTCCAGGTGCAAGAAAATTGTCATGTACTGGTAAAGGAACGATTTGTAACATGGGTGCTGAAATCGGTGCAACTACGTCAACATTTGGTTATGATAAAGCAATGGATCGTTATTTGAGAGCAACAGGAAGAGCAAAAATTGCTCGTATGGCGAACCGTGTAAAAACATATCTAACTGGTGATCCAGAATGCTACAAAAACCCTAAACAATATTTTGATCAAGTAATTAAAATAAATTTGTCGAAATTGGAACCACATGTAAACGGTCCTTTTACGCCAGATTTAGCTTGGCCAATCTCAAAATTTAAAGCAGCCATTGAGAAAAATGGATATCCACCAAAGTTGGAAGTAGGTTTGATTGGGTCTTGTACCAACTCATCTTATGAAGATTTGGATCGTGCTGCATCTTTGGCAAAGCAAGCAGTTGCTAAGAAATTAAAACTACAATCTGAATTTACGGTAACACCAGGTTCTGAAATGATTAGAGCAACGACTGAACGTGATGGCTTGTTGGATGATTTTGAAAAACTCGGAGGAACGGTGTTAGCAAATGCTTGTGGTCCATGTATCGGACAATGGGCAAGACACAATGAGAATCCAGAAAAGAAAAATAGTATCATCACTTCTTTCAATAGAAACTTTACAAAAAGAAATGATGGGAATCCAAATACGCACGCTTTCGTTGCATCTCCTGAAATTGTTACAGCTCTATCTATTGCCGGTGATTTAACTTTCAATCCGTTGGAAGATACATTGACAAATGCAGATGGTCAACAAGTAAAATTGGATCCACCAACTGGTGTTGAGTTACCTGAATTAGGATTTGATGCAGGTGTTGATGGATATCTTAAGCCAGCAAGAAGTGGTAAGCGAATCAAAGTAAAAGTAAATTCTAAATCTGATCGTTTACAACTTTTGACACCTTTCATTCCAATCACAGCTAAGAATTTGACTGGACAAAGAATTTTGATCAAAGCAAAAGGAAAATGTACAACAGATCATATTTCAATGGCAGGTCCTTGGTTGAAATTTAGAGGTCACCTTGAAAATATTTCTAACAATTGTTACATCGGTGCTATCAACTATTTTAATGGTGAACCTAACAAGGTATTGAATAGTGTTAGTAACGAGTATATGGCAGTGCCTGATTCTGCTAGATTATATCAATCTAAAGGAATTGGAACGGTTGTTTTTGGTGAAGAAAATTTAGGTGAAGGATCTTCTCGTGAACATGCTGCTATGGAACCTCGTTTCTTAGGAGTCAATGCAGTGATCGTTAAGTCATTTGCACGTATTCATGAAACCAACTTGAAAAAGCAAGGAATGTTAGCATTAACATTTGCGAATCCTGCAGATTACGATAAAGTTAGACAAGATGATACAGTAGATATCAAAGGTTTCGATTCTTTCGCGCCTGGAAAACCATTGACAGTGGTTTTAAACCACGCAGATGGGACTTCAGATCGTTTTGATGTGAATCATACTTATAATCAAGCTCAAATTGACTGGGTGACAGCTGGTTCGGCACTGAATAAAATCAGAAAAGATGCTGGAGTTGCTTGATAACTAAGCTATTATAGAAAATAAAAAACCCTTATTTCAAGCATGAAATTGGGGTTTTTTTTTATCACTATGTGACATTTTTTACTACATTCGTCAAACTAAACGCATACAGTATTTTTAAACCAACTAAAATTAAAAGGAATGTTAAAGGAATTTAAGGAATTTATCATGACGGGGAACGTCATAGATTTCGCAATCGCAGTCATCTTAGCGGGTGCTGTAGGACTTGTGGTTAATGGTTTTGTACAAGACATCATCATGCCAGTTGTTGGACACGCTATGGGAGGAATGGATTTCTCTGATTTGAGATATATTCTTTCTCCAGCTCAAGGTGTTTCTGGTGAAGAAGGATTTGTTGCTGAAAATGCAATCAGATACGGTAAGTGGTTGAACACCATCATCAGTTTAATAACGGTAGGTGCTGTATTATTCTGGTTAGGAAAAGCTAAGATCAAGTTTCAAGGAGCTGCTCCAGATCCAGATCCAACTGCAGACCAAGCTTTATTGGCTGAAATTAGAGATGCTTTAAAGAAGTAATCTTCTAACTACAAAAAAATAAAAAGCCAGTTTCGATTCATTCGGAGCTGGCTTTTTTGTTTAATGTATGATTATTTTCTTACCCACTTCGTGAATAGCGAATGTATGATGTATGATATGACCGTGGATATGCGCTCTCACGGGTTCTCACGGCAGACTGTGCGAAAACGAAATTGAACCGCAAAATATCGAACAAGGAACCGCAGAATGTAGAAGTTGAGTACGCGAGTATACACGTATATTAATGAATTTCATGCTTAATTGTCCACGTACTCTACTTCGACATTCGATATT
>CALDGQ010000030.1 GCA_937941765.1 uncultured Saprospiraceae bacterium
ATTAAAAGAACTTAAATTAATCATGGAAGTTTTTGAAATTTTCACATAATAGTTTTTTATTATATGAATTTTTTATTCAATTCGTGATAATTGACAGGTTTCTAACCTCTTGGCGTTTGTATTCTATTTTCGCACAGTCTGACGTACGAAACATTAGTCATATTTTAAATTTTACATTCATTCCGACTTTAGGAGGATTGACAATTATTTTAAATTCAAGAATTGCTTTTAGCAATTCTTGCCATATCAAGCGCCACATCCACAATCATATCCTCCTGTCCACCCACCATTTTCCTTTTTCCCAACTCTACCAAAATTGATCTGGTATCCAAACCATACTTCTCGGCAGCTCTTTCAGAATGTAAAAGAAAAGAAGAATAGACACCTGCATAACCTAAGGACAATGTTTCTCGATCTACCCGAACTGGTCTAGTTTGCAAAGGACGAATCACATCGTCGGCGATGTCCATCAATTGAAATAAATCAGCATTATGTGTCGTCTCCATCTTGTTAAGAACAGCCACTAAAACTTCAAGCGGGCAATTGCCAGCACCTGCTCCCATCCCAGCAAGAGAAGCATCCATTCGATTGGCACCGTTTTCAAAAGCGACAATTGTGTTTGCTACTCCCAAAGATAAATTGTGGTGACAATGTATTCCGATTTCAGTTTTATCATTAAGTATATCTCTGAATGCTTTGATTCTATCAACGACACCATTCATCAACAACGCACCTGCGGAATCAACAACATATACACAATCAGCGCCTGCACCCTCCATTATTTTGGCTTGTGCTGCTAATTTTTTGGGTTCGTTCATATGAGACATCATCAAAAAACCTCCAACGTCCATCCCAAGCTTTTTGGCAGCTTCGATATGTTGTGGTGCTATATCTGCTTCTGTTGAATGTGTTGCGATTCGAACAGACTCGACGCCTAAATCTCTTGCTTTTTTAAGATCATGAATCGTAGCGATGCCGGGTAAAATTAAAGTAGTTAACTTTGCGTGTGTTAATTGTTCTTTTATACCTTGCAACCATTCCCAATCGGTATGTTTTCCAAACCCGTAATTAAAACTGCCACCAGCTAAACCATCACCATGTGCAATTTCAATCGCATCGACACCGGCTTTGTCCAATTTTAAAGCTATTTCTTGAATTTTATCTTTATCATATTGATGTCGGATTGCGTGCATGCCATCACGTAAGGTTACATCTTGAAGATATATTTTATGATTCATTTTGTTTGTAATTTAATTGTTTTAAAATACTTAAATAGTATTGGTCTTCACAATTCTTTCAGCAGTAGCTCTTGCAGCACTCGTCATGATATCCAGATTGCCAGCATATGCCGGAAGGTAATGCCCTGCTCCAACTACTTTCAGTAAAACGGTTGTTTTCAAACCAGACCTCAATCCTAAACCTTCAATAAAGACGGGTGCTGATGCTGATATTTCATCAAATTGTACTTCTTGATGCAACTGATATCCTGGAACATATTTTTGAACTTCACTGACCATGTTCGCTATACTCTCTCTAATTTTATCCCGATCCGCATTTTCTGACAAAGTAAATACGGTGTCTCGCATTACCATCGGAGGTTCGGCTGGATTCAAAACAATGATCGCTTTGCCTTTTTCAGCGCCACCTACTTTTTCAATAGCTTGTGCCGTTGTTTCAGTAAATTCATCAATATTCGCCCTAGTTCCTGGCCCAGCAGACTTACTAGCAATAGAAGCGACGATTTCCCCATAATGAACTTTTGCAATTCGATTGATTGCCGCTACAATTGGGATCGTTGCTTGACCACCACAGGTGACCATGTTGACATTTGAAACATCCATATTATCCGAAAAATTTACTGGTGGAACCAAATAAGGACCAATCGCTGCAGGCGTCAAATCAATCATTTTTTTATCAGGAAACGTTTGAATTTTTTGCCAATTGTAATGATGAGCTTTAGCAGAAGTTGCATCAAAAATAATTTTGATTTCTTCCCATTCAGGCATTTCAATAAGACCATCAATCCCCTCATGACATGTACGTACATTCATTCTTTTCGCAAGCGCCAAACCATCCGAATCAGGATCAATTCCAACTAAAACAGACATCTCTAAAGACTCAGACAATCGAATAATCTTAATCATCAAGTCGGTGCCAATATTTCCAGATCCAATAATTGCAACTTTTGTTTTAGTCATTTAGATACTTTTTAAAACGTTATTTTGATCACTTAGTGTTGTTTTTACAAAATAGTAATCATATTGTTATAATATAAATTATTAATTTCATAAAAAAACATTTTAATAAAAAAGAGGAACTATATTTTGACAAAGATAAACTAATTGCTATTTTTATGAGCAGTACATTTTCTAACCGCAAAAAATCAAGAGCTATTTCGATAATTTATTGAATTAGTTCGCTCAAATGTTTTCTCTTCACCTTTGACCCTAAAACCATTTACCTTTTGCAAGATTAGTTTTTAACTGTATAACTTATGGTTATAGTGTCAACTTTGGGACAAGTTGAATTAAAGAGGACGAAAGAATTGAAATATGAAGAAGATTGATAAGCAGAATAAATTTTTCAATGTTGCCCTGAAGCTTATTCATGAGCAAGGATTCAAAGCAACCACTATGAGGGATATTGCAAAAGCAATGAATTTTGAAGTAGCAAATGTTTACAACTATATCGATTCCAAGCAAGCGCTTTTGGAAACTTACCTTTTTGATATTGCAGATGATTTTAATAATGGATTACGCGATATAATTGCTTCAAGCTATAGCACCATTGACAAATTAAAGCAAATCATTAATCTTTATTGTAACCTTCCTGCCCGCAAACCTTATCAAATTGGATTATTGATCACTGAATGGCGAAATCTAAAAGATGAAAAATTAGAAAAATTTCAAGCTGATAAAAAGTGGCATGAAGATCAAATTATTCAAATTATCCAATCTGGAATCGATGAAGGAAGTCTAAAGCCTTGCGATCCTGTAGTCGTCACTAAAACTATGTTGTCTAGTTTCAATTGGTTATACACTGAATTTGCATTGAAAGAGGATGAAATTAATGTGGTCGAAATAGAAAAACAGATAGCAGATTTTTTGTTGGATGGTATCGTTAATAATAAGATTCTTTAATACGTATTCCATCTTGCTCGATATCCTCTAGTGTCGATATGTATTACCATGGTTCCTGGATATTTCCCTACTCCACCCTGATCTTTTATCAATTCTAGATCACAAATTTTCAATACTTTGTTTTTATCATCTGCTGTTCTAAAACCATCCTGATCCACATCTCCAATTTTCAAATCAACAGCTTCTCCAACAATGTGTCTACTTTTTGAAGCGCCTCCCACTTTTTCATTGATGTGAGGAGTACGATGACCCGAATTAATCGTGATGGCATCAAAATCAAGATTGCGAGATTCCATTAGTGTCTTTAGTTCTAACAACTTAAAAAGGATGGAAGGTTTTATTCCCCAATAAATGGGTGTTGTTGAACCGTATTTTGCTTTTAATAGCTGATCATCTTTGACAATGAAGTCCTTTATTCTTAAATCTCCAACAATCTTTTTGTAAGTATCCTTTTTTGTTATTTGAAAGAATTCCATCGTTGATACCATGCCAGCATATTTTACGGATGTCATTTTTGAATGCTTCAAATACGATGGTGGTAATTTATTTACTGATATGGTTTCAAAATTATCAAGAATTTTTTCTACATCTTGTTTAACATGAACTGATGAGTTGAAGTTCGTATAATCAAAATACATGGTCTCCATTTTCCCACTCAATACTGGAGTATTTCTAACAATTAACATAACAATGAAAATTGTAAAAAGGAAAAGCAATAAGGATTGATATTTCATGGAGAACTATTTTAATTCAAAAATCATGATCACCCAGCATCCGCATAAGGCAAATCAATCAAACCATTTGGTTTCAAATAAATGACATCATTTTGAAAATCAAGAATGGTATTAAATCTTTTCAAAATTTCATTTCCTAAAATATGGGTTTTGAATCTTGCAGGATTGGGAGTGTTGAATAACTGCGTTGGAACTTCAGGAGCACAAGCTTTGTCCAAACAAAATTGATCTGAGATGACTACTTTATTAATAAAAACGGTACCCTCAGAATTTCTAAGTTTAGATTCTTTAATGACTGGTAGATCTGTAGGGAACTTTTCTTCTTTCCTCAAATCTTTATCTAAAACAATAGCTCTTTGAAATCCAGTATCAAATAAATATCGATTGGTGTAAGTTTTCCCTTCTACAATCGCACTTCCTTGAACGCAAAATAAGGTATGTGTGTATTCTATTTCTAATTTTGAAAACCCATTTGGGATTGGGATTGCATCAGAATGAACGACCATCCAATTTTGGTCATAGTTCAATTCTACAATTTTGTTTTCAAATAAATTCCAACCAAAATGTCCATCTGCTTCATCAGGTCCGATGGGAACTGGATAAATTGTTAAACTATCCCAACTAAGTCCTCCAATAGAAAGGGTACTTATTTTTTTGAGTGGCTCGTAAACTTCTGGTTGGTAGTCTGCCGCCTCACTTTGTAAAAGTGTTGTTTTCTCTTTGACAATCTCGTGAAGCAAAACTACTTCAGTTCCTCCAGTATCAAAATACATATGGAGACTATCTGTACCATTCAGCACCGTTTTAAAAATGATATTGTTGGCTTTCGAAATTTCAAAAGGAATCGTATCACTTGAAACTTGGGTGAAAACGACGTCTTCCGATTGTGTTTGTAACTGTGTTGTTTTATTAGTAACGGAACAACTAGTTAGCAACATTAAAACACTTAAAATAGAAAGAAGTGATGAGCATACATTTTTCATTTTAGTCAATTTTGGTTTGAGAAGATAAAATACTTAGATTAAGTTGTTTCGAATAAAGGATTAGACGAATCTGGTTCTGTGGTCGATGAAGGGAATGTAACCGCCATTTTTAAATGGGGCATTGCAGTGACGCCATTTGAAAATGGCGGTTACGTCAGACTGTGCGAAAATAGAATACAAACGCCAAGAGGTTAGAAACCTTTGGCTCTGTTAAACAAAAGCGAGCCGAAGGTTTCTAACCTCTCGGTGTTTGGCAACCAACTTTCGTGCATTTTCGCACAGTCTGACGTGTTCGTACAAAAAAAGCGCTCATCGTGAGATGAACGCTTTTTCAAGAAGATTTAATTAGGAGGCAATCCTTATTTAATCTCAATTTCTTTATTGATCAATCCGGTGAAGGATCTAAGTTCGATTTGGTATTTTCCTTTTCCAAATTCACTAAAATCAATTTCGAAAATGGTGTTGACTGGCAAATCCATCACTTCTTCTTCAAGCAATGTTTCTCCAGAATCATTCATCACGATAATATCGCTCAGATTCATTTTCAAGTTTTCGAAGTCAATGTAGTACAATTGATCGTTTTGATCGGAATGAAAACCCCAATCATTATCAAAGTCAAAATTGGCTGCAATTGATTCTATATTATTTTCAAATTCGGTGGATGCGGTTTGGGCTTGTAAGGTTTGGGAGAGGAAAATAAGGGTTAAAGCGGTAAAAAACGTCACGATTCGCTGCATTGCTGTAAAGTAGTTTAAGCTGTTATTCAAAGTAATTCCGTGCTAAAATTAAGCATAAAATGCACTTTAAAAAAACAGATTCGCCAGCTGAATATTGTATAAAGTCACAATTTTAAGCCAAAATTGCTGAAAAAAAATTTCTATTTCGATTTTTTAGAATTCACTGATTTTTCAGAAAAAAAAGGACGTCATAACAAATTTATATTTGGCTAAATTGATCAAATATTTTTTCAAAAAATGTGGTTTTGACGTGCAGATACCACTTATAATTCGTGTGCATTCAATACATCCAATATATTTCGATAAACAACTCGATCCTTGCTAAAGAAAGATTCGGAGGACATCCATTGGGCCAATTCGATATTTTCTTCTGTTTGAGGCGTCAAATCTTGGAGAGGCGCTTCCATATGGAACCAATAGGTCTTTTTCAGTACTCTTTTCCCTTTTTTAGGGAGTTTATAGGTATGGTAAGTTTCAAGTAATTTCCTTCCTAATTTTAAGTCCGCGCATCCAGTTTCCTCCTCTACTTCTCTTAATGCGGCTGATTCGATAGATTCTCCTTTTTCGATCTTTCCTTTTGGTAAATCCCACCAATCTAACCGATATATGAAAAGAATTTCACCTTTTGGGTTGGTGACGACGCCACCAGCTGCTTCTATAACCTTGTACAAACCAAGATAATCTTCCCATAATTTCTCCAAATCCGTTGTCAACAATCGGATCTCATCGACTTTGGGGTGTTTTTCAAGTAAATCAATGTAATGAAAAAGTGATTTTTGCTTACCAACATATCTGGCTTGCAAAACCTGCTCAGGGTTCAATTTTACCTTTGATCGAGCCGAAATATCCTGCAGCAAAAGAGGGGTTTCGTTTATATATATTTTGTACATTTGCATTCGGTTTTAAGAAACCTGTTAGATTTATGAAAATTGCCTCCGGAACTGCCGAAAGATTGCTTCAAATTAATGCAATTAAATTGAGTCCTCAAAATCCATTTACATGGGCTTCAGGAATTCTTTCGCCAATTTATTGTGACAATAGGATAATCCTTTCCTACCCAACTATTCGCCGTTTCATCATCCAAAACATGGTTGTTCGATCCAAAGAATTTGCGGGGTTTACTGCAGTAGCAGGTGTTGCTACAGCGGGAATTGCTCATGGTGCTTTATTAGCCAATGAATTGGATTTGCCATTTGCCTATGTACGAAGTAAAGCTAAGGAACATGGTCGACAGAATATGATTGAAGGAGAACTGGCTAAAGATGCAAAAATACTCGTAGTTGAAGATTTGATTTCTACTGGTGGGAGTTCCATCAAAGCGGTGGAAGCATTGCGAGAAAATGGACATGATGTAATCGGAGTGTTAGCAATTTTTAGTTATGGTCTGCAAAGTGCGATTGATATTTTCGAAAAAGAAAATTGTCCATTCAAAACTTTGTCAAATTATGATGCACTAATTGAACAAGCATTTGAAACCAACTACATTGAACAGAACGATTTGCAAACCCTAAAGCAATGGAAGAAAGATCCTAAAAATTGGGGAAAGAATCAGCTTATTAAATAAAATCAGGAAGCCCTTTAAAAGTATTGACGATGGCGATTATTAATAAAAAATCAGAGGAATTTTTAACGAGATATTTAAACAATACATCTCCGACTGGATTTGAAGCTCCAGGACAACAAATGTGGTTGGAATATTTGAAGCCTTACATTGATGAATATGACATCGATAATTATGGTTCCGCATATGGTATCATCAATCCAGGTAAAGATTTCAAAGTAGTGATTGAAGGTCATGCAGATGAAATCTCTTGGTTTGTACATCACATTTCTGATTCCGGTTTTATTAATGTAACTCGTAATGGTGGTTCTGATCATTTGATTGCACCATCTAAGCGAGTCAATATCCATACGAAAAAAGGATTTGTAAAAGGAGTGTTTGGTTGGCCTGCAATTCATGTCCGTAAAGGTGAAAGTTCTAAATTGACACCTACGTTAAATAATATTTTCATTGATGTTGGAGCAAAAGACAAAGCGGAAGTTTTGAAAATGGGTATTCATGTTGGATGTGTGGTCACTTTCGATGATGAAATGATGAAGTTGAACAATCGTTATTATGTTGGTCGTGCTTTAGATAATAGAATGGGTGGATTTTGTATTGCGGAAGTAGCTCGATTAATTAAGAAAAATAAAGTTAAACTCCCATACTCACTATATATCGTCAATGCAGTACAAGAAGAAGTAGGTTTGCGAGGTGCAGAAATGATTGCCAATACGATTAAACCAGATGTTGCCATCATCACAGATGTAACACACGACACTGGTACGCCTTTGATGAATAAAGTAATCAATGGGGATGTAAAAAGTGGTTTAGGTCCTTCTGTGACTTATGCTCCTGCTGTCCACAACAAATTGTTAGATTTAATTATCAACACAGCTAATAAGAACAAAATTAATTTCCAAAGAGAAGCTGCTTCTCGTCGTACTGGTACTGATACCGATGCTTTTGCTTATTCAAATGGTGGGGTACCTTCTGCGTTGATTTCATTGCCTTTGCGTTATATGCACACGACTGTGGAGATGGCGCACAAAGATGATGTCGAAGCAGTGATTAAGTTGATTTATGAGACGTTGAAGAACATTAAGAAGAATCACAACTTTAAGTATTTTTAGGAGTTTTGAATGATGGTTTTGATTTCAAACATTTTTGGGTTTTGACTTTCTAGTTTTGATTTTAAATTTTTGTTTGTTACTAGTTATTGGTTATTGGTATTTTGTCAAGCACCAATAACCAGTAACCAATAACTTTAAATGCACCTCCTAAGAAAAATAACCGATCTACTCTTTTACAGCAACCTTTATATTGCCATTGCAGCTACATTGATGCTTCATCAAACACTGCTATTACAATACAACCTTACTTCACTTTTACCTATTTCTGGATTGGTGTTTTGCGCTACCCTATTCTTATATGCAGTTCATCGGATTGTAGGAATTCAGCAATTGAGTGAATTTCAAGATTCGGGACGATATGAAGTGATCCATAAGTTTAGAACTCACATTATTTTTTATGCGGTTGTTTCTATGCTTGGAGGTATTTATTTTTTCTTTCAATTGAGATGGGCAACACAGATTTTATTGGTTGCATTTGCGGTGATTTCTTTAGGGTATGCGATTCCGTTTTTAGGAAATAAAAAATTGCGACTCAGAGATATTGCTTTCACAAAAATATTCTTGGTAGCCATTGTATGGGCGGGAGTGACCGTTGCACTACCTGCTTTTGAACTCCAAAAAGGCTGGCATCCATCTTTGACTTGGATGATGTTGGAACGTGCTTTTTTCATTTTTGCAATTACCCTTCCGTTTGATATTCGGGATTTGAAAGTGGATGAACATTCTGAGGTCAAAACGATTCCGGCATTTCTTGGTATTCAAAAAACTAAGTTGCTTTCATTGTTTTTATTAGGATGTTGTTTTGGATTTTCTTTTGCGAATTTTCAGTTAGGAACTTACACGAATGGAACTTTGATTGCATTAGGAATTTCATTTGCAACAACTTATTTACTGATTCATTTTGCAACACCAGAACGGGATGATTATTTTTATACTGGCTTATTGGATGGGACGATGATTTTGCAGTTTTTTTTGGTTTGGGGACTTTTGTAAATCTTGAAAGGGCTTGCGAAAAAATGAAGTAACCTTATTATTATTCGATACAAACTTTTTCAACTTTAAAATTAATTTGCCCTTTTAAGATTATAAACCGAATTCAAAACCTTAAAAGTGCACCGATTAAATAACAAACCATGATCAAAATAGAAAAAAAGTAAATTGATGAAAAATTGAGAAGCCCTTTCAAGAAGATAGTAGTAATATTTTATTAAATTTCGACTTTCGAAAATTAACTACTGAAATAAAAAACATATTGTTAGATAACTTAAAAAAATACAAATGGTAACTCCAAATAAATTTTTATACCCGATTTTGCTCAATATTGAGGCAACTGTTTTAAGTCTTAAATCAGAATATAAGACCCTAAAAGATAAAGATATCGAAAGGTGTTATAATAGACTTAAAGATTACTTCCGTAAAAAATCATTTAATAAGCCATGCGAAGAACCTGAATCCCCTATTACAAAAGAGCAAGATTTAATGGATGAGATTCTTAATACTTTGGAAGAAAGAGAAGCGGAAAAATTAGATAATCATTTGCTGAACTCTGCTCAATATACTAATGGTGAAAACAGTTTTTTAAACGTTTATCAAATTTATGTTGTTTGTTTTAACAATCTTGCTAAATCTGTAAAGCTTTGGCGGAAAAACAAAACAGGACCTTCGTATTTGGCTTATATTGAAGAATCTCTCTCTTAAGAATTTTAAAGGGACCATGATCTTCCAATTTTAGCTGAATGTCCTTGGAAGGGCTCACGGACTTGCGAATAACATTGCTTATAATTCGATTGTCAAAATTATCATTTCAAAGACAGAACAGTCCTTTCAAGGATAATTAATTAGGTTTAGAAGACTTAAAAGAGCATCGGGATTCTTTTTGACTTTGACTAAACTCGAACCCAGGTTATCTTATCTGTAAATGGGAAGCTCTTTCAAGGACAAATTCAATCCATCACTTTCAACTTTCCTTCTATTTTCGTTCCATTCTTATTTATTTCAACAATATACTTACCAGGTAATAAATAATACAGACCATTATCTGCTTAATATTCCACAATTTGTGATGATAATTAGAATACTAAAAGATATTAGCATGATAATCATTTATTATTTTAAATAAACTTTGTTTTCGGAGTGGCTTTTCGATGTATTTCGATACGATATTAATAGAGCCTACCTTGTCTTTATCGAGCAAAGAATCAGAAGTGGTAAGAAATATTATAACAACTTCTGCCCGTCTAGATTTAGGGACTTTCTTATACTTTTCAAGAAACTCAAAGCCATCCATTATCGGCATATTGATATCTAGAAAAATAATGTTCGGTCGAGGGAAATCTGTTTTTTTATTACTTACATACTTACCAGATTTATTGAGATATTCCAATGCTTCTTTACCATTCCATACGACATGAACATGATTTGCTGCTTGATTGTCTGCAATTAATTCTTCGTTTAAAAAATTAGTTGTTGGATCATCATCAACCAACAATATGCAATTTACTTTCTTCATGAGCGAGAATTTAGATCTCCAAATAATATTCGTAATCTTTAAGCTTTCATGTTTGGGATAACATTGAGTCCTCGTTAGAAGATATTATTTATTCGCTTTTTTTGTTTTTTTTAGGAATTGTGAAAAAGAAGGTGGAACCTCTACCTATAGTTGATCGAATCCAAATTTTTCCTTTATGGTTGTTTACGATTCTTTTTGCGTTGGCCAATCCGATTCCAGATCCTTCAAATTCATTTTTGCTATGCAATCTTCGGAAAACTTCAAAAACTTTATCTTGATCTTCAGGAGCGATTCCGATTCCGTTATCTTTTATTGCAAATTGCCAATGGTCTTTTTTGTCGACACAAGAAATTTTAATTTTCGGTGCCGTCTTTTTTCGATACTTAATTCCATTGGTAATTAAGTTTTGAAACAACGTTTTAATCTGAGAGGGATCTCCATTAATTTTAGGCATTTTTTCTATTTCAATAGTCGCCCTATTTTCAATGATCATCAATTGTAAATCGACGTTAATTAATTCTTTGGTAATTTTATTGATATTTACTGAATAGAATTTTTCAATTTTATTTCCGAGTTCTGAATAAGTCAATAATTCTCTAGTCAAGGTTTGCATACTATCTGATGCGGTTTCTATAAACTCAATATATTGGATAGCTTTCTTATCCAATTTATTAATGTATTTATCTTTAAATCTTTCTGTAATACTAGTAATTGTCCGCAGTGGTTCTTTAAGATCATGGGATGCCAGATAAACGAAACGAGATAATTCTTCATTAATAGCATTCATTTTTTCTTCGGCCAATTTACGATGGTTAATATCAATCATTACGCAAAGGAAATGATTTTTATTATTGATAAATATCTTGGTAATAGCAACATTAGCCCAAACGGTTTCCTTAGCTTTTGTTATAAATTCTCTATCCACTTGTAGGAAAGATAGTTTTCCAGATTTCAAAGATTTCCAATCAAAACTATCTGTTCCTTTTTTATTTTGATTTGCAAACTTCGTAAAATCCTTGTTGAGTAATTCAGATGGTGCATAACCCAAAAGTTGTTTAACTCCTTCGGATGCATCAACAATAACTCCTTTGTAATCACAGAGAACTATTCCTGTAAGATCATTGTTATATACAGCTTTCAACAATGCTTGGTGTGCCTCAACTTCTCCTTTTAATTTGACACTATCGTCAATATCTATTATTATCCCTACAATCTTTTGCACATCACCTTTTTTATTTCTTTGTGCTTGAGCATTGATTCTAAACCAGCGAAATCCTTTCTTTTTAGTTTTCAACAAGACTCTTACATCAAAAGGTTTTTTAGCAACAATATGTTGTTCTAATTCCTCCTGAAAAGATTCGATATGATCTTCATGAATCAAATTGAGCAACATAGCATAAGAAGCATCAGTGTTTCTTAGTGAATATCCTAGTAATTTATAAAACTGCGGCGACCACCAACCAGAAACTTGCGTGATATCACTCCATTCCCAAACCCCAGCACCAGAACTTTTGATGGCCAATTCAGTTCGTTCATTACTTATTTCCAACTGTTCAGCCATCTCTTTCATTGAGGTGATATTTTTTGCTACTCCAAGCAAATTGATTGGCTTTCCTTTTGTATCTCTTTCATGTACTTTATCTGTAGTGATCATCCAAATCGACTTCTTGGTTTTTTTATGGATCAGACGAAATTCACAAGAATAGATCTCTCCATCGCTAACTTTACTCATACGTTGATGATGCTTCTCTAATTTGGGAGCATCTTCTGGGTGAATAATGTTAGTCTTTTTATACCCTTCGAATCCAATCCTCTTTTCTATGTCGGACTTGTCATAACCAGCTAATTCCCAAAGATATTTGGAAGCAAATGAACTCCTCTTATTTTTGAGATCATAGACATAAATAATATCAGGAGAAGATTTGGTCAACATGGAGAGGTATTCGTTCAACTCGTTCTTCTCCTTATCGGCAATCTTGAGATCATTGATATTGATGAAATTGACGATCACACCTTCGACCGATCCTAAATATGTTTTGTACGGATAAATTTGTAACAAGAACCAGACACCTTCACTATTTTGAAATTCCCATCTAAAAGGTTCCAGTTCTATAAGCACTTTACGTGCATGTGCTACTAGGTCTCTTCCGCCTAAGCTTCCTGAGAAGTGATTGATCGGTCTCCCCACATCATCATCTCTAAGTTCAAAATGCTCTTTTATAGCTGGTGTAAATTTTCGAATATTGAAATCTCTGTCAAGAAATATAGTACCGATATTTGTATTGACCATTAAATTTTCAATATCCTCATTCAGTTCGACCAGTTGGACATTCTTTTCTAATAACTCTGCGTTGACGGTGTGTAATTCTTCATTAAGAGATTGCAATTCTTCATTGGTACTTTGGAGTTCTTCATTTGAAGCCAGCAACTCCTCATTGGTAGCTTGCATTTCTTCATTACTAGTTTCCAATTCTTCAATGGTCGCTTGTAAATTTTCTCTAGTCTCATTTAAAGCTTCTTTCAAGTCTTTTACATCATCACTTTGAACGATAGAAATAGGAATCGAACTAGAGAGCTCATCGGAAGTCAAATCCCTGGAAGCGATTTCAATAAGTGTAATCAGGTAACTTTTAAAATTGACTGGGCCAATATTGATAACCCGAATTATGATGCGAATATGTTTTAATTCTTCTTCTTCTAAAATTGTAATATTCTTAGTAATAGATTCAGAATTTTCTTTTACCAATTTTCTTATACCAGTGGTAATGGGAATATTAATGTCATCCGGAAGGATTTTAAGAATATTTTTACTATATCCCTCTTCTGGCATAACAATATACTTTTTGAATTTTCCAGAAGCATGAAGAATATCAAAATTTTCATCGACACAAACCGTCACAGCATCCATTTCCTTCATCAAGGTCTGGTTGGTAAATTTATTGACTTTTTCTTCGATGGAAGAAGTCATGCTTCTGCTGGAGCGACTCAATTTGAGTGCATGATTTTCAATTTGCCAAGTTCCTTTTTCGCTTATATTAACGACTTTAGTTGGACTGAGATTTTGATATATTTTCCACTTGTTACTCAGCTCCGTAAAGCTCTTACTAAGCAATCCAATGTTCTCTGAACTACCCATAAAAAGATATCCTTCCATATTGAGTGCATAATGAAGGCTTGCCATTACTTTTGCCTGGACATCACTTTCTAGATAAATCAACATGTTACGGCAACTTACCAAATCCATTTTATTAAATGGTGGATGTTGTAAAATATCATGTTTAGAAAAAATAATGTTTTTTCGAATAGATGGAAGGATTTGAAATTTGTTGTCTTTACGAAGAAAGTATTTAGAGAGTCTTTCTTGAGACACATCAGTTGCGATACTTTCAGAATAATATCCTTTAGCTGCTATATCAATTGCTTTAGAATCAATATCCGTTGCAAATATTTTATACTTTAAATTGAGTTTCTTTTTAGCTAGATATTCTTCGATTAAAATAGCCAATGAGTAGGCTTCCTCTCCTGTCGAACAAGCGACTGTCCACACTTTTATTGATTGTATTTTTGATTTTTTAGAATCGATGATATTTGGTATCACCTTTTTTTCGATGATTTTGAAAGCATCCGTATCTCTAAAAAACTTAGTCACCCCTATTAGAAATTCATCGGCGAGAATGAACTTTTCGTGAGGGTTATCATGTAAGTAATCCACATAATCTTCGAATGTTTCACTTTTGGTAATATTCATCCGTTTAGCTGTACGTCTGAGTAATGTTGGACGTTTGTAAGAAAAGAAGTCATAACCTGTGTAAGTTTTGACGACTTTCAAAACACGCTCAATACTATTCATTGTTCCTTCTTGCTGATTCTCAGTTTCAAAAACACTTTCATAATGGGTGAAGCTTACAAATTGTACCAATTCATGTGGCATTTGCCTTGGTGTCAAAATGTAATCAGCCAATCCATTGTTGATAGCGCTTCTTGGCATTCCGTCAAACTTTGAACTTTCTGGACTTTGAACAAATACGGTTCCACCTACTTCTTTGATTGATTTTCCTCCACGAGTTCCATCAGAGCCGGTACCTGACAATATAATCCCGATCGATTTATCTTTTTGCTCTTTAGCTAATGAATTGAAAAAGATATCAATAGAAAAATTCATCTGACCGCCACTAGGACGTTTGGATAATACCAATTTGCCATTACTTATTGTTAGATTTTTATTTCCAGGTATTAAATAGATGTGATTAGGTTCTACAACTACTCCATCTCTGGCCTCATTGACCTCCATATTTGTGTGGCGAGATAACAACTCAGTCATCAAACTTTTATAATCGGGAGACAAGTGTTGAACGATTACATAAGCTATCCCAGTATTTTCTGGACAATGGTCAAAAAATGCTTCTAACGCTTCAAGTCCTCCTGCAGATGTTCCGATTCCTACAATATAAAAAGGTGGTTTGGGACCAATATCAATTGTCGTATTTTTTGGCAAAGAAACAGGCTTTTTGATGATTCCACTTGATTTCCGTTTTCTAACTGCTTTCGTTGTAATTTTTTTCTTGGAGGTAGTCTTTTTTTTGGTAGAATTCTTGCTTCCAGCTTTAGGTTTCTTTTCTGAATTCTTATTTATTCGTTTTGCCATTTAAATGGAAAGTTTATCGTTTAAAATGTCTGGGGTATCCTACAAATCATCTGTACATTTTGTAAACTTAAAAATACGAAAATTTACCCATCCAATTAATTTTAATTGTTATATAAATAATATGGTTATCTTTGATTTAAGCTTTGTATATAACGATAATACAAATGAATAAACACAACCACATCGAATATAAAAAACTATATGACCCAATCGTACAAAGTTGTTTTGATGATCAAGGTAAATATCTGATTGATGACCTGGGAAACATTTTGTTAGAAAATGATACTAGCCTATCATTTTCCTTGGCTGTTGGGTCTAATTTATTAGCATTTTTACTGGAGCAGCATACAATCGTTTCTCCGGAAGATTTAAATCAAATTGCCTCAAAAAAAAATCACAAAACCTATGAGTTTTCTTATCAGGCCTCTAAAGAGCAAATAAGAGAATTTTATAAATTAATGATAACTGCTTGTGGCAACTTTGAGCAACCTTTTTTTTTGGTGGAAGTAGTGGATGAAACTTCCTTTCTGATGTTACAACGAAAACAACAAAAACAATTAGAGCGACTTGAAAGCGAAATCGTTTTGCGAACTCGTGAAATTATGAATACCAAAGAAGCAATGGAATTGCAAGGTGGTTATATGCACAACTTTTTAAGAGGATTGCGACATGATCTTTTGTCTCCGATCACTCAATTAAAAGAAGTTATTTCCTATTACAAAAAGACAGACAACCCTGAAAAGAAAAAAAAATCTGCTGTTTTAATTGATGATTGTTTGTCAAAATTAACAAATACTGCACGAGGGTTTTCCGATTTCATTGATATTCATCTTTTAGATCATAAGCAGACAGAGATCTGCGATTTTGAACTTATTTTTGAAGAATTAAAATCACTTTTTACAACTGAAATCGAAGCGGTTAATGTGACATTCACAACAGATTTTACAGAAGTTGATACAATTAAATTCAATAAAAAAGAGCTGACTTCAATTCTTTACAATTTACTCTCCAATGCATTGAAATTCAGAGACTTAAGTCGAGATTTGATCATTAATATACAAACAAAATTGACTGGAAATCATATTGTTATAATTATTAAAGACAATGGAATCGGTTTAGATTATGAGAAATACAAAGATCAACTTTTCAAACCATTCAAAAGAATGAATGCCTCCCAACCTGGTGTTGGCATTGGTTTAAGTTTGGTTAAACATATTCTTGATAAAAATAGTGGATCTATCAGGATTGAAAGTGAAGTAGGAACTGGAATGAAGGTAAAAATTTTACTACCACGTGAACTGAGTATCTTTAAACCAAACCTTGTTGAGCAGCAAAATAAATAAGTTGCCCACTTGTTTTTAGTTTTAATTTTTTCATTAGATTCTTGCGATGCGTTTCGATTGTATATTTACTAAGGTTTAATTTCGTTGCCATTTCTTTATTGGTATATCCTCTACTTAACAATATAACTACATCCATTTCTCGTTCTGTCAATTCAGAAAATCTAACAAAGTCCTCATCAATTTCAACCGGTAATTTAAAAGCTTTCTTAGTAGGTGATTTTGAAGATTGATAAACGGAAGCACAAATAAATTGCTCTCCATTATGAACTCTTTTTATTGATTCCTTGATTTCAGCAACTGTTGCGGTTTTGGATAAATAAGCATGGATCCCAAATTCCATTACATCTTGCACTAGTTTAGGCATGGTAAAATTAGTGAAAGCAATTAATTTTACATTTTGGTGTACTACAACAAGATCTTTAATCAATCGATAGATATTAGTTGCAGGCAATTTCAAATCCAAGAATATCGTATTGATTTGGTCATTATTTTCGACCATATTTCTTAGATCACTTGAATTAGACACCACACCTAAAACATTACATTTACTATCTGTATTAAATATGCTTAAGAGTCCCTGTACCACTACCGGCTGGTTGTCTGCAATTGCTATGTTATATATTGGCGCTTCTTTCAAATTTTATTTGGATATATACGTTTTGTACGTGTAATTTCTCAACTCGAATTATGCAGATTTATTCTTGCCCAGTATCTCTTGACCTATCAATTGAAATAAATCATTTACATTTTCCCCTGATTTAGCACTAGTTACTAAATCAAGTGTAATTTTTGGGTTTTGTTTCTTGAAAAAATCAAGATCGTTCTCTGAAAGCAGATCAATTTTATTACCAATTACTTTTATCAATTTATCGGGTGCTATTTGTTTTAAATAAGCAATATCAGAAGGTATTTGGTTGAAAGAAAGTGTACGAGTTAGATCTATGACATAGATTATGACTTGCGGTCTCACAAAATAAGGTTTAGGCACTTTGCTTTGTTTTACTTCACCAGCAACATCCCATATTTTAAAATTGACATCAATACCATCTAAAACCATTTCTTTTTCATTCACTCGAACACCGAGTGTGCCGAAATATTTACTTTCAAATTCATCATAAATAAATCGATTGTAAAGAGAAGATTTTCCAACACCAAAAAAACCTGTAAGTAATAATTCAATATTCATTTGAAGTGAAAAGTAAATTGTGTTTCGAAAAGTTAAATGAGAGGTTACCGCAAAGTAACAAATTAATTTTCAATAAGTTACATATATTCAAAATTAAAACTGCAAAGAAAAATATACAAACTAATTGGTATAGGTATCCTGACATATATTAAATAAATTTGTAATGGGTCTTAAATAAAGAAAAAGTAGTTTTTCGATATTGAAATATACAATTGACTCTTATTATTTGTAGTTAATTTTTTTATTTTTCGCTTCTTTTTCAATATTCCCCCTTGTTGATAAGGCACCGAACTAAAACATTAAGCATGGAAAATTTCCCAAAAATTGTTGGTATTGGTGCCTCGGCAGGTGGTCTTAAATCCATCTCTGAATTTTTTGATCATATTTCTCCTGATACTGGAATGGCGTATGTTGTTGTGCAGCATCTTTCTCAGGATTTCAAAAGCATGATGGATGAGTTGCTTCAACGTCATACCAAAATGCCGATACATATTGTTGACAAGCCTACAATCGTAGAACCCAATAATATTTATTTGATATCAAGTCAATTCAATATCATTCTTAAAAATAATTATCTAAATCCTATTAAACGAAGTGATCCAGTTTCGATCAATCTTCCGATAGACTTATTTTTCCATTCTCTTGGTAAACAATTGAAAGATAAAGCAGTAGGAATCGTTTTGTCAGGAACTGGATCTGACGGGTCCAAAGGATTGTTGACAATTCAAAAAGAAGGGGGTGTAGTTATGGTGGAAGATCCACAACATGCTCAATTTGATGGCATGCCACTAGCTGCAATGAGCTCAACTACCATTGACTTTGTATTACCACCGTATGCCTTAGCTAGGGAAATGATGCGAATTCATAATGGCGGTAAGAAAAATTCCAATTTCTTAATCATAGATACCTCTGTAAAAAATTTCCGTCCATTATTTGAAGATATTATTGGTCACGTACGCATTAAGACTGGTATGAATTTCAAAAATTATCGGGATAGTACCTTGATTCGAAGAATGGAAAAACGGATGTTTATTACTAAACAACATAGCCTTGAATCTTATATGCATTATTTGAAGCGAGATGATAAAGAAGTAAATACATTACAAGATGAATTTCTAATAAATGTTACTCATTTTTTCCGTGATAAGGAGGCATTTAATCTATTAAAAACTGAAGTACTTCCTGCATTGTGTAAAGGTAAAGCTCCAAACGAACAGATCAGAATTTGGATTGTAGCCTGCTCAACTGGACAAGAAGCATTGTCAATTGCTATTTTGTTTAAAGAATATATTTTAGAAAATAAACTAGACCTATCGATTAAGATATTTGCATCTGACATCGACAAAAAGGCCGTGACAAAGGCAAGTGAAGCGATTTATAATGCTGCACTATTCAATGAGATGCCTGCAAATTATTTAAAAAAATATTTTGAGCCCACGGATGCTGAGTCCTCTCATTTTTCGGTAAAAAAGTCATTACGTGAATGCATTGTTTATGCTAAGCATGATGCTTTGTACGATCCACCTTTTATTAACTTGGATTTGGTTTCTTGTCGTAACATGATGATTTATCATAATTTAAAAAATCAAAAGATATTAATTGGTAATTTTCACTTTGCATTGAACTATGAAGGCTACTTATTTTTGGGTCCTAGTGAAACTATTGGTACATTAAAAAAATTATTTAAGCCTGTTTCGACCAAATGGAATATTTTCAAGAATATTGGAAAACAAAAAACACTACAACTTAATACATATACAGAAATAGAAAATCCTCAGATTCTTGAAAAGAAAGAGAAAAATTTACAGTGGCGAAATGCATTTCCGGTAAATGCAACTATCACTCCTTCAAAAAAATCAACAATACAAGACAAGCTTTTCCAAAAACTATTGATAGAGCAATTTGCACCCACTTGTATTTTAATCAATCAGGATTTAGATATTTTATTTACAAATGGAGAAGTAGAAAAATTGCTTAGTTTTCCTAGAGTCTCAGGGAATTTCAACCTTTCAGAGATGGTCCCGAGTGAAGTCCTAATCATTTTTAAAAACGGGGTACGCAAATGTCTTGAAGCAAATAACATAAATCGTTATCAACAGATTCCATTTAATAAAGGTAAAACCCAGTTCAATATAACGATTCAATTTAGTCCATTTAATAGCAATCCACATCAACAAAATGAAGATGTCATATTAGTCGAGTTTTTTCAAATTGACGAAAATCCTAAGGAACCCAATAAAGAAATCATAACAGAGGAAAAATTCAAGATCGAAAAAATTAATACGATTGAGAAAGAACTTCAAAAAATTCAGCACGAAAAACAATTGTTGGTGGAGCAATTGGAGATGGCTAATGAAGAATTACAATCTTCTAATGAAGAATTGTTGGCAGCCAATGAAGAATTGCAAAGCACCAATGAAGAATTGCAATCGGTCAATGAAGAGCTGTATACCGTCAACACAGAGTTACAAAATAAAGTAAATCTATTGATCACAACTACCAATGATCTTGACAACCTACTGAATAGTACAGATATCGGAAGTATCTTTTTAGATCGTGAATTAAACATCAGAAGATTTACACCAGCTATTACCGAACAATTTGATCTATTGGAAGGAGATGTAGGAAGACCAATCATGAGTTTTACGAATTCAACTTTAAACAAAGATATTTATAAGGAAATAAAAAATGTAGTTAGTCAATTAGTAGTTTTCGAAAAGGAAGTTACAGATGAGCGCAACAATCATTATTTACTACGAGTGCTACCTTATCGAACTGATGCAGGACAAGTGGATGGAGCTGTCCTGACTTTCATTCCAATTAATGAAATTAAAAAAGCACATTATAAGTTAGAAGAAGTTGGTAAAACCTATCAAGCCGTTTTTGATAATTCATCAGATAGTATTTTACTAATTGATAAGCAGAATAAAGTAACATCATCTAATGTAGGATTTGGTAATCTAACAAAAGAAGAAATTATCGGTGTTTCAATGTTGTCTGTTATGCCAAGACCTTATGAAGAAATCTTGAAAGCTTCTATTCAGCAAGTCATGGATGGAGAACCTTCCAGTTATTTCCACTTTGAGAATGTAGATCAAAATAATGAAACCCATTGGTTTTTAGCATCTGTTACGCCAGTTATTATTCAAGACGACGTCAGATGCTTAGCAATCATTATGAGGGATGTAACTGAAGTAAAGTTAAAAGAGTTAGAGTTGAGAGAAATGGGAATTTCTTTGGAAAAACAAGTACTAGCTAGATCAGAAGAATTGGCTTTAAGAAATACTGAACTTCGAGAAATTAATAGTTATTTGGATAGCTTTGTCCATGGTGCTGCACATGATTTGAGAGCGCCAATAACGCAAATTCAAGGAATGATGAACCTTTATCCAAAAATCAAGGAAGAAGCTCAAAAGGAAAATGTTTTTGGGGAAATGAGATCTTGTATCAACAGACTTGAAAAAACGCTCAATGGATTGATTGAAATGATTGATTTTCAGAAAAATAATAATCGAGTTGCCCAAAACATACATATATACGATGTCACAAATGAAGTATTAGACCAAATGAAAAAGGAATTAGACAATATTGATGCTGAGGTGGTTATGGAAATTCCCAAAGATATCTCAGTCCATTATGTGCCTGCATACGTGACAAGCATTTTTTACAATTTACTGAGTAATGCTATTAAATACCGTTCATATGACCGAAAACTAAAAATCAATATTTCTGTGAAACAAAACGAATCTTACACAGTAATTAATATTGGTGACAATGGAATTGGGATTGATTTAAATCGATACGGACACTTCCTCTTTCAACCTTTTAAAAGATTGACATTAGAAAGAGAAGGAACAGGAATTGGTTTAAGTATTATCAACAACGTTGTCAAGAAAAGTGGTGGAAAAATTGAAGTGGATAGTAAGCTTCAAAAAGGAACTACTTTCACAGTTTATTTAAGCAACAAGATTAAAAATTATGAAGCAGGAAGCAAAAAAGACGAGAATTCTATTTATAGATGATTCTCATACAGAAGTAAAATATCTACAATTATTGATAGAGATGACTCAGCTTCCTCTAACCCCCGTCTTTGTACATTCTGCAATTGAAGGACTACAATATATTGAGGACACCCCAAAAGAAAAATTTCCTGAAATAATTGTCGTTGATATTAATATGCCACTGATGAATGGCTTCGAATTCGCTGAGATTTACAGCAAAAAGTATTTAAAAAAATATCGATCAACCCAACTATTTATCTATAGTACCTCTATTGATTCATCAGAAATCAATAAGGCAAAATCTATCGATGGTGTTGTTGATTTTATACCCAAACCATTTGACGAAAGCACATATCAAAACATCTTATTACCTTATTTGCAAACAGCAGAAAAAATCGCACGTCCTGGATAATCCTTTATAGATTTATAAAACCAATAAACTCAATTCGATTACAGCAATCGTTTTCTTATTTGGTTTATAAATCAATCATTTGATACCATTCCCCAAAGAATAATAAAGGTAAATCTTGCTAGGAATTTAACAGAAATTTCAAAATTAATTTCAGTCTCTTTTTTTAATAATTGATTATCAATAATTAATTATTGAGCAAGCTATTTTTACATATTTTAATAAATTGAATAGTCTATTGTAATTAATGTTAGGTAAAATTTTATTGATTATATTATTGTAAATTTTATATATCTGGCATATAATTTGAAATTCATATAATACCCCAACTAACAACATATTATTAAACTATTAATTTTTTGACCAATGTCGAGTGAAGAGTATTATTCATTACAATTGAGATTAAAAAGTATTAGAACGGAAATATCTTATTTAAAACAAAAACCGCTAAGGACCATTAAAGATAGGATACAAATACTTAAAGAAACCAATGATTTGCTTAGGGAGCAAAATCGAATTTTGGTAATCAGACAAGTTTATTTAGGTGGACAAGCAGTCTAATAAATTTTGAATATCCAAAACTTTGAATGATTTATTTTAGATGTTAACTGAAGTACTTTGAGAAGACTTATTATTTTGAATATCACAAATTATAAAGGTCATGAGTAAGCCTGTAAAGCATTCTAAAAGCACTTTAGAAAAAAAAGTTGGAAAAAAAGTAGCATCAAAGGACAACGTTGTTCAAGTACCATTCAGTATTCCTAAAAATTTCTTGTATAGCACCTGCCATACTTTAGGACATGATTTAAAATCGCCACTTTTTGTTGTCAGAAGTTACACACAACTTTTGCAGCGCTCACAAGATAAAGACCACTTGAAAAGAGGACTAACTTTAATGTATGAAGCAAGTCACAAGATGGAAAACATCATCAATGGCTTCATAGAGTTGATGGATATCTATACAATTTCATACGTCGAACTACAGTTACTTTCTGTTGTTGAACTAATGCAGCAAATCCGCTGTCAATTGGCTCCAATCCACAATCGATTCGATAAATCTGTCACCGAGGAATTCTCAATAAACGATATAAAATTTAACGAGACCTATCTGGCAACCGTCCTAGAAACATTGTTAAATAATGCTTTTGAACACAATAAAGATGTCCCTGATTTACAAGTTAAAATAAGTACAATAGCACTAAGAGGAGATAAAATAGCGCTAATTGTTGAAGATAACGGTATTGGAATGGATCTTATTTCCCAAGCAACCAAAGATAAACTCAAACAACCTTTTTATAGACACGACAAAAACGAAGGTGGTATTGGTATGGGACTAGCAAAAGTAAATGCCATCGCAAAAATGACTGATAGTGCCTTTATTTTGGATAGCGAAATTGGTGTTGGAACAAAATGTACTTTTATAATTACACAATAAATTTAAAGCAAGCTTATTTTCTTTAATCTATAAGCTCCAACTCAGTTTTTTCAGCTATCCCATTTTTTCCTAATTCAACAACATACTTACCAGGCAACAAATAATACAAACCATTATCTGCCTTCTTAACTTTCAAAGGTTCTTCCCGATCTTCATTTAAGTATTTTTCAAGCGTTTTAACAGCATTCTTTTCGACCGTTAAATCGTATTTAATATAATTTATTCCTTTTCCAACAGTTGCTGGAAATTCCTTTAATGTTTTTCCTGACTCCGTTTTAATGGCAACCGTAACTTCTCCATTGCTATTTGTATTGACTGGAATATTGACATTAGGTTCATTTGCTTTTACCCAAGATGCCCATTGTGCGCCCCATCTTCTTGAATAGGGTTTTGCTGGAATTTCGAAGACGTAAAGCGCCTTGTTTCTAATCTCGGCTGTTTGTTGTTGTAAAATACTTGCATCTGCTTTGTAAATAGAACGACCATGTGTCCCAACAATCATTTCGTTGGTTTTAGGATGAATCACGATATCGTGAATAGCAACCGCAGGTAGGTCTTTGTCCATCAACTCAAATGATTCCCCTTGGTTCAATGAAACATATAAACCATGATCTGTTCCAACATAGATAAGGTTCTCATTTACAGGGTCTTCGATAATGCAATTGACGGGCTCCATTGGCAAATCGGTTCCGATTTTAGTCCATGTTTTCCCATAGTCTTCAGAAGCGAAAACATAGCTATTGAAATCATCCCATCGGTATCCATTCATGGATAAGTAGACTCTTGATTTTTCATGTTGGGAAGCGTTGATTCTTGTGACCCACATTTTTTCGGGCAATTTATCATTGATCGATTCCCAGTTATTGCCGCCATCTTTCGTTACGTGCACATTACCATCATCTGTACCTGCATAAATCAATCCGAATTTCATGGAAGATTCATGAATATCTGTAATCGTTCCGTATGCAACATCTCCTTTGATCCCGCCATTTGTTAGGTCACCTGAAATTTCTTCAAAGTCGTCTCCTTGATTCATAGAGCGATGAACTTTGTTGGAACCCATGTAAAAAATATCTTGATTATGACGAGACAATTGAATCGGTGCTTGCCAATTCCAACGCAACGGTCGATCACCCAATTCATGTTTAGGAGTTAGGTATTTACTATCATCAGTAGCAAGATTAAGTCGGTAATAATTTCCGAATTGAAACCCTGTGTAAACCGTGTTATTATCTCTTGTATCTATTTCGATTTGCATACCATCACCACCCATTATTTCTTGATATGGGTATCTTCCAGTATTGTGCCAACGTTTTCCTGCTTTGTAATTATTGGCCCCCATCCAAACCCCATTATCTTGCAATCCACCATAAATATTGTAGTTCTCTTTTAAGTCCACATTAATTGCATAAAACTGTCCAACAGGTGGCGTATTACACTTAATCCAAGTAGCGCCATCATCATAAGAGATATTAATTCCCCCATCGTTTCCGATGATTAAATGCTTATCTCTTTTAGGATTGAGCCAGATTGCATGATGATCTACATGTACATTTTCACCGTTGATAGATTCCCAATTCACACCACCATCTTCTGATTTCAAAATCGGGACGCCCATAATATAAAGCTTCTCCGGATTATGTGGCGATATTCGAATTTGACCAAAGTAATAACCATAAGAATTGTAAACACCATCCATATATTCCGGATTTTTTTTGGTCCAACTTTTTCCTTCATCTGTGGATTGATATACCTCAGCTCCTTTTACCGGTGTGTCAAATAACAATCTATTCGCATCTTCAATATATTCTGCCAATGCGATTGGTTTAATTTTATCTTTTTTAATGAGCTTGATGACTTTATCAACTGTATATTTTTTAGGGAAATTATTTTGACTCAAATACGCTTTTAATTTATCTTCATTCATTCTTAAAAAAGACTCCTTGGACATTGTTTTCAAATCCTCTTTTGTCAATCCATCCTCTTTTTTATCGTCCTTTCTTTCTCTACGATCATAGTTATCCAACAAAGCATACACTTGTGTAACACCATCTTTTTTATAAATATCGAGTCCAATTCTACCAACGCCATCACCAGTTGGAAATCCACTCCCTTTGTCAGTCAATAATTCCCAATTTCCTCCTCCATCTGTTGATTTATAGATACCTGAACCACTTCCTGATTCCGTAAAATTCCATGCACGACGGGTTCGTTCCCAAATAGCGGTATAGAGTATATCTGTGTTTTCAGGATCAGCAATTAAATCAACAGCACCTGCATTTTCATTGACGAATAAAGTTTGTGTCCAAGTATCACCTCCGTCTGTCGTCTTATAAACACCTCGTTCTTTAGAAGGAGAATACAGATGTCCTAAAACCCCGACCCAGGCAATATCCGGATTGGTGGGATGTAACAAAATACGCCCGATGTGATGACTCTCAGGCAAACCTTTATGTTCCCATGTTTTTCCACCATCTATACTTTTGAAAATTCCGACTCCAGAATAAGATGATCTACTTGAATTATTTTCACCAGTACCAATCCAAATAACATCTTCATTTCCATCCACACTCCAATTAACCGCAATGTCCCCAATGGTCATGACGATTTCGTTGTCGAATAATGGAGTGAAGTCCGTCCCATTACTTTCAGTTTTCCATAAACCACCCGAGGCATAAGCCACATAAAAATGAGTTGGATCCATTGGAGAAATAGCAATGTCTGTAACCCGGCCTGAAAAAACAGTAGGCCCGACAGAAGTAAACGGAATATTTCCGACCATAGAATTTTCTTTGAGTTGTTTTCTTTGTTCGAAAGATTTGATTCGGTCTGCTGCTTTGGTTGCGGGAGGTTGATCTGTTTGTGCAAATACGGAATTGGAAACGAAACAAAGAAAAAGGAAAAGTTGGGCTTTCATGATAGCAGGCTTTTGATTATTGGTTTCAAATTAATTAAACAATTCAATTAAACCATTAATTTGGAAAGAGTTATTATACAGAGATTCAAGAAGGGCAAACGAAAACTGCATTTAAATGAGCTTTGTAATATGTGGCCATTTGAAAATGGTGGTTACGTGATTCATTTCGAGCCAACAACAACCCTATTTTCAAAAAGAAATCAAAAAAAACATAAAATTCTCCACATTAAACCGTTCTTTTGCATCCATTACTGAATTTTTCATATAGAATTCACATATAAAGCGGTTTGCATTGGAAAAAAAGATTACCTTTGCGCCGCGTTGAAATCCTGTTATTCGATGTCGAATTAGACAGGTATGGTTGAGCCAAATAAATTTTAACTTTAATATATTATGTCAGTAAAGATTAGACTTCAGCGTCATGGACGCAAAAAGAAACCGTTTTATCACATCGTAATCGCCGATGCTCGTTCTCCGAGAGACGGCCGTTTCATAGAAAAGATTGGTGTTTATAACCCGATGACTGTTCCAGCAACAATTGACTTGGACAGAGACAAGGCTTATGACTGGATGGAAAAAGGTGCACAACCTACCGACACCGTTCGTGCTATGCTTAAGTTCAAAGGTGTTATGTATCGCAGGCACTTGATGCGTGGTGTTGCTAAAGGTTCGTTCAACGAAGAAAAAGCAATGGAAATGTATCAGGCTTGGATTGATAAGAAAGAAGAAAAAGTTGCAGTACGTCGTGCTGAAGCTATTCAAAAGAAAAAGGATTGGTTGAAAGCAGTTGCTGATGGTACTATCGCTCCTTCTGTTAATAAAAAAGCAGATTCAGAGTTAGCTGCTCCCGATGCACCGGCTGCTGACGCTCCAGCTCCAGAGGCAAAAGCGGATGCTCCAGCTCCTGAAGTGAAAAAAGAGGAACCTAAAAAAGAAGAAGCGCCTAAGGCTGAAGTGAAAAAAGAGGAACCTAAAAAAGAAGAAGCGCCTAAGGCTGAAGTGAAAAAAGAGGAACCTAAAAAAGAAGAAGCGCCTAAAGCTGAAGTGAAAAAAGAGGAACCTAAAAAAGAAGAAGCACCTAAAGCTGAAGTGAAAAAAGAGGAACCTAAAAAGGAAGAAGTTGTCAAAGCAGCTGCAGACCTAAAAACTACTGAGTCTGTTACTACAAGTGAAAGAATTATTGGAGGTGTTGATGGTTTTGATGCAAATGCAGTTGATCTTACAAAGATTGAAGGTATCGGTCCAAAAATGGATGCTGCATTAAAAGCTGGAGGTATTTCTAGTTATACCGTGCTTTCATTTAGTACGCCAGAAAAAATCAAAGGAATCTTGGATGCTGCTGAAGGTAACTTCGGAATGGCTGATCCTACGACATGGCCTGCACAAGCTAAGATGGCTGCTGCTGGTGAATGGGATAAGTTGAAGAAGTGGCAAGATGAATTGGACGGCGGAAAAGAAAAATAAACTAAAAGTTCAAATGAATATAAAGCCTGTGCATCTAATTGATGTGCAGGCTTTTTCATTTCATTTATAATGGATTATTCTTATATTTGTACATAATAATGCTTCGGCATTTTAGTTTTAAAATAGAAAATTTGTATTAAATAGAACCTAGTAAAGCTTAATTGTTTTACTAGGTTTCCTTTAAAAAAGAACAATATTATGGAAGCTTTAGACGCAACTTACCAAACAAAATTGGATGCAATTGCAGATGCAATTCAAAAATCTGAGAATTTAGAAAAATATTTAGATGAGGAGGAGGATGAATATTATACTGCATTGCGTGAGGAATTTGAACCACAAATTTATGCATTGCACAATGAAATAGCTGCTGATAATCCTTTACAATTATTTGCTTTTGAAGAAGCTTGTTTGGTAGATAAATTAGAAGGTATGTTTTTACCTCGTATTCTTGGGTTCTCCGTTTTGCGTGGTGAAATCAATGAGCATCACCGATACACTTTGCCTCAAAGTCATTTCAAGAAAATATTAATGACCATTGTTAATTCATCTAATTTTGACATCATCAAACAACGTACTGGACAAACCGTTCAAGTTGGATTTGCGATGAGTAGTGATATTTGGATTACCAATTTATTGAATGAAATTAGCAATAAGAAAATAAAGTATTTCTTGCAAAGTCAAAAAAACATGGCTTTTCAAGATCCACGTCAACGTGCTTTAGCTTACTCAAAATATAAGAATCAATTCCGTAACGAAAACTATTTCTCTGCTATCATTCCACAAAACAAAAGTGAAATGCAAATCTTGTTTCCAGATTTGAAATTGTTTTTGATGGATAGAATTCGCAGTGGACATAACAATACGTCGTTGAATTCACACCTAGAAGGATTGATCAACAATCCGGAATACAAAGGTATGCAAGAACATCTTGAATTGATGGCATTGTATTTCCAATTTTTCGATGTTGCAGATAAATCAAAATTGACAAATACCTTTACTGCTTGTCGTAAAGAAATTCCTGAATTCAGTGATAAATGGTTCACTTACCTTTTAACTTTGAATGAGCAAAAATTATACATCAAAGATAATGCGGATGCAAATGTACTTGGTTACATCGACCAAAGTCATGACGACCAAATTGGTTCCTTTTATAAGTTAATGGAGGTTGTGAATACAAAAGGATATGTTCATCAAGATGCGATTGAAGCGGTCCGTGTATTTTACAACAACTATGAAGGTGTTTCGATCATTAACAAATGTGTTCGTGAATCCATCTTCAATAACTTCAATCGTCAATTCAAAAATTTAGAAGTGGAAGCATATGCTGATATGTTTGAAGCTTCCAAGCATTTCGCTCCTTACATGGAAATTTTTGGCAACCAACAATTCAACCAAGACATCAAAGATATGTGCATGGTTTATATCAGAAAATTGTTGAAGAAATATATCGACAAACGTGGAAGAGATTATCAAGATATCAAGAAATTTGTCGTTGCAACTTTCACAGAGCTTAACTTCATGACTCCGAAGCAATTGGTTGAGTTATTTAAAACGCGTCGTAAGAAGAAGCCGGCGAATACATAAGGTATATTTATTGAATATCGAATCAGGAGTCGAATGTCGAAGTTGAGCTCGTGAGACCTTACGTGAGTTCGCGTACGCACTTCGACATTCGACATTCTGCGGTTCGATATTAGATATTCCATTTTTTTAGCTGTTTCATTTTAATATAACAACATGCTATCAGGTTTCATTGAAGGCATCACCTCCTATGCAAAAGCATTTTCCTTGATTTCAAAATTGAAACTTTGGAAACATGCAATGGTTCCTGCACTGCTTAGTTTGATTTTTGGAGGTTCCATTATTTTTGGTGCTTATTCCCTTTCGGATAATATTGGTGGTTGGTTGATTTCTTGGTATCCTTGGGAACGAGGATTGTCATTGTTGACCAAAGTAGCAACTGTTTTTAGTGGCTTGCTAACTGGTATTTTAGGTTTGCTAATTTACAAATATGTGATCTTGATTTTGGTCTCTCCTTTCATGACACCACTCTCTCAAAAAGTAGAAGAACATCTAACAGGCCAATCTTTTGATGAACCTTTTTCAGTGGGAAAAGCCATTCAAGATATTATTCGTGGGATTCGTGTTAGTTTGAAAAATATTATTAAAGAATTATTCTTTGTTGCTGGCCTGTTTTTATTTGGGTTGATTCCCCTACTCGCTCCTTTTACAACTGCCCTCATCTTTTTGGTACAATCTTATTATGCAGGTTTTGGGAACATGGACTATACATTAGAACGTCATTTTAATGTTAAACAATCTAGTCAATTTGTGAAACGTAATCGCGGTTTTGCAATTGGAAATGGTGTTGTGTTTTTAGGTTTGTTGATGATTGGGATTGGGTTTGTTATTGCACCTCCTTTGGCTACTGTTGCTGGAACAATGGGAGTTTCTAAGCGGTTGGATAAGGCGAAATAGTCCTTTTTTTAAGTTCACTTGCTAAAATGAGCAACAATTCTGTGCCTATCTTTTTAGACTACGCTACGACTTCATTGTTAATACCTTACAGTGATAACACAAAGTAACATCAATTATTTTTTTAATTATATATTTTTCTGTATATTTAATTGTCTACGTTGTGTTTTACAACAAAGACAATCACACCTAAACAACTTCACACAAAAAACCTTTTTCCCTCAAACTGTTTTTTAATCTCCCAATACTGATTGGTTTTAATCTTGATATGCATTTCGGTAAACATTATGTTTCCTGAAAAGCATGCTTATATTAATCATACTAATAAAACTCATACTTATGAATGCTTTAAGTATACCTAGTACGCTATTTACTATCATGATCTGTATATTTTCAATAGGCAATGTAAGTTCATATAACAACATATGTTCAGCACCAACCATTGCACCAACAACCAATTTAATCAATCCAAATTGTCCCACCATAGAAGCAGAAATAATAGGTTCCGCAGTCTTTACAATGGGTGGTGGGATTGCAAGTTTTACGGTAGATATTGTTGGAGGGGTCGGTCCCTATGAATTGACGCTTGATGATGGAAGCATCGTACCTAATTATAATTCAGGAGATCCTGTCAATGTCAATATTTGGCAATCCCGTGTCGTAACTTTATTTGGTGTAGTGGATGCTAATGGATGTACGCATACCCTTCTTTTAGGAGGAGCTTCCATGTTTGTCTTATCAAGCAATAGTACACAACCTCCTGTTGCTTCTTGTCAAAACATAACAATAGATATGGATGTATCTGGACAAGTGATTATTAATCCTAGTGACATCAATTACTATTCGGATGACTACGACACGAATATTAATCAACTATCTTATAGCCTTGACCAAAATACTTTTGATTGTTCCTATGGAAGCAGTACGATGGTTACATTGACAGTTACCGATTTAGACAACAATTCAGATCAATGTACTTCTATTGTTACAATAGATGACCCATTGGCAATTTGTTGTACGACCATCAGGTATGTACTGTCGACTCCAGATAATTTTATTCACTATCAAGCCGATCAAGGAATTATTTCAAATGCAGTGATTGAATATGGAACTGGCGTTACAGATGTCATTTTTGATGCGGGTCTCTTTATTGATTTACAGCCTGGATTTGAAGTAGAGTTGGGTGCATCGTTTAGGACAGAGATTAGTCCTTGTAATGCGAATTAAAGTTGAGGCAACTTTAGTCGCCGTTTTAGAAGTTTCATTAAAGCTTGACGATCGGCGACTGAAGTCGCCGGAACAGAACGTGGCATTACTTATAAATCAAAACCTCCCGCTTTCCATCCTTCACATATCCACGATACATCCCTGTCGTATTAAAAGGCATGGCAACATTCCCCCATTTATCCAAACCAATAACACCACCAGTACCTCCATTTTTTTTCAATTTTTGATTGATAACCTGATCCGCTGCTTCTTGAAAAGCAACTCCTCCATATTCCATCATCGCAGAAATATCATAAGCAACCGCATAACGAATAAAGTACTCACCATGACCAGTTGAAGAAATTGCGCATGTATTGTTATTTGCATACGTGCCAGCACCAATGATTGGAGAATCACCGATACGATTGTATTTTTTATTGGTCATCCCACCAGTAGAAGTCCCGGCAGCCAAATTTCCATTTTTATCTAAAGCTGCAGCTCCTACTGTACCAAAATAAGTACTTGGTTTTTTATCAATCAAACCTTGACTATTTTTCTCACGTTCTAATGCGCGTTGCAACGACTTCCATCTATGATCTGTACGAAAGTACTTGTTATCTACTGTTTCCAATCCTTGTTCTTTTGCAAATTGATCCGCTCCTTTTCCAGACAACATCACATGATCAGATTTTTCCATAACTGCTCGTGCTGCTGTTATAGGGTTTTTAACAATAGACACACCACCGACAGCTCCAGCATTTTGAGTTCGACCATCCATAATAGAAGCATCTAATTCATTGGTTCCTGCGTTGGTAAAAACCGCTCCCTTTCCTGCATTAAAATGAGGTGAGTTTTCCAAAAACATAATGGTCTTCGTGATGGCATCTAAACTAGTTCCTCCATTTTTCAAAATCTCTTCCCCAATTGACAAGGCATTGTTCAGAGCTTCCTTAATGGATTTTTCCTTTTCATCTGACAGGTTCTTTTTCAATATGGTCCCTGCTCCTCCATGTATCACAATCGCGTATTCAGATTGGGTTTGATTTTCTGAATTATTCCTAGGCACCTCAACTGAAGAATTACCACACGATGACAAAATGAATAATGAGAGTAGTAAATAGATAAATTGAATTCGTTTCATGACAATATGTTTTAGCTATTAGCACAAAGATATTTAATAATCCGGGAAAAATCGTTTTGATTGATTGGTTTCGGAATTGTTGAGTTATTTAACAATAATTCCTTTTCTTTACAGACTCAAAAAATAAAAACGAAACCTAAACATTATGAAAATTCTGATAATCGGCGGTGGTAACATGGGAATGACTTATGCACAAAGTTTCCTACGTGCGCATATTACTCCAAAAGAAGATTTAATGATCTTGGAAAAATCAGATGAAAAAGCAGCAATCCTTCGACAAAAAGATATTGGCACTATTTACGGAACACCAGATGATTGTATTCCTAAAGCAGACCTAATAATCCTTGCTGTCAAACCGCAGGATTGTCAAGATGTTTTCAAAACCATCAAACCGTTTACGGATAAGCAACAAGTATTTTTATCGATCATGGCAGGAGTTACTTCTGCAACGATTTCAGCTGCTTTAGAGGCAAAAAAAGTGATTCGTGCAATGCCCAACCTACCTGCTCAAATCGGTATGGGTATGACTGCATTCACCTCTTCTGATGAAGTTACTCGCATTGAATTGGTGATGGTTCAAAATCTACTTAATACGACTGGAAAAACAATTTATGTGGATAGTGAAAATGCCATTGATGCAACGACCGCAATCTCTGGAAGTGGTCCTGCTTATGTCTTTTATTTCATGGATGCTATGATAGAAGCGGCTAAAGAAATGGGATTTAATGAATCCGAATCTTCTTTGTTGGTTTCACAGACTTTTAAAGGTGCAGTTGATTTGTTTAGCAAAAATAACTTCTCTTGCAAAGAGTGGATTAATATGGTAGCTTCTCGTGGTGGCACTACTGAAGCAGCTATGAAATCATATCAAAGCACGGATCTTTATGATGATATCAAACAGGGAGCGCACGCTGCTTTGAGACGTGCTGTTGAGTTGGGGAAAAATTAATTATATAAAAATGGAGCAATATAATTTCTATACTGTTCCATCTTTTCATATAATATCAATTAGTGCACCTTATTTTTGCAACAAAATTTTCTGTGTAAAATGTTGATCACCATCTGTAACTTCTAAAAAATAGACTCCACTTTCTTTATCGTCCAAGAAGATGTTTTGTGAATTGCTTAAATTTTCTTGTCGCAATACAATTCGACCTAACAAATCTCGCACATTCAATCTGAAATCACTTTCATTTTCAACATCCACATTAACAGTTAGTAAACCTGTTGTTGGATTTGGTGAAACGGACACTTGATTGGTCAATGGATTACTAGTACTTAAAGGATTGGTCAACAAACCACTTCTAGGTCCTTCCAAAACTGCTCTCATTAATTGAGCTTGTTCGGCCGTAAAACTAACTTGACAAGCTTCTACAGAATAATCCATGTAATTCTCCCACATATCTGGAAGATCATTGGCACCAGCTGTACACGTGTTTTTACTGTTATTACATCCTGAAATTTGAGAATTTTCTGCTGCATTTGGTGTATCATCGATACCATCATCAACTATACATCCATTCTGACCAGATAAAGGATCTGGATCACCCCAAATATGCCTAAGACCAAGATAGTGCCCTACTTCATGAACAGTGGAACGTCCTTCAAAAGTAACTTGGCCTCCCAAATTTGGGTCATTGATCGTATTGTCACGTCCTCCAAAAGCAAGATAATGCATCACCACTCCATCAAAAGCTGGATCTTGAAATGCTTCCATTTGTTCAGATGGCCAATTATTTATTTCTGGATAATCAGCAATATTGACCGGTGGATAAGCATACCCTAAAACTTGACCAAGTACCAATGGTCCGATTGCCAACGGCTGTATTTTACAAACCCAAATATTTAGATGTGTTTCCGTATCGTAAGGAGAACTTCCTCCATTTGCTGAAACTTTCAACTTGTTATCATCAAAACCAGCTAACAAATCAATCCCGAATGTTTCATTGGTTTCAACTCTTTCGACTGCTACCAATTCAAACTCAATCATCGGGTCTGCACTTAATGGTTCAAACTCAGATCTAAGATTCACGATATCCGCATTCAATGCCCGATAGTCTTCATTCAACACATCAATTTGTTCTTGAATTTGTTCATCAGAAATATTTTCTGCATTCTCTTTCCACACGACGTGCACGACTACAGGAATGGTGTAAATCGACCGATTCTGAATACTTGATTTTTTTACATTTTCGAATGTATTTGCAACAGCGGCAGCATATCCAGGGAAGTTTGCTTCCATAGTTTTCATGACAATGTTGTGTCCGCATTTTTCCGTGTGGGTATGGTCTTGGGCTTGGAGATTCAGTGTAAATAAGCAAATTGCTAGGAAGAGGATTGTTGTGTGTTTCTTCATTTTGATTGAATTAGGGTTAGAGGTATTGTGGGATTTCGATTTTCAAAAATACGACTTTTGAAGGAAAAAATTAAAATCTAAGCTGCTTTCGCTCATCAACCAACCTATCCCTCACCTCTTTACCAACAAAAACAAATCGCCGATCCGCATTCCACTTCCCGAAAACATCAAAATAAGTCACCGCAAAATAACCTAACACCGGCATCAACAATACAAAGCCGATAAAATATGGATTCCACATAACCAAAGAAGTGATTAATAGAATTATCCAAATTAATAAATACGATACCAAACTAAAAGCAAAACGAGTCGGCGCTTCGAATTCAAGAAATTTAACGGTCTTTTTTACATAAATATGTCCAGCTAATATAGGAAGCCCATTTACAATAGTGCCGATTACCATTGGTAAAAAACCTATGATAAGGAAGATGGTTCTGAAGATGTTGAAGAATTGATTGCCATTTAAAACAGAGTAATCTTTTAATTTGTGTTGATCAAGTTGGTTGAAATAATTCTGTGTTTTTGTTTTCAAAATTACTTTCTCACCAGCTTCCATTTTGTTAATCTTATCGGCAATATCCCACTCAGACCTCATTTCATCATTGGATAATTGTTTGATTGGAAAAATATTTTCTTTCAAATAACTCCGATTCATAACAAAGTGTTGTTCTGCCAACTCATCATCTGCTTTGTCATCAATTCCGATAACACAATCTTGCATACGATTCCGCAATTCTTTTGTTAGTTGGACGATTGCACGATTTGGATGTTCTTTATAAATATCCATGTAATCCGCCAACCGAATCGGGTCGCCAAATTCAACCATCACTTCTTTTCGATATTGATTTGGATAAGTATAGTTGACACCAGTAGGAATGATATCGATATCTTCAATGCCATATTTTTCATAGGCACCAAAAGCCAATCTAGCGGTACCTTTTTTTATTGCCCTCAATCTTTTTTCTTGAATCGTACTACCCTCTGCAAAAACGACAATGATGTTATTCTCACTTAATTTTTTGTAAAGACTTCTGAAAATTTCTTCGTTGTTTTTCAAATTCGAAAACCCGTCCACTCTTCTATAAATAGGAACCATCCCAAATGCATTGGTAAAATAATTAACAATTCCTTCTTTAAATACATCCGCACGGACCAAGTAGAAAATTGGTTTTTTAAGAGTACTACCAATCAAAAGCGGTTCAATAAAAGCAGTAGGATGGTTGGAAGCAATCAAAACAGGCTTATCTAGGCTTACTACTTTGTCATTATAGAAATAGATTTTTCTAAAATATACCCGTAAACCAAGATTTACTAAATTCGCAACAGTTTTGTAAATAAACATACAATTAGGTAGTTGTTCTCATTTGGAAACAAAAATAAGATTTTCTCAAAATGCACCAACAAAAATATTTAATAGTCATCGGTGGTCCTACTGCTTCGGGTAAGACGAATTTGGCGATTAAAGTGGCTCAGCATTTCAAAACGACGATTTTATCTGCTGATAGTCGTCAGTTTTATCGCGAAATGGAAATCGGAACGGCCAAACCTACTACCGAGGAACAAGCTCAAGTAAAACATCATTTTGTAGATTCTCTTTCTATTCATGACGATTATAGTGTCGGTGATTTTGAAAAACAATCCATTGCCTTACTTGACAATTTGTTTGAAGAAAATCAAGTAGTTGTGATGGCTGGTGGATCGGGACTTTTTGTCAAAGCCGTTTGTGAAGGTTTGGATGAGTTTCCAGAGGTTTCAAATGAGGTAAAAGAGAAATGGAATCAATTATTTGAAGAAAAAGGTCTTCCATTTTTGCAAGAGCAATTAATGGCAATTGATCCTGATTATTATCATGAAGTGGATAAAGAAAACCCAAGGAGATTGCTGCGTGCAATTTGTGTTCATGAAGTAAGTGGAACGCCATTTTCAGTTTTCAGAAATCAACCGAAACCAAAACGAATTTTCACCCCTATCTATTTGTACCTTCAAAAAGAAAGAACTCAGCTTTACAATGACATTAATTTGAGAGTTGATCAAATGATCTCTGCAGGTTTGGAAAAAGAAGTTATTGGGTTGAAACCACATCTACATTTGAATGCTTTGCAAACGATTGGGTATCGAGAATTCATTCCTTATTTTGAAAATAAAGTGGCACTTGATTATGTAGTTGATAAAATAAAACAACATACTCGAAACTACGCTAAACGGCAAATGACTTGGTATCGTGGACAGGATGATTGGAATGAAGTTGAGGATTTTGAGGATGCTTTGAATATTTTTGAGAATATGATTAATAATGTATGATTTATGATGTATGATATGACGTTGATTCGCGAGAAGTACGTCGCTCACGAACCAACGTCATATCATACATCATACATTATTAATCATACATCACCTATAACAATTCAATTACATTTTCAGGAGGACGACCCAAAATTGCTTTCTTTCCATCCACCACAATCGGTCGTTCTATCAACTTAGGATATTTCACCATTGCTTCAATCCATTTGGCTTCTGTCAATTCCTTTCCTTTAAATTTTTCTTTGAAGATTGGCTCTCCTTTTCTGATCAGCTGTTCTGCTTTTATACCTAATTTTTTCAAAAGTCCTTTAAGTTCCTTTGCGGTAGGCACATCTTCTAAATATAAAATAATTTCAGGAGTGATATTTTTTTCTTCGATTAACGCCAGGGTTTCTCTACTTTTGCGACAACGAGGATTGTGATATATTTTCATTTTGCGAAGTTACAAATTTTACTTTACGTTGAATGGTAGACGGTAGTCGATTAACGGGGAGTACGCTGGGAGCCCGTGTACTTAAGTGAGACTGTGCGAAAACTCCCAAAGCAAAGAGGTTAGAAACTTTTGCTCGAATACTGTGTGTGTTACGAGATGAAGGTTTCTCATCTCGAACGAGTATATTCGCACAGTCTGACGTACTCCCCGTTAACCGTTTACCGTTATCCGTTCACCGTTTTTCAAAAAACAAAAAAATGATTTGGAAGACAGAATTTACCTTAGAAGGATTGAACAATATTAATGATGATACGATGGTACGTCATGTTGGAATAGAATTTACTGAAATCGGTGATGACTATTTGAAAGCAACCATGCCTGTTGATCATCGCACCAAACAACCGATGGGTTTATTGCATGGTGGTGCTTCCGTTGTTCTTGCTGAAACATTAGGAAGTGTTGCTGGATTGATGTGTTGTGATTCGACTAAATTTACAACAGTAGGTGTTGAGATTAATGCCAATCATTTGAAATCTGTAACAAGTGGAAAAGTAACAGGTACGGTCAAACCTGTTCGCATTGGCAGAACCATGCAAGTTTGGAATGTTGAAATTAGAAATGAAGCTGGCCAATTAACTTGTGTTTCTAGATTTACTTTGATGGTGGTACCGATTCGGAAGTGATAATTTGTCACTTGAAGTTACTCCGTTTCAGATATTTTCAATGTTGTTACTTGAAGCGTCTCCGCTCAGATGTTGCTGTTTGGACCATAGCTTTTGGTTTCTGAGCTTCTAAAGCGGAGACGCTTTAAGCAACTAGCTCAAATTATTCAATCACAATTTGTACAAAACTGCTCCTTTTTGTTTAAAACTTACCTTTAATTTACAAATCAGTGAATTTGATATAAAATATTGATAATCAATGTCATATAGAACATTTTACTATGTTTAGCATTTTATCATATCAGATTAACATTACTTTACATTGTCAGTTTCATTGCAATAAGGTATTCTAGATAAAATCACTTCAATTACAAGGTAAAAAATCAGTATTTTTAGGGTCCCTATTTAGCATCATTTTATCACCAAAAATATTATTCCCATTATGAAGAAATTTCTTCTACTATTTAATTTACTTATTTTAAATATTTCATTATTCGGGCAACTGAATATGACTTATATATCCGATGTTACTTATGATGTTTCCTTAAATGATATTTGGGGTTACGCAGCTCCGAATGGTGATGAATATGCAATCGTTGGATTACAAACAGGAGTATCTGTTGTTAGTCTAATTGATCCTGCCAATCCGGTTGAAGTTGCCTTTTTAGCTGGTGAATCTTCCACATGGAGAGATATAAAAACTTGGGATCAATATGCCTATGTCACGAACGAGACTGGTAGTGGTCTTATGGTCATTGACTTGACTGATCCTAACAATGCAACTTCGGTTAATTATACAGACCTTGGAAATGGAGATATCCTTTCTAGCATTCACAATATTTATATTGATGAGAATGGATATGTATACCTAGCAGGTGCATCCGTAAATAATGGTGGTGCTGTCATCTTAGATGTTTTTACAGATCCAGCCAATCCAGCATTCGTTTCATATGGAGCAGCAGTTTACGCACATGATTATTATGCGAGAGGAAATATTTTGTATGCCTCTGAAATTTATGAAGGAGCATTAACTTTGTATGATGTTTCTGATAAAAATAATATCATTCAACTAGGTAGTGAAACAACGCCTTTTGAATTTACGCACAATGCTTGGCCAAATGATGCTGCTGATGTGGTATTTACTACGGATGAACAAGCCAATGCACCGGTAGCTTCTTATGATGTTTCAGATCCAAACAATATCACTTTGTTAGACGAATTTGTACCAATCGAAACACTAGGCGAAGGAGTAATCCCACACAATGTACACGTTTGGAATGATTGGTTAATTGTTTCTTATTATACAGATGGCTGTATTTTGGTTGATGGTTCCAACCCTTCTAACTTAATTGAAGTTGGAAATTTTGATACTTTCATACCAGCTTCAACAGGATTTGATGGTGTTTGGGGAGCGTATCCTTATCTTCCATCGGGATTGGTATTACTTTCTGATATTGGTAATGGATTATATATTTTAGAACCGAATTATGTAAGAGCATGTTGGTTGGAAGGAACAGTGACGGATGCGGTAACAAATGCACCAATTGATGGCGTTGAAGTTTTGATCACTGCTACACAAGCAAATGGTGCGAATACAGATCCTAATGGAAATTATGAAACTGGAATAGCTACCGCTGGTACCTATGATGTTACATTTACAGCAACTGGCTATGATCCATTGACAGTTCAAGCAACTATTATAAATGGAGAAATCATCATTCTAGATGTTCAATTGAATCCAGCAAATGTGGCTGTTGTCACAGGTCAAGTTACTGATGCTTTAACAGGACAACCGGTTCCAAATGCAATCGTATTGTTAGAAGGGACTTCAGGAAGCTTTGAAGGAACTGCTGATTTTAGTGGTAATTTCTCAATCAGTGCAGCTAACGACAGTTATACCGTTGCGACTGGAGCGTGGGGATATTTACATACGAGTCAAAATGAAATGGTTGAAAATGGAACTGCTTCATTTGATGTTGAATTAACTAGAGGCTATCAAGATGATTTCTTTGCTGATTTTGGTTGGACCGTTTCTGGTTCAGCGATTACAGGTATATGGGAAAGAGGTGATCCAAATGGGACTACTTCAGGAGGTGAATTAGCCAACCCGGAAGATGATGTAACAGGTGATTTGGGGAACGCTGCCTATGTCACAGGTAATGATGGCGGTGGTGTTGGAGCCGATGACGTGGATGATGGAACGATGATTTTGACTTCTCCAACTTTCGGGTTGAATGGATACGTCGCACCAGAATTGCAATACAACTTATGGTTTTACAACGGAGGTGGCCAAGGAATGCCAGATGATGAAATGGTCGTCAAAATCGATAATGGAGTTACAACGGTGGTGTTAGAAACGTTGACAGCAGGTACTGGAGGATGGGCTCCAACTGCTTCATTTATTCTTAACGACTTCATCGCATTGACGGGTAATATGCGTGTTATTTTTGAAACAGGTGATGCACCAGGAAATAGTCATTTGGTAGAAGCAGGTGTGGATGCTTTCAAAATCGTAGAAACAGGTTCAGCAGCTTTTGCAGCAAGTGTTACTTCAGGTTGTACACCAATGATTGTAAATTTCACGCCACTAGTTCCAAATGCAACCGCATGGTCTTGGACTTTTGAAAATGGAACACCTGCAACTTCAACCGATCAAAATCCAAGTATCACTTTCACTGAAGAAGGTTCATTTGGTATTACGCTTTCTGCAACTACTCCAAGTGGAGTTGAGGAATTTACATTAGACGATTATATTATTGTCAACACTACGCCTCAACCAGATTTCAATATCTTCATTGATAATTTCACAGCAACTTTTGAAAATACAACGACCAATGCTACGTCCTTTTTCTGGAATTTTGGTGACAATGAGACCAGTACTGAAATGAGTCCAGTTCACACTTACGCCAATAATGATGATTACATTGTTTCAATGACAGCAACCAATCAATGCGGATCATTTACTTCTTCTGGGATAGTACCAATTGATGCGGTTGGAATCAATGACATAGATGAAACCATTTCGATGAAGGCATTCCCAAATCCTTTTTCGAATGAAATGGTTGTCGAATATCAGTTAGAAAATGCCGACAATACTGTGTTGAGTGTTTTCAATGTTTTAGGACAAAAAATTGAACAAATAGCAATTGATGATGTAACTGGCAGCCTAAAAATTGGAAGTACTTACGAAGCAGGCATCTATTTATTTAGAATTGAATCTGAACAAAAAGTCAGTGAAGTAATCAAAGTCATTAAGAATTAATAACAAATTAGACACTTAATAGATCTATTATACAAAAGAGGCTGAAATTGATATATCGAAATCAGTCTCTTTTCTTTTAACATAAGATGCAATCATATTAAAGGCATCTTACAAAATTCGAGCGCGATTATTATGAAAAAAACATTACTACTATTTTCATTGGTCTTTATCCATATTTCATTGTTTGGACAATTGAATATGACTTACATATCCAATGTTACCTACAATGAAGACTTGAATGACATCTGGGGCTATGTGGCTCCCAATGGAGATGAATATGCTTTAGTAGGATTACGGAATGGGGTATCTATTGTTAGTTTAATAGATCCTTCTAATCCAATCGAAGTATCTTATCTTCCAGGCCTTAGTACTACCTGGCGTGATCTCAAAACTTGGGATCAATATGCTTATGTCACCAATGAATCTGGAAATGGGGTGATGGTCATCGACTTAACAGATCCTAATAATGCAACTTCAGTAGACTATACAGATTTAGGAAATGGAGATTTTTTATCATCCATCCATAATATTTACATTGATGAATTTGGGTATGTTTATCTTGCTGGTGCAACTGTGAATAATGGTGGTGCCGTCATTTTAGATGTCTTTACGGATCCTGCTAACCCAGCATTTGTATCTTATGGAAATGCCGTTTATGCACATGATTACTATGCTCGCGGAAACATTTTATATGCTTCTGAAATTTATGGTGGAGAATTGGTCCTTTATGATGTAAGTGATAAAAACAACATTATCCAAATGGGTGCAACGGAGACTCCTTTTAGTTTTACACACAATGCATGGCCAACGGATGATGCAAGTGTTGTATTTACTACAGACGAGCAAGCAAACGCACCAGTTGCTGCTTATGATGTAACCGACCCAAGTGATATAGAATTATTAGATGAATTTATACCAATAGAAACGCTAGGAGAAGGAGTAATTCCACACAATGTACACGTTTGGAACGATTGGCTAATTATTTCTTACTACACAGATGGATGTATCCTAGTAGATGGTTCTAATCCTTCTAACTTAATTGAAGTCGGAAATTTTGATACTTTCATTCCAGCTTCAACAGGATTTAGTGGTGCATGGGGTGCCTACCCTTTTCTACCTTCAGGTTTAGTACTTGTTTCTGATATTGGAAATGGATTGTATGTTTTGGAGCCAAACTATGTTAGAGCATGTTGGTTAGAAGGAAATGTAACTAGTGCTAATACTGGTGCTGCATTGGATGGTGTGGAGATAACAATAGATGCAACACAAGCTAATTTATCAAGTTCAGATGGATTTGGAGATTATGGAACTGGTATAGCAACGGCTGGCACTTATGATGTAACTTTTACAAAACAAGGATTCTTTCCTTTGACGGTTCCTGCAACTTTAGTGAATGGAGAAGTTACTATTCTTGATGTTGAATTAGGTTCACCACCTCCTGCAACCATTTCAGGACAAGTGATTGATGCAGCAACAGGCGCACCGGTTCCCAATGCAATTGTCAACATGGATGGTATGATCAATGATTTCAATGGCGTAAGTGATGCAAGTGGAAATTTCACAATTACTGGACACAATGATGAGTACAGTATTTTGACAGCCGCATGGGGATATTTACATGATGGACAAAATGCAACGATAACAAACGGAGCTGGTTCTGTAACAATAGAATTGACAAAAGGATATCAAGATGATTTCTTTGCAGACTTAGGATGGACAACTCAAGGGATTGTACAAACTGGTGAATGGGAAAGAGGTGATCCAATTGGTACTGATTTTCAAAATAGTTTAGCCAATCCAGAAAATGATGTTCCAGGTGATTTTGGTTTTGATTGTTATGTAACTGGTAATGGTGGTGGAAATGCTGGAAACGATGATGTTGATGGCGGTGTGACAAGATTGGTTTCTCCTGTAATGGATTTAAGTGGCTACTTCGCTCCTAAATTATCATACAATGCTTGGTTTTTTAATGATGGCGGACAAGGAAATCCGAATGATGAACTTGAAATCTCAGTAGACAATGGAATTACAACTGTTGTGTTAGAAACGATTGAAAACACAACGAATGGATGGTTGCCAGATGCTGAATTTATCTTAAGTCAGTTTGTTGAATTGACAGATAACATGACCATAACTTTCCAAACAGGTGATGGGAATCAATCTGGACACTTAGTAGAAGCAGCAATTGATGCATTTATTATTACGGAAACAGCAACTAGTAGCAATAATAATATTGTTGATGTTACGATTCAACTACACGCTTTTCCAAATCCATTTTCAGAAGAAGTTTCTATTTCATTTGAAATGGAGGATTATCAAAATGCAACGTTGAATATCTACAATGTATTAGGACAACAAGTTGCTCAAAAAGATTTGACTCAAAGCAAAGGAATCCTTTCAATAGGTAATGATTTGGAAGCCGGTATTTATATGGTTCAAATTGAAACAACGGATGCTGTAAGTTCTATTGTTAAGTTAATCAAGAATTAATAAAATACAATTTAGAATAAAATGAAAAGCTGAATGATTAATTTCATTCAGCTTTTTTTTATTTTGCAATTTTAAAGTAACCTTAAACCTTTAACAATGGCTTATTCTAACATTTTCAGCGCTCAAGCAACCTCAGAAATGCTGGATCGACTCAACAAAATAAAAGCGGACTCAAAACCACAATGGGGAAAAATGAATGCGGCTCAAACATTGGCACACCTGAATGTAGCGTATGACAAAGCTTACAAACCTGGTAAAGCACCTGGCTTTATTGGAAAATTGATGATGAAATTATTTGTCAAAAATGTTGTTGTAAGTGCTAAACCTTATAAGAAAAACAATATGACTGCGCCTGAGTTTGTCATTGAAGGAGATCGTGATTTTGAAAAGGAAAAAGCAAGACTAATTGAAAATATGAAGAAGACTGAAAAAAATGGGGTTGCCTATTTTGAAGGAAAAGAAAATATCTCTTTTGGAAAATTGACTTCTGAACAATGGAGCAATTTATTTGGGAAACATATGGACCATCACTTTGAACAATTTGGCGTATAAATTTTAATGAATTAAAAGTTAAGAACTGAATTTCCAACTCGATTAATTAACCTGCCTTTTGCATGCCAACTTAGGCAAGCAGGCACATATATAACTTAATTTTAATTTGACATTTTCATAAATGCTTGAGCCTAAGACTCAATTAATTTTCTATTAACTTTTCTGCAACTTTCATATCAATTTTTCGAATAATAAAAGGCAACAAATTAAATAAGAGAGAGATATGAGGTTTACAGAAAATAATGCTTGTCCACAAAAAATGATTATCGGAGAATTAAATTTTGCAGTGGAACAAATTGTCAATGATATTCACAGAGTTACGTTGACGAATCGAGAACTTATCAAAATTGAAAATATAGATTTTTCTTTCGAAGATGCTTTTAGTAAGTGTATCGAAGAGATGAATTTTTTGAGATTTGTGAGTAGTATTGAATAGGCGAGAATGAGATGAGCGGTTGGAAAACTTCATCTCGACCTAACAACGCGAGGCAAAGTTTTCTAACCTCTAGCCGTTGTAGTGTAAGTTAAGGGTGAGCTGAAACCCACACTTCCCCATCTTCAAATATTTCCTTTTTCCAGATTGGAACGGTCTCCTTTAGGGTATCAATGGCATATGCACATGCTTGAAATGCATGCTTCCGATGCGGACAGGATATAGCAATGGCGACTGCCACTTCTCCTATTTCTAGATTTCCAATTCTATGGTGTATCGCTAGTTTCTTTACTGGCCATTTATCAACTATCGTTTCCGCAATTTTATCCAATTCCTTTATTGCCATCGGTACAAAAGATTCAAATTCTAATCTAACAACGTTTTTACCTTTTGTTGAATTTCGGACAGTTCCTATGAACGTCACTACTCCACCACATGATGCGTCATAGACAAATGATTCTACTTTTGCTACATCAATTGGGTTGTTGTATATTTTTATTTCTTTCATTGTCAAAATTATAAATTAAAAATAGACGAACAATTCGTCAGACTGTGCGAAAATACTCGTTCGAGATGAGAGGTTAGAAACCTTCATCTCGTAACACACACGGTATTCGAGCAAAAGGTTTCTAACCTCTTTGCTTTTGGGAATTTTCGCACAGCCTGAC
>CALDGQ010000031.1 GCA_937941765.1 uncultured Saprospiraceae bacterium
TAATCAAACCTTATTACGTTTCCAAAATGACACGAATGAAATGCACCGTTTAGAATTGACCGACATGTCAGGAAAGCAAGTAAGATTAATTGAAAATATAGATGGCACGGAGGTGATGATTGCTCGAAATAATTTACCACAAGGTATTTACATGTATCGTTTGACTGGAGAAGAGCGGATTGCTACTGGTAAGTTGGTGGTGCAATAATAGCTCAAGATTAGCCGATCGGTGTAAAAATCAACCTCTTGGCAGAATAGTACAACAAAAAAAGCGTCCCGATATCCATCGGGACGCTTTTTTCTTAAACATAATTTCGTTAGGAAAAACTAGTATAGAGGAAGAATAAAAGAACTAACAAGACCACCATTGTAATAACTACATACATTGTAATCTTTTTACCTTCTTCTGCATGTTTTGCTTCTAACTGTCTTTTTCGTTTTGACTTTGCCATGATTTCATTTTTGAGTTCGATGACTAAATTAGGAAAATAAAAAGGATTATCAAATCTATCCTTTAAAAATTCTGTTCATAATATTGGACAATCCGTTCATCCACCATAATATCTCTTGGTTCAATGGGTTTTCTAAGAATAATACCTTCCAATGTACGGCAACGACTTAAAGCAACGTAGGTTTGCCCATGTTCAAAAGCACCGCCTTTCATGTTGATAATGACTCGATCAAATGTCTTTCCTTGCGCCTTATGAATCGTCATTGCCCAAGCTAATTTAAGTGGGAATTGTTCAAAACTACCGACCACATCTGATTTGATGTCATCTGGTTTTTCAATATCTAATTTGTACTTCTGGATTTCCCAAATCATCCTTTCAACTTCGATCAAATCTGTTTTGTCACTATCCCTACGGACAGAGACGCTGATTTTATCATCCGTGATTTCGACGATTTTTCCAATTGTTCCATTCACAAATTGTTTCTTCGGATCATTTTTTATGAACATCACTTGTGCGCCTACTTTCAATATTAATGGAGTATTGGTCGGAAACAATCTTTCATGAAATGCGCCAGTCACTCTTGGGATAAACATATGCTCTTCTCCACCAACTTGCGCAATTTTTTCCTTATTAATTTGGTTAACCACAGCGTTACGTGCAGATAATGTGATATAATAATCACCTGCTTCTTCATCAGGCAAATGCCTCATGTTCAAATCTTCTAAATCATCATAGTCAATATGATTTAGTCGAATGGCATCAAGTAGACGTTGAAAATGACGAGACTCTTGTCTGAAATTGGTTCTCAATTCAATACCATCTAACCAAAAGCCATCATCAAAAACTTTGGCTGAAAAGAAGTACGGACTTTCATAGTAACCTGAAAACATTTCACGTTCTTCCATCGTTGCCACAACTGGTGGTAGTTGAAACATATCTCCAAATACAACAACCTGTACACCGCCAAAAGGGAGCGTCACATCTCGTCCATTGATACGCATAAAGCGATCCATATTATCCATCATATCAGCACGAACCATTGAAATTTCATCAATGATAATCATGTCGATATTTTTGTACATCCGATGATTTTTTCGCTTTCTAATTTCATCAGGAGACATCATTTTAGGCGGAAATCCAAAGAATGAATGGATGGTTTGACCTTTTACATTCAAAGCAGCAATCCCAGTAGGAGCGAGTACAACTACTTTCTTTTTGGTGGTATTTCTGAAGGTAGACAAAAGGGTAGACTTACCCGTTCCCGCACGACCTGTGATGAAATAGTGAGTATCCGTTTTCTCCAATTGAGCTAAAGCATATTCGAAATCCTTGTTAAGCTTTAGCGGTTTTTTGTTTAGCAATTGTATTGTTATTAATTCTTAGTCGATTAAATAATAGAAATTCTATAGTCTTGTTGAGTGTTTAAATTTTATCGTTTTTTCCTAGGATCCCTCCTCTAATTCGCTTTGGCCAATAGGCCCTTCCTTTTAAAAAGGAAGGTGTAAACGTCAGACTGTGCGAAAATTCCCAAAAGCAAAGAGGTTAGAAACCTTTTGCTCGAATACCGTGTGTGTTGCGAGATGAAGGTTTCTAACCTCTCATCTCGAACGAGTATTTTCGCACAGCCTAACGTGGACTCACGAGCTCTCGGACTCACGCCACATCCCTTCCTTTTTTTTTAAAGCAAGGGACGTCCGAAGGTACAGGGATGGATACTACGCCATCAAACCGCTTACTTCTCCTTCAACAAATAAATATAAACAGGAAAGTGATCTGAATAACCACCTTTATAAGTATCACCAACGAAAGTCCTCAGCGGATATCCTTTATACTGTCCTGTTTTTTGAACCATAAATTTTTTGTTATGAACTGCTGCTTTATGAAAGAAATATCCTTTTTGATTTTTGTCTAATAATTTTTCACTAAAAGCAATTTGATCAAACAAACTCCACGCGTCTCTCCAAGCGGTAGTCCCAATTCCTTTTTTGTAAAAACTATACATCGGGTTGAATAAATCTCCTTTTTGGACTTTCTTTTCTTTTCCTTTTGCTCGTAAAATTTTGCACATACTTTTGTTAGAAGGATCGTCATTCATATCGCCCATAACAATGACCTTCACATTCGGATCTGCAGTCTGCAAAGAATCAATAACAGATCTGCAAAGTGCAGCAGCTGCATTTCTACGTGGAGCAGAACGCGCTTCTCCACCACTACGAGAAGGCCAGTGATTGACCAATACATGAAGTGGTTCTCCGTCAAAATTTCCAGAAACGAAAAGAATATCACGGGTATAGATGCGATCTCCTTTATCCTCATAAATCATCAAAGGGATATTTTGGCTTGCAGTTACCTCAAAATATTTTGGTTGGTACAATAAAGCAACATCAATCCCACGTTTGTCTGGAGAATCATAATGAACGATTGAATAATTTTGTTTCGCCATTTTTTCATGTGCCACTAAGTCTTCCAGAACGCCTTTATTTTCAACTTCGCAAACTCCAAGAATTGCAGGTCCATCTGGCGTCATATTAGTTCCCAACTGACTGATAACCGCTGCTAAATGACCTTGCTTTTCTTCATAGATTTCTTGCGTGTAATTTTTCCGTCCATCAGGCGTGAATTCACTATCGCGAACATCAGGTGTGTCCTCTGTATCGAATAGATTTTCAAAATTCCAAAACCCAATACAAGCTACCTTATATTGCTTTTGTGCTTCTTGAGCATTCAGCGGGACTAAAATAGTGCTTCCAATAAATAGAATTAACACGCTGATTATCATATGTTTAGGTATCATGATTCACTTTTTTAACTGGTCAAAAGATATAAAATAGATGCCAAAGGTGTATTTGTTAACCTTGAGACTTATCGAATAAATTACTAATAATTAATGTGTAACTAGGTTCAAATGTATTAATTTTAGAGGCTTTTTGAATTGAAGTAATTTAAAAAGTTTTTAAAAGTCTCAATAACCTCATTTTTCCAAACAAGTTAGTGATTAATATGATCCGAATTACCAAGACTTTATTAGTAATGGCCGTGCTCTGCTGCTATACTACCATTATTAGTGCTCAATCAACTATTTCCGGAACCCTCCAAGATGCTAATACTTTAAACGTATTAGAAGGTGTGATTGTGGCAATTGAAGATGGGACCAACTCAACCATTACCGACGATAAAGGTAATTTTATTTTGAATGACATTAGTGGAGATCAAATCACACTAATTTTCACATCAAACTTCAAAGTAATTTCCACTCAAATTGTAAAGATTACTGGGGCGTCTACAGAACTAGGAATCATTAAGGTAGATACTGGTGATGTGATTTTTGATGAATCCGATATCCCTACTGTTGTTTTGGGAGATGCCGACCTTGATGGTAATAGTAACAGTGGACAAGATATTTCTGGAGTGCTAACGGCATCTAGAGATCGATTTTTGAACACAGCTGCTTTTGGTTTTGGTGTAGCTCGTTTTAGAATTCGTGGTTACGACAACTTAAATTCGAATGTGTATTTAAACGGTGTGCCAATCAATGATCTTGAAAATGGTCGTGCTTATTTTGGGCAATTCGGTGGACTTAATGATGTGATGCGTGGTCGTGAAATCAGCAATGGATTAAGTGCATTAAGTTATGCATATGGTGGAATTGGTGGTGGTACCAATATAGATACCAGAGCTTCTAACCAAAGAAAGCAAACAAGAGTTTCATATGCTATTTCTAACAGAAGTTACACGAATAGAGTGATGGTGACTCACAATACGGGTATGATGAAAAATGGTTGGGCGTTTTCATTTTCTGGATCAAGAAGATGGGCACAAGAAGGTTACAATCCAGGTTCTTCATACGATGCATATTCTTACTTTTTAGCTGCGGATAAAAAATATGGTGATCACGTGACTAGTATCATCTTCCAAGGTTCTCCAAGTAAAAGGGGAAAGGGAGGAACTGCAGTTCAAGAATTAAAAGACCTTGCAGGAACCAATTACTATAACCCTTATTGGGGATATCAAAATGGGAAGAAAAGAAATTCAAGAATAGGGATTAGTCATCAACCAATGGTTTTCCTTAAACATGAATGGAATATGACAGAAAATTCAACGCTTTCTGCTGTTGTGAATTACCAATGGGGAAGAAATGGAGGAACCGCTTTAAACTGGTTCAATGCACGTGATCCACGTCCAGATTATTATCAAAGACTTCCTAGTTTTATCAGAAATGAAGAGATGGCATCCATCGTCGAAAATTCATTGAGAACCAATGAATCAGAAAGACAATTGGACTGGGATCTATTTTATACTGCTAATAGAAACAACCCATTCTCACTTTATGAGGAAAATCTTCTAGGGACGGATCTAGAAGGCCAAACTGGAAATTGGTCTCAATACATTATTGAAGAACGTCGATATGATACAAAAATTGCGAATGCTAACATCACATCTACAAATGTTATTAACGACAATTTAACGATAACTGGTGGTGTTCGATATTCTCATTATACGCAACATAACTTCAAGGTATTAGATGATTTACTTGGGGGTGATTTTTGGGTGGATGTCAATAGATTTGCAATAGGAAATGGTAACCCAGATGCGATTCACTACAATTTGGATACACCGAATCGTTTGATCCAAGAAGGAGATACTTTTGAGTATGATTATGATGCCAATATCCGAAAAGGAATGGGATGGTTGCAAGGATCATTCACGACGAGGAAATTTGATTTCTTTGCTGCTGGTAAAGTTTCTAACACTTCATTTTGGAGAACTGGAAATTACAAAAATGGATTCTTTCCAGAGAATTCTTTAGGTGATTCTGAGAAGCAAAATTTCACCAACTACGATTTAAAAGGTGGTGTTACCTATAAAATAAATGGTAGAAATTATCTTTATGCAAATGGTTCTTATGGAACTCGCGCACCATTTTTCAGAAATTCATTTGTTGCAGCTAGAAAGCGAAATGACTTAGTACCGAATTTAAAAAGTGAAACCATTCAATCTATTGAAGGTGGATATTTGATGAAGTCACCAAATTTGAAAGCAAGAGCAACTGCCTACTTCACAGAATTTAAAGACCAAACAAAAATTCTATTTGCATTTTCTGAATTCTTACTACGAAGAGCAGATTTTGCAAGTGTAATCTTGACTGATATTGATCAACGACATACTGGTGTCGAACTGGCATTGGAAGGAAAAATATTACCCGGGTTGACAGCATTTGGTGTTGCTTCAATGGGACAATACATTTATACTTCTCGTCCTTCTGCTTATGTTTCATTGGATGAAGCTGCTGGTTTCATTGTTGAAGATGAGACTATTTATCAAAAGAATTATTACGTTGGAGGTACACCTCAAAATGCTTTTGCTGTAGGGTTAAGTTATAATTCTCCGAAATTTTGGTTTGCTAACTTAAGTTTGAACCATTTCAATAATGCTTGGTTAGACTTTAATCCATTAAGAAGAACTGCAAAAGGAATTGATGGAGTAGATAAAGACTCCGAAACATGGAATTCGATTTTAGACCAAGAGCAATTACCATCCGCATTTACGTTAGACTTTTTTGGTGGAAAATCCGTTAAATTAAAGAACAACCTTTTCATTTACTTAAATGTAGGGGTCAACAATATATTAGATAATCAAGAAATAATCACAGGTGGGTATGAACAACTTCGTTTTGATTTTGAAACGAAAGATCCTGCTCGTTTTCCACAACGTTATTACTTCGCTTATGGCCGAAATTATTTTGTTAGCCTGACTGTTAAACTTTAAAAAACTTTAAGATGAATACTAAATCATTTTTCTATCTATTCGCTTTTTTAGGATCATTTTTGTTGATCTCAAGTTGTGTAAAAAATGACTTCGATGAGCCACCTGCTGATGGTGAAGATCCTGCTTTAACTGCTAATGCAACGATAGCTGATATAAAAGGAATTCACAGTACTGGTGGATTTGAAACAATCGAAGAAGATTGGATTGTAAAAGGTATTGTTGTTGCAGATGATGAATCTGGAAATTTTTATAAGACAATCGTTATTGAAGACGAAACTGGTGGAATCAATATTTTAATTAATGCAACTGGATTGTATAATGAATTTACAATCGGAAGAAGAGTCTTTATTAAATGTAAAGGATTGGTTGTTTCTGATTACAATGGATTGATTCAAGTTGGTGGTAGTTCTTACATCCAAGATGATGGATCAGAAAGATTATCAGGAATTGAAGAAGTATTGTTAAATGAATTTGTATTCCCTGGTGTACGTAACCAACCTGTTACACCAACAGAGTATACAATTGGACAATTAAGTCCTGCTGTTAATAGTACGTTGATTCAATTAAATAATGTGGAATTTAGAGCATCTGATAGAGGTGTTACGTACGCTGATGGAGTCAATAATATTTCTACCAACTTAATTTTGGTAGATTGTAATGGTTCGTCTGTTTTAGTAAGAACAAGTGGTTATTGCAACTTTGCTAATGATTTAACACCAACTGGAAATGGTACGTTTGTAGGTATCATGTCTTCATTTGGTGATGACAAACAATTGTTAATTAGAAATTCATATGATCTTACCATGACAGGAGAACTTTGTGATGGAAGCACAGGCGGTGGTCCTGGCGGAGCTTGCGAAGGAGAAGGCGATGGTGCGATCGATGAAAATTTCTCCAACCAATTTGACCAAGAAGATATTAGTTTCCCTGGCTGGTGTAATATTGCAACAGAAGGAGAGCGTCTTTGGATTGCTAGAGAATTTGGAGGAAATGTGTATGCATCAGCAAGTGCTTACAATGATAGTTCACCTTCAGGGGTAGCTTGGTTGATTACGGAAAAATTTGACGTATCCGCTAAGCCTTTCTTAAATTTCGAATCCGCACAAAATAACTGGACACATGATGGTTTAACTGTTTGGATTGCATCTGATTTTGAAGGAGATCCGCTTGCTGCAAACTGGACCCAATTGAGCTGTACACTAGCTCAAGAAAGTGACTCTTGGTATGAATTTATTCCATCAGGAGATATTGATTTATCTGCCTATTCTGGTAATGTAAATATTGCGTTTAGATATGAAGGAACGAGTGCTGCTTTGACTGGTAGTTTCCATTTAGATAATGTATTGGTTTCTGAGGAAGGTCTAGGAAATGGCGGCGGCGGCGGTGGCGGTGGCAATGGTGGTGTTTGTGAAGGCGAAGGCGACGGACAAATCAATGAAGATTTCTCTAGCCAATCTGCAAACGACGATATTAATTTCCCAGGCTGGTGTAACATTGCTACAACCGGAAATCGTCTTTGGATAGGAAAAGAATTTGATGGAAACACTTATGCACAAGCTTCAGCATATAATGATGCCGACCCATTAATGTCAGCATGGTTGATTACAGAAACTTTTGATGCTACGACACCAAAGACTTTGAACTTTGATTGTGCAACTGCATTTTATACACATGATGGATTGACTGTTTGGATTTCATCAGACTATACCGGTGATCCTTTGGCTGCCAATTGGACACAATTGAGTTGTAATCTTCCGGGAAGTGGGCAAGCGAATTACGAGTATGTTGCTTCTGGAGACATAGATTTATCATCATTTTCAGGCAATGTAAATGTTGCTTTTAGATATGATGGAGGAAGTTCTACCGGAGAAACTGCAACTTTTCAGTTAGACAACATCGTTATTTCTGAATAATACACAGTTACTTTTACATAAATACTTTGTCTAAAAAATAATGGAAAAACAAGTAACAGAAAAAGAAAATACCTTTAAGTTCAAACAGTTTTCAATCAATCAAGAAAACTGTGCGATGAAAATAGGCACCGATGGTGTTTTATTAGGTGCTTGGTTTGATGCTGCAAATGCTAGTAAAATTTTGGACATCGGTACAGGAACAGGTGTCATTGCAATTATGTCTGCGCAGCGAAATCAAGTGGCCAAAGTGCACGCGGTTGAAATTGAAGAGAAAGCATATGAACAATCTAAACAAAATATGGCTGCTTCTGCTTGGAATGATCGATTGGAAGTTTTCCATAAATCAATCCAAGATTACTGTAAGTCTTGCTCTGATAAATATGATGTCATATTAAGTAATCCGCCCTTCTTTTCAGGTGGAACACTTTCTGTTAGTAATGAGCGCAACGATTTTCGTCATACAATCAAATTGCCAAATGGTGATTTGTTGAGAGCTGCGCAAACTTTGTTAGCTCCTGCAGGTAAATTCTGTGTCATCTTACCTTTTATGGAAGGATTGCGATTTAAAGAAAGAGCTGCGAGTTACAAATTATTCTGTACGCGAATGACTAAAGTGAAATCAGTTGCAGGTGGAAGAACAGAAAGAGTATTGTTGCAATTTGAACTAACAGATAAGCCTTTGGTTGAAGATAAATTGACAATTGCTGTAAAAGAACGTGACTTTACTGACGAGTATGTTAATTTGACAAAGGATTTTTATTTAAAAATGTAATTTGATTTTTAAAAGATTTTAATAAATAAAAAAGTGTTTTGACATAGGTCGAAACACTTTTTTGTTTTTTTACTCTTTTGTGCGTGATGTACACGTAAGAACAAATTAAAAAAGCGTCCCGACATTTGTCGGGACGCTTTTTTTGGTTTTTTTAAGTACCAACTGCTTCTGATTCTGAGATGATTCGTTTTGCTAAATCGAGAATAGTAGTGGTTTCAAGGTGGACAATACCACCGTCTGGTCCTGGTTGAATATGATTTCCAGTAGTTTTACCTTCATCAAATTTTGCGGCACCAAAATAATTTCTGACGGTTTGTTCTGAGACTTGTAAATTGTTAGCGATTTTAGAAATGGAGCCTGTTGGAAGGCTGTGCTTGATGTGTCGTAACTCATTGAAGCTAATATTCATATTACTTTAATGTTTTAAAAAGTTAGATAATAAGGTCAAGACTTATGCTATTGGAAAATTACCGATTTAGAAAATAAAAACAAAATGAAAGAACATATTATTTAATTTTTATTTTGATTTTCATGAACTTAGGAAAATAATAAATGGTATAAAGTACGTCACACAATTTGTATATTGTAGTCATTATCAATAAGATATAATGCTTTATTTGGATACGTTATGAAAGATTTTAGAAGATTGATTGCTCAATTCATTTTAATCGGATTATTATTTACAGTTGCTGTTGGTTGTAATGATAAGAATGAAGCAATGCGACAGGACCTTGAAAAAATGCAATTGGACTTGGATACTAGAATCCAAAAGTTGAAGCAAATTGAAAAACGGGTAACCCAATTGGATTTGGTCGATCTAGTAGAGAAAGGAGATTTTCTACATGAAGTATATTTCAATTTCAAAAAAGATATCTCTGAAAAAGACAAAGCAAATTTTCTGGCTATCCTTAGTGAACTGAAAAATATTCCAGAAGCAAAGGGTACGCAAATTGGAATACCAAAAGATACAGGCGATAAACGAATCAGATCGGATTATGATATGGTGCTGCATATGAGTTTTAATAATTTAGCTGATTATCAAACCTACCAAAATCATGAAACCCATTTGTCTGTTAAAAAAAGAATTGGTAGTATGTTGTCTGCGCCACCTTTTGTTTATGATTTTGAAATAAAATAATTACAATGAAACCAATCCTAAAATTTTTCTTATTTCTAATTCTTTTTGTAGGCTTTGTGCTTCCTGGCTGTGATAAGGACAATGGAGTTGATTGCAATTGTCCAGATATTATAGGGGATTATTTTGATATTGAATCTGTAGCGTTGCACAACTTTCGAATCTTGGATAATGGATCGAGAGATGAAATACACAATGAAAATATTGAAGTCGAATGGGATGACTATTTTATTCAAACCGAATTTGGCGTTTCATATTTTGGAGATATTACTGCTCCACCAAGTCGAAGTTTAGATTTTTCTTTAATGCCGGCCGCCTATGGTTGCTCTTGTATTGGTAATGGTTCGAGAGGCTCACTTGAAAAATATTCGGACATAAAAGTAATTACTAGAAATGATTTTGATGAAAATCACTTAGCTAATGACACCATCAATTCATTGGTCAATATTGCAATTTATGGAAATGATAACATGGACTTAAATGAGTTTTTAGAAAGTGATACCAATAATATAATGGCTCCTTATTTTTTCTTAGATTTAAAATCAGGTCCGACCTTGTCTGATGAATTTTCTGTAGATGTTCTTATCCGTTTAAATAATGGAGACGAATTTTTAGCCTCAAATGGGGTGGTTAAATTTAAATAAAACGGATCCTTAAATCTGCGTAATGAAGTCTCAGTTTTATAAAATTATATAAATCGCAAGATTCTATTTGGTCTCAAACCATTTGTATTCTGTTAACACAATATTTTCCTTCATATTAAAGTTTGTTAAAATACAACCTACTTAGTAAAAATATTTTATATTTATAGTACATACTATTCTGATTTAGAGAAAATTAGAGCGTTTTTTGCTCACCCATTCACACCAAAATTATCAATTCAGAAGGGAGTCATTTGTTTGAAAAAATAAAATTAAACGAATATGAGCTCCAGACATCGAGATATCTCTGGCCTTACTGGAAGCCAAAGAGAACAAAATCCAATTCCACAAGGAAACAATTACTTATTTGTAGTCGCAATAGATGAGTATGTCCACTTACCTAAATTATACAACTGTGTCAAGGATGCAAATGATGTAATCCAACAATTAGTGCACAAATATAATTTCAAGAAGCAACATGTATTTAAGTTGTTTAATCAAGATGCTTCGATTGATAATATTTATAAACGATTGCTAGAATTGTCCAGAGTTATCTCTGACAAAGATAATCTCATGATTTATTTTTCTGGACATGGGTTTTATGACAAAGACAATGATACTGGACACCTGATTCCAGTACAAGCAGAAAGAGGAAAAGTATGGGATTATTTATCCAATAGTAATTTTTTAAACTGGATTCGTGCGATCAAATCAATGCATACTTTAGTTGTCTTGGATAGTTGCTTTTCAGGTTCTATGTTTTCTACTAAAAGTATTACTCCAACTTATGCCGATAATGTTTCCAATTTCAAATCGAGATGGGGATTGGCAGCAGGTAGGATTGAAGTGGTGGATGATGGTTTGCACGGAGAAAATAGTCCGTTTGCGAATGCCATTATCAACTATTTAAAAGAAAATACGACGACTAAATTTCCAGTTTCGGATTTAATCCAGTATGTCAAAAAAGTAACGACTAATAATTCTGGACAAACACCAATCGCGGGTCCGATAAAAAACCTTGGAGATGAAGGAGGAGAATTTGTTTTTGAATTAAAAACGGATGTTGCAACTGAGTGGAAAAAAACTTTAAGCACTAATACAGCTAAGGGATATCAAACATTCATCGCTAATTATCCAGATTCAGAATTTACAAAAGAGGCAAAAGAAAAATTAGCGCCACTAAACGAAATGGAGTTGTGGGCAGAAATTCAGCACATGCCGCATAAAGAATTAGAAGATGTTGTGGAAAAGCAACGAATGATTGCAGAATATAAATATCATTATCCACATGGAAAATTTGGAATCAAAGCCAATGAACTATTGGTACATCTTAATAAAACTGAAGATTTACTGACCAAGAAACGTGGTCATCAAAGTTATAGTGCCAATCAATCCGCAACCACTAATACGCCAGCTCAAAAATCAGATAACAATGCAACAGATACAGATAACCAAACTGATTATAACAAAACACTTACTAAGGCAGTAACTTCATCTACCACAAAGAGTTGGTGGACCGGTCGTAAAATAATAAGTGCAGTGATGATTCCCATTATCGCAATATCCAGCTTCTTTGCAGTTACTTTTTTCAAGAAAGATCCACTACCAATTGGTGACAAAGATGAAATTGCCTTTAATTTGTTAGCTGAATCAGAAGATGTCGATGAATACATTGATTTTATCCATGAGTTTCCTCAAAGCCGTTACATCTCTGAAGCACAAGCGATGAAAGCGGAATTAGAGTACTGGAATAAGATGTTGATTAAAAATAAAAAGAGTGGTTATGAAAGTTATCTAGTTCTTTTTGCGGAAGGAAGATTTAGAGATAAAGCAGAAGATGCAATCAAAGCGCTAACGTCGAATGAGTCGCCAACGAAAACAACAGGTGTTTCGAAACCTGCACCCATTCCACCAAAAGATAATGGGGTTGCAGCTCAAAGTTTATCGTACGAAGATATCGCATGGAATAAAGTAAAAAATTCGAATTCGACCAAAGATATTGAAGCAGTAAGAGATTTTATCAATAGATACGATCGGGGTAAGCATGTCAGAAAAGCATCTGTTCTGTTAGGTGCATTGGTTATGTGGGAAAAAACCAACAAACAACATACGGTTGGTGATTATGAAGATTATTTATTTGCATATCCCAATGGTCCTCACAGAGATCGAGCGAAGAAAGCGTTAAATGAATTAAGAAAAAATGAGGACGATTATTGGAAAAAAGCGAAGCGTAAAAATACTGAAAAGGGATACATTGAATTTATGCGTGTATATCCAAAGTCTAAGTACACAAAAGAAGCTAGATCAGCTGCTAAAAAATTAAAAGATAAAGGAAAGGGTAATGTACATGATATAAAAGTAGTTAAAGAATGCTGGGCTCGTTCCTTGAATGAAAACACCGAACAATCTTACAAAGATTTTTTAAAGAAATATCCAAAGTCATCCTATGCTGCCGAAGCACATGAAAGACTTTATAAGCTAGAGAAAGAAATGAAATTTAACCCTATGCAACAACAAGAAATTGAAAATTAATGAGCACAATATATAGTCTACATGTTGGTATTAATCAATACCATCCAGCGTCTAAAGTACCCAATTTGGGTGGATGTGTCAATGATGTAAAAACATTGTTGAGTTTTCTGGAAAAAACGTATCCAACGGAAAGGTTGAAAAGTAAAACCTTGCTAGATTCGGAAGCAACTTACCAAAATATTGTCGACCATTTTGGAGTAAAACACCTATTGCAAGCGGAGGCAAATGATATGGTGCTCATCCAATATGCTGGCCATGGTTCACAAGCGAATGCCGCTTCCGAATTTACGCGCTATTTTCCAGACCAAAAGGATGAAACATGGATTTGCTATGACTCTAGAATTCCTGGAGGACTAGATTTAGCAGATAAAGAATTAGCTGTTTTAATTGATCGTATTGCTGCAAAAAATGTTCATGTCGTTGTAATTATGGATTGCTGTCATTCTGGTTCTGGAACAAGAGACATTAATGACATTCAATATCGTCAACACGAGGGTAGGATAGATACACGTCCCTTATCCAGTTATTTGAATGGTTATTTTTCAAATAAATTTCCAAATGGTGCAAAAGTAATGTTACCAAATCCGAAGCATGTTCTTTTAGCTGCATGTGATCAAAAAGAAAAGGCTGGTGAAATACATGGAAGTGGTTTGTTTACTTCTAATTTGGTTAAAGTGTTATCCGCAACCAATGGTGCTGTTTCTTATGCTGATTTGTATTCCAAAACACAGGTTGAATTAGCAAAGCAAACCAACAATCAACACCCGCAATTCGAAACTTATGGATTTTTTAATGTACAATCTGGGTTTTTAACAAATAATATAGCAGATACACAGCAAGCATGGCAGTTGATTTCCATGCAAGGTAAATGGGTAATCAAGCGAGGAATCATCCATGGGCTCTCAATGGAACCAGGCAAGCAAGCGACTTTCAAAATATTTGACAAAGGAATTTTCAAAGGACATGCCACCACCAAAACAGTTTTGGTAGAAGAAAGTATTGTCGAATTGGATTGCAATCTAGATCCTAACAATACATACGATGCACAAATGATTAGTTTTCCAGCGGACCGATATCTAATTGAGTTATCAGGATCGGAAATTGGCAAACAGCGGTTGGCAAAAGTTATGGAGCAATACCACCCACTATTTTTCGAATTGCAAGAAGATGCGAAATCTAAATACAAATTTGAAGTATGCGACGATGAAGTGACTATCACTCGATTGGGTAATCATAAAATTCTGAGAACGATTTCTGGAGTTGATGATACTAAAGTTTTTCAAGATGCATTTGAACATCTTGAAATAATAGGTCGTCGGGAAAAAATATTACGTATTGAAAATCAGTACAGAAAAATTTCAGAAGATGCAGTTGTTTTGGAGTTGTCACTACTGGATCAAAATGAAACAGTTGCTGAACAAAAAACTGGTGATTTAATTAATGTTGCCATTCCTTTTGAAAATGGAAAAGAACAAGCGGTGCCTTTTTTAATGTCGTTGAAGAATACGCATTTGAGTCGAGATCTACATTGTTCGTTACTTTATTTTACGGAGAATTTTGACATCATTAATTTATACAATGGTAAAATTCATGCGAATAAAACTGCGATTGCCGTTGATAAAGACCCGAATGGAGAAGCTCCGTTTTTCCTGCTCAATGGAAAACAACAAGCGACTGATACTTTTAAATTGTTTGTTAGCACAAGACCTTTGACCACTTATATGGTGGAGATGCAAAATAACATCAAGTTGGGAGAACTGGTCAATTATCCAGTAACTCGATCTGGAATGGTTGGTTTAATTAACAATGATAATACGACCAAATCCTTATACAATAAAGAAGATGATAGTTTTACAGATGATTGGTTTTGTAAGACAATGGAAATTGTTTCAACTTCTAATAAATTACCAACTGAGAGTTCGGATAACGTAATATCAGTAGATAGGTCAGTTGCGCCTCCAATGTCTGTAAGCGAATTGTTGAATGAAAGTAATCAAACAACTACTGCTGAGATTTCATCTAATACAGCATTACCATCTACAATTAAGATTGTGCAACATGCTACTTTCAACGCCGAATTTAAAGTAGGGAATGTATATCCGACAAGAGGGAGTGTCGATATTTATTCCATTTTGCAAAAAGAAGAAAATAAAGATGTATCGCTTTTTAGTTTCAATGAAGAATCGACTAGAAGTGAAAAGAGTGAGCCAAGTAATTTTCAGGTTTTAGAAATAAATAATTATTCAAATGCAACAGTTTTAAAAGACAACCCATTACAGATTCAAGTGAAAAGTAGTAGTCATGATGAATTAATATTACCATTCACTTTTGATGGCGAACATATAATTCCAGTCGGTGCTTCCACGAATGATAATCATGGAAATATCAATATCGAAATTGATCGATTACCTGAATCGACAGCGGCCAAAAGAAGTTTGTTGAAAGCAGTCAAGCTATATTTTGTAAAAACGATAATGGGTAAAAAGAATGCGACTAAATTACAATGGGTAGATTTTCAAAACGAAATACCAGTCCGCAAAACAGGCAGAATAATGGGCAAAGTTGCAGACGCCCAAAATATCGTCTTATTAATCCACGGAATTATTGGGGATACTAAACCATTTTTACCAAGTATCAAAAAAGCAGTAGATAATGGAACTGCAGATTTGATACTTACTTTTGACTATGAAAACTTAAACACACCCATACAACAAACCGCTTCATTTTTAAAAGAACAATTAAGTCTTGTTGGTATTGACGAAAAATACAACAAGAAAATTACAATTGTTGCTCATTCAATGGGAGGGTTGGTTGCCAGGTATTTTATTGAAAAATTAAACGGCAATAAAGTCGTTAATCGTTTGATAATGGCCGGCACTCCCAATATGGGTTCTAAGATTGCAGATTTGACTACTTATCGTACTTGGGCGACTACTTTATTTACTTTGGCTGCTAATTCGGGATTTGGGATTCCAATTTCAGCAACAGTATTGACTGCCTTAAATTACACCAAAAATCTGACGGTAACATTGGAGCAAATGAAAGCCTCGGATGATTTTTTGACTGAATTGAAAAACAGTGTGGACCCGCAAGTCCCTTATCACATCATTGCAGGAGATTTTGAACAATATTGTAAATCATGCACTGCTTCTGAAAAGCGATTGGTGGATAAATTGTACAATGCAAGTGGCGTGTTATTTTATCGAAATGAAGAACATGACATCGCTGTCTCTGTCAATAGTATTGAAAGTGTTAGCCAAAGTCGCTCTCCAAAACCAACGGTAGAGTATGTTTCTTGTCATCACCTCAATTACTTTACAGTAGAAGAAAGTTTGAATAAAATTGTCCATTGGATAGGATTTGAAGATCCGTTGAGAACTCGGGTGGCGAGATAAGCCACGCACTGAAAGGGCTTCGTCATTATAATATAAATAGGATTATAAATTGAAAGAAAATTTGTAATAAAGAAATAGCCCTTTTAGTGCTGATTAGGATAAATAAACACTAAAAGGGCATGTCTTGTTAAGTAACTGGGTCTGAATTTGAATTATTTCCCAACTAACTAAAAGAAGGAAGCCCTTTCAGTGTTCACTGAAAGGGCTTCGTCATTATAATAATAAAGAGGATTGTAAATTGAAGGAAAATTTGTAATAAAGAAATAGCCCTTTTAGTGATGATTAGGATAAATAATCACTAAAAGGGCATGTCTTGTTAAGTAACTAGATCTGAAATTGAATTATTTGTAGAATCTCACTGAAAGGGCTTCGTCAATATAATAATAAATAGGATTATAAATTGAAGGAAAATTTGTAATAAAAAAATAGCCCTTTTAGTGATGATTAGGATAAATAAACAGTGTAGATTGTTCACTGAAAGGGCTTCGTCATTATAATAATAAAGAGGATTATAAATTGAAGGAAAATTTGGAATAAAAAAATAGCCTTTTAGTGATGATTAGGATAAATAAACACTAAAAGGGCATGTCTTGTTAAGTAACTGAATCTGAAATTGAATTTTTTACAACTAAGTAAAATAAGGAAGCCCTTTCAATTTGTAGAATCTCACTGAAAGGGCTTCGTCAAAATAATAATAAAGAGGATTATAAATTGAAAGAAAATTTGAATAAAAAAAATAGCCTTTTTAGTGCTGATTAGAATAAATGAACACTAAAAGGGCATGTCTTGTTAAGTAACTGGATCTGAAATTGAATTTTTTCCCAATTAACTAAAAGAACGAAGCCCTTTCAGTGTGACATTCAAATCATTCCTTACACTTTCCACGTTTCCAAGAAGTCAAACCAGCATTTTTAGCCATACACTTATTTCCGTAAGTGACGTCATTACAACCACAAACTGGCTCATATTCCTTGGTGCATCCAGCATTGCTAATTTTGGAAGGGTCAATACAAGAGCCTTCACATTTACCTAAAGTAAATCTTTTGACACCTGCACGATTTGCGAGGCAATCATTAGAATATGTTTTTCCATCGCATCCACAAACTGGTTTGTATAAACGAGGACAATTTCCATTTCCATTTTTGATTGCACTTGGATCAATGCAACCTTCACCGACTGTTCCAGTTTCTTTAATAGCAGGACCGCAATCACCGGGTTTCCAAGAAGTGACACCAGATTTTTCCGCGTAACATTTGTTAGGATAAGTTTCTCCATTACATCCGCAGACAGGTGCATATTCTTTAGTACAAGGTTTTTTGGGGTCAATTTTGGAGGTATCGATACAAGGTTGTTCTTTGACAGGTGGGGTAGGAGTGCTCGTTATTTTCTGCGTATCATGACAACTCAATAAATAAAAGCTCATGAATGACAACAGAATAAATGTGTATTTTATATTTTTCATTTCTTTAATTTTCTATAAAAAGGAAATCCTCACTTTGGTTGAACGAAATTACATCATTCAAACGAAGTGAGGATTATTGTAAACAAAAAAGCTTATTATTTTAACACAACTTTATTAGTTGCAATAAAGTCAGAATGCTTCAACTTCACAACATAGATACCAGCAGGAAATTGGCTCAAATCTAGGTCATGTGTTTGTTGTCCGAAAGGAATTTTAAAATTATCAAGTAGTCTACCATTTACATGGAATACTTCACCGTGAATAGTTTCACTCAATGGGTATGCTAAGTTAAGGGTTACATTACCTTGAGTTGGATTAGGAAGTAATTCAAAATATTGGTCACCAAGTTGTTCAATTCCGAGAACAGTCCAAGTAGTAAAAGAAAAAGTGGAAGAGCTAATTTCGCCGCATTCATTTGTTCCTGTAACTTGCCAATAAAAAGTAGATTCACCCATCAAATTACTTTGATAAGTATAACTAATTGCGTTGGTAGCTAAATCTTCATCTACAATTATATTGTTTGAAAAATTAGGGTCTAGAGAAATCATGATATTTAAATTTGTATATCCACCAGGATTTGTCCATTCCATCGTTGGAGTTGTTGAGATATCACTAGCACCATCTGCAGGAACACTTAAAGAAGCAATAACAGGAGCTTCCAAAACATTAAGGGTAAGTGTTGTTGGAATATCATTATTTGCATCAGTTGCGGAAAAGTTGACATCATAATTACCTGCTGTAACGGTAGAAGCAACATTCATAGTCACATTTACTGTTGACCCAGGAGTTGGATTAGCTGGATTGAAAACAAGCTCGATTCCATTTCCGCCATTAACTTGAATCAATTCAAGTGGTGCTTCAAAACCTCCACCTAAATAGACATCAAAATTTGTAGATGCTCCTGCACAAATTGAAAATGAAGATTCAGAAGGAATTACATTTAAGCTGTTATCTGGAACTGCGCAAATTTCAAGTCCCCAATTATTTAAGCTCCCTCCATCTTGATTGGCATCATCAATAACTGTTAAAGTCCAAGTTCCTTGCGGATTTTCTCCGTTGAATGCAGCAAGCGCACCAATAGGAGCGTAGCTATTTCCATCTGAGTAAGGGCATGGAATTGTACCCATACTTTGGTCATCAAAATTAATATCAAAGTTATCCTCATTGTCACAGGCTTCAGAAATTAAAATAACAGAAGTTCCTTCTGGGCTTTCCAAAATAAAAGTTAAATCTCCCAACCATGTATGATCTCCTTCCAAATCCACAACATTCAAATCAGAAATGATTCCGCCTGCTGCAACATCTAAAGTTGAAGTAATCGTATTAGCTGGCCCGGCATCAATAGCAATTGGCGTATCAATCGTAGTTGCAATATTGCAAACGATATTTGCAGTTGTAAAAGTGTTTGTGGTGGACCAATTGCCTGTACCGCATAAATTGTTACCACGAATTCTCCAAAAATAAGTAGTCAAAGGTTCTAAAAAAGTAGTAATCACATGCATTTCAGTATTAATCATAGGGTTTGAAGTTACAATGTTAGAAAAATTAACATCTGTAGCTACTTCAATCTCATAGGAGCTAGCGCTTGTAATTCCCCACTCGAAAGTTGGAGAAGTTGTAATGTCAGTTTCCATATCTGCAGGAATCATTAGAGCGGCCATTGCTGGAATGTCGTCAAATAATTCTAGAAATAGATTAGTCACTGAACTTTCAGTCCCGTCAGTTCCATTAACAATAAAAGGATAATTTCCAAATGGTTGGCCTGCAGTATTGCTAATAGTTAAAGTAACTATTTCTCCAGCTGCAGGAGCATTGTTGGAAAATGTAGCAGTCAATCCCGCTGGAAGTCCATCAACTGTCAAATTTACATTGTTGGCAAAATTATCACTAACTGTCAATTGATATACGGCGTCGCTAGGGGCACAAATTGTAGCCAGTGGATTATCAGGCTGAACCGCAAACCCACAATTTTTTCCATCAACGATCATCATACCAGAATTAATTGGATCGATCCAATCTTTCAGTCTAGTATTCGGTGTTCCTCCTCCTTCCCATGAAGCATTAAACCAACCATAAATATCATATTCATCATTACCACAAGCAGCACCACCACCATGTAATTGACCGATGACTCTTTTATTTTGATCAAATAATGGGGAACCTGAAGAACCTGGTTCTGTAGTTCCGATATCCCAATCAGGAACAACAACATGATCTCCATCTGGCACATTTGCGTCACCAGAACCCCATTCTCCAAGATATAAAGGTTCATTTTCAAAACTAATTCGTTTCTCATCATTATTTGGATGATGAACTGCAATAGCACCAGTACCTAAAGTATCCATTGCATTCCAACCAGCTCTATAAGCTTCAGCTGATGGGTTAACAGGATCATCTAATTCTACAATTGTGAAATCCGATTCAGCCCAAGTTGCTCTCATGACAGAACCTGAATTAAAATCATCCAAAGGTCCATCACCATTCGCGCCACTGGCAGCACTATTTGGTTGGCGACAAGTGGTATTTTCAAAATTCCAGTAGGTGACTAAGCTAGGTGCATTACCTGCTGACATACCACAGTGATCTGCAGTCATGAAAAGTGGTGTACAATCTTGAGCAGTATTGTTTACCAAAAATCCGGTACAATTGGCACTTCCATTTAAATGCATAAATGCAACAGATTGTATAATGTCACGATATCCATCAACAATTCCCCATCCATCTTCTTCAGTGCATATAACATCTAGATTACATGAACCTGACATAAATGAAGCTGAATTAATGCCTATGAAATCATGATTGACAGATTTTAATTCTAGTGCAAAATTATTTCTATTATTTTCTTTTAACCAAACTTCCACGATGAGATCATCTCCATCGACCACGGGTGTCCATAATTGCTCATGTTCTTCATTATCTGCAGGTGTAAATGGTCCTAAGATATTTTCATAATCAGGTGTGTACATAACAAGGGTACCACCAGAAGGCATGTGATATTTTGAGAATCCTAGATTTAAAGATTTTGCATTTTCAGAATGAATTCTCAATCTCCAAACAACGGAACCGTCAGAAAGGGTTGTCCATTTTCCAATTTCCTGCGTAGATTGGTCAATATTAAAAGTGTGTGCAAAATAATTAGGTCTTCCTTTTCTTCGAAGTTGCATTTCTTCGCGGATCAAATCTTTGTTATCCAACGGAGCCATGTCTAAGAGCTCGAAATTTTCTGACTCAAGTTCAAGAGGAGCAATTCTAGCATCTTGTTGAGCGGAAATATTAGTAAAAATGAGACTCAAAAAGAGAATTGGTAATAAATATTTCATTGTATTAGTTTGATATAATTGAATGGACTAAGATATCCTAATTTGTTTTATTAAACGATTTAATTGGATGCTGAAATTAGAAGTGTACTATAGATTACAAATTAGAATAAACCTAGATATCAATTTGATTGGTAAAATTCACGCTTAAACGTATATTTACAATCATGTATTTAATAAACTTTTAATGTGTTCTCTTATAATATTTAACTAGTTAAAAGCATTATTAATACACTGAGTACTAAATACTTGAAAACTTTTAAATTGGACAATCCATGAAACACTTCCTTTTACTTCCAACACTTTTGATGTTGCTCTTTTTTACAACATCTGTAAGTGCCCAAACCGGTGTTAAAAAAGCGAACAAAGAATACGAATTGCAAGCCTACAATTTGGCGGTTCCTAAGTACTTAAGAGTACTGGCGAAAAAGCCACATAATACCGAGGCATTGGTCAAATTAGCTGATTGTTATTATCATCAAAACTATTTTCAAGATGCGGAGAAGTATTTTAAGAGAGCAGTGAATAATGATGATTTTCATGCTTACAAATCCTATTTACTGACTTATGGTAAAACCTTAATGGCACTTGGCAAATACAACACTGCTTCAACGGTTTTTTCACAGTATGCTAAAGTAGATCCTTTTGTTGGAAATCATTTCGCACAAAGTTGTGCTTCCGTCGCAACAATTGGAAAGAATCCGAATTACATTGTCAAAAATGAATATGCCAATTCAACTGAATCTGATTTTGGTCCTGCTTTTTTTCTGCATGATAAAGTCGTCTTTACTTCTGCAAAAAATGGGACTGGAAATGGTTGGGATCGCAATATTTCAAACAAGTTATACATCAGTAAACGCGATGGAAATCGGTATTTGACGATTCCATCAAAAGTGAGAGGTGCGATGACAGAAGCTGAAAATGAAGGCCCGGTTAGTTATAGTAGAGATGGAAAATGGGTAGCCTATACAAAAAATAGTTTTACCAACGGCATTCGTCATGTATCTTCAAAACATCATAATTTAAGTATTTTCATTGCGGAAGTTTTACCAAATGGAGATTGGAAAAATGAAAAACCATTTGCTTATAATGGCAGTGGGTATTCATCCGGATTTCCTTGTTTTGCTGACAATGGAAATACGTTGTATTTTGCTTCTGATCGTCCTGATGGTTTGGGTGGATTTGATCTTTTCGTTTCAACAAGAAATGGAAATTCATGGTCTTTACCGCAAAATCTAGGAAGTAATGTCAACACTCCTGGAAATGAAGTGACCCCATTTTTTAATGCAGGTGAATTACATTTTGCTTCAGATTGGCACTTTGGATTAGGAGGGCTCGATATTTTTAAAGCTTCAAAAAGCGGAGGTACTTTTACCAATGTAGTGAATCTAGGAAATGGAGTTAACAGTAGTTATGATGACTACGGTTTTATCTATGATCATTCGAATGGAGTAGGTTATTTTACTTCTAATAGAAAAGGTGGAAAAGGGAAAGAAGATATTTATAGGATTACAAGATCTACCACTTCAACTCCTGTTACTACTCCAATTTTAGCTAACACGACTCCTACAAGTCAGGGTTCTACATGGGGAGAGCCAGTCAGTCAACCATCTGCAGAATCTACCAAAGGGTATCCTGGAAGTGGAACACCTGTATTAACGAGTCCAACCACGACTACACCTCCTGTTGCCTATACAACACCACAAGATGAGCATAAACTAACGATATTGGTTTTGGATGCAGCAACAGATAAGCCAATTCCAAATGGGAAAGTAAATTTATCTTTCTGTGATGATTTAAATGACTATCGTACCGACATTAATGGGAAATTTGGCACCTCAAAATTAAATAAACTACCCTGTGAATTTGTAATCGAACCAGCAGGATATAATCCAATTAATATTGTAATTCAAAGACTTGGAGAGGAACCTGAAGAATTTGTAGTAAAATTAACAAAAGCCACTGCTGGAACTATTGTTGGTGCTACTACACCACCTGCTCCTCCTGTAACATCAGCTCCTACAACAACACAGTTGGAAGGAGGTACACCCGCTCCTGTAACGGATGCTAGAAGAACAAATAGCTATACTGGTTCTGTAATTAATATGTTGGATAATCAAACAATTGATGGCGTTACAGTCACCGCAACCAATGAAAATAATCAACAGATTTTAGAAACAATGACGGACAAGTTTGGAACTTTTTGGTTGTCTTTGGACGAAAATTCTTCCTATGTTGTACGTGTTTCTAAAGCTGGATTTAGTCATACAGATAAAGTAGTAAATACTGCTAAACTTAATAAGACAAATGGTATAGGGGAGATGAAGATAAAACCTTCGGATTCAACCGCTGCTGCAAAACCTGCACCGGTTTCAGCAAAACCTGCACCGGTTTCAGCAAAACCGGCTTCTGCACCGGCACCTGCTCCTAGGTCTACGCCGATTCCAAAAGTCAACAATACTTCTACAACTGTCGTGACGACGCCTGCTCCTGCTCCTCCAGTAGCTGATAAGAAATACACACCTCCTCCGATGCCTGAGATCAAAAAGGAAGGTAAATTTTCTATTCAATTAGCAGCTAAAAAAGGGAAGAGCAAAGTAAGTACAGCACCTTATTCTAGTTTGACGGATATTGGAGACTTATATCATACTTATGAGAAAGGGTATAGTAAATTGAGACTAGGATTTTTCTCATCAAAGTCTGCTGCTAATATGGCAAAAAAAGCAGCTGCTAAAAAGGGTTTTACAGAAGCTTATATTGTAGATGAAACAGGCAATTCAAAACCAATAAGTTATTCTGAAACTTCCTCAAAGCCACAAACAAAGCGAATCGACACAACTACAAAATATAAAGTTAGGCTCGCTTCTTTGACAAAACCTGAGAATTTTAAAAGGGCTTTGGTTGAAAGATATGGTACAATTGAATCTGTTAAGCGAGGTAAATTTACCGTCTTTATGCTTTCTGGATATAGTTCAAAAACTACCGCAAGAGCGGCAGTGAAAAAAGCAATCAAAGCTGGATTTAAAGATGCAGAGTTGGTGATCGATAACAATGGAAAATTGACAACTATAAAGTAATACGATCTATATTAATGATTGGTTTTGATTAGTTATAAAGAAAGCTCAACACATTAAGTGTTGAGCTTTCTTTTTTTACATAAAAACAAAAAACACCCGACAAGTTTCAACTTATCGGGTGCTGAATGCTATTAAATTACAATTACATTATTTATCCGAAATCTTTACAAATGGTTTTGATTTCTTTACTTGTCCATTTACTTTCAAAAGAACAGTATAAACACCACTCTCATATTTCGATGTATTGACAACCGTAGGAATATTTGTAGACACATTGTTAATTGTTTCCATCAAAACACCTGTACTATGATAAATTTCATAAACTCCTTCTTCTGTTTCGAATTTGTTAAGCACAATGGTAATCTGATCAGAAGCTGGATTAGGAAATAAATCGACTGCTTCATAAGAAGTAACTCTTACAAAGTTTCCATCTTCATCTCGCTCATTATAATATTCCGTAAACTCATTGTCATCAAGTGGTTTAGATACTTGTAATTCATTCAATTCTTCAGGAGCAACTAAAGGTGCAGAAGTGTTGACGTGGATGGTGTAGTCTTCAGCTTCACCATACCCCAAACTTCCACAAGGTTGCGGCCATCCACCGTATCTCATTGCCACTCTCATTCTAGTATCTCCAGGTAATGCATGCCCAGGTACGTGTATACCATACCATTGACCATATGAATTGGTACATGCTTTGACCATTTCTCCAGCATCATAAAAATCACCATCTTGATTCCAATCAATCCAGACTTTCCAATAGGAAAGGTAAGCATTCCATTTATAGCCTGGTTTTAGGTAGATGTAATGCACGCAATTGGTGTAAACATCTGAAGATAAGTTTGTGAAATCTGCATATCCCCAATTATTACCAGACCAATTTGAAAAACCACTCATGGTTACATTGTCAATATACTCATAGTAACTATTTCCCCAAATATCACAATAGTCTGCTTCAGGGCAAGTATCTACAGTAACATCAAAAGAACAAGTTGCAATTCCTCCGCATGCATCTGTGAATTCATAAGAAACAGTAGTGGTTCCTTCTTGAAATTCACCACCGTTTTCTGGTCCACTAGTTTGTGTGATAGTAAGACCTGATTCATCACATGGCACTTCGATTATAAATTCGTAATGATGTTTGTCATCGCGATCTCTCCATTTTCCATCTCCTTTAATAAGTGCAACATGGTCTGCTGCATTAGGATAGTAGCTGTCTTGATTGTTTGGCTCTCCACTTAACCAATTGCTGTAATTTGAACTTTGATTTCCTTCCCAAATGAAATTTCCTTCGCTTACTTCATCTGTCAATCCAATCCAACAGGTTGGAGCAATAATAGCATCTCTGATAAATTCATTTTCTGCTGCATCATTAATGACCACTAAATATCCACCGTAAGCAGTCGCCGTTTGTCTTGCTTGTGACCAACTCAGACTGTTGCTTTGTGAACAGAAATAACGATGACCATTAAAGATACCCATATCGATGTAGTCGGGTACTGAAATATCACATGTTGTACCCGCGCTGCAAGTACTCGTCGCAGTAGGTTCATTCCATGAAACATGAGTACCCGAAAGATCGCAACTCACTAGGATGTCCTCAGGGCAATCAACGATAATTTCATCATCACTTGAACAATCTTCTGTAATGATTTGAATAACTATCGTTTCGTTTCCACAATCATCTGTTGCAGTCCAAGTTCTAGTAATTGTATTAACGTCATTGTTCGAAGTTGATGATTCGTCAAATTCGATTAGTAAATTTGAATCGCAATTATCTGCTGCTGTAATCGAAGGTGCATCAGGAACATTTCCACAATCTACATTTTGATCTTCTGGCGTAGTTGAGAATAATGGTGCTTCTTCATCAATTACCGTAATAACTTGTGTTCCAGTTGTTTCATTACCGCAAACATCAATAGCCGTCCATGTCCTAACAAAAGAACTACCAGTGCAATCACCCTCAATAGGAGTTTCTGCTAATGAAATTTCGATGTCACCAGGGCAAGTATCGGAAGCTGTTACATCTGCCGCATCTGGTATATCTTGACCACATTGAATCGTTACATCGGCAGGTACATTTTCCAAAGTAGGAGCATCATTGTCAATGACGGTAATAACTTGTTGGACGACAGAAGAATTTCCAGAAATGTCAGTTGCGGTGTAAATTCTAATATTTCTTAAAACAATAGGACAGCTTACTTCCTCAAATTCTTGAGAGAATACAACTTCCACATTGCCATCACAATTATCATTTGCAGATACATCTGGTGGCGGGATAATCCCACCACAATCAATAGTGATATCATCCGGAACTCCAACTATCATCGGACTTTCATTGTCAATATCAGTTGTGATAATTTGCAAGTAAGAAGTAGTGTTTCCACAAACATCTGAGACGGTCCATGTTCTTTCAATAGTAGTTGCATTTACCACAACATCTTGAAAAGCAGGAACAGAAATAGTTGAACAATCTTCTGCAACAGGCGGATCAACCGTTGTTTCATCGCCACAAAGTAGAGTCACATCATTTGGAGTACTTGTGAAAATAGGAGCTTCATCATCAGTAACCGAAATGGTTTGAGTTACGATTGCTTCATTCCCACAATCATCAGTTGAAGACCAAGTTCTAACAATAGATTGACCAGTACAGTCTCCGTCTAAAGGACTTTCCGTATAGATTACTTCAGTTAAATCTGCACAATCAAATGCAAAGACTTCAGGAATTGCAGGAATATCTTGACCACATTGGATGGTTACATCTTCAGGAACTCCTCCAAAGATTGGTGGTGCATTATCGAAAACAGTAATAACACTTTGTTCGGTAGTTGTATTTCCTTCCGCATCCGTAGCTGTGTAGAAAGTTGTATTTATCGAGAAAATAGGACATTCAGCAGACTGATCATTGTCGAAAGTAATTGTCACTTCTAAATCGTTGCCACAATTATCAGTAGCCGTCACAGTAGAAGGAAAGACCGTATCTCCACATTCTAATGTCAAATCTTCAGGTACGCCAACTAGCACAGGAGGCGTATTACTAGTTGCTGTTGTAATAGTTTGTAGGTGTGTTATTGAATTGCCACAAACATCTGTGACGGTCCATGTTCTTTCTGTAGTAGTTGCATTTATCACGACATCTTGGAATGCAGGGACAGAAATAGTTGAACAATCTTCAGCGACAGGTGGATCCACAGTTGCTTCATCATCACATAGTAAAGTTACATCAGCTGGTACACTTGTAAAAATAGGTGCCTCGTCATCAATAATAGTAATGATTTGAAACTCTGTATGTTCATTTCCACATCCATCTGTTCCGGTCCATGATCTTCTAACAGAGTTTGCACAATCATCTAACTCAATTTCAATGAAAAATATTTCTACTTGACTACATCCATCCAATCCAACTACATCAGGAATGGCTGGTAACGAATCATCACAGTTGATAGTGACATCAGCAGGAACACCGGAAAGTGTGGGTGCTGTATTATCAACAATTGTAACCACATGAAGAATAGAAGTTGTATTCCCTGAAAGATCAGTAGCAGAATAAGTTCTATTAATAATCAATGAAATAGGACACTCACCTTGTATAATCTCATCTTGGACATCTACCGAAATAGCGCCGTCGCAATTGTCAATAGCAATACTTGGAGGCTGAGGAATGGTGCCTCCGCATTCGAGCGTCACATCATCTGGAACATTTTGCAAAACAGGAGCAGTATTATCAATTTCGTTTGTAATAGTTTGAAGATAATTTGTGCTATTGCCGCACGCATCTACCAAAGTCCAGAGTCGTTCAATTGTTGTTGCATTTATATTGCTATCTTCAAATGTTGGTGTCAGATCTGCAGAACAATTATCGGCAACAGTCGGCATATCAATAATCAATTCCTCTCCACATGCTAATGTTATATCATCTGGTAAGGTTACGAAAACAGGCGCTTCTGTATCTACAACTGTAATGACTTGTGTTGCATTGGTCTCATTTCCACAATCATCAGCAACGGTCCAAATTCTAATTAAAGATCCATTTGTACAATCCTCAATATTGTTTTCTTGTAAAGATAGATCAAAGAGTTGTGTGCATTCAAATGCTGTAACTTCAGCAGGAGCAGGTATCTGATCGCCACATTGGATTGTAATGTCAACAGGAACACCGAAGAGAATTGGAGCTTCCGTATCTAGTACTGTAATCACCCGTTGTTGTGTTGTTGTATTTCCAGCATCATCTGTTACAGAATAGATAGTGGTTTGAGTATTAAAAATAGGACAGTCAACAGCTTGATCCACTTCGAAGGTGGTAGTCACCTCCAAATCATTTCCACAATTGTCAGTGGCTGTGACCAATGTTGGAAATACAGAGCCGCCACATTCTAAGGTGAGGTCTTCCGGGACACCAATCAATTCTGGAAAGATGTTGTCTTCAATTGTAACAACTGATTGACAAGTTGAAGTATTGTCTGCACTATCTTCCACAGTTAAAATTACTGCCTGGATTCCAACTGCATTGCAGTCAAAATCAGAAATATTGATAGACAAGGAAGTGATGCCGCAATCATCTGTGCTATTGTTGTTTACTTCATCAGGTGTGATTGAAGCGATGCCATTCTCATCTAGCGCTATAACTAAATCATTACAAATTGCAATTGGTGCTTCTAAGTCTTGACAACCACATACTCCGGTAGGATCGGTGACGGTCACTAATGCGCCACAGCTACCAATCGGTCCTGTTGTGTTAGAAAAAATTACCGAAACAAAATTCCCACCTACATTATCGCAGGTAAAATTTGTAGTATTTAATTCAGCAGAAATAAAACAATTGTCATTGTAATTTGCCACCATATCGGCTGTAATATTTGCATTACCATTCAAATCTAATGGTACTGTTGTTGGTAGACAACTTGTTGTAGGAGGCATATTATCAAACACATTGATGATGCTAGTGCATGTAGAAGAATTACCTGCAGCATCTGAAACGGTTAAGGTTACAACAGGGAAGTTTGAAAGATTGTCGCAAGTGACTATTGATTGATCTAACTCAAATTCTAAATCTCCGTCGCAGTTATCTGAACTTCCAAAATTAACGATGTCAGGTGTAATAATTCCTTCTCCATTTGCATCGAGTGAAACTGCTGTGCTTGTACAACCAGCGGTAGGTGGAGTTGCATCTTCAATAATCACTTGTGCTACACAAGTTGATGTGTTACTTTCTAGATCTGTAATTTCTAAGGTGATATTATTGATTCCAATTTCACTACAATCAAAATCAGTTTGACTAGCTGTGATAGACTGAATACCGCAATCAGCAGTAGATCCATTGTCAATAGCTGTAGCCATTAACGTATAATTTCCAGCATCGTCCAAAGACACCGTGATGTCATTGCATAGCGCGACAGGTGGTTCACAGGTTGCGTTGGGTAGTCGAACATTTACACAGCCTTCATTTATAACAGTACAATTATTGCTTGATAAAGTTGGGTTGATACAAGTTGAAACGGGATCTAGTGTCACGGTAATCGCACCGTCAACCCGCCAAGAATCATAATCAGCACTTGTAGCTATAAAACAAAAGGGAGTAGGTGGTATAAATTGTGCACATCCAGGTTCCTCTCTAAAACCAGAATTTCCACGTAGGGTTCCATTTTCGTCGATAATATTAAAAGTTTCAAAAGCACGATTGACATCACCTTTTACTTCAATACATATTTCTACATTTCCAGAAGTTGCTGGGTAGGTGTCAGTAATTGTATAAATAGTTGTATTTCCTGGACCACTTTCTGTTGCAGGATTGTAACCATTACACGATTCATTAGCAGAATAGCAAGGTGAAGTTCCGCCGAGATAAGTTGCTTTAATAAAAACGGCATCATTAAAGAGGTGTTCATCTCCATTCCCATCTAAAATTACTGCATATGCTTTTAAATAGGTAACCTGATCATCAATGGTAACAGTCGTAGAAATTCCAGTAGAGTTGGTTGCATTCAAATTACCCGACCAATTTTCAGTTTTAATTAAATTCCCATTTTGATCTTCAACTATGAGATCAAAACTTGAAACGGTTCCTGTTCCAAAATTTGAAAAGAATAAAGATAAATCAAAAGTATCATCGCAAGCATCCTCTTTATTGCTAATAGTAATTGCAGTAGGACCTAAGTCGTAGGTTGGGGGAGGCATTGGTGCGCAAGCAGCTCCGTTTGCGGCCAATGCAGCTCTATTGTTAGCTATGTAATCTTGCATTCTATTTTTTTGTCCAAGTGTAAACATGTCCCAACAACTTCCAGTATAGTCCATATAATTGTTGATGTTGTCCGGTTGCTCTCCAAGTCCACCAAGCGCAATTGCTCGGTAAGGATTGTTGGCACTTGTGTCATCCTCGTCTGTTGTGCATGTGTTGTTAGGTGCTGAGCATGTTCCTCCATTAGAGCCAGAAACGTTTTTAGCTGGAGTGTCGCAAACGAAATCTCCATTTGCTAAACAATCCGTGTTGGTACAACTATTTCCGTTGAAGGTGTGTCTCAAATTAAAATAGTGTCCCAATTCATGAGCGATCAACCCTGAATTATAAGAGGTTGCTTTGAAGATTGTCACATCGGTACTACCACCTAAGTATACGCCGGCGATATTGCTACAAGGATTAAAATTGCTGTAGATTGATTGGAAAATAAAAATATTACAATATAGATTTGTGTCCCATCCATATTGTGCTTTTGCCTGTGTTACAATATTATTTGCCCCTGTGTAGGAACCTTGCGCAATTTCGGGATCGTAATGTCTTACAATTCCATTTGTGTAATTTCCATTTGGGTCGACCGAAGCTAAGCAAAGATCTATTTCGGTATCCACTCCATAATTAGGATTGGAGTAAGTGCCTGCATTAAAATGTTGATGTCTAAATCGATTTGAAGCATCGATAAATGGTCCTATCAAACTAGCATCTGAAGGATTGTAAGTACTTCCATAAGATTCTCCAGAATGAATTACGTGGATAATAACGGGAATAGATTGAATCGGCATCAAATTATTTTGATTCCCATTTCTTGCTTTTTCTTTCATCCGTTTTCTATACAATGATTCTTGTTCTAAAACGGTTTGTGCATAGGCCGGATCTTGCAGTAAAATATTTTCTGCATGATCAGATCCACATTGATGCTCATTTCCTGATTGAGCATTTAATTGCATGAATGAAAGTAATAAATAAAGGTAGCCTGTAAAGTGTATTATTCTTTTCATAAGTTTAGTGTGATAAATTAAAAAATAAGACTTGTGTAATTCTTACATGTAATAGACCGTCTATATAATACTATGTGATATATTGAAATTTCTAAAAGGGCATTAGATTCCACTTTAGAAATTAACAATGAGTTAATTCTATTCAATAAATTGACAGTTGCAATAAGGTGTTAACCTCATTCCAATCGCTATTAAAAAATAGTTTTGTGAGAGCTTAGTAAAATAAACTAAGCAAATTACGTTTGGTGATAAAACAGATGAAAATTTGGAAACTTAATGCTGGGGTGGTACAAAATAGTTTCTGTGCTCTTTGCATGTAAATTAAATTTTTATTTTAACATTTTAGATTAAATGTTAAAATAATTTTGAACTGCCTAATAAATATATTTATTCACCATGTATTTTGTACTGGTTTTAAATAATTTACTTTTTTTAGATCAATAAATTGTTCAATCTTCAACTGGGCTTTTCAAGATTTAAAAGTGATAAATCTTATCGCTAGTGCGGCTTTACGAGGTGATATTATTTATGCCTGTTGCGTACTAAATGAAAGTGTAATGTAAAACCAGTATCTCAGTGGTTTGGGGTTGAACACAAACACGGTGATCAACTCGATGTCCAACGATCCAACAAATTGTACCCGCAGATTCTAGAATCCAAACCTTTTCTTTTTCCAACAGGCTAAACTTATTGTTTACAAAGAAATCTTTTAATTTTTGTTGCTGACCATTCATTCCGAAAGGTTGAAAATTATCACCTGCTTGCCATCTTCTAAATTTTAATGGGAAATCCAGTTTCCCCAAATCTAAATAAGCGAGATGTTTTTCAAATTTTGTAGGAATCACAGAAGTAGTTTCAACATAAATAACACCGTCACCTAGGTCGAGTTTTTCATTGGGAGAATGGAGTATTACTTCTGCAAGTCTATTGTTTGTTGAAGGTATTGTAGTTACAATCAATTTATCCCGATTCAAAACCGCACGATGAGATACCGTTAAAAACTGTCTTCCAGATTTCGTATCAGTTGTCTTCAACATTTGAATAACTTGATCTTCATTAAAACCAAAAGGCGAAATACATTCGTATAAGATTGTTTTTTGAGCGGTATGTTTTTTAATCTTTGCAAGATCAAATTCGACATCCCCATTTGCAAATGAAGTCATTACCTCATTTTTAATCTGTGCGATTCTTTCTTCAAATAAAATGGACACTTCATTCAACTTGTCAAAATTTTTCCTAGCCGTGTTTTCAAGTGCAGGGTTTAATTCTTGAAGCGTTGGGATGACTTGATGTCTAATTAAATTACGAGCATACTTGTCATTTGTATTGCTGGCATCTTCCCGAAATTGAATCTCAAAACTTGCTGAATATTTTTCAATAGTATCTTTAGATGCAAAAAGCAATGGTCGAATGATCTGATTTCTGATTGGTGGGATTCCGGTTAATCCACGGATACCTGTACCTTTTGTGAAATTATATATTGCAGTTTCGATGCTATCATTCAGATGATGTGCAGTTGCTATGAAATCAAATTGATTTTCAACCCGAATTTTTTCCAACCATTCATAACGTAAATCACGTGCAACCAATTGGATAGATTGTTTTCTGTCTGTTGCGATTTTTTGAGTTTCAAATTGGGTGGTATAAAATGGAATGCTTGCCTTTTCACAAGTTTGTTTAACAAATAAAGCATCCCCTTCGGATTCATTTTTTCTCAATTTAAAATTGACATGAGCGACAGCAATTGGAATGTTCGCAGCTCTAAAAAGATAGAGCATCACCATCGAATCAATACCACCACTTACTGCCAAAAGTACTTTTTGACTTGGATTGATTTTGAGTTTTTCTTTGTAATATTTTAAAAATGGATTTAGCATATAAGTAAAAAAAGGAAATTTTCCAGTTTAATTATTTGTACAACGCTGTGATTCTCCGTGACGCTCATGATTTTCTTTGTAATAACACAAAACAAATTTATAGATTATTACCTATCAGTTGCTCAAATTAAATTTATATTTGATTCGAAATCAAGAAACCTTCCTTTAATTTGTCTTAATTTATTGATATTCAAACATTTACAACAATTGAAATGAAAAAAATTTCTGCATGTATTTTTGATTTAGATGGCGTCATTGTAGACACGGCTAAATATCATTTTAAAGCTTGGCGTCGATTAGCCAATGAATTGGGATTCGATTTTACGGAAAAAGAAAATGAAAAATTGAAAGGAGTTGGTCGAATTGATTCCTTAAAATTAATTTTAAAATGGGGTGGTGTGAAAATGGATGAAGCAAGTATGCAAACCTTGGCTGCAAAAAAGAACGAGTGGTATGTTGAAGATGTTGGTAAAATGACATCAGATGAAATCATGATTGGTGTTGTTGATTTTTTAGATGAATTGCAAGCTAAAAAAATTAAAATCGGATTGGGTTCTGCTTCAAAAAATGCAGTACCGATTTTGACACAATTAGAAATTAAACATTATTTCGAAGTCATCATGGATGGTACCAATGTTACCAAAGGAAAACCGGACCCAGAAGTGTTTTTAAAAGGAGCAGAAAGACTAAAAATTGATCCCAGTAATTGTATTGTTTTTGAAGATGCTTCCAAAGGTGTAGATGCTGCATTGAAAGGTGGGATGTATGCCGTTGGTGTTGGGAAAGAAGCAGATCTAGGTCATGCGCATCATGTGATTCCAGATTTCAAAGATCTTAAGTTTGATGCATTAGAATCAATTCTTTCAACAAAAGAAGGAATAAAACAATGAAAGATTATTTAAAAAAAGATGAGTGGAAAATCATTGAAGAAGGTTTCAATCCGTCCTTCAATCGAATTTCTGAATCGATCTTTAGTTTAGGTAACGGTCGATTTGGACAACGTGCCAATTTTGAAGAAACTTATTCTGGAGACACTTTGCAGGGACATTATCTGGCAGGAATTTATTACCCGGATAAGACACGTGTTGGATGGTGGAAAAATGGATATCCAGAATATTTTGCCAAAGTTTTAAATGCACCCAACTGGACTGGGATTCGTTTTGATATTGATGGAGAGGTATTCGATTTATCGAAATGCGAAGTCAATGATTTCAAGCGAATTTTGGATATGAAAAACGGTGTTTTAGAAAGATCTTGTGAAGCCAAATTGAAAAGTGGTCGAATTGTGAAAATCCATTCTAAAAGATTTTGCAGTATCGCAAATGATAATATTGCTTGTATTCGATATTCATTCAAAGCAGTTAATTTTGCAGATCCAATTCAAATCACACCTTATATAGATGGAGATGTGATGAATGAGGACACGAATTATGATGAAAAATTCTGGGAACCTATCAGTGAAACTGCTGATGAACATCAAGCATTTATTATCACAGAAACTAAAAAAACCGCTTTTCAAGTTTGTACTGGAATGCAAATTTTGATTGAAAAAAATGGAGATCAAATTGATGCGGATAACAAATCATTTACCAAAGACAAATATGCAGAAATAGCGATTAATACTCGAATTAAAGACGATCAGGAAATAGTCGTGTATAAATACGTAGCCAACATTACTTCTGAAAATCATCCTAAAAATGAATTACAAACTATATGTAAAAAAGAAGTAGAAGCTGCAGCCGCAAATGGATTTAATCAATTGCTCGCAGACCATCAAAATGCGTGGGCTAAAAAATGGGAAGAAAGTGACATTATCATTGAAGGTGATGTAGCTGCTCAACAAGGGATTCGTTTCAATATTTTTCAACTTAACCAGACGTACACGGGAGAAGACGAACGATTGAATATTGGACCTAAAGGCTTTACAGGTGAAAAGTATGGAGGAAGTACTTATTGGGACACAGAAGCTTATTGCATACCATTTTATTTGTCAACTGCGGATCAACGAGTTGCAAGAAACTTACTAGTCTATCGGTATAAACATTTGCAAAAAGCAATTGAGAATGCGACGAAATTAGGTTTCAAAGATGGTGCTGCCTTGTATCCTATGGTTACTATGAACGGCGAAGAATGTCACAACGAATGGGAAATCACATTTGAAGAAATTCATAGAAATGGAGCGATTGCTTATGCTGTTTTTGATTACATTCGATATACCAATGATGAAAATTATTTAACAGAATATGGTCTGGAACTATTAATCGGAATTGCTAGATTTTGGTCACAGCGCGTTCACTTTTCAAACCCAAAACAAAAGTATGTTATTCACGGAGTAACGGGCCCAAATGAGTATGAAAACAATGTAAATAACAATTGGTATACAAATTTCGTGGCAGTATGGTGTCTGAAATATACGATGTACGCGATCAATTATGTGAAGTCGAATGCGCCAGCTAAATTTGAATCAATTTCAGAAAAAATAAAATTCTACGAAGTTACAGAAACCAAGGTGTGGAAAGATATTGTTGAGAAAATGTATTTTCCGGTTGATACTGAAAAACAAATATTTTTACAACAAGAAAATTTCTTAGACAAAGAAATAATTCAAGTAAAAGATTTGCCAAATGAAGATCGCCCGATTCACCAAAAATGGTCATGGGATCGAATTCTTCGTTCGTGTTTTATCAAACAAGCAGATGTTTTGCAAGGAATATATTTTTTTGAAGATGCTTTTGATGTTGAAACCATCCAACGAAACTTTAGATTTTACGAACCGCTGACGGTTCATGAATCCAGTTTGTCACCATGTGTACACGCAATTTTAGCAGCAAAGATTGGAGACTATGACAAAGCATATGAAATGTATTTGCGGACGGCAAGATTGGATTTAGATGACTACAATAATGATACGGAAGATGGTTGTCATATCACAAGCATGGCTGGAACTTGGATGGCAGTAGTCAAAGGATTTGGTGGTATGCGAATTGAAAATGATATGCTTTGTTTCACACCTTATTTACCATCAAAATGGAAAGGATATAGTTTCAAAATTCGATTCAGAAATCGACTCCTGCACATACAAGTCAATCAATCTGGAACCAGTATTCGAAAAGTAGCTGGTGATGAACTGACTATAAAAGTGAAAGACAAAGACATCCGGTTAGTAAGAGACCAATCAATTCAGTGTTAATTTTCTATTAAATGAGTTGTCTCCAAATATGATTTAACCATATAAATAAGTAGTATTGTATATCATACAAATTAGGTCAATTTGTATAAAGCGCATATTAAATTTATCAGCTATGAATTTTAAATTTTTCCTTCTTTTCATTTCGTTTATTATTTGGTTTGCTAGTTGCAAGCAATCTGAACCAACAACCAATGGATTGATTAATAATTCGATGGAATCGGTGAAAACAAAAGCTTCCAAGACTTTACCTGATTGGGCAAAAAATGCGAACGTTTACGAAGTGAATATCCGACAATATACCAAGGAAGGAACTTTCAATGCTTTTGCAAAACATCTGCCTCGATTGAAAAAAATGGGTGTTGATATTTTGTGGTTGATGCCGATATTTCCAATTTCGGAAACCAAAAGAAAAGGACCGCTTGGAAGTTATTATGCAGTTTCAGATTTTAGAGAAGTAAATCCAGAATTTGGAACGTTAGAAGATGTTCGAGCACTTATAAAAAAAATTCATGACTTAGATATGCGTATTGTGTTGGATTGGGTGCCGAATCACACCGGTTGGGATCACACTTGGATCAAACAACATCCTGATTATTATGTGCACGATGCGAAGACCGACACGATTGTGCATGGACGTGATCGAGATGATAAAATTACGGATTGGTATGATGTTGCAGAGTTGAATTACGACAACAAAGACATGCGTAAGTTGATGATCGAAGATATGAAATATTGGATTGCGGAAGAAGACATCGACGGATATCGTTTGGATTGTGCACATAGTGTTCAGGTAGATTTCTGGGATGAAGCAACACCAGAATTATATAAAATCAAACCAATCTTTTTATTACCAGAAACCAATGAACCATCTTTTAGAAACGGTGGCAACTTCGACTTAACCTATGGTTGGGAATGGCATCATTTGATGAATGAAATTGCAGTTGGGAAGAAAAAAGCTAGTGATCTTGACAAGATGTTTACGGAATATGGCGAAAAATACAAACGTGGATTTACCATGCAATTTACTTCCAATCATGACGAAAATTCTTGGAATGGATCTGAAATAGAGCGAATGAAAGATGGATACAAAGCATTCGCAGTACTCGCAGCTACTTTTGATGGAATGCCGTTGATCTATAGCGGGCAAGAAGAGCCGCTAATCAAGCGTTTGGAGTTTTTTGACAAAGACGAAATCAAGTGGGGAAGTTTTGCCAACGCAGAGATGTACACCAAACTTTTTGATTTAAAACACCGCAACAAAGCTTTATGGAACGGCGATTATGGCGGACCACTTCAAAAAATTGATTGTGGTAATGAATATGTTTATTCCTTTTCTCGTTCAAAAGATGGAGACAAAGTAGTCGTACTTATCAACCTTTCTGATCAACCACAAAATTTAAAATTGGCAGATGAAAATCATGCAGGTGCTTATAGTAGTGTTTTTGGTAACAGTACAGTTACATTAACTGCCGGTATGGAGATGAAGTTGAAGCCTTGGGAGTATATTGTTTTAGAGGCGGAGTAGTTTGTTGGGAAATTTATTCAAATATTAAGAATTGGCAAAATGCGTATTGAGATAAAAGCAATTAAGTTTACCAAACTTTAAAAGTCTATGGTAAACTATTTAAGTTTTGAATTATATTTGATCGAAATTCAAAACTGTTACAAACAAGTATGAGCCAATTTTCAATCCAAATCGATGCCGAAATAAAATCTAAATATCCATCCACTCGTTTAGGATGTCTGTCAGGAAACATAAAAGTAGCAACAGACACCTTAGAATTGTGGAAAGTAATTGATCCTGCAATAGCTGATTTGCAAGCAAGACTCCAAGTAGAAGATATTTCCAAAATCGAAGCGATTCAACACGGACGAAAGGCTTACAAAAGTTTTGGAAAAGACCCAGCACGATATCGATTGTCCGCAGAAGCATTGTTAAGAAGAATTGTGAGTGGTAAAGGGATTTACAAAATTAACAACATCGTAGATTTACTTAATTTGGTTTCTGTCAAATCAGGAATTTCTATTGGTGGTTATGATACCGAACACATTAAGGGCGATATTTCTTTAGGAATTGGGAAGAAAGACGAACCATACAATGCGATCGGTCGTGGTAGTTTGAATATCGAATTTTTGCCAACCTTACGTGATACTTTATCTGCATTTGGAAGTCCAACCTCAGATTCGCAAAGAACAATGGCGCACGCAACTACAACACAATTTATGATGGTGTTTTTTGACTTTGGAAGTTCTGATGGATTGGAAAATTCGATGGATGAGGCGGAGTTATTGATGAAGGAATTTGCGAGTGGAGGTGCGTTGGAGCGATGGGTGGTAACTGCAAATGTGTCCTAATATAATTTCTTTGAACAGAATACTTTGAGTAAATTTATTGATATGAGAAGAGAAATTAGAAACGGAATAATATTGTTGATTTTAATAGCATCAAATGGATCCTTTTTTGGCATGCTTAGGTTGGGAGTTGGTTATGTTTTTAAGAATGAGAAACCCGATCCAGAGAATGGAAATTAGTAATGAAAATATATTGTTACAGTATCAATGGACAAGCGCCCCGAACTAAACAACAAAATTAGTCCAAAAGATTTTAGAGACTTCTATTGGCTTAAAGAAGAACTAGTTTTATTCTGTAGAAAAGAAGGTTTGAAGAAATCAGGAGGAAAAATTGAAATTGCCAATCGAATTGAAAAATATCTTGAAACTGGTTCGAAAGAAATTGCAAAAGCAAAGAAAAAGCAAACCAATAAATCCAATTTTGATTGGAATACTGCTACTTTGACCCTTCAAACAAAAATTACCGACAGTTATAAAAATTCAGAAAATGTCCGCAAATTTTTCCAAAAAGAAATAGGAAAGCAATTCAAGTTCAATGTCAAATTCATGAATTGGATGAAGTTGAATGTAGGAAAAACTTTGAACCAAGCCATAAAAGAATGGAAACGGATTGATATAGAGAAAAAAAACAACACGAGTCCCAAAGAAATTGCACCTCAATTTGAGTACAATACTTACCTAAGAGATTTTTTGAAAGATAATCCAAATGAAAATCGCAAAACAGGAATTAAACTTTGGAAAATTAAGCGGTCATTGCGCGGAGATAATGTATATTGTAAAACTGATTTAAAGTTGCTAAAATAGCTACCTCCAAATTTTTTCATGAATGCATAATTCTTCCAACAATATTAGTCCGATCATTTCATTTTTTTCTAATTTCATTAAAGTAAATGAGGAGGAAATTGCTTTTCTACAATCCGTTGTTATACACAAATCATTTAAGGCAAAAGAAGTAATTTATCGGCAAGGCGAAATCCAGAAATATATGGGTTTTATAACACAAGGAGCGATTCGATTTTATTTTATAGATGAAAAAGGAGAAGAATATACAAGTGAATTTGCTTTTGAAAATGTACCTATTGGTCAATATAGTGGATTGATAAATGAAGCAAAATCTCCATCAAATATTCAAGCATTAGAGCCGACCGAATTATTGTTACTCACCAAAGATTCCTTTTTAGAATTTCTAAATTTGTATCCAAGATATTATTCCGTGATTTCGAATGTGATGAGCACTGCGTTAGAAGATCTTGCTATCAGAAATAAATTGCTTCACATTCATTCGTCCAGAGAACGTTACGAAGCACTTTGCAAACTTCAGCCAGAAATTATAAAACGTGTTCCCCTTACACATATCGCTTCTTATCTCAAAATGGCATTGGGAACTTTGAGCCGAATTCGTGCGGGGAAACTATAGATGATGTATGATAATTTTTTCGTACCTAAAGGCTTACTCAAATGTATGATGTATGATATGACGTAAGTGCGCGGACCAAGAGCACGAACTGATGGTCATATCATACATGATACTTCATTAATCAAAATATCAAATATCAAAACATCATTATTTAACCTACGTTAAATCCAAAGACCTCCAATAGTATTAACTTTGCTGAATTTTAAACAACAAATATCAGCAAAAAATGCTCAGACCAATTTCCCTCGTTCTATCACTTACCTTCTTTTTTACAACACTCTTCGCTCAATCAAATATCATCGTTAGCAATATCGACATCATTCGATCTGAATACGGGATTCCTCATATTTTCACGAAGACAGATGCGGAAGCAGTCTATGGAATCGGGTGGGCACAATGTGAAGATGGATTCAATATGATGCAAGATAATTTTGCAGCTACTAAAGGAATCTCTGGACGAGTTAGTGGAAAAATTGGAGCATTGTTAGATTTATTATATCAAGTATTTGACATCGAAGCCTTTGTGAATGAGCGATATGAAAAGGACATCTCTCCAGAAATGGAAGCTTTGCTTCAGGCTTATGCGGACGCGATTAATAAATATGCAACTTTGCATCCAAAAGAAGTGAAAAGTAAAAAATTATTTCCGATAACTCCCAAGCATATTGTTGGAATGTATACGCTGCAATTTCATTTAATGCATAATTCAGGAATGGAGTTGGGAAAATTGTTGACAAAAAAATATGAATATCAATTAACAAAACATTTACATAGAGGTTCTAATGCGATGGCATATAGTCCATTGAAAACTACGGATGAAAAAACATACTTGATTGGCAATCCACATCAACCGATCAATACCATTGGGAATTGGTGGGAAGTGAGTGTTCACTCCGAGGAAGGGTATGAAATGTTTGGTGCAACTTTCTCGGTAGGTGGTTTGACTCCGGTGTTAGGAAGTAATCGACATTTAGGTTGGTCTCATACCACCAATTATCAAAATAGCTCGGATGTTTATAAATTAGAAATGCATCCAACCCGAAAAAATGTTTACAAATATGATGGAGAATGGTTGAAATTGGAAAAAGATAAAGCCAAACTAAAAGTCAAAATCGGTCCACTGGTAATTCCAGTTTCGAAGAAATTTTTTAGAAGTAAATACGGTCCAACTTTTAAAAAGGAGTCTGGGTATTATTCTTACAAAAGCCATGCATTTTACAATCTTAGGGGAGCTGAACAATGGTATAAAATGGGGAAGGCAAAAAATATGGAGGAATTCAAAACGGCATTAGATATCCAAGGGGTGCCAAGCCAGACCATTACTTATGGTGATAAAGACGGACATATTTTTCATCTCAGTTATTTTGTGCATCCTGTTCGTGATGAAAGTTTTGATTGGACCAATGTGTTGACAGGAAATACTTCTGCTAATAATTGGGATATGGAAAAAGTACATCCGGTTAGTGCCAATCCTCAAGTTGTTGATCCTGCCTGTGGTTACGTTTATAATTGCAACAATACAGTTTTTAAAATGACTGCGCCAGAAGAGAATTTGAAACCAGAAGATTTTCCTAAAAGTTTCCATTTGCTAACAAGTAATACACTTAGAGCTAAACGTTTTGAGAATTTAATTAAGGATTATGAAACCATTAGTTTTGAAGAGGCTAGAGTGTTGAGAGAGGATATTACGATTCATTTGGAAGATTTGTCTTTTAGAAATTGTATGAATTGCAATGAGATGCCAAACTTAATAGCCAGATATCCAGAATTAGCTGACTACAAAAAAGTATTCGAAAAGTGGAATGGTTCCTTTGATATCAATAACAAACAGGCTGCTTTGTTTTGTGTTACCGTGTATAATATTTCAAAACATATTAGGAAGCAAATGGGAAATTTAGAACAAGAAGTGCCTGAAGAAGAACTTGTAAAAGCAATGTTGAAAGCTCAAAAATTTCTTAAAAAGCATCATGGAGGATTAGAAGTTGAATTGGGAAAAGTGCAAAAAGCGGTAAGAGGAAAGAACAAGGACAAAGTCGAATTACCGATGTATGGAAATGTAAATACCTTAGCAAATGCTGCATTTATTCCTTATGAAAAAGGTAAGTTCAAAATTGACTCAGGAGATAGTTTTATCTTTTATGCAAAATATGGTAAGGGGGGACTTGAAAGTTTAGAGACCATCAATGCATTTGGTAACAGTATGAAGCCGAAACATCCAAATCATACGGATCAAACAGAAATGTATGTCAAACGTCAGACCAAAAAGGTGGAGTTGGATCTAGAAAAATTGCGTAGTTCGGGTAAGGCTTATCACCCTCAATAAGATAGGGATCTGTAAGGCGATTTCCATTTAATTATAAGCAAATTAACTTGCAAAATAAATCATTAACTTTGATCCAACCAAACCAATATATTCAACATGCGATTTCTTTTAGCCTTCTTTATTTTATTTGTTGGGCTTAACCTATTTTCACAACCTATCTCAGATGAAATTCAATCACTAAGTAAGCATCTGATAGAGCGCTCAACAATAAATAGCCTAGATTATTACTACATTGAAGAAGGAGTAGGGGAGACGATCTTCTTGCTGCACGGATTTCCAGATATGGCCAACACTTGGGATGAATCCATTGATGAACTTTCCAAAAAATATCATTGTGTTGCTCCATTTTTACGGGGTTATTATCCTACAGGGATTCCTTCAGATGGAAACTACGATCCAAGATTAATTGCAGATGATGTCAATAAAATCGCAGAAGAAATGGGAATCAAAAATTATTATGTCATAGGACAAGATTGGGGCGCATCTGTGGCCTATAGTATGTTCAATTTATTTCCTGACAAGATAATAAAAGGAGTCACGATTGCAGTTCCACATCCAACTTGCATCAAAGCCAATCCAGCATTGCTTATCAAGGCAAGACATTTTCTAAAATTTGCCAATGAGAAAAAAGCAGTGTCTTACACCAAAAAGAACAATTTCCGATACATCGATAAATTGATTGAACGGTGGTCACCTGGTTGGACCCATTACAAATCAACAAGCAATCTGATCAAAGAGAAATTCGCTATGGAAGGTCGTACGGAAGCAGCGCTAGGATATTATTGGTCATTCAATAAATTGAGAAAGGACAAATCTTTTAGTGAATTTAACAGTCAAATTCCGCAAATGCCAATGCTTACTTTAGTTGGTAAAGAAGATGGAGCATTAGTGATCGGACAATTCAAGAAAATGAAACAAAAAATGAATACTGATTTTGAATTAATGATTCATGAAACTGCAGGACATTTTTTGCATCGAGAAGATGTCGATTATTTTGTGAAAGCAGTGTTGGATTTTTTTTAAACTCAAATGTATCATTAACCTTTCTAAAAGAAGATTTACATATCAAAAAATAAAAAAGGATTACAAAATCCAATACGAAAAGATTAATTTTGATGAAACCAAAAAATCACCATGAAAAATCGATTCCATTCTCTTTTCGTAATCCTACTATTCACAATTGCTTCTTTTAATATAAATGGCCAGAATGCTGTAATCCCAGGTGAAGTTAGACTAGATGCCACTTTTAACAATATTGGTGTCAACTATGCGATTGATGGGGATGACAATTTAAACAGTGAATTACAAATAAGATATCGTTTGCAAGGACTTTTCAATTATTCACCAGCTGCAACCACCATGAGAGCCCATCCCGGATTAATAATTGATGGCTTAACAACATCTCGAAACTATCATGCAGGAAGTGTATTGTTTTTAGAACCAGGTACTACATACGAAGTCGAGTGTATTTTGACAGACATAGATGGAGGAAGTTTGACAACAACACATACGATTACTACTAAAACGATTCCTGAACCAGCTGCAAATGCAACAATTCATTTTGTCGTACCTGGAAATGGAGGTGGTAGTGGTACATCAACGGATCCATATTTAGGATTACAGTCAGCTGCTAACAATGCACAAGCAGGTGATCATTTTATCGTTGGGTCAGGTAATTATGATCCTTTTACATTGACAACCAGTGGTACTGCAGACAATCCTATAAGCTTTATTAGTGAAACACAGCATGGCGCAATTATTAATGGAAATGGCACTTCATCAGGTATAGTCAATTTGGGTGATTTTTCAACAATCATTACTCATGTAATTATTGATGGTTTTAGAATTGAAAATGGAAATTATGGGATTGATGCTCAGAATACACAATTTGTTACCGTCAGAAATAACATCATTCAAAATGTAGGCTGGGGCTATTATAATCGTAGAGAATTAGGAAATGAACACGATCAATACATCACTAATAATTTAATGATTGGTACCACCAGTTGGCCTCAATCTGGAACTCCAAATGAGCGAGGAGTAGACATCAGAGGAAACAATAATGTAGTTAGTTTTAATACCATCATAGATTTTGCGGATGGTATTTCAACAGATGGAGAACAATATGAAATTTCTTATTCTCTTGATATTCATAACAATGAAATTTCAAATGCGGTAGATGATTTGATCGAGGTGGATGGAACGATTTCGAATACACGAGTTTATGCCAATCGATGTTTCAATGGTAGGGCAGGAGTGAGTTTGGCACCAATTGATGGAGGTCCTACTTATGTATTCAGAAATATCCTTTTCAATATGGAAAACTCCGCATTCAAAATGAATAGAGGTCCTTCTGGAATGATGATTGTCCACAACACTTGTATCAATGATGAAAATGTGGTCGAATCTCCAGATGGTTGGCAAAATACTTTGTACCGAAATAATGTGATGATGGGTTCTAGATATTGTTTTGAGTTATTCAATCAAGTGCCAGGCAGTATTGATGATTGGGATTATGATGCTTTTTATTCTACTCGTGCAGGTGATACTGGAACGGAGTGGTTTAAATGGAATAACATTCGATATGCAGGTGTAACTGAGTTGCAAAATAGTGGATTGTTGGAGCTAAATGCAATCGGTGTTTTACCAAGTGATTTTGAAAATATTTTCATACCAGATCCATTTCCCGTAGCCTATAATACTTCGCAAATAAATACAATGCCCATTCAAAGTAGTCCAGTCATCAACACCGGTGCAATGCTTGACAATCTCAACAATAGTTTTGTCTCTGATGGAATGCCAGACAGAGGCGCTTTAGAATTTGGGATACCAATCCCACAATATGGACACGATTTTGGAATTTCGACAGATGTACATATTTATATGGAGCAAGATTTTATTGAAATTTATCCAAATCCATTTACAGATAAAGTAGTGTTAGACGGAGATTTCACCAATTTTACCATTCAAGTTTTGGATGTTTCTGGTCAATTGGTGGCAGATCATTCTAGTGTTTCAGCACCTTTTGAAATTGATTTAACAACATTACCTTCAGGAACTTATTTTGTAAATGTATCTAGTTTGTTATACAATCAATTGTCGGTTTATAAAATTATTAAGCAGTAGTTTGGAGAACATGTAGCGGACATGTTTTGACACATAACTCACATAGAAACATGGGAACACATAGCTCTTAGTTCGTGAAAAAACGCAGAAACCAAAGTCCTGAAGGGACGACATATTTGCAGAGAATGGTGCTAACCGGGGGTATTCAGAAGTAAGACAAAACATTGATAACGAAGTAGTTAGATTCTTTTTTTTGGGAATAATGCATCAATTTTACGTAGAAACCCAATAAAACGGGGTAATTACGTTAAAATTAAACAACGTATTCAAATTGTTGCAAATTCAGTTAAAACAAACATAAACTTGGATTTTGTTGCGGGAGGCCGATTTTATATGTTCGACGGAGGAGTTTATAAAATCTAGACTTTTTGTTTCTTTTTTGGCAATGAAAAAAGAAAAAGAACTAGATTCCTCGAAAAATCAAATTAGAAAAAGTAGGGATATTGATGATTATTCAGAATAAATGTAAATCGTATTTAGTGCATCCAAAATAATTCAGAAAGACGGAATTTGTTACTCCTGAATATCCCGATATAGACCTGTTGAACTGAGTAATAAGTGTTAGCTTATTTATTCAAAAAAAGTATTTTATCCGTTTTAAAATTGCTAGCGCTCCGGTGGAGCTTCCATTTCATCATTACAATAATACGGGCGTTGCCCATTTTTTATTGTTTATGCTCCGTTGGAGCTCGGCAGAACTTAACAGCCCTGCGGTAGACGGTGAACGGGGAGAACGCTAGGAGCTTGTGTGTATACGTGCTCCTAGCGTACTCCCCGTTAACCGTCTACCGTCTACCGCAGGACTGTTAAGTTCTAATCATATTCAATGTTGCTCGGATATCGCAACAACATTTTATTTGGCTATTAAGTATTGAGTCACTTCCGTTATTCCTATGAATGTTGATTGCAATGCTGCTCATAATAGACATATTTAA
>CALDGQ010000032.1 GCA_937941765.1 uncultured Saprospiraceae bacterium
CACAACCCCAAACGTAAAGATCAACCTTCTGGATTTAAAGATGAGGAAAAAGAATGGATGACGAAGTTTCTAAAACTCGGTTTTACCGACTCATTCCGTTTTATGAATCCTGAAAAAATTGAATTTAGTTGGTGGACTTATAGAATGGGTGCTCGTGGAAAGAATAAAGGATGGCGCATCGATTATCAATGTGTCACAGAAAATTTGGAAGATAAAATCATCAGTGCTCGGAATATGAACGAGGCCGTTCATTCAGATCATTGTCCGGTTTTGTTAGAGATTGATTTGTAACCTTCGATCTTTCAGTTTAAAACATATCCAACACTGCAGCTACATGAAACGTACTTCCTGCCATGACAAATAAATGCCAAAGTACATGGTTGTAAGGAATTTTGTCATTTGCATAAAAGATAATCCCAAACATATATGCGGCTCCACCAGCTTTTAAGTTCCAAAGCAAATCAGGTGTCGAGTTGTCTACTAATGTTTGATAATCCAACAACACCAACCAACCCATAACAACGTATAGGGCAATCGACAACATCTCACTTTTACCAAAGAAAATCAATTTATAGAGGGTCCCTAATATCGCCATGAACCAAGCCAACTTGAATAGAAACCAACCACTCTCAACAGGCATTGAAACTAACAAAAATGGGGAATAAGAACCTGCAATCAAATAATATATAGTCATGTGATCAAAGATCCGAAGCTTCAAACTTCGCTCACCTTTGAGGTAAGTATAAAGATGATAAAAAGTAGATGCAGAATAGGTGGTGATCAAACTTAATCCATAAATCGCAACGCCCATCGTTGCGTATTCATACTGGCTTGCCATGCCAACGCGTACCATATAAATCAATGCACCAATACTTGCCAAAATGCCGATACCATGGGTAACTACATTCCAAAATTCTTCATTTTTCCATTTAGTAGGTGCTTCATTTTTCATGTGATCAGTTGTCGTGTGTTGTAATCAGGAACGAAGATAAACTAAACCTTCAAATTTTATTGCAAAAAAAAAGCTCCGTCGAAACGGAGCTTTTTTTACGATTTACATCGCTTTTATTTCTTCAATTAGTTTGTCAGTTGCGGAATGATCTTCTTTATTAGCAGCTGCAATACTAACTGCTTTTTTCGCTTGTTTTAGTGCTTTAGACTTCTTTCCCATCTTGTAATATAGAGCAGCTAAAGTATCATTGTTATAATAATTGTTCGCCATCTTGATGGATTGCTTTGACATTTTTGTTGCACACTTCAATAACTTCTTGTCAGCTATAACTTCATAAAAGGTCCAAGCAGTTTCATTCAAATCATCAGGTGTCAATTCACTTTTAAATTTTTCATAGTGATCAAGTGCTGCTTTTGCATATCCTTCTCTATCTCCTTTTTGACGATGATAGGTCATTCGATAAGCTGAAGAATTGATTGCTGCACGATCGCCCATCACTTTTTTAAACAATGCATCTACTTCTTCTAATTCTGGTTTGTCATCCTGATTATTTAGACGAGTCATTACAATGTTTTCAATTTTATTATTGACCTCATTTTCACCAAATTTAGAACTAAATAACGCTCTATTTTCTAATATATAATCAAACATCTTTGAATCTGTACCTTCAACAAATGAGTATACAAACTGCATGTTGTCATTAGTTGTCCAATCCTCCTGTGTCGCTAAATATTCTTCAGCAATTTGAGGATGACTACCATCTCTGGCTTCAAATCTTGCAACTGTGTACTTGTATAAAAATGCTGGCTCACGATTTCCACCTTCATAACTAGCAGTCATTCCAGCTAGACTTTTGGATGGATCCAATGCTATTTTTCCTAATCCTAAAAATTCTTTTTCATTATGATAACCAGCTGCTCTGTGAATTATCTTCCCATCTGGATCAATAAACAATAAAGTTGGATATAGTATCACATCATACTTTTCCGCTAAGGCAACGCCCTCTCCTCTTTCCATATCCATTTTTACATTGATAAAATTCTCATTGTAAAATTGCCCAACATTATGAAGTGGAAAAATATCTCTTGTCATTTTCTTGCACGGTCCACACCAAGTCGTGTAGGCATCAATAAAAATAAGTTTTTCTTCACTTTGAGCTGTCTCCAATATCTCTTTCCAACTTTCTTTGTGGAATACTACCCCACCCTGCGCAAAGCTTGAAGAAACAAAAAAGCAACAAATTGTAATTGCTAAAAATAGTTTTTGGAAATTCATCTTATTCAAAATTATCCTTGTTTGATTTTATTAATTAATTGCTCAGCAGCTGATTTTTCATTTGGTCCACCTTCTGCTTTTTCTAATGCTTTTTCAGCAGCTCCAAGTGCTTCCGATTTTTTGCCGTTTTTTAACAATATGTGTGCATATGACAAATAATACTTTGACAATCCACCATTGGTTGCTGCCTTACTAGCATATTTCTCAGCTATTTTCATTGCCTTTGGATCATCATTGAATGTGCCTGCGATATCCATAGCTGCTTTGTTTAATTTGGATGCATCATTCTTCGCTTCCTTCTTGACATAGGTTGTAATCGATTTCAAATAATTCTTACAGTCTTTGCAAGCTTTATAATAATCTAGATTTGCATTGGTTGCGAATTTTTCACTTTTGGAAGGAAGATTTTTGGAGTATTTATCTTTTGCTTCATTGAATAAGTCTGTAGATTCAAACTCTATTGCTTTTGCAAGTGTTTTGTTACATGCTTTTTCGATTTGCTTGTCAACCACTTCTTTTCCAACTAATGCAGTAATCGCAGATTTATTTTTAATCAACATGTCAAAGATTTTTGAATCCGCTTCAGATGTTGCTTCCAAAATAAATTTTAAATTTTCAGGAGTTGACATGTCTTTCTGGCTTCTGATATAATCATTGGCCACCTTAAGAGATGGTTTACCCGATTTATTTAATGCTTTGACATAATTCATTACCAATTCAGGTTCTCTATTTCCTTTTTCATATTCAACTGCATAATCTGCACTACTATCATATTTGCTCATCGCTTCGTTTGCCAATGCAATTAAACCATCTGCTTGGCGACCACCTTTTGTTCGGTGAACAATCTCTCCATTTGGATCTAGAAAATATAATGTTGGAAATGCTTGAACTGGATACTTCTTTCTAAAAGTCATGCCATCTGCTTTTTCACAATCTAATTTTAGGTTTATAAAATTTTCATTGTAAACATCACCTACTTCTTTTAATGGAAATACCTGTGCAGCCATCCGCTTACAAGGTCCACACCACTTAGCATACGCGTCTACAAAAAGTATCTTGTCTTGCTTTTTTGCTTCTGCCAAAGCCTCTTCCCAGGTACCATGAAAAAATTCAATTCCTTGAGCTTGGATTCCTGTAAAACAGGATGCGATAAATAAAAATGAGAGTATAAAACGCATAATTATAGGATTTTAAAATTGTTTGTTTAATCTATGTACAAGATACAAAGAATCCAATTTGGATGCAGCGAACCTTTTAATTCTGCTATTATAGACGACAAATTGCCTTTCTTTTTAACAGTTTTGTAACAAGAAATTGTTTCAGATGGAGAAATTTGAGGTAGAAAGTTATTGGGTTTTTGTGAAACTTAAAACCGGTTCATAGTAGACACACATTTTTTCAAGTTCATGTTGTGTTCCACGAAATACATTAAAATCAACGTGACCTTTGATTCCAGCCAATCTTCCACGATTTCCATATTGCCAAAAATCCCAATTCTTATTAGGACTCAAATACGGAATCCTACTGTTATATCTCGCAATCCAAACAGGATGATCTTCCAATTGACCTTCAAAATATTTGTGATACATCTTCATATTGGTATAAAGAATAGGCTTGGTTTTATATTCTTTTTCTATCACTATGATCCATTCTTTGACACTTTTGACTAATTCCTTTTTAGATAAATTACCTGTAACCTCAACATCTAATACAGGAGGCAAATCACCTGATTCCAATCTCACATTTTTGATAAAACTATAGGCTTGTTTTGTCGCTGACACTTCTGGTCTGAAAAAATGATAAGCGCCTCGAATAATCCCCACTCGCTTCATCTCTTTCCAATTATGACTAAATAAAGAGTCACTAATTGTAATTCCCTCTCCTGCTTTTACAAATGCGAATGTGATATCTTCATTAGCAACCGCTTCCCAATCAATATAGGATTGATAATGCGATACGTCAATTCCATGCACTTCATAGGTCGTCAAGCGCAAGGTGTCATCTTGGCAAGAAAACAGTACGGTCAAACATAATATGAAGATTAATTTTCTCATTGTTGAAATCAAAGATACTTCTATAATTCAGATAATGCCAATCCTTTAGGCAAATTGTATATCTAACAAACGACCTTAAAAAGACTTTAGTTGTAGATGCCACGCTGTATTATTTGGATAAGCTAAGAAATCCATCCTTTTGGTTAATTTTGGACTTATTTTAAAACGAATTATATGAGTTCATTACGACAACAATTTCTTCAACATTTAGCACAAACTAGTGAGTTTCCTTTAATGTTAGAAATTGCAAGAGGGGCAGGAATTTACCTGTATGATACTGATGGTAAATCTTATATTGATTTGATTGCAGGGATTGGTGTAAGTTGTTTAGGTCATTCGCATGCTGCTGTGGTAGAGGCTGCCAAAAAACAGCTTGACGACTATATGCACACCATGGTGTATGGTGAATATGTGCTCAGTCCTCAAGTCAAATTAGCAACTTTAATAACAAATCAATTACCAGATTCTTTAAAAGCGGTTTATTTGGTCAACTCTGGAACAGAAGCTACTGAAGGTGCGATGAAGCTAGCCAAAAGATATACCAGTCGATATGAGATCATCGCTTGCAAAAAAGCATATCATGGAAGTAGTCAAGGTGCTGCAAGTTTGATGAATGACGATTATTTCACCCAAGCTTATCGACCTTTGCTTCCAGGCATTCGACATATTGAATACAATTGTGATTTTTGTTTAAATCAAATTTCTAACAAGACAGCTGCAGTTATTATGGAGCCCGTACAAGCGGAATGGGGAATACGACCACCGCTTCCTGGATATTTGCAAAAAGTAAGGGACCGTTGTAATGAAACGGGAACGTTATTGATTTTTGATGAAATTCAAACAGGATATGGACGTAGTGGCCATTTGTTTGCATTTCAAAAATATGGTGTCACTCCTGACATCATGTTGATCGCAAAAGGAATGGGCGGAGGAATGCCGATTGGTGGTTTCGTTTCTAGTCAAGATATTATGAAAGTGTTTACTAACAATCCGTTGTTGGGTCATATCACAACTTTTGGTGGACATCCTGTTTCTTGCGCTGCTGCGGTTGCGACTTTGCAAACTTTGTTGGATGAAAAATTATATGAGCAAGTTCCCGCTAAAGAACAATTGTTTCTCGATTTATTAAAACATGATGCTATCGTGGAAGTACGACATGCCGGATTGATGATCGGCGTTGAATTGGATAGCTTTGATATGGTTCAAGAAGTGATTAAAAAATGTTTGGAACAAGGGTTGATTGTTGATTGGTTTTTGTTCAATGATCGTACGATTCGGATTGCTCCTCCTTTGATTATTACAGAAGATGAAATAAGGAAGGCTTGTGGGATTTTGATTGGTGCAATTGATGAAGTTGTGGGGTGATCGCCTTTTTTTGCTTCTTGACGGGACGCCAAAGCAACCGGCCGGTAATCAAAAAAAGCCCAAATGAAAATTCCATTTGGGCTTTTTTGATTTCTAATTTAGCATCGCAATTAAATCTCCTTACGTAATCTTGCTACTGGAACATTCAATTGTTCTCGATATTTTGCAACAGTACGTCTCGCAATGTTATAACCTTTCTCTCTCAAGATATTTTTCAACTTTTCGTCTGAGTAAGGCTTCTTTTTATTTTCGGCTTCGATGATATCTGTCAAAATCTTTTTAACCTCAAGCGTAGAAACTTCTTCTCCATCTTTAGTTTGAAGTGATTCAGAGAAAAAATCTTTTAGTCGCTTGGTTCCAAATTCTGTTTGAACAAACTTACTATTTGCTACACGAGAAACAGTAGAAATATCTAAACCAGTTACATCTGCAATGTCTTTTAGAATCATCGGCTTCAACTTCTTCTGATCACCAGTTAGTAAATAATCTTTCTGATAACGCATAATGGAATACATCGTCATATACATAGTTTGCTGACGTTGTACAATCGCGTCGATAAACCATTTTGCAGAATCGATCTTTTGCTTGATAAACATGACCGCTTCCTTTTGTCTCTTGTCTCTTTTGCCTTTCGCCTTATCTTTGTAGGACTTCAACATATCCTTATAAGTATCATTGATACGAAGGTCAGGAGCATTTCTATTATTCAGTGAAAGGTCTAATTCGCCTTCTCTATTTACAATAATAAAATCTGGAATAATATATTGCGAAGAAGAAGAACTTCCACCCGAGTGACCACTAGCTGGCTTCGGATTTAGTTTCAGAATTTCAGCATTTGCACTTTTCAATTGATCTTCTGTGATGCCCAATTGACGTTGCAATTTTTGATAATGCTTCTTTGAAAATTCATTGAAATATTCTTGAATTACTTTGATCGCTAACTTGATCGAAGGAACATCTTCTTCCAATTTCAATTCTTTTCGATTGTCCAACTTATATTGCAATTGCAATGCAAGACATTCTTGTAAATCTTTTGCACCTACTCCTGGAGGATCAAATTTTTGAATTCGTTTAATCAATTCATTAATCTCATCTTCCTTTGCAGCTACATTGTGAGAAAATACTAGATCATCGATCAATGCTAAAGTATCTCTTGTCAAATATCCATCTTCATTGATACTTCCAATAATCTGCTTCCCGATCGTTTCCATTTTTGGATCCAAATCAAGTAGTCCTAGTTGTTCTTCTAAATATTCGTGAAATGTGTACGTAACGACAACGGGCATCGTCTTGTCTTCATCATCGGCAGAATAATGATTGGCTTTCAATTTATAACTAGACGGATCGTCTTCGATATATTCATTGATGTATTCATCCAATTCAAAATCTTCGGATGATTCTTCCGCTTCTTTTCTTTCGGTGTCTTCAGCACCATCTTCATCATCTGATCTCTTAGCTTCAAAGGACTCATCTGTCTCTTCTTCACCTTCATCAAGAGCAGGGTTGGCTTCCAACTCTTCCTTGATACGTTGATCCAAAGTTGCTGTAGGTATCTGCAGCAATTTCATCAACTGAATCTGTTGGGGAGACAGCTTCGCACTTAATTTTTGACTTAAACCTTGTTTGAGCATATTAATTTTTATTTTCCCATAACGGGGAGCAATTCAGAAATATAAAAACTGAAAACAACGTGTGTAGGAGAGTATGTATGTTCTATTTGTCTTCTTTCAATAAGCTCAATATGTTAAGATGAACTGTACCAAAATCAGTAGAAACGTGACATATATAAATTTAATTAATCTAATTTTATGCCAGTATGTTTATACAAATTAACACTATTTTGATATAAAAATCCACTCTCGTTCGCTCCTTTTAACAAAAAATATGCCAAAAAAGTTTCAATTGGCTTATAACGTCTTGAAAATCAAATGTGAACAAGCGTAATTTATTTTAAGTTTTCATTTAAAAAACCTGTTTTTCAACCAATAATAAAACTTATCTTGAGCAATATCATCGTGACAATTTGCGGTATTAAATATTTTATTTTATTTCAAAATTTCTGACAAAATGACGATTGACCAAAGAATTGAAGCACTTAGATCTGCAATGAAAGCAGCTAACATCGATGCTTATATAGTACCAAGTAGCGACCCTCATCAAAGTGAATATGTAGCCGATCATTGGAATTCAAGATCTTGGATATCTGGTTTTACGGGATCTGCGGGAAATGTTATCATCACGCAAGACCATGCTGGACTTTGGACAGATGGCAGATATTTTTTACAAGCAGATGAGCAATTAAGTCAATCACAGATGGTGTTACATAAATTGTCCGTTCCGCATGCACCAGAATATATTGAATGGCTAGCCGAAAATTTGAAAGAAAATAGCACACTTGGTTTTGATGGTAAATTATTTACTGTCGGTCAAATGGATGCTTTTGATAAAGCCTTCCAATCAAAAAATATCGCCTTAAAAACTGATCATGATCTCTTTGAAAATGTTTGGGAAAATCGTCCTTCACTTCCAACCAATCTAATTTTTGAACATGCCGTAAAATTTGCAGGAAAATCAAAAAATCAAAAATTGGAAATGATTCGGCAAGAAATGGAGGCACAAAAAGCAACCCATCATTTGATCCCAACTTTAGATGATATTGCCTGGACTTTAAATATCCGATCCAATGATGTGGATTGCAATCCAGTAACGATTGCTTATTTGATTGTTGGGATTTCCGAAACCTATCTTTTCATCAATCCTAATAAAGTTTCTGATGAAATGAAATCTAGTTTAAGAAAAGAACAAATTCTAATCAAAGACTATCATGAAATTGATGGGTTTTTAAATGACCTTTCTGATGTCAATACGATTTTAATTAATCCTGCAACAACAAGTCATTATTTATATAATCAAATAAAAAAAGCAAAAGTCATTCAAGGAAAAACTATTTCTACTTTGATGAAAGGAATTAAAAATGAAGTGGAGATTAGTCATTTAAGAGAAGTGATGGTGAAGGATGCAGTTGCTTTGACAAAATTATTCATATGGTTGGATAAAACGTTAGATGAAAGATCGGTCTCTGAAGTGGAAGTTGCAACGCAATTAATTGAGTTTAGAAAAATGGGAGCTGATTATTTTGGAGAAAGTTTTGGAGCAATCGTAGGATACAACGGTAATGGAGCGATTATACATTATTCCGCTCAAAAAGAAACTTGCGCCAACATTGAGAAAAATGGAATCTTATTGTTAGATTCTGGTGGACAATATCTAAATGGAACAACGGACATCACAAGAACGATTACTTTCTCTCCTGCTACTGCTGAACAAAAGAGAGATTTTACACTAGTCTTGAAAGGACACATTGGTTTAGCAAATGCTAAGTTTCCAATCGGTACTAGAGGCAATCAAATTGAAGTGCTGGCAAGACAACATCTTTGGAACAATGGGTTAGATTATGGACACGGTACTGGACATGGCGTTGGTTTTTTCTTAAATGTACATGAAGGCCCTCAAGCAATCGGTCCAGGTGCCACTTCCAAATATGCAACGCCAATCGTAGCAGGTATGTATACTTCAAACGAACCTGGTTTTTATAAAACTGGTGAATACGGAATCAGAATTGAAAACTTAGTGATAACCGTTGAAGATGATAAAACAGAGTATGGTGATTTCCTAAAATTTGACACCATCACTTTGTTTCCAATAGATCATGGGTTGATCGATGTTGCATTGTTAGATAGCAAAGAAATTAATTGGCTGAATAATTATCATCAAGAGGTATTTGAAAAAATAAGTCCATACTTAGATGATGAGGAAACTGCTTGGATGAAGAATATGTGTCGAGTAATTGGACAAGTTTAATTAATAAATTTAAGTTGAAGATTAAGTTTTCAAATACTTATCAGCTATCTAAGAAAAAAACCATACTTAAAAGGATCTTCCGGATCAATCCAAAACTCATGTTGCCCCGTAACATATGCCATTCCTGAAACTTGCGGAATCACAGCATCATAAGATCCATACTTTTCTTCCCTGACAACGGAACCTGTGAAAACACTTCCAACAATACTCTCAATTTGCATCGTCTCCCCTATTTTGATTTCATTGCGCTTATAATGAATTGCCATTCTTCCTGAGACTCCTGAACCAGTTGGACATCGATCAACTTCTCCTTCAGCAAAAATGCAAACATTTCGACTATCCAATCCTTCAGTTATTGGACCACCAATAAAAATGGTCCCGTAAAGAAAACTCAAATCAGGTTCGAACGGATGCACAATGTTATTAGATGATTTTTGAACAGCGTGTTTGATATCCATTCCGACTTTTATAAGTTTCGAATAATTTTGTGGAGTCAACTCAATTCCCAATTCATCAGCATTGACGTATGCATAAAATGCTCCACCATATGCCAAGTCATAATTTACAACGCCATATTTTTCTATCTCGACTTTTTGATCTAGTGCCGCAACAAATGAAGGAACACAATGAAAACGAATAGATGTGATTACCTCATTTTCAAATCCAACAAACGCATATAAACGACCACATGGTGCATCAATTACAACCTTAGTTTCAGGTACTACTTTTTTGACCCATTCCATTTCAACCGCTAATTTTGCAATCGCAATAGTCGCATGACCACACATTGTACTATAGCCTTCGTTATGCATAAACAAAATCCCAAAATCAGCTTCTGGAGAATTTGGCGGAACAATCAAACATCCATACATGTCTGCATGACCACGAGGTTCTAACATAATTGCTTTTCTCAAATGATCATGATTATCACGCAAATCGTTGCGAAAATCTAAAACCGAACTTCCTTTCAATTTTGGAAAACCAGCCATGATTACTCGAAGCGGTTCCCCTCCAGTATGCATATCAATAGTTTTTATAACATGCCAACTACCAGATTTAGGGTATGTATTCATCTCGTTTCTATATGTTTCGTTTTGAAAAAGTTGTTATGTCAATCTAGACACACGTGTAATCTATTGATTGCTTGTAAGTTAATAGCCAATTCTTAAATATAAAAAATAACACAAATTGTCTTTCATCCTGCCCTTGAAAATCATGCTTTTCTGGAGATAAAGACGTACTTTTATACTCGAACTATTGCTCTCCTTAACCTTAGTTATTAACCCGTCCCCCGATTTAAAGTTTTTTGCACCCCGGTATAACCATTGCACACTTTTAAGAAATATTATCATGTCAAATTACAAACTAATTTTGATGGCTTGTTTGTCCATCATATCATTTGAAATTTTTGCTCAGTTATCAGTTGTTTCTGATCGTGTATCTAGTCGATATGAAACTGGTGAACAAGCAAGGTTCAATGTAACTTCTAACACTTCTGGTTCTGCAACTTACAGAATCGGATATGATGCTATTTCACAACCAATTGAGACTGGTACCATCAATATCCAAAGTGGTGCAACTATTTCGATTCCATATACAGCATCCGAGCCTGCTCACGTGATGTGTGAAGTTACTCAAAATGGAAATGTACAAAAAGCTGCTGCTAGCTTTTCTTGTTTTGACATTGATCCAATTACCAATCCGCCTAATGATTTCAAATCTTTTTGGAATAGTCAAATCGCTGCTTCAAATGGAGTCCCATTAAATCCAACAGTAGTGCCGCATAGCAGTTCTGCAATGTCAACTACTTATAAACTATATTTCTCAAACATTGATGGTCGTGGCGTTTCTGGTTTTATTAGCATTCCTAATGGATCTGGTACGTATCCTTGTGTAGTCACAGTGCCACCTTATGGAAACGATCCTAACATTGTAGTTCCTGAAACAGCTTTTGCAGAATGGTCAAACGCTATTTCTGTTTCTATTTCAATTCACAATACATATGATGTAACACAAACCGATCCCAATGCATATTTCCCAGATGAAATCGATAACCGAAATAATATTTATTATCGTTATGCAATCATGGCAGCAATTCGTGCAATTGACTATGTTGAAACACGTCCTGATTTCGATCAAACCAATGTTGCTGTTTACGGAGTGAGTCAGGGTGGTGGTTTAGCCATTTTACTTGCTGGGATAGATGACCGAATTAGTGTTTTGATGAACAGTAGTCCAACATTGTGTCAACATGATGGGCATCACGTTGAGAAAGCAAGTGGTTTTCCATATTATGTCAATAGATCTCGTGGAGAAGTTGGAACCGCTGCACATGAAGATGCAACGGTCTATGCTAGTAGTTATTACGATGCAGTCCATTCAGCATCATTCTTTGATGGACATACACTGATGGGGGTTAGTTATTTAGACGAAATCGCTCCTGCCGGTTCGGTATTTCCAGCTTACAATAACATCAAAGGAGAACATAAAGTGATGATTCATTCTTCGAGAGCTGCACATGACAACTCTCAAGAATTTTGGGAAGATAAATTTAAAATGCTAAGACTAGCGTGGCCAGAAGCAACTGCCAATCCTCCTTTCCAATTTGTTGATACTGGTTTGGGATATGTGATTGAAGCAGGAAACGATATCAACACTTCTAATAGCTCCGTCTCTTTAGCTGCTGTTGTTTCTACAGATAATGGAGTTAACAATACTTTTCCAGTAAAATGGGAAATGGTAAGTGGTCCAGGAAATGTTTCTTTTACAAATCAATTTGGTAGAAATACAAATGCAAGTTTTAGTGCTGCTGGAACTTATGTTTTAAAGATTACTGCTGAAGACGCAACTAGTCTTGCTTTTAAAAATATACATTATTCAGTTGAAGACTTCATAACCATAACTGCAGGTGGTGGTGGTACGACTCAACAAAATCAAACCATTAATTTCCCAGCAATTGCTGATAAGGTTACAACAGATAATCCTTTTAATATTTCTGCAACAGCAACTTCTGGTCTTGATGTGACGCTAACCTTAATTTCTGGCCCAGCAACACTTAATGGAAACACGATTTCTTTAAATGGTCAAGTAGGAACGGTAACTGTAAAAGCTGAACAAGCTGGAAATAGTGATTGGTTTGCAGCAAGCACTGTTTTTCAATCATTCAATGTAACTGCTCCTGACAATGGTGGTGGAGATTGTTCCAGTACTTCAAATATTGCGCTTAATAAAAGTGCAACTCAATCTTCAACTTCGCTAAGTGCAAGTGCCAGTCGTGCTATTGATGGAAATACAAATGGAGATTTCTGGGGAGCTAATTCTGTTACTTACACCAACTGGGAATCCAATCCTTGGTTGCAAGTAGATTTAGGCTCAACTCACAATATTGAACAATTAAAAGTTTGGAACAGAACTGATTGCTGTCAAAGTAACTTATCCAATTACCATATATTAATTTCTAACACTCCTTTTACTTCTAATAACTTAAACACATCTATCAACCAAAATGGGGTGACGAATATAGTTCAAAATACAGCTGCTGGTACGCCCTCAACTTTACCAGCTAATGTTTCTGGACGATATGTCAGACTTCAATTAGCAGGAACAGGAATTTTGGCTATCGCTGAATTAGAAATAATTGGTTGTACCGATGCACCAACAGGTTGCACAACAGTGGGGAATGCTTGTAATGATGGTGATGCTTGTACTACTAATGATGTCATCAATGCGGATTGCAATTGTGAAGGAACTTTTGCCGATTCTGACAACGACGGTGTCTGTAATGCGAATGATATCTGCCCTGGTGGTGATGATAATATTGATTCTGACAATGATGGTACACCTGACTTTTGTGACGGCTGTTCTACCACTGGTCAATCTTGTAACGATGGGAATGCTTGCACTACGAATGATGTTATCAATGCGAATTGCAATTGCGTAGGAACTTTTGCCGATTCTGACAACGATGGGGTTTGTGATGCAAATGACATTTGCCCTGGTGGTGATGATAATGTCGATTCTGATAATGACGGTACACCTGATTTTTGTGACGGTTGCAACACTGTTGGACAAGCTTGTAATGACGGAAATGCTTGCACAATTAATGATGTTATTAATGCCGCTTGTAATTGTATTGGAACTTTTGCCGATTCAGATGGTGATGGCGTTTGTAATGCAAATGATATCTGCCCAGGTGGTGATGATAATGTTGATTCTGATAATGATGGTACACCTGATTTTTGTGATTCGCCTGATACGGGAGAATGTCCAACTTCATTAAGCGGATACACTTTTATTGGCACTCATAATGGACACAATTATTTTAAATCAAATACTCAACAAACATTTCCAGTAGCACAAGCTGATGCAGCAGCCAATGGTGGATATGTAGTTACTATAAATGATGCTGCCGAAAATGAATTTGTTAAAAGCAATATTTCTGACATCGTGTTTATAGGATTAAATGATGCAGGATCAGAAGGGAATTTGGTTTGGGCAAATGGAGATCCTCTAAATTATAACAATATAAATGTATGCGCTTTCTGCGCTCCTAATAATGCTGCAAATGATTATGTAGTAATGACTTTTTGGGATGGACTTTGGAGTTTTTCTAATGAATGGTCTTCAAGAATTTACATCATCGAATTAGATTGTAATGGAGGAGGCGAAGGTTGCACAACGATTGGTCAATCTTGCAATGATGGAGATGATTGTACTTCTGGAGATGTTTATGATGCCAATTGTAATTGCAGTGGAACTTATCAAGACAGTGACTCAGATGGAATTTGCAATAGTGAAGATATTTGTGAAGGATTCAATGACAATGTAGACACAGATAATGATGGAACACCTGATGGTTGCGATCCTACACCAAACGGAAATGGTGGAAGCAATGGGGACTGCACTAGTACAACAAATCTGGCAGTCAACAAACCTGCTTCACAGTCCGGAACTCAATTAGGTTCAGTTGCAAGCAGAGCCAACGATGGAAATACAGATGGAAATTATTGGGGTTCTAATTCTGTTTCAAATACAGATTGGGTAAACAATGCATGGTGGGAAGTAGATCTTGGAGCTGTTTACAATATTGAAGAAATTAATCTTTGGAATCGTACAGATTGTTGCCAATCGACTTTTGCCAATTATCACGTATTCATTTCCAACACACCATTTACATCAACTGATTTAAACACAACAATTAACCAAAATGGAGTTACTAATCTTTTCCAATCCGGAATTGCTGGAACTCCTTCCAATATTCCAAATACTGGAACTGGTCGTTATGTTAGAGTTCAATTGGCAGGTCAAGGTGCTTTGGTGATGGCTGAAGTTGAAATACTTGGTTGCTCAGGAGCTACATTGCCTAATACTTCCAATTACTGTGGTTCTAATGGAAACAGTACTGCATACGAATATATCGAACGATTCAATATCGGAAACATCGACAATACTTCCGGAAGTAATAATGGTTATAAAGATTTTACAAATCAATCTGCAAGTTTACCAACTGGTGGTTACTTCACTTTCAACATGACACCTGGATTTACTGGAAACGCTTCAAATGTTTGGTGGACGATTTGGATTGACCTAAATGGCGATGGAGATTTTTATGATTCAAATGAAGAAATATTTAAAGCAGTAAGCTCTAGTCAAAGAAGTGGTACGGCACTAATTCCTAACAGCGCTACTACAGGAAATACAAGAATGCGTATTGCAATGAGTGCAAATGGATATGTCGGTCCTTGTCAAGTATTCCCTTACGGAGAAGTGGAAGATTATAATATCAATATTTATCCAAATAACGCACCATTCATTTCTGATGAATTGGATAGTGATCTAAACGATAAGATTGTTTTAATGCCAAATCCTGTTGAAGATTTATTGGTAGTAGAGTTGTTTGATGATTACTTAGAATTTGAAAAAATGACGGTACAAGTCCATAATGCTCAAGGTCTATTGATGTCTGAAATGGACTATTCAGAACTTCCATATGGCACCCAATTTTTAATCGAAACCAATGATTTTAAAGCTGGTTATTATTTATTAACCATTCAAAGAGACACAATTAGAACTGTAAATAGAACTGTAAAACCGTTTATAAAAATGAGGAACTAAATTTGTAATAATACATACATTTAGTACTAAGTTTTCAGAAATAAAAGTTTTTTATCGTGAAGAAATTATTGTCCGTAATTTTTTGTTTGTCTTTATTTATGGAATTGTTTGCACAAGTTTCTGTGCGAACAGATCGGTCAACTTCCAGATATGAAATTGGAGAACAAGTTTCATTTCTTGTTAGTTCTACAACTGCTGGAAGTGCGACGTACATCATTCGTTATGATGAAAATTCTACGCCAATTCAAACTGGAACCATTGCTGTACAACCCGGACTAGAAGTTCCTATAAATTATACTTCGAATGAAAATAACCACGTGGTCTGTGTCGTGAATTTAGCCGGACAAATTGGAAAAGCTGGCGCAGCGATTGGTTGTTTTGATATGGAACCATTGGAAGAAAAACCGGCGGACTTTAAAGATTTTTGGAACGCTCAAATTAGTACTGCTAACGCGATTCCCTTAGACCCAATAGTTACTCCTTATAATTCTACCCAACACTCTACTTCCTATAAACTAAGCCTCGCAAATGTAGACGGAAAACGGGTGTATGGATATGTAAGTGTACCAGTTGGTGAAGGACCGTTTCCTGCAATTATTACTTTTCCTCCTTTCGGAACAGACCCAAGTATTGTTGTTCCCGAAAATGTTTTTTCAGAATGGTCAAATTGTATTTCAATTTCTTTATCCATTCATAATATCGATGCTGAGCAAGTAGATCCTAACGCTTACTTAGGTGAAGTAATAACTGACCGCGATCAAATATATTTCAAAGCTGGAATTATGGGCGCTGTTCGAGCTATCGATTATTTGCAAACTAGATCAGATTTTGACCAAACTAATATTGCCTCATATGGTGTAAGCCAAGGTGGTGGTTTAGCAATGTTATTCGCAGGAATTGATGAACGTGTTGATGTACTCATGACTACCAATCCTTCCTTATGCGAACATGTTGGATTACATTATGACCGTGCAAGTGGTTTCCCTTTCTACGTCAACAAATCTAGAGGCGAAGATGGATCAGCAACCCATGAAGAACAAACTATTACAGCAACTAAATATTATGATGCCGTTCATGCTTCATCCTTTTTTGAAGGACCTACTTTGATGAGCATCTCTTATTTAGATGGGATTGCTCCAGGTGGTGCTTCATTTACTGCTTTCAATCAATTAAGAAAGAATTTTAAAATTATGATCCACGCTCCAAGACTGGCGCATACAAATGCTAATGCATTTTGGGAAGATAAATTTAAAATGCTTAACAATATATGGCCGGACGCAACCGCTAACCAACCTTTTCCATGGGCAGAAGCTAATACTGGACATTTTATTGATGCTGGTGTTGACAAAAGTGTCACGGGAATGAACTCCTCACTTTCTGGTGTTGTCGTTAAAGATGGTGTTACCGTAAATAATTGGCCCGTAAAATGGGAGAAAATTGAAGGTCCTGGAAATGTTTCTTTCTCTAACGCTTCAAGCTTTTCAACAGATATTACTTTTGAAGAGAACGGAACCTACTTACTCAAATTTTCTTCTGATGACAATGTAACATATGCCGATGAGGATATTTATTACACACTTGAAGATTATATAAAAGTTGAAGTCTCAGGAATTGCTTCGTCAATTGAGGACCTACCATCTCCATTTGCAACCATCATTGTATCGCCCAATCCAGTCCAAGATGAACTCAATATTGAAGTATTAAATGATACAGATTTTGGCAATTCAACGCTGAAGATTTTCAATCAATTAGGTCAATTAGTGCTTTCAAAACAGTTTGATTTGACTCATAATAATCAAAAAATGTCCGTCAACACCGCTTCTCTATCAAATGGTATTTATTTCATAAACATTGAAAAAAACGGAAAAAACATTACAAGTAGCTTTATAGTAGCTGATTAAATATAGATTTAAAATATAATATAATGTTTATAAGTGTTCTGAGCTTTCCTTTCGTTTATCTATGAAATCACGTATCTTTAGGGCTCCCAATAACCTCACCCGAATTAATCCAACTAAACCAAAGTTTTTCGCCCAATAACTCATTAGATTTTTTTAAAACAAAAAACTAAGCTATGACTAGCCGCGTCATCTTAATAATACTTTCATTAGTATTTAATTTATCTGTATTTGCACAAGTGTCGATTTCAACTAACAAACAAAGTTGTCGTTTTGAAGTTGGAGAGCAAATTAATTTTTTAGTTACTTCCAATCAGTCTGGAAATGCAACTTATACTTTGCAATATGATAAATACAATCCAATACAAACTGGAACTGTTTATTTGCAAGCAGGTGTAGCAAAAACGATTAGCTATACGGCAAACGAACCAACCGTTATCAATTGTTTAGTGAATCACAATGGCAATGTTGGTGTTTCTTCAGCAGCAGTATCTCCTTTTCAGATTCAAATGATTGAAGATGAACCACAAGATTTTGATGCATTTTGGGCAGGTAAAAAAGCTGAACTTGCTGCAGTTCCAATTGATCCGCAGCTTAATTATCATAGCAATACTGCTTATTCAACTACCTATAGAATCAATCTAGGACAAATTGATAATCGTAGAATTTATGGTTACATAACAATTCCTAACGGTGGAGGTTATTATCCTGCTGTTATAACATTACCTCCTTATGGAACTGGAACCGGTCTGACAGTTGTAGAGCCAACTTTTGCAGAACAGTCGAATACTATTTCGATGTCGATTTCTATTCATAATGTTGAACCAAATCAAATTGACAACAATGCTTATACACCAAATTATTTTTTAGATAAAGATCAAAATTATTATAGATATGGTGTATTAGCAGGTATTCGAGCGATCGATTATTTATATACTCGTAGTGATGTTGATCAATCCAAAATCGGATTATTTGGAAACAGCCAAGGTGGTGGTTTATCCATGTTAGTAGCTGGTATTGATAATCGAGTAAAAGTTTGCATGTTAACTATTTCAGCTTTTTGTATGCACGAAGGATACAAATATGGAAGAGGTTCTGGATTTCCTTACTTCTTACAAGCCGCTACTGGACCTCCCTATCCGCAAGAAGAAACTTTGCAAAACGTAAAGTACTATGATGCTGTTTATGCTGCTGCTAGATTCAAAGGTCCTGTTTTGATGAGTGTAAGTTATTTGGATGATACTACAGCTCCTGTATCAAATTTTGCAGCCTGGAATCAATTCACTGGAAGTAATAAAGTGATGATTCATTCTACAAGATTGGGCCACGTTAGTCCTAGTAGAATGTGGGAAGACAGATTCAAATTATTAAGACGTGTTTGGCCCAATGCAACTGCCAACCCGCTTTGGCCATATGGAGATACAACTTCAAAAGGTCATTGGGTAAATGCAGGAAGCAACATAAATGGTCAAGCAAATGCACCTATCAATCTAAATGGAACTGTTGAGTTTAATGAAGGTACCAACTATAGCTGGCCTGTTAGCTGGGAAAAAGTAAGTGGTCCGGGAAATGTCAATTTTTCAAATGCTAACAATAGAAGCACTTCTGCTACTTTTTCTTCTAACGGAACTTATGTTTTAAGATTCAGATCAGAAGATCAACAAACATACGCTGGAGAAAACAATTTCATTACAATGGAAGATTTTGTTCAGGTAACTATTGGCGGAAGTGGTAGCAATCAACAAAATCAAACGATTTCATTTAATTCAATCCCTGATAAATTAACTACAGATAACGCTTTTAATATTTCTGCAACTGCAAGTTCTGGACTTCCAGTTTCATTTTCAATAGCTTCAGGTCCTGCAACTATTTCGGGTAACACGATTACTTTGACAGGACAAGAAGGAACCGTAATTGTAAGAGCTAATCAAATCGGAAATATAAACTACTACCCTGCCGCTCAACAGACACAATCTTTTCTAGTGACTGCTCCTGATACAGGAGGTGGAGGTGGAGGTGGAACTTGCACTAGTACAACATTACTTTCGCAAAATAAACCTGCGAATCAATCAAGTACATTCTCTACAAGCGGTGTCAGCGGTGATGCTTACAAGGCAGTTGATGGAAATACAAATGGTAATTTCTGGGGCGGCTCTGTAGCTGCGTGTACAAATAGTTATCAACCTTATTGGCAAGTTGATCTTGGCACCTCTTATAACATTGAACAAATAAAAATCTGGAATAGAACAGAAGGAAATGATAGACTTAATGATTTTTATGTCATGATCTCTGACAATCCTTTTTCTAACAATCTAAACACTGCGATTAATAGTTCTTCTTGGAGTCAATTTACAAGTGGTCAAGCAGGAACACCTTCTAATTTTAATTTAAATAGTTCTGGTAGATATGTACGAATACAAGCAAATGGAAATTCATATCTAACAATCGCAGAAGTTCAAGTCTATGGTTGTAATGGAGATGGTGGTGATAACAATAATTGCCAAGATTCTGATAATGATGGAACTTGCGATGAAGATGATTGCTTTATTTGGAATCCTAACTTGCCTGCAACACCGGGAACACCTTGTGATGATTACGACCCACATAACTTTAATGATGTTTATCTCGCAGATGGATGTACTTGTAAAGGTTCTGGATCTAGTCTAGGTGGTGGTGGAAATCCAGTAGCATCCTGTTCCTCTAATGGGAACAGTACTTCCTATGAATACATTGAGAAAGTCAAAATCGGATCAATCAATAATCTTTCTGGCAATAATTATGGATACAAAAATTACGAATACCTTACGACCAGCGCCGCTCCAGGAGAAGCATTACTATTGAATCTTATTCCTGGATTTACAGGAAGTACACAAACATTATATTGGCGCGTTTGGATAGATTTCAATAATGATGGAGACTTTTGGGATTATGGAGAATACTTTTATCAAGAATCTTCAAACACCTCATTATTTGATTATGTAACTATTCCAAACAATGTAACTGCAGAAAGTATAAAACTTAGAGTAGCAATGAAAGCCGGATCATGGCCAGAACCTTGTGAAAGTTTTGCTTATGGAGAAGTGGAAGATTATACAATTAATATTACGCAAACAAGTGCTCCAAGAATTACAAACAATAAACAAGTTGAGAGTAAGTTCGACTTTACGTTAAGACCAAATCCAGTTGATGATTTTGTAATTTCTGAATTTATCAATAAAGACGCAGGTCAAAAGATTACTGCATTTAATTTGTACAACACTTTAGGTGAAAAAATTGATGTTGAAACATTAGATTATCGAATAGAAGAAGACCAACTGGTCTTATTCACAAATTCATTAAAGGCAGGTTACTATTTACTTTCAATTGCTACAATGGATCAAATGGTTACAAAACCTTTTATCAAAATTGAATAGATTTTAGATTCTTTTATCATCAATTTTCTTATTAAACTATTGACCATTGACTTACTTAGTTAATGGTCAATTGTTTTTATATAGACTTTGTTCATCATGCATAATTAAATGCGATTGTACTTGATTTAAATATTTAATGCGAGCACTAATCCATTTGGGTTAATTCGAAAATGAGTATTAAACTCAAAACCTAATAAAGTAGTAGGTTGCAAGCAAGTCTAACAGCTCGATTACCCCATTTTGTTTTCGTATAAGAATGTTATATTTGTATTGGAATACGTCCGTCCCACCTCCCTTGTATTCTAACATCTTCCAACTCCATTAAATCTATTTTAATATCTAATTAAAAGATAGGCCAAACTTATGCCCATAATAAACTTGCTTACTACTTTACTATTTTGTCTTTTTGTTCAATCAATTAGTGCTCAATTTTCTGTTGAAACTAACCATGCAACAGCTAGATATGACATTGGTGAAAACATCCAATTCGAAATCAACTCTGCTAACTCAGGAATTGCTAGCTACCTAATTAAGTACGATAATCGTGCAACTGCCATTCAGAGTGGAAGCATCAATGTAACTGCTGGTGTCCCAGCTATTTTAGATTACACACACAATGAGGCCAGCCATATACAATGTGTTATTACATTAGGAAACCAAAGTGTGACTGCAGGTGCAGCGATAGGATGCTTCGATATCGAACCTTTAGAACCCAGTCCTTCAGATTTTAAACAATTTTGGGATTCCCAAATTTCATTGTTAGAAAATGTACCGATGGACCCTCAACTTACTCAACATTCATCGACTCAATATTCCACGACCTATAAAATAAATCTAGCCAATATTGACAATCGTAGCGTTTATGGATACATAACCATTCCGAATGGTACGGGACCTTTCCCAGCAGTACTAATTATGCCCTCTTTTGGAAATGGCGCTAACATCGTGCAACCAGAAGAAAGTTTTGCGGAATACTCAAATGCAATTACTGTTGCAATCTCAATTCATAATTCAGCTATCGATCAAGCTGATCCAAATGCATATGTCCCGAATGACATCACAGATCGAGAAGAAAACTATTATCGGTATGGTCTTTTAGGTGGAGTAAGAACAATTGATTATTTGTTTAGTAGATCCGACTTCAACCAAACCAATGTTGCGGTTTATGGTGTAAGCCAAGGTGGTGGTTTATCTATCTTAATGGCAGGGATCGATGATCGTATTGATATCTGCATGAACAGTATCGCGATTCTTTGTGAAAATGCTGGATTGAAATATAACAAAGCTAGTGGATTCCCATATTTTATTAGTGAGTCTAGAGTTGCAAATGGTGCTGCCACACACGAAGCTGCAACAATCAATGCTACCAAGTATTACGATGCCGTTCATGCTGCAGCTCAATTTGAAGGGCAAGTTTTGATGAATGTGAGTTATCTCGATGAAGTAACTCCTCCTGGAACAATGCTCGCCGCCTACAATCAATTCAAAGGAAATAATAAAGTACTACTGCATTCCACAAAATTGGATCATCAAAATCCTGAAGAATTTTGGTTGGATCGATTTACAATGTTGAGAAAATTTTGGCCACAAGCAACGGCAAATCCACCATGGCCTTGGGTTGCTACTACCACTGGTTATTTTGCAGAAGCTGGTTCTAACATTACTATTGGAGCAAATGCTCAAGCTTCTTTAAGTGGAATCATTGAAAAAGATGGAATTGCAAATTCAACGTGGCCTGTCAAATGGGAGCTGGTAGATGGTCCTGGCACAGTCACTTTCTCTAATCAAAATAACAGAAATACTTCTGCAAGTTTCACTGCAAATGGAACCTATCTTTTAAAATTCAGTGCACAAGATGATGTTACATTAGCTGCTAAAGATATTTTTTACACCGTTGAAGATTTTGTGGAAGTAGCAGTTGGAACAGGTGGCCAACCAACTTTATTTGACCAAACGATTTCCTTTGCTCCTCTTGAAGATAAATTTAATACAGACGATCCATTCAACATTGCGGCAACAGCTAGCTCTGGTTTGCCAACTTCATTTTCCATATTATCTGGTCCAGCATCTATTTCCGGAAATCAAATCACTTTGACTGGTCAATTAGGAACCGTAGTTGTTGAAGCAAGTCAGTCTGGAAATGCTCAATATTATTCGGCACCAAACGTAATCCGAAGTTTTGAAGTCATCGAAGCAACAACTTCAGGTCCATGTTCTTCAACCGAGAATGTTGCATTGAATAAAACAGTAACGCAATCAGGAACGCAGGTTGGCGCTTCTGCTGATAGAGCAAATGATGGAAATACAGATGGAAATTTTTGGAGCACCAACTCTGTAACCTTTACCAATTGGATTCCAAATTCCTGGTGGGAAATTAATCTTGGTGCCATTCACCAAATTGAAGAAATTAATATTTGGAATCGAACTGATTGTTGTACTTCAACTTTATCTAATTTCCATATCCTAATTTCCAACTCACCTTTTATCTCAACAGATTTAAATACCACCATCAATCAACAAGATGTTTCCAATTATTATATCGACTCAGAAGCAGGTTTACCAACAACTGAATTAATCAATACAACTGGACAATTTGTTAGAATACAATTAGCTGGAACCGCCGCTTTAGCACTCGCTGAGGTTGAAATTATAGGTTGCATCGGTGGAGATACAAGCTGTACAACTATCGGTCAAACTTGCGATGATTTAAATAATTGCACAATTAACGATGTCTATGATGCCAATTGTATTTGCAATGGAACTTTTCAAGATGATGATAATGATGGCGTTTGTAATGCCAATGATTCTTGCCCTGGTGGTGATGATTCCATTGATACAAACGGAAATGGGATTCCTGATTTTTGTGATACTCCAAGTTGTATCGTAGGTAGTATTTGTAACGATGGAGATGTGTGCACTTCTTATGATGTTTATGATGCCAATTGCGATTGCGTAGGTATTTATCAGGATTCTGACAACGATGGCATCTGTGATGCAAATGATTTCGATCCTCCAACACCCAAAGAAAGATCCGTACAAATTTGTGCAACTCCTCTTTCTCCATCTGGAATGCAATTTGAATGGGAAGCTGAAAATTCTGCTCAACAATATTATGTTCACAAAAAAACATTAGGTGCAACAAGCTGGGGAGAACCTATTGCAACACTACCTGGTACTGCAACTTCATATATTGACAACAACGTAAATACAGGTGAAGCTTTTGAATACGCTTTTTTCAAAGAACCATTTGTCATTGTTAAAGATACTTTTTGTCTTCCGTCAAATTCTAACCTAGCATTCAACATCTCAGATGTGCACGGGATTGGACTTTGCTGCAGTTTCGGAGAAGGATATTACGAAATCCGTTCTTGCGGAAATCTTGTTGGATATGGAGATGATTTTGGCTTTGATGACTTCCAATCATTTACGGTATGTGACAATGGAAATGCATGCGAAGAAGTAATTGTGAACATCAAACCTAGCATGTGGCCAGATGCTACTTCTTGGTCTTTGACAGATATTGCGACCGGAAATATTGTTGCTTCTGGTGGATTGACTCAACCTATAGCGGTTCGTCCAGAATACGGATATATATATGCAGGCAGTGAAGTACCAGCTCTTGAAAATAGAGGAACTATCTTGTTATTAGTTGACAATTCCTATGTTCCTGATTTAAATGCTGAGATTGAACAACTCAAATTGGACTTCATTTTAGATGGTTGGAAAGTTGAACAAAGACTAATTGATTCTAATGATTCACCCGTCAATGTAAAAACACAAATTCAACAGGTTTATAATTCTGTTAATGACTTAACCTCTCTTTTCCTTTTAGGTAATATACCAGTTCCATATTCAGGAAATATTTATCCAGATACGCATACCGAACACAAAGGCGCATGGCCAGCTGATTTATATTATGGAGATATGGATGGTACTTGGACCGATGAAACCGTAAATATCACAATCGCATTTTTTAGTGAGAATCACAATGTTCCAGGTGATGGAAAATTTGACCAAAGCATTATTCCTTCCCCGATTGAACTACAAGTTGGTCGAGTTGATTTATCCAGAATGTTCTTATTCAATTCATCTGAAATTGAATTAACAAGAAATTACTTAAATAAAAATCATGCTTTTAAAACTGGTCAGGTTGATGTTGTAAGACGAGGGTTGATTGATGATAACTTTAATCGTCAATTTGCCGCATGTGCTGCCAATGGTTTTAGAAATTTCTCTACCATGTTTGGTTGGGAAAATATTGATGAAGTGGATTATAGAACAACCTTACAAAATCAAAGTTACCTCTGGTCTTATGGTTGTGGTAGTGGTTCTAATGTTGATGTTTCTGGTGTGACTAGTACTGCCAATTTTGCAAATGATAATTTAAAAACCGTATTTACCATGTTATTTGGTAGTCAGTTTGGAGATTGGAATCATGAAAACAATGTCTTAAGAGCAGCTCTTGCTTCTGGACAAACACTCACAAATGTTTGGGCAGGAAATCCAGATTGGTTTTTCCACCATATGCCAATGGGGTATAATATTGGTTTCAGTACGATTCAAACTCAAAATGCTGATAATGGTGTTTATCTTCCTGGAAAACAAAATATTCATGTAGCATTGATGGGTGACCCTACGCTTAGAATGCATCCTGTTCTTGCGCCAACTTCTGTAAATACAACGATAAGTACGAATGGAGTGGTCAACATTTCTTGGGACGCACCAAATAATGAAACTATCACTGGGTACAATATTTATAGAGCTAACTCAATTGATGGTGAATTCGTAAAGATAAATAACAATTTAATTACACTCACTACTTTTAAAGACTTAACTCCTCTGGATGGTAACAACGTTTATATAGTCAAAACTATCAAACTAGAATCTTCTTGTAGTGGAACTTATTACAATCCCAGTTTGGGAGTCATAGATTCAATTTCAACAATCGATAACTGTATTGTTGGAAATACTTGTGATGATTTGGATCCTTGTACTACCAATGATATTTATGATAACAATTGTGATTGCATAGGAACTTTCGAAGATTCAGATAATGATGGAGTTTGTGATTTCGATGATATATGCCCTGGTGGTGATGATATGTTAGATAATAATGGGAATGGAATTCCTGATTTTTGCGACACTTCGAATTGTATAGCAGGTAATTCATGTGATGATTCAAACTCCTGTACAATGAATGATGTGTATGATTCCAATTGTGATTGTATAGGAACTTTCCAAGATTCGGATAATGATGGGGTTTGTGATTTCGATGATTGTGCACCAACTAATGCTAGTTTACCAGCAGCACCTAATTCTACTTGTAATGATTTTGATGCTGCTACTACAAATGATGTGATTCAATCCGATGGTTGCACTTGCTTAGGAACCCCAGCAACTGGTTGCAGTATTGTTGTTACAAACAATGAAGCTTCCATTACCATTTCTGGAATGATTGGGAATAACATAAATGCAAAAGTCTTCGAAACTAATTGGACAGAAGTCTGGGGATGTAATCCTTGGTATGGTGCTGCTTGTAATAGTACCGAAACTATTTCAGGATTGACTGTTGGTGAAACTTATTATGTCAGTGTTCAATCTTCTGAATGTAGCTTTTTTGAAGTTGTTGTCGTTAGCGGAAACAATTGTCCAGATGAAGATGGAGACACCGTGTGTGATGATAACGATATCTGCCCTGGTGGTGATGATTTAATTGACTCCGACAATGACGGAACTCCTGACTTTTGTGATGACACTAATTGTATTGTTGGAGAAAATTGCGATGATCTCGATCCGTGCACTACCAATGACATCTTCGATATAGATTGTAATTGTACTGGAACTTTCCAAGATACTGACAATGACACCGTGTGTGATGATAACGATATCTGTCCTGGTGGTGATGATTTAGTGGACTCCGACAATGACGGAACTCCTGACTTTTGCGACAACACCAATTGTATTGTTGGAAACGCTTGTGATGATTTGGATGATTGCACCATCAATGATGTCTATGATATTGATTGTAATTGTAGCGGAACTTTCCAAGACACGGACAATGACACCGTTTGTGATGAAAACGATATCTGCCCTGGTGGCGATGACTTAATTGACTCCGACAATGACGGAACTCCTGACTTTTGTGACAACACCAATTGTATTATTGGAGATCCTTGCGATGATTTGGATTCTAATACTTCAAATGATGTTTATGATACGGATTGTAATTGTAATGGTACAACACCAATCTCCTATTGTTCTTCCAACGGCAACTCAACTGCTTATGAGTATATTGAAAAAATAGTGGCTGGTAACACAGAAAATATATCTGGAAATAACAATGGATATGCGGATTTCACATCTGTTACTTTTGGCGCAACACCCGGAAGTCCGTTGACAATTAGATTAACACCTGGATTCACTGGTAGTATTCACTTTGTTTATTGGAGAATTTGGATAGACTATAATCAAGATGGAGATTTCTTAGATAGTGGTGAACAAGTATATCAAAAGAAAAGTAAATTCACTGTTCAGAAAAACTTGGCTATTCCTATTAATGCTTTGACGGGATCAACTAGAATGAGAATTTCATTAAAAGCAGATGGATACCCTGAACCTTGCGAAGTATTTGCATATGGAGAAGTCGAGGATTATACAATCAATATTACATCGTCAGTTGCCCCATTTGTAATACCTGAAGAAACTCAAATAAACACCGCTTTTGATTTTGACATAAGACCTAATCCTGTGGATGATTATGTTATTGTAGAATTGGATCAACAATTGAAAACATTGACAGAGGTTGAGTGTTTTATTTATAATGCACAAGGTGTGCTTTTGAAAACAAAATCGATCGATGATTTCATTGAAGAAAAAAGGTTTACACTTGATACTTCAGACCTACAAAATGGATATTATGTGTTGGTTATTCAACAAAATGGATTCATCAAAACAGCTCCTTTTGTAAAGATGAATAGATAATTGAGGTAGCTCTTTTTTGTTATGTAAAATTTCATTTTCTTTGTACTATCAAATAATCAAGTAAAAATTTAACATTATGTCAGACCATATAGAAAATGCAGGTGGAAAAGGAAAAACACTCGCCAAGATAATTATATTTTTCTTCTTGTTCTTTGCAACTTGGGCATATGTTTATTGGAGCAACTTTACAGATATCTAAATTAGATTGTGCCTAATAAAAAAGAAAAGCCTTCTCGAAATTAATTCGAGAAGGCTTTTCTTTTTTATTTCTAATTTATGAAATTTTAGAATCCGTTCAATGCTAAAATCATGTATACAGCTGAAGCGGTTAAGGACATAATACAAATGAAAAGTAAAAATAAATTCACCCATTTCAAATGAATTTTAATCTCCACTACCCGTTGCTTTTTGTCAAATCCTAATGTAATCACTGAAAATACATTTAAAAACGCAGCGACAATTGGTCCGACAATAAATAAAAGTGGTCCTATAAATACAATCTTCCGATCCAAGGTCTTAAATATTTCAGTAAAATAAGCGAGGAGCGCAAAATCAGCATGTAAAATGTATTCGAATGTATTCTCTAGTAGAAATAAAAATGGGATTGCGAGTAGAATCGAACTTATTCTCACTGCAGTTCGATCATCCACTGCAAAATAGCGAAAGGACTTTACTGTTCTAGTCATTGTTTGTAGTTTCTATTTGGTAATGTGCTTATATATATAATGTGCTTTTCACATTAATATTATAAAAGAAACAAAATTAAATGACAAAATATAGCCTCTCGCAGATAATTATTTAGTATTCACATCTATGTACCCATTATTATAGGGTAAATTCTGTCAATACTAGGAGTAATTCGTCAATTTAGTGATTATGCCCTCCAGGACCATGTACATGGCCATGATCTAACTCTTCAGGAGTCGCATCTCTTACTTCTTCTACATTCACTGTGAAAAATAAATTCTTTCCAGCCATAGGATGATTGAAATCTACCTTTACAGATTCTGCTGCAACACCGACCACGATTCCATTCATTGGATTCCCTTGTTGATCTTGCATAGGAACTTGTTTTCCAACTTGTAATAGATCCGTTGCTTCTTTGCCATCAACTACAAATACACTTTTTGGAATATCAACGATCGCTTCTGGATTAGCTATTCCGTAAGCATTCTCCGCTTTGATTCCAAACTGTGCTTCATCACCAGCCTTTTTACCACTAAGGTTGGCTTCAAAATCTGGAATCATCATCCCCAATCCGTAAATAAATGCCAATGGTGCTTTCCCTTTTGTTTCTTCTACAAGTGGTCCATTTAAATCGTCTTCTTGTAATTTGTAGTGAACAACCACCACCTTGTTTTTTTCAATAACCATGTTTAGTACTTTTTAAAATAAAATGCCAAAGATAACATTATTTTTAGACGCACGGCTAGCCCACTGATTCATACATTAGCATACTATTTTTTAGTAGTTTTTTACTTGTTCTAAATGGAACGATTTAAATGAGATTGAGGTTTAATTACTTTAACTTACGCCCCTTATGATCCAGATATTTAAAAATGTGAAGAATCTATACCTAGATTCTTTTAGTGGATTATCCAAAAATATTTGGCTACTCTCCGTCGTCACTTTCATTAATAGAAGTGGGTCTATGGTCTTTTTATTTCTGACCGTTTATATGACTACCAAACTAAAATTTCCTTTGATTGAAGCCGGATATGTAATGAGTTGTGCTGGTTTGGGTTCATTAGCTGGTGCTTATATTGGTGGAATTTTGAGTGATAAATTTGGCTATTATCGGGTGATGTTTTGGAGTCTTTTCTTAGTTGGTTGTATGTTCTTTGTGCTAATGACTATCAAGACATTAATTCCACTTTGCATTTTTATGTTTGTTGCGAATTTAATTGGAGACTCGTTTCGTCCTGCCAATTTCGTCGCCATCAGTGCATATAGCACGGACGACAATCGAACTCGATCCATTTCATTAATCAGATTATTTATCAATTTAGGTTTGACAGCTGGACCTGCAATTGGAGGTATTATTGCAGCATACTACAGCTACGAATGGTTGTTTGTGGTCGATGGAATTACTTGTATTGTAGCTGCATTCCTATTCATTCTTTTATTAGAAAATGTAGAACCAAAAGATGATGAAGTCGATCCGGATGAATTAGTGGGTATCACTAAAGTAAAACACTACTTTGAATCTCCTTTTCAGGATCCGAAATATCTAACTTTCTTAGCTTGTATTTTTGTGACCGGTATTGCATTTATGCAACTGATATACACTTTACCTGTATTTCTCAAACAAGAATTCTTATACAATGAAGATCAAATTGGATACTTACTGGCATTAAACTGCCTAGTCATTGTAGTATTAGAAATGCCAATTATTTATTTGTTTGAAAAAAAATATAACAATATGGTGTTGGCTGGTTTTGGTGCTTTGTTAATTGGGTTATCTTTCTTTGTTTTCAATCCTTTAAGCCACCTTCCGGGCATTGCAATCATTTCTATGGTCATCATTTCTATAGGAGAAATATTCAATTTTCCATTCGCCAATGACTATGCATTGCAAAAAACAAACGCAAAAAATCGTGGGCAATATATGGGGTTGTATACCATGGCTTTTTCAGGAGCAACCATTATCTCACCAACCCTTGGATTTTACATTGCGCAAAATTATGGTTTTAATCAGCTCTGGTATTTAGTTGGAATACTTACATTAGTTTCCGCATTTGGTTTTTTTATGCTTCGAACTTCTGAGTAAGTGTAAATTTTCCACGAAATCTACTGCTTTCCTTTTAGTTATTATTATATTGATTCTAACTAAATGAGTACAATATATGTCACATCTTAATTTAAAAGCAACAGCTCAAAATACCTACGATGCTATCGTCATCGGATCAGGAATTAGTGGTGGTTATGCCGCCAAAGAACTTTCTGAAAAAGGATTGAAAACTTTAGTACTCGAAAGAGGCAGAATGGTCAAACATGTAAAGGATTATCCTACCATGAATGACGATAAATGGGATTTGCCCTTTAGAGATCGTGTACCACAAGCAGAAATAGAAAAAGATTATTTCAAGCAAAAAAGAACTGGATATACCATTCGCCAAAACTCAAAACATTGGTTTGTAAAAGACAGTGAACATCCATACACAGAAACAAAGAGATTTGATTGGATGCGTGGATATCATGTTGGAGGTAGATCAATCATGTGGGGACGTCAAGTATATCGTTGGAGCGATCTTGATTTTGAAGCCAATGCAAAAGAAGGAATAGCAGTCGATTGGCCAATTCGATATGCAGACATTGCACCATGGTATAGTTATGTTGAAAAATTTGTTGGAATTAGTGGTGAAAAATTAGGACTACCTCATTTACCTGATGGTGAATTTCTTCCACCAATGAAATTGAATTGTGTAGAAACACACCTAAAAGAAAAAATTGCCGAAAACTATAAAGAACGAGTACTTACTGTTGGAAGAGTCGCGCATATAACGCAACAACGCGAAGGAGATACTCGTGGAAAATGTCAAAATAGGAATCGATGCATTCGAGGTTGCCCTTATGGAGCTTATTTTAGTAGCAATGCTGCAACTTTACCTGCTGCTGAAAAAACTGGCAATATGACGTTACGCCCTAACTCAGCCGTTAGTCATCTCATTTATGACAAAGACAAAAAGAAAGCAACCGGTGTCGCCATTGTTGATTCTGAAACTGGAAAAACTTCTGAGTATTTTGCCAAAGTTATTTTCGTCTGTGCATCCGCACTTGGCTCCACTCAAATTTTATTAAACTCTACATCAGATGCTCATCCAAATGGTCTTGGAAATCAAAGTGGTGAATTAGGTCATAATTTAATGGATCATCATTTTTATGCAGGAGCAAGAGCAGGAATAGATGGATACGATGACAAATATTATAAAGGAAGAAGACCGAATGGTATCTATATTCCTCGATTTAGAAATATCAGTTCTACCACCAAACAAAAAGCTTTTTTACGTGGCTACGGGTATCAAGGTGGCGCTAGTCGATCTGGATGGGGAGGTATGATTGCAGAAGCAGACTTCGGTGGTGCATTTAAAGACGCAGCAATGAAACCAGCAGGTTGGGGAATCAACTTAATGGGATTTGGAGAAATGCTTCCTTATCATGAAAACAAAGTCACTTTAAATCGTGATGTAAAAGATAAAGATGGTTTGCCAACATTAACGATTGATTGTGAATTCAAAGAAAATGAATTTGCTATGAGAAAAGACATGCAAGCATCCGCAGTTGAAATGTTAGAAAAAGCTGGATTCAAAGATGTCAAACCTTATGATCGAGTCGGAGCCCCTGGTTTAGGTATTCATGAAATGGGAACGGCAAGAATGGGACGAGATCCAAAAACTTCGGTACTTAATAAATGGAATCAAGTTCATTCAGTACCGAATGTATATGTAACAGATGGCGCATGTATGACTTCTTCTGCTTGCCAAAATCCATCAATTACTTACATGGCGCTAACTGCAAGAGCATGTGATCACGCTGTTAAAGAATTAAAAAAAGGTAACTTAAAATAAGAACTCATGAAAAGAAGAGACGCATTAAAACAAACCGCAATTATTTTAGGTGGCACCCTTTCTGCTGGTTCGATTATGGGAGTGATGAGCGGTTGCAAAGCTGAACCAACTTTAGATTGGAAACCCACTTTTTTATCTTCAGATCAAGCTGCATTGGTCGCTGAAATTGCTGAAACAATATTACCCGCAACTTCAACACCTGGCGCCAAAGATGTCGGTGTTCCACAATTTATCGACAATATGCTAAATGGATATAGTCGTGAAAAAGATAAACAAGGATTCTTAAAAGGATTGGAAACCATTGAGAAAACTTGTAACAATGCTCATGGGAAGTCATTTTTGGAATTTGACGAAACAGAAAGAAAAGGAGTCTTGACCGCATTCATGAACAAAGCGAAAGAAGAACTTGCTGCACAAGGCGATACCTCTGCTTTGTCCTGGGAAGAAAAACCTGCTAAACCATTTTTTGACTTGATGAAAGAATTGACTTGTCTCGGTTATTTCACTTCCGAAAAAATCGGCACAGAAGTGCTTCGTTATGATCCTGTTCCGGGCGAATACCAACCTTGTATTCCACTATTGGAAAATGAAAATTCTTGGTCCATTTAAGGATACCATTTATGCTTTAGTATTAACACAACAAAATTTGAAAATGAAAAAAACACGTAGAACATTTTTAAAAAATTCAGGCAAAACAGCAATGGGAATTGGCGTTTTAGGTTTGTCTGCTTGCAACACAACTAAAAAACCAGTCAGTGGTACCACACCTATGATTAAAGAAGAACCCAATACTGCTAAAGATTTATTCTTCAAAATTTCATTGGCACAATGGTCTTTACATAAAGCACTTCAAGCTAAAGAAATGGACAATTTGGATTTTGCTAAAGTTGCCAAAACTCAATTTGGTATCGACGGTATTGAATATGTCAATCAATTTTTCAAAGACCATGTCAAGGATAATAAATATCTCAATGAGATGAAAAGACGTGCAGATGATCACGGTGTCAAAAGTCTAATCATCATGGTAGATGGAGAAGGTGGTTTGGCAGAACCTGACGACAAAGAAAGAAACCAAGCCGTTGAAAATCATTTCAAATGGGTCGACGCTGCCAAATATTTAGGTTGTCATTCTATTCGTGTAAATTCATTTGGAAAAGGTAGTTCGGAAGATGTGCAAAAAGCTTCAATCGATGGATTAGGAAAACTAGCAGAATATGCACGTCCATTTGGTATGAATGTGATTGTTGAAAATCATGGTGGCTATTCCTCCGATGGGAAATGGTTGTCTGATGTTATGCGCACCGTACACCAACCTAATTGCGGAACACTACCTGATTTTGGAAACTTCTGCCTCGAACGTGTAGGCGGTGTTCAGTGGGGAGCTAAATGCATCAAGGATTATGACAAATACAAAGGTGTCGAAGAATTAATGCCTTTTGCAAAAGCAGTAAGCGCCAAGACATATGACTTCGATGCAGATGGAAATGAAACAACTATCGACTATATGAAAATGTTGAAAATTGTCAAGTCATTTAAATACGACGGTTATATCGGAGTTGAATATGAAGGAGAAAAATTGAGTGAACACGATGGAATTCTAGCTACTAAAAAATTATTAGAAAAAGTTGGACGTCAATTAAGTTAACAAATTACTGCTTTTTCCATGCAGGTTCAGTTTTCCAGTTTTCAGGAAATCCCATGTGGTTAATATTAACCGTTTTATCATAGTCATCTATCAAAAGTATGATTTTACTTATGAATTTATTTTCAGGATAGATTGCAAAAAGTAGTCTGTCAATAATGGATAAGGTTCCGTAAATAGATGAATTGAATCTTATTGGTAATTCACCATGGAATCTATACTTGGGTCTATTTGGTATTCTTGGAGGATAAGCACTTAATCTCCTATTCCAAAGCCGTGAATGATGTGCACAAATGTTTCTTACAATTGTTAATGACCTCAACCAATTTGATAAAATTGAACTAGGCAAATTAAATTCTTTTGCAATTTCTCTCTTTTCTTCTTCGTTTTTTAAACCTTGATACAAACGAGCTAGTTTCCCGAAAGTAAGTATTTCCACAGCCATATTTGAAGGAGGTAGACTTTCTGAAATGTATTTGTTTTTGAACGATTTTAAAAATTGATCTTGAGGGTTTTCAAAAGTAGATTTAATCTCATCAACAATAAAATCCATAGTTGAGATGTCTGCATAATGTTGAGAATCATTATACCAAAAGAAACCATATGACTCTGAAAATTTGTCTGAAATTTTAGCTCTCATTGATAATTCAATCCTTTCTAAATAAATTGAAATTAAACTTCTCAATTTTTCATCAAACTTATAATGAAGTATTATATCATTGAAAGTAGTATCGTCGAAAAACAAATGACTCCCGTCTTTTTCTTGCAAATGATACATGTAACCTGTCAAACGAAAATAACTGATATTTTTTAAGTGTTTAGCAGCTCTTTCTTCATCATTAATTAATAAATTTCGAGATTTTAAAAGAGAAATGATTTGACTTATTTTAAGAGGTGGCTTTGTGTATCTCATTGTATGAAGGGTATGGGCAAAAAAAGTCCCCGCAAATTGCGCTTGATTCAGAGGCGTGCGAGGCATTGATGATTCAAAGATATTTATATTTTACCATAGTTGCAACTATTGCCCCTCGATTAAATGATATTTATTATCTATATTTAGTAAAATTCATTCAATTATGAAACGTAGAAACTTCATCAAGAAATCAACACTTGCAGCAGGCACTATTCCTTTTGCAACCAATTCAATAAGTAGTATGAATGACTCCATGAATGAATCCGCTACTTTCAAGTTGAAATATGCACCTCATTTGGGCATGTTTAAAAACTTGGCTGGAGAAGATCCTATTGCGCAATTGAATTTTATGGCCGATGAAGGATTCAATGCTTTCGAAGATAATGAGATGAAAGGTCGAGACATTGCCTTGCAATCTAACATGGCAAAGACGATGGAAAAAAGAGGAATTGAAATGGGTGTTTTTGTCGCGCACAAAATTTATTGGAAAGAACCCAATCTTGCTTCTGGTGACGAGGCGATGCGAAAAGAATTTTTATCCGATATCAAATCTTCTGTAGAAGTTGCCAAACGAGTAAATGCGAAATGGATGACCGTCGTTCCAGGACATGTTGACCTTCGTCAAAATATGGCCTATCAAACCGCCAATGTCGTGGAAAGTCTAAAACAAGCTTCCGCCATTCTAGAACCTCATAATCTAACAATGGTTTTGGAACCACTTAACTTTAGAAACCATCCTGGCTTATTTTTAACTGAAAGTCCGCAAGCTTATCAAATTTGCAAAGCTGTCGATAGTCCAAGCTGTAAAATTCTGTTCGACATCTATCATCAGCAAATTCAAGAAGGAAATTTAATTCCTAACATCGAAAAGTGTTGGGACGAAATCGCTTATTTCCAAATCGGTGACAATCCTGGAAGAAACGAACCTACTACCGGAGAGATAAATTATAAAAATATTTTTAAGTCGATTCACTCAAAAGGTTTCGATGGTATTTTGGGAATGGAACATGGAAATTCTATCAAAGGGAAAGATGGGGATCGTCGGGTAATTGATGCTTATAAGGAAGTGGATAGTTTTTAATAAGCAATTTATCAGTAGAAAGTCATCCAAGCTTACGAATCCTCAAAGGCTTCTCAAACTAGGCGTATTCAGAAGTATGACAAAACATTAATAACCAATTAGTTAGATTTTTGTATTTTGGGGATAATGCATCAATTTTACGTAGAAACCCAATAAAACGGGGTAATTACGTTAAAATTAAACGACGTATTCAAATTGTTGCAAATTCAGTTAAAACAAACATAAACTTGGATTTTGTAGAGGGAGGCCGATTTTATATGTTCGACGGAGGAGTTTATAAAATCTAGACTTTTTGTTTCTTTTTTGTCAATGAAAAAAGAAAAAGGACTAGATTCCTCGAAAAATCAAACTAGGAAAAGCAGGTATATTGATAATTATTCAGATCAACATAAATCGTATTTAGTGCATCCAAAATGATTCATAAAGTCAGAAATTGTTACTCCTGGATATCTCAAACTAGACAAACGCAAGGATCGTTTCTTAAGCCTTTAAGGATTGAGAAACGTAATGCATTGAAAAAGAGCAGTACGTTTACGAATCCCTAAAGGCTTCGAAACTATTCTATCCGATCGAGTGCCCACAGTACGTCGTCAACATCTCTGAAGGAAACGATTCCTTGTTCTTTGGTATAATACAGCGTAGTAAACGGATTAAGTGTTTCAGATATATACACATCCGTAAATGTTCTGTTTAAAAACTGTAGGGACTCATAATAACGAGGTCCTGGTAAATCATTTGTGGAAGTTCGTTGATCTGCAACCATAGAGAAAATCCCAAATCTAGTTCCTGTATCATTCTCCTTATCATGACCAAATATTGTAAAAACATCTGAAACTCTTCCAGCTGCTGGATCGTCAAAATCTATTCGTGCGCTCAGATTGAGACTAAAAGAAATTGAATTTTCGTCACTTTCAAATTGCAGTCCTTTGTAATCTGTTTCATAACTATAGTTAATATTAAAATCTAAGTTTTCAGCACATGGTTTTGGTATGTTACTCGTAACTTTTAAACTAACTGGAAATCCTATCTGGTAGATGGCTTCCTCACCAACTTCATTTACAAATATGACTTTGGACGTAATAGGAAGATCAAAATATGGAAAAACCTCATCTGATGTTGGTAGTAAATCAAATGAACCAACAAATTCATCTTGACATGGATCGATTGGAATGTCATCGTCGATTGCACAGGATGATATCATTATAGAAATCAAACTTAAGAAATAGATATACTTTTTCATGTTGCTATTTTGCTTAACAATTAACTCACATATAATTTTTAAAATTCACTTTATAGCTTTGTGTCCCTTAGTGCATTAGCGTCTAAGTGGTAAAACACACCCCAAGTGAACTTAGAAGTTAAACATTATAAATATCAGAAATCTCATTCTTATGCTTTTCCCGAATAACTCTACGTTTCAATTTCAAAGTAGGTGTCAATTCTGCATCTGTACCATCTGTTTTCATTGGTCCCCACTCACAATTCAATAACTTGAACTTTTTGATTTGTTCAATATGACTAAATTCTGGATTGATGTCATCTATTATTTTTTGAAATGCCGCTAATACCTTTTCATTCTTACAAACAGCAGCCATGTCTGAGGAATCAACATCATTTTCTTTACACCAATTTATCAATGCTTCTTGTGCAGGTAATATCAAAGCTGAAACAAATTTCTGCTTGTCTCCTACCACCATTACTTGTTCTATCAAGAAGTCTTCTTTTAATTTATTCTCAATAGGTGCAGGTGCAACATATTTTCCACCAGAAGTTTTTAATAATTCTTTTTTACGATCAGTGATTTTTAAACATTTTGTACCCGAGCTATTGGTAACAAAGGTTCCGATATCTCCTGTTCTAAACCAACGTTCTCCATCAATTTCTTTAAATACTTTGGCATTCGCTTCTGGATTATTGTGATAACCAATCATCACGTTTGGTCCTTTTGCAATAATTTCTCCTTCATCATTATTGTAGTCTCCTTCAGAACGATCAATTCTAATTTCAAGACCTGGAATAATCGGTCCAACTGTACCTAACATAGCTTTGTCGTTGTCGATATGATTGATACTCAAAGTTGGTGATGTTTCCGTCAATCCATACCCTTCTCTGATCGGAATACCTGCAGCTGAAAATACTTGTGCCATTTTACGTGGACAAGGTGCAGCACCCGTAACAATCATTTTTACATTACCTCCTAAAGCTTCTCTCCATTTGCTGAAAATTAATTTATCCGCAATTTTCCATTTGAACCCTGTCATTCCTGAAGGCTTGAAATCAAATGCATAATCATCCGTTAAGCCCAATGCCCAGAAGAATAATTTCTTCTTGGTACCTTCTAATGTTAATCCTTTATTATAAATTTTCTCGTATACTTTTTCTAACAATCTAGGCACAGTTGTGAAAAAGTAAGGTTTTACATCTTGAAGATCTCCCGTTTCACCACCTAGATTATCTGTACCTGTAAAATGGACTACAGAAGAACGCCACATATACCCATAAGAAACCGCTCTTTCAAAAATATGACACATCGGTAAGAAACTTAAAACTGGTTTTCCCTGCTCCAAATTAAGTGCGTCTAATGTTGTTTGGATAACATGTCCGATATTCGTATGACTCAGCATCACACCTTTTGGATTTCCTGTTGTACCAGAAGTGTAAATGATGGTTGCCAATTCATCAGGCTTAACCGCTGCTTTTCTTTTTTCAACTTCTTCGTAATTATCTTCATTCCAGATATCTTCCCAATAGGGCTTTCCTGGTTGCTTATCAAAAGTGAAGGTCTTTTTGTAAGATGGAACATTTGGACTTGCTTTCTCGAACTTCTCATACAAATCATCCGCTCCAACAAATGCATATTGCACTTCCGAATCATTTAGGATATATTCATATTCTTTTGGTGAAATCGTTGGATAGACTGGTACATTCACAACACCAATAATTTGTGTTGCAATATCTGCTACTATAAATTCTGGTCGGTTTTTATACGCTGCAATGGCAATTTTATCTCCTGGTTGCAATCCCATACCAACCAATCCACTTGCTAATTTCATCGCTTGATTTATCACATCATCCGTACTCCAATAAATCCATTTCCCATTTTCTTTTCTACCAAATGCTTTTTCTAATGGATAGTTTTCTTTTTGAAAATATATGTAATCGAAAAGTCTTGTTGGTTTCATTGTCTTTGTTTGTCTATTAAAAAATATTTCAGGTTTATTAATGCTCTTTACTTAAAAAATGATCGCCGACATCATCTACTTTTTGGAAACTATGTAATCGGGTTTGACATTTTTCACAAATACCTAAGTGTGCAATAAATCGTCGATAGATCGCATCATCATGCTTCAATGTGCCTTTGTAAAATTTTCCGATTTCATAATCAGTGACACATTTTCTTTCAGATACAATTTGTCTAACTACTTTAATTACTGCGGCAATAGAACCAGCAATAAATGCAAGCAATACTATTTGAATCATACCTTCATTTTAGGAAGTTCAAAATAGTTAATTTTATTTGTTTTTTTGAATAATAAGGAAAGAATGAGATGGTAGTTAAGTTAGGTGTGAAATTTTATTTTGTCTAAACGTGATTTATGTAACTGCCATTTTCAAATGGCAACGTAGACAAAGCATGTTGGGTGTACTGACATAGGCAATATTTATATCTTCAAACTTTCTACCGATGCTATTCAGCATTTATTTATAGTTTCATCTTTTTTGCTTTGTCCTCGCCGGACGGGCGATACTTTTTCCTTAGATGAAAAAGTATCCAAAAAATCAAGTCGATTTAAATGCCCAACGAAGAACGCCGCTCGCTCCACCCACCCTAAATCGACAGGAACCTCATTATTTCATATTGAGGCCTCCCGCAAAGCGGATATTCATTCAACTTTATTTTGAAAATTAAAAATTCTTCTTACCAAGCATTGATATAACTCATACTTTTTCTGCGATTTATCTACATATTTTTCACGTCCTCTTTCTACGATTTTTAGCGATTTCTGTGTGAGGAAATTTTACGCCATTTGAAAATGGCGGTTACAGTCACGCAAAAAAAAATGAGCCGTCCCAACTTTTTGGGAACGACTCAATTATCCATAACTCATAAAAAAGTCAAATTTATTGGCTGAATATAAGTTCAGCAGCACCTTACCAAGAAGGCAGGTTATTTTGCATTTTTTTGAAAATGCAAAAACACAAAATTATTGATTGTATAATTTTTGAAAAGAAGTAACCGATTATCTCGAATACAAAGACAATCTATGACATTATGCCAGTTAACACAATAACTCAATCGGTGTATAATTCATAATTAAAAAAATTGTCCTAATTTGAATCGTAATTCTAAATCGCCAATATTATGCTACTACGATTTCTATTTTTCTTCTTCTTTATTAATGTTTTTTGTTGCTCGATTTTCGGACAGACACCCGAAAGTGAAGTGATTAGATATGAGACAATTTCTATCATCGAAAATGGAGTAACGCTTTCGCTTCCATACACTGGTGGTTTTAATAGTCCTATTTATACAGAGGCAGATTTAAATAATGACGGTATCCAAGATTTATTTATATACGAGCGAACCGATAATTCTGGGAACTATGTGTTCAGAAATGGTCCCAATGACTACTATTCTGGATTTGAATTTCAAAAGAACTTGCCACCATTAAAAGGATGGGCATTGATGTATGATTACAATTGCGATGACATTCCTGATCTTTTCACAGCGACGGATGATTTAATTATTGTTTACAAAGGTGCATATGATAATAACAATGAACTACAGTTTACAGTTGCGAAAGAAAAATTAACAATCACTAACAATGAAGATATTTTTTCTTTAACTGACAATGTACCATCGATAGTTGATATTGATGCCGATGGTGATTTAGATATATTATCGTTTAAAACTGCTGCAGGACAACAAGTCGCTTTATACAAAAACCAAAGTATGGAATTATACAATCATTGTGATAGTTTGGTTTTTAACTTGTCAACAGCATGTTATGGAAATTTCAAAGACGAAGGTATGATTCCTCTAACGCTTGATATCAATCCTGATAGTTGTGGCATGGGAATGCCTGAATTAATTGCGAATAGACATGGGATTTCCTCCCTCCTCTCTTTTGATAATGACAACGACGGTTTATATGAATTGATGATTGGAAATGAATTTTATAACTCCGTAACTGTATTGTCAAATAATGGTACACCCGATGATGCGCATTTTTACAAACAAGATAATTCTTTCCCTTCTATATCCACTCCGATTAATATGGTCAGCTTACCAACACCTTCTTGGGTGGATGTTAATATGGATGGTGTCGGAGAAATTCTTATTTCAAACCGAAGTTCTGCCTCTAGTCAAAATTATGCATTCACCAAAGTATACCAACGGGATGAAACCGATAGCTTCGATTTAATTCTAGATACTTTCTTAGTGAAAAACATGATAGATGTTGGACAGGAAGCCACGCCTGTTTTTTTCGACTTCGATCAGGATGGCTTGACTGATTTATTAGTGGGTAATAGTGGCTACTTCAATCCGTTGAGTGGTTTGGCTGGTGGTATCACTGCTTACAAAAATATTGGAAATACCAACAACCCAAAATTTCAATTGGTTGATCGCAATTTTGAAAACATAGTAATATATGATTGGAATTTTGTAGCACCTGCATTTGGTGATTTGGATGGAGATGGCGATGAAGATATGATTATCGGAGAAGGTTCTGGTAAAATCCATTATTTTCAAAACACAGCAGGTCCCAATAATCCAGTTGTATTCACCACCGCAATTCCAGAATATCAAGGAATAGACATTGGTAAAAATGCAATCCCGCAAATCATTGACTTGAATCGAGATGGATTACTAGATTTGGTCATAGGAGCTCAACAAGGCTTATTACTTTATTATCCTAACAATGGAACTGCAACTAATCCAGTTTTTGATGAACAAATTTTTCAACTAGGTGGTGTGGATACTCGTTACTTAGGACAAACATTAGGATGGAGCGCACCTGTTTTTTCAGATTTAGAAACACCTGGCAATTATCTTTTGTATGCCGGAAGTGAAAGTGGATTTATTTTTCGATACAACGACATAGAAGGAAATTTATCAGCTGGAAGTTCTTTTACAGAAATGACCAATGCTTTTGCAGATGCTAGAATTGGCAGAAGATCACGAATTGATTTAGCAGATATTGATAATGACAATCAAGTAGAAATGGTCATCGCCAATAGTCGAGGTGGAATTGGAATTTATAAATTTGGAGCAAGTACTCCAACCATTAATTTAAATCCTGAAACTAATTATACCATCTCTCCTAATCCTGCAACCAATGATTTTTATATCGCTGGTCCAGATCTTGAAAAAGTAGAAGCAGTTGAAATATTTTCGGTAGATGGCAGAAAAATAATTGCCAACTATAATTTTGAAGGAAATCGAATTAAAATTCTTGACCAAAAATCATTGTCAACAGGATTATATTTTATAGAAATTCAATTTCCCGATAAAAAGATTAGTAAAAAAATCGTCATGTCGAAATTTTAATTTATCGACTACGACTTAAGACAAATAAAAAAGGATTCCGTTGCAATAACGGAATCCTAATTTTTTGCGCTTCTTCAAGGACTTGAACCTTGGACCCTCTGATTAACAGTCAGATGCTCTAACCAGCTGAGCTAAAGAAGCGTCTGAGTTTCTATGTAGAATTTACTCAATTCATAAAGAATTACTCAAATTTAATGCCCTTTCAATTAAAAGGCGATGCAAATCTATTAATATATAGAATAAAGTGCAATCTTTGCGCAAATATTTTAACGACAATTTAATTATGAGTTTAGTTACAGTAGGAACAGTAGCGTTTGATAGTTTGGAAACTCCATACGGAAAAGCTGAAATGGTCGTAGGCGGCGCAGCACTTTACGCAAGTATTGCAGCCTCTTACTTCACAAAAGATATAAAACTCGTTTCTGTGGTTGGTGAAGACTGGCCAAAGAAGGAAATGAAGTATTTAAAGACTAGAGGAATAAATCTGGATGGTCTCCAGATAAAAAAAGGTGAAAAATCTTTCTTTTGGAAAGGGAAGTATCATGACAACATGAATCAACGTGATACATTGGCCACCGACTTGAATGTCCTCGCAAACTTTGACCCCATCTTACCTGAAAGTTATAAGCAGAGCAAGTACCTGATGCTTGGAAATTTGACCCCCGAAGTTCAAATGAAAGTTATCAATCAAATGAAAAAGCGACCTAAATTAGTGGTACTCGATACCATGAATTTCTGGATGGATGTTGCTATGCCAGCTTTAAAGAAAGTGATTAAAAAAGTCGATGTCCTCACCATCAATGATGAGGAGGCTCGACAACTTTCGGGTGAATATTCTTTAGTCACTGCAGCAAAGAAGATCCAGAAAATGGGTCCTAAATTTTTGATCATCAAAAAAGGAGAACACGGTGCAATGTTGTTCCAAGGAGAAAAAATGTTTTATGCTCCAGCGCTTCCTTTGGCAAAAGTATTTGATCCAACAGGTGCTGGCGATACTTTCGCTGGTGGATTTATCGGATACATCGCAAAGACCAACAGCATCACTTTCGAAAACATGAAGCGTGCCGTAATCTATGGTTCTTGCCTAGCTTCTTTTTGTGTGGAAGAATTTAGTATCGGTAGATTGAAAAAATTGAAAGCTGCTGATGTCAACAAACGAGTTAAGAAATTTGAAAACTTGGTTAAGTTTTCAATGAAGTAATATTTCTATTTAGAATAGATAAAACGCCTTGATGATTAATTTCGTCGAGGCGTTTTTTTTAACCCAATCCTCGGTCCTTCCCTGTGCGTTTTAACCCATCCCTGTACCAGCATAGCTGGACGTCCCTTCCCTTTAAAAAATGAAGGGGAGTACGTAAACTTGTTTCTTGTGCATACGTATTCCTCGCGTTGGCTCGCGTTTGGCTCGCGATAGGGTCCTTTCCTTTTTTAAAGGGAAAGGAGGGAGAATTTTTATGAAAATTCGGAAGGATTGGGTTCTTAGTCAAGACCTATTTTATTTCCTTTTTCACAATCCTATCACTATCTTTCCCCAATGAGTGAAGTAACTCAATTTCATAATTTATCACACATCTTCATTTCGCTGATTGGAGCAACCCTTTTATTGGCCATCTATTTTAATATCCGCAAACGTTTCAAAAAAATATTGGAAGAAGATGAATCTCAAACTAGAGTGGACAAGGGATTGTTGAACTTGGGATTTGCCATGTTGGTTTGGGTATGTTCTGGTATTTGGGAATTGGTAGGTGGGTATTATGCTTTTGACGATGGATTCATTTTTCAAGTTGGGGTGAACTTATTTTCAATTGTCAATAATTTATTTCTGCTATTAGCACTATCCTATTTTTATCATGCACCTAGTTTTATCAGCAACAATAAAAAGAATGTGAATTTCATCATCGCAATTATCGTGTTGGTGACATTAGCGACTTTATTGATTTCTCAATTTGTTGGAAATTTTATCATCTATGGAACTAAAATAGTTGCCATTCCCGATCTCCTACTTTCTGGTTTTATTTGCTTTCTTTTATTGGTTTCTTTATTCAAAACATTTTCCCATCACGGTTTAAAAATTGTTGCCATTCTTTCTGTCGTTATTGTAGGTTTAATGTTTATTTCCCAACTGCCTGCTGTATTTGTGAGTTTAAATGATGATTTCTTTTACAGCCTCATTCGAATCATTGCCAAATCTTCTTTGATCTCATTGTTCCTTTTGCTGGCAACTACATGGGTAATCCAACTTGCCAACACACCTGATGTACATGAGATGCGTATCCGGTTTTTAGATTGGTCTCAAATTTCTCTGACCATACCTTCTAAGAAAATTATCAAGCAACCAATAGATTTTGGATCTAAAACCACCCAGTATAAAAATTTATTAAAATTGGCCATCCGTCGAAAATATGGTTCTGGAGATGATCAAAGTATTTTGGTCAATGCTGCTGGCGAAATAAAAAATCAAACTTATCTAAGTCGTATCATCGAAAATATTAATCAGATTCTAAACCTTGATGGAGAAAATAAACTAGACCGTCGCGACCTATTCACCTTCTTAGGAGAGAGCAAATACCGACTTCGGATTCTTCCAGAGCAAATTGAGATTGATGAAGCTTTACTCCATGAATTTGTCAAAAACAGCGAAAACAGCGCCTATTCCGCCATTTGTAACTCATTGTAACCGGCTCACAATTGATTACAGCCAGTAATTTGTTGTTATTTTTCATCACAACCCTTGCCGCAATTTCCAATCTGTAGCTTCTTTGAGTTTTATTGATTTAAAACTTTCTAGAAACTATGACGACCAGTGAGACTACTTCAAAAAAATTTTTAGGCCATCCTCAAGGACTCTTCTATTTATTCTTTGCAGAACTTTGGGAACGCTTTTCTTTCTACGGAATGCGAGCTTTGTTGGTGTTGTATATGACAAAGCAATTGATGTTTACGGATGATATGTCGTTTGGAGTTTATGCAGCTTATATGTCGTTGGTTTATTTTACGCCGTTGATTGGAGGTGTTTTGGCAGACAATTATTTGGGTTATCGAAAATCCATCATCATGGGAGGTGTCTTTATGGCTCTAGGTCACTTTTTTCTAACAATTGAAACACCATTTTTCTTTTTTGGATCTTTGGCGTTAATTATCATTGGCAATGGATTTTTCAAACCAAACATTTCAACTTTTGTTGGAAAACTATATGAAGAAAATGACATTCGTCGGGATTCGGGTTTTACTATTTTTTATATGGGCATCAATATTGGTGCTGCTGTAGCTCCATTGTTATGTGCATGGTTGGCAGAGTTGTACGGATGGCACTATGGATTTGTTTTAGCAGGAATTGGGATGATCGCAGGTTTATTGTTTTTTCAAAGTGGTATTAGCAATGATGTTTTTGGTAATGAAGGTTTAGTTCCTGACGAAAATTTATATCAACAAAAAATAGTTGGCTTAAATAAAGGGCAATTAATAACCATCCTTTCTGTTTTATCGATTCCCATTTTTGCACTGATTGTAAAATTTAATCAATATGAACATTACTTGGTTTGGGTGACCACATTTGCCGTTTTAGGTGCTTTGATTTACATCTATCGGTCTGTGGATGCGGTGGCTCAAAAGCGATTATTTGTAGTCGCCTACTTCACTATTTTAATGACTTTATTCTGGGCAATCTTTGAACAAGCAGGAAGTTCGCTCACCTTATTCGCTGATCGAAATGTCAATCTAATCGGCATGAACGCCGCTCAAACCAACAGTATCAACGCGGGTTTCATCATCCTTTTAGCGATTCCCTTTTCTTGGATGTGGTCCTTTTTATCTAAACGAAACTTGAATCCCAACTCCGCCATCAAATCTGGAATCGGACTGATTTTACTTGGATTGGGTTTTGTCATTTTCGGATGGTCCGCACAATATCTAGATGCAGCAGCGAGAACACCGATGTTATTTTTAGTAGTCGGATATTTTGTACTGACAGTCGGAGAATTATTTATCTCACCAATCGGCTTATCCAAAATGACAGAATTATCTCCTCCAAAATATCTAGCTTTTTTAATGGGTGTCTTTTTCACCTCTTCTTTTTACGGACATTTCTTTGCTGGAAAGATTGCACGGATGACTAGTGTTGGTGGTGGCTCCAATGTATTTTCAGAAGGCATTTTCGGACAATTGACCGCTTGGGTGACCGGACTTTCTTTTGAGCGTTGCACGGAAGCCGGAGGAGCTATGTTGCAATTGTATTCTTATGTTTCTGTTTTTGTTGCTTTTGGATTTATTGCTATTCAGATTGGGTTGTTGTGTGTTTTGGTTTCGCCTGTTGTTCGGCGGTTGATGGGTGGGGTTGAGTGAGGGGACTGAGAGTGGCTAACGATAAATACATGCGGCGTGCTTGACGATTGCCAATAGCACGATCAGGCTATATATTGTTATGTTTATTTTTTGGTTTTTTGTTGTTTATAGTCTTCAATTAATTTTTTTAGAATTTCGTCTGTATCTTTCGGAGGATTCTTAAAATTAAAGTCGCTTGGTATTGTACGGGATTCTTCAATTACGCCATTTTTTATTCGCAATAAAGTGAATTCAGTTTGTTTAAATATCTCGAAGTCTAATTCATTTTTAGATTCTTCTCCATAGGTAATAAGGTAAATGCCACTTGCCCAATCGACTAAAATTTTATCATTTTTTTTCTCCATATCACGGAAAACATCTGATAAATTTATCACGATTTTTTCAGCTCCATCAAATTCTAATCCAGTATGAAGATTTATAGATTTTAGATATAATTTATTCTTTTCAATTTCCCAAATACCGTTTGGTGCTCCGTTTATTTCAAAATTTTCCCAATTGTAAATCCATTTCATATGATCGTTATCAAAGTATTCGAGGATGATGCTATTCCCATTTTTTCCCGTTATGTACCCTTTCTTTTCATTAACAGTAATTGTTTCCTTATCGTACATTCTGAAGTAATAACTTATGTATGATTGATTCAAATAAAGCATCGAATAGCTGTTCATTAGCTCCAAATCCGAAGTATCTTTATCAGTTAGATTGTGTATTCTTTTAAAATCTTCAGTTGTTAATTTTACTGTTTTTTGAATTTTACCATTCTTAATATAGAAGTACCGAGAATATTCTGTTTCCCAATTTTTCTTTTTTTTCTGACAAACTATAATACCACTAAACCAATCTGCGAAAACCTCATTTTCTGTTGATAAAGATTTATCAGAAGATTTAATTTTGAATTTTTGTGGCTTATGTTTCTCTTCTTCGATTGCAACCTCAATGATATAAAATTTTTCATTTTCAATTTTCCAAGTTGCAATATGTCCTCGATAATTTGCAGTATGTAACATTTGAAATGGATACTTAATGTTTTTTTGTTGATAGTATGTTTCCAAGGGAGAAGGATGTCCCCAACCAATTTCAAGTGCTAATTTTTCTTTATTATAACATAAAATGTCTGATTCTTGTTCCGTTGCAAAAGTTAGATTTAAACTTAGAAATATAAAAACGAGAAATGACAATATTTTTTCCATGTGTTTGTTTTCAATTAAGCCTAACATTTGTATACCCACACCAAAGGCCCAGATACACACCAATATCGAGAAATATCCACACCTTAATTACGTATACTTCTCAATCACCTAAATATAACAATTCCCACAAAAAGAAAACACATTGTTAACAAAAAGCAATGATATAGACTATGACCTTATCGCCAAAAGAGATTACAAGTTGGAGACAGACCAGACCAATGAAGTAGCCATGCCTACCTAATCTTGCATAATAATTTTCCTAGTAATATGTAGACTTTCACTTTTCAAAGAATAGTTTGCTTTGGCGTCTCGCCAAAGATTCCGTAAATAGATAGAACGCCTTGATGATTATTTATCAAGGCGTTTTTATTATCTTTAACATAGCGGAGAGATTGAAAACCTTCCTATCGGTACATACCTGATAATATGTTTAATCATACTTAATTTTTTTTCTAAACATCAATAGCAAACAGCTCAATACTAAAAAATGATCTATTCAAATTTAAAAAATCAAATCACTTTACTAATAGTAATTTTCATGTCGGTCAATCTTTCTGGACAGAATTGGGACAGGTTTCCGATTATGCAAGGGTTATCTTTCACACGAGATTTAAAAGCGGTGGATTTTGACAATGATGGAGATGAAGATGTGCTTGCATTGACGGATGCGTATATTGTTTGGTTTGAAAATTTGGATGGGGAAGGCAAATTCGCTCATCAAAAATATATTGGCACTACTTTTTCCAACACCATATTTCCGGCTGATGTAGATAATGATGGAGACATCGATATTGTCAACATAGGTGGCTTTCTTGAAAACACTGGCAACGGTCAATTTACTGCAATCAATTTGGGCTATTCCAATATACACACTGTAATGGATGTGGCGGATTATACAGGTGATGGATTTGTAGACATCGTTGTCAGAGCTGGAACCAATCTGGAATTATACACGAACTTGCAAAACAATACATTTACTAACGATGCTCCTTATTTTGAAAATATCACTGGAACCTACAGTTTGGTGGACATTGATTTTGATGGGGACATCGATATGATTCAGGGTACCGATACTGAATTAACTATTCAATTAAATGAAGGTGGATCTTCTTTTACAACCATTCCCGTTCATGATTCTGGTGCTGCTCATCCAAAATATGGAGACTTTGATGCAGATGGAGATTTAGATCTTGTATTCAAATTAGTGAGCAATGGTCATGCATATACTTGTGAGAATTTGGGAAATAATCAATGGGACTCGCCGTCTTTATTATCCACTGAAATGTTTGGCAATCACTTTGAAATTGCGGATATGAATAATGACAATAATTTGGATATAGTTTTCGATTTAGGCAATGGAAAAATCGGTTGTTTCAAATATGACATGGGCACTTTTACGTTGCAAGAAATTACGCACCCCATTGCCAATCTTGGCTATTTCAAAACAATTACGCTGGACGTGGACGGAGACAATCAATTGGATGTGATTGGTTATCATAGTAGTCCAGTCTTAGGATATCCTCGTATCGGTTGGTATCAAAATTTAGATTCGAATTTTTCTGAAAACAAACCCGTTTCCATGAGTGTCATGGACGGCTTGCTGAGTATGACTACTGCTGATCTTGACAATGACGGGGACCAAGATTTTATTTTAGATAATAAAGGATTGCGTTGGTTAGAAAATGTCGGCAATGGCGTGTTTTGCCCGGGTGCCACTTTGACTCGCAAATCACTTAATCGCAAAGTATTCACTTTTGATTGGGATGAAGATGGCGACCAAGATATTTTTGGAGCTATTTCTAGCAGTGACCTTGGGATTTGGCAAAATGATGGAAACGCAAATTTTACCCCATTAGATTTGCATCCACTTCCTTCTGGCGCTGGTTATATCTCAGGGGATTTTGGCGACATTGATAATGATGGAGATTTGGACTTGTTGGTTGCTGTTGATGGATCCCCTTACTTCAAAGTATTATGGTATGAAAATATTAATAACACTAGTCTTACAGAACATTTTGTGTCGAACTCCGGCTTTGAATTTGTTGAATTGTCGGATACAGATCAAGATGGAGATTTGGATATAGTAGGGCTCGATCGAGATAGTGAATTAATCGCAGTTGCCAAAAACTTAAACAATGGTGATTTTTCGGCCCCAGAAATTGTGGTAGAAAATATCATTAATAAAGTCAACTCATTTTATGTTGTTGATCTCAACGGAGATAATCAAGAAGATTTTTTAATGTCCAATTCTCCGTTTTCTGGTGCTAGTACTATAAAAATGTATTTGAATGCTGGGGATAGTTGGCCAATAGATGATAACATTGCTTCTTTTAGTGGCGCGGGTGTTACCACGTTTACACACTGCAATGTTACCGATATCGATCTGGATGGGGATTTGGACGTATTGTATGGTACCTCAAAAGAGAATAAATGTGGTGTTTATCGCAACAATGGAAATGGAGATTTCAATTTCCTAACAACCATCTTAACCGCTTCTGGTGCTACCGCTATTGCCAATATGCACGCTGCGGATATGGATGGAGACCAATTTCCAGATCCGATCAGTTACTATTATGTTGAAGGGTTTGGAGGACCTTTTGAAGATGATGAGATTGACGAAATCAACTGGCACAATAATATTTTTGATGGTACCACTCCACCTGATTTCTCGACAGCCGTTTCCGATATTATTTGTAATGATAATTCCACTAATGATATCACAACTGATGACTTTATTCAATTTAACTTAACAATAAATACCCCAACACTTTCAGGCGACTACATTTTGGAAGCTGCTGGTGCTTCGGTAGCTACCATCTCACCGTCTGTTGGTACTTATGGCATTAATGAAACTTTCACGCTCTCTTCTGGAACAGCGGGAAATGGAGATATTGTGTTTTTGGTTACCGACAACAACGATCAGTATCTTTCAACTTCCTTTAATGTTGTTGATCCAGGTAATTGTTCAGTGCCTGTGAATCTATCACCTGTTCCTAATGCAAAACAATTTCAACTTTCCCCCAATCCTTTTACCAATCAAATACACATTGAAACATCAAGTATAAATGCACAAGATAAATTTCAAATTAAGCTAATATCTACAACAGGAGTTGAAATATTTTCAGAAATAATTCAAAATAATGGAGTCCAATTTATTTCAACTGGGGATTTCCCAACAGGCATTTATTATTACAAAATCATCAATTTGAAAAATAATCAGCTAGCTAAATCAGATCGCTTGCTTAAGATGTAAGCTGATAAAACACGTAATTTACAGAAATATATTAACCGACAGATCTAACAGATTTCGCACGTGCTTTGGCAGAGATTAACACTGTTAGTTTGTTGGTTTTCTGCTTTCAATCAAACCACACTAGTCTCCACCAAAGTCTCCGAATTCATTGTCTTCAAAATAGGACACTCATCTGCCACTTGCAACAACTTCGCTTTTTGCTCTGAGGATAAATCGCCTTTTAATTCTATAACCCGTTCTACTTTGTCTAGATAGTGATCAGGATTATCACAAGTTTGACAATCATCGAAATAGTTGCGGAGATAACTGACATGAACTTCCACTTCTTCCAATGGCCAATCCATTTTCTTTGCCAACATTTTGATGGTCATAGCAGTACATGCACTTAGACTTGCACCAAGTAATTCGTAAGGGGAAGGACCGAAGTCATTACCACCAACTTTTTCAGATTCGTCTGCGATGATACCATGACGACCCGCCATGATTTCGGTGGTATAATGTGCTCCTTCTAATCTGGCAACTACTTGTTTGTCTGTCTTTAATTTTTCTTTTTTTGGAAAATCGAGATATCGTTTTACCCAACTTGAGATGACATTGCCTGCATAGAATGCATCATTTTTGTTGGTCAACATGTGATCCGCATTGTTCAAGGTTATGAAACTTTTTGGGTGAGATGCGGCATGATAAATATTGGCTGCATTTTCAATTTGCACAATTCCATCTTGCGGAGAGTGCATTACCAAAATTGCTTTGTTCAAATTGTCGAGTGCCTTTTTCATGTCTTTATTTTTAAGGTCTTCGACAAATTGTTTTTTGATCGTAAAATCTCTTCCTCCAACTGAAATAACACCTTGACCAAAATTTTCGATATCATCCATTGCATTTTCCAACATATGACTGACGTGCTCAGGTTCCGCTGGTGTTCCGATGGTTGCGACTGCTTTTACAGAATCTAACTGAGCTGCCGCAAAAATGGAAGCCGCTCCACCGAGTGAGTGCCCGACGATAATAGAAGGTGCTTCATAATGCTCTTCTAAATACTTAGCCGCAGACAACAAGTCTTTGACATTGGTACTGAAATTACTGTCTGCAAAATCTCCTTCACTTTGCCCCAATCCCGTAAAATCAAATCGCAAGACCGCAATGCCATGCATCGTCAAACTTCTTGAAATATGACGCGTCGCGTTCAAACTTTTGTTGCCGGTAAATACATGTGCAAATATCGCAAATGGATAGGGCGGTGTCATTAATGGCAAGTCAATTCTTCCTGATAATTTAAGCCCACGGTCGTTTAAGAAAGTTACTTTTTCTAATGGCATATTTTTGAATTGAAAATTGAAATGTAAAATTAAAGTTGGATCTTGTTTGCGGGGAATTTTAAATTGAAAATCATCACATGAGCGTTCCACGCGTATTGACGATCCTATTTTAAATTTACAATTCCTTCCTACTCCTTATTTGCCAACTGCCCACAAGCCGCATCAATATCCTTACCACGACTTCTTCGTACGGTGACTACAACTCCTTGATCGGTCAAATAATTTGCAAAGGCATCCATTTTGTCGATGGCTGTTTTTACAAATTCTGCATTTTCGATTGGGTTGTATTCAATGATGTTGACCCGGACTGGGAAGTGACCACAGAGTTTTGCCAACTTTTTTGCATCTTCGATATCATCATTTACACCTTGCAACAATATATACTCGAAACTAATTCTATTTTTGGTGACCCTGTAAAATTCTTTAATGGCAGCCATCAACACCGATAAATTATTTGATTCATTGATCGGCATGATTTCATTTCGCTTCTCATCATCAGCTGCATGTAAGGAGAGTGCTAGGTTAAATTTTACGTCATCTTCTGCCAATCTCAAAATAGCTTTTGCAATACCAGCAGTACTGACAGTGATTCTTCTCGGTGACATATGCAATCCTTCAGGTGAAGTAATATGCTCGACACTTTTCATCATGCTTTTATATGCTAACAATGGTTCTCCCATTCCCATATAAACGATATTGGTCAATGGATGATCGAAAATTTCCTCTGCTTGACGATTTACTAACACTACTTGGTCATATATTTCGGCAGCTTCCAAATTTCTGACTCTTTTCATTTTTCCAGTCGCACAAAATTTGCAAGTCAAACTACAACCTACTTGAGTGGAAACACATACGGTATATCGATTGTCTCTTGGAACTGGAATTAAAACAGATTCTATTAAATGTCCATCGTGTAATTTAAAACGAGTCTTGATCGTACCATCTACACTTTTTTGAACCTTGTCAATTTTAATCGCTCGTATCAAAAAAGTTTGATCCATTAAATCACGAAGACTTTTTGAAAGATTACTCATTTCATCAAAGGAATGTGCACTTTTTTGCCACAACCATTCATAGATTTGATTTGCACGGAATTTTTTTTCGCCAATGCGGTCGACCCAATCGATGATCTGTGCTTTGGTGAGCATCCGGATGTCCATTTTGATGAGCTCTCTTATCATGCTGTAAAGATAATTAAGTTTTGGGATAGGATGTGATGTATGATTAATGATGTATAATGTATGATATGACCGAAGCGGCGTGCTCTTACGTCAGACTGTCCGAAAACAAAATTGAACCGCAAATTATTATCGAACAAGCCTGCCTGACTGCCGTCAAAGCAGATAGGGAACCGCAGAATGTAGAAGGTTGAGCACGCGAGTATACACGTATATTAACGAATTTCATGTTTAATTGTCCACGTACTCTACTTCGACATTCGATATTCTGCGGTTGGATATTCTGCGGTTCAGTTTCCGAAAACATATTCGCACAGTCTTACGTTCCAACGGTCATATCATACATCATTAATCATACATCATAATAGAACTCTTTTCCCTAAATTAGCGTTCACAATGAAGTGGCTAAATAAAATTTTTGGCAATATTTTTAAAAAAGAAGAACCAGATCCAATGAAGTATTTGATCGTCGGTATCGGCAATATGGGTGATGAGTATGATGAAACCCGACATAATGTAGGATTCGAAATCTTAGATAAGTTAGCGAAAGAACAAGAGGTGTCTTTTAAAAGTGCTATGCTTGGAGACATCGCTCAATTCAAACATAAAGGAAGAACCTTTATCCTATTGAAACCATCAACCTATGTCAACTTGAGTGGAAAAGCAGTGAGGCATTGGGCAACGAAAGAAAAAATTATAACAACCAACTTACTGATTGTTTTAGATGATCTTAATTTAGATTTTGGTGTGGTTCGTATCAAACCCAAAGGATCGGATGGTGGACACAATGGATTGAAAAGTATCGATCAAGCATTTGGTACCAACAAATATGCCCGTCTTCGTTTTGGAATTGGCAAAAATTTTCCTCGCGGTCGACAAGTAGAACATGTCCTCGGAAAGTGGAATAACGACGAATACAGCGAACTCCCAGAATTGCTTCAGAAGTCCGCCGATATCGTAAAAAGTTTCGGAGCGATTGGCTTAACTCATACCATGAACCAATTTAATAAGTAATAAATAAGTAAAACTTAGTATTTCGCTTCCGTACTTTTGATTGAAAATTCGTGGTACTCATTTTTATCTACATTCGTAAATGAGATAAAATAGTTACCTGATGTAAAATTACTTACATCAAAATTCAGATTATTCTTTCCAATCATTAAATCGATTGAATAACCATCTACTTGAGAACCAAATTCGTCTAGAATAATTAAACTTACAAATGGCTTGTTACAAGTCAATGTAAGATGTAGCATTGATGTGCTTCCTTCATTGAATGCTGTTGTTTCAACTTTGACATCTTCTACATCTCCTAAAAATGGAATCGTAAAAGCATTGGTGATCATAGAGTTGAAAGATAGCAGCATACAGATTAAGATTGCCTTGACTGTGGTCATGTTATAAAATGTTGTTATGTTATGTGCTCAATGGCATTTTAAAACTAAAATATAGGTTGTTGTATTAAGCTAAAGGAGGGAACTGGAGGGAATTGTATAAAGGAGGGAATCTGGTTAGGATTTCCATATGAAGTCCAAGATTTATGCCAAATGAAATATTAAATTTTAGGTCAATGTATTGTTTCTTCTAATCTAATTTGAGTGAATTGACGCTTACTTATTTATAAATTTTAAATATTTTTAATTACATTTATATACACTTTCAGAACGTCCGTTTTAAAATCCAAATTTATATATCAAAATTTGGAGTTTCATTCTATTACATTGTCAATTCAAAAACTATATTTACCCAAAATATTGGTCAAATTTAGTCCCTTTTTAATTTCTATAGGCCATTATAGTGGTAGCGTTTCTAATTGAAACCTCATATTGGTAATCACATAAATTCAAAACCAAATTAATTTTTTTATTATGAAAAAATCCATACTCATTTTATTAAGTATCTGCTTTTTCCTTTCAGGACAAAATCAGCTACTTGCACAAAAAGCAAAATTCAAAAGCAAATCTGCTTATATTCAAAAAACTAGACTACCTGACAACTATATCGAACCAGAAAAAAGAACTTACGATTTATATGCACAGGGTTCTTACTCGTCTCAAGTTGATGCGCATCAAAAGAAAATATTTGGATGGAAACAAGATATCGACAATCCTAATGTAAAAGGTGTGGTAAGTATTTATGGTTTCTCTGTAGACTCTCCTAAGGTGCACTCTAAGAAAAAAACAAAAAAGGATGATGACGGAAAAGTTACCGATAGCTGGACGGAATACCATTATACCAATTCTGCAAAAGGAAGAGGAACTTTATACATTTATGGTACTTCCAATCCTTTCAAATATCAGGATAATGATAAACCAAAAAAGAAATCTAAATACCAAGAAAAGCAAGAAGCTAAGGCTGCTGCAGATAAAAAAGCGTTAGCAGACAATCCTTTTCTTTCTTCTGAAGATGTAGAAGAAGCAGAAAGCGACATTGGTGAAGATGAAGGTTTGGATGGAGAAGCGCTACCTCTTTTAGACAGAGTTAGTGTTGACCAAACTAAAGAAGTTAAAAGTAAAACTTTCCGTAGCAGTTCTAAAGCTTATGCAGATTACAAAAATAATCAGCGTAATAAATTGTATGACTTCAAAAGTACTTACCCGAATTCTGCATACCGTTCGGCGATTTCTCGTTTGAATAGAATGTATGGTTATGCTCCTGTCAAAGAGCGTTTCTCTATGAAAACAATGAAGACAGAAAAGCACCCTGAATATAAAACATGGAACGATGCATGTACAGCTGCTTCTACACTTTTCAAAACTGTAAAATACAATAAGTCAATCGATGCGACTTCTACTAAATTTGATCCAATCATCAAGTATTTTTCAGAACAAGTTAAAAAATCTAATGGCGACAAAAAAGCGAAAAAACTAAATAAAGCTGCATTCAAAAACTTGACAAATATTTTGTTTTATTTGGATAGACATGATGCTTTGATTCCAATCGGAAAAGAAAATTTAGAATCTAAGGTTCTTGACAAAACAGCAAAAAGAATCGTTGATAAATCTAAAAGATTAAAAGCAAAATTGTTATTCCACAAAATGAAAACTTGCCATGTCGAAAGCGCTGAAGAAGTAGCTGAAGATGATATTGAAGTAAATGAAGCTGAAGAGGACGAAGACGAAGAGTCAGGGAACTAATTCAATTTTTTTCATAGAATTAGTTTTGAAAAATATAAAGGGTCGCCAAATTTGGTGGCCCTTTTTTTATTGTAGTTTTACCAAATTGTCAATCGTTTCTTCCAACAATTTAAATGTAGCATTTGTAATAATTCCGGTAAATCCTTTTACTTTTTCTAATGCTGTTTTTATATCGAATTCATTTTGAGATTGCGAATAAAAAACACCTTGCTCTTCAAAATAAGTTGCCAAATATTCTTGCTCAGGTTGACCAGGTGTTGGAATCAATATAGCCGATCGACCAATCATTGCTAAATCCATTATCGTACTATAACCTGATCTGCAAATAATTATTTCAGCTGCTGTCATCACCTCATTTAATTCTTCAGATTGCATAAAAGATTTAAAACGAATGTTGTTTGCGATTTCGATATCTTCATGCGTTTCAGTTTGACCACCAATTATTAAAAATCGTTTGTTTATTGTTTTTGCCTGCTCAATAATCAACTTCTGTAAGTACGTGCGTTGAGGTTCTGGGCCTGAAAGCACAACAACTATTTGATCTTTTTGTTGGAGATTCAATTTTTTCATCCTTGATAAAGGTCCGATGAATTTGATGTTTTCTATATCTCGAATTTCTGATAAGATGCCACTCAATTTATTTTCAGATTCATTATCTGGAACCCAACATTCGTCAAAAGCACTAATCATTTTTTGATTAAACTTTGAAACTGTTTTGGAAAGCGTTGTTGAAGGAAGTAAAATTTTTAATTGATGCGTGATAAATATATTCTTCGTTAATGAATTACGACATCCAAATCGATTATCAGATATAATGATGTTGATATTTTGTGCTTGTACGATTTTACGAATAGCTATTTTTTCCAACTGAATTGCCAACTGAATTTTCGGTAATTGCCAAAACATATTGCCATAGACATTACTTCCTTTGTAAGTGATGTTGTACCCAGGAAGTTCATGGATCAATAAATTCGGATATTCCTTTTTCAACAAGTGATAAGCCCTTCCGTCAGAAGCAATTTGTACTTCTACTCCTTTGTTCAAAAGCAAATTGATAATCGGCATACAACGAGTCGCATGTCCCAATCCCCAATTCAAAGGTGCAATCAGTATCCTAGGTTGTCTCATTTGAAGTTTGTATCAATGACAATTTTGTATAAGTTTGCATAAAGCTAAAATCTTTTACACAAATTGTACGCTAAATATTCAAATTATGAGCATCCTTAAAAAAACGATTTTATTTACTTTGGTAGTTTTATTTTTGACGAGTATCGCTTCCTGTCGTGCGACTGATTGTGATTGTCCGAAGTTTGAGATCATGAAGGATTATTAATATTAATTGGATTTCGTCCTGTTAGGGCTTGTTTAAATTCTATTTGCGTACAAATGGCGTTGTCATTTGTTCATGATTTCGCCCTTGTGGTGCTATTTGAATTTTCTAACAAAGCCCTAACGGGCGGTATTTATAACAAAAGGCAAAGCCCTTTGGGGCGAAATCTACTGCTTAAGGTTTTAAAATCTGATTTCCTACTGCACATTCTAAACACCTCTTTTTATCACAATATTTATTTTTCAATTGCAGTAATGCTTGCGTTTGTGCAGCAGATTCTACCTCTACACCCAACTCATTCCATTTCGTAATGATACTGTTTTTTTCAGGAGCTGTTTCTTCCAATAACTTCAACGCCAAATCTTTATATTGCTGTTCTTGCTTTTCTTTTCCATACAAAAATAAAAATGGCGCAATGGTATTAATAATCAATAAATGAATTGTTGTTTTCCCTAATGACTTTTTTCGCTTGGTTGAATCTTTGTCAAAAGTATAATGATCCTGCCAATAATTGGAAAGCTTTAATTCCAACATATTTTCAATCTCCGTTACATTTTTTACAACCAATATTTTGCTAAATAAATGAACGGACTGAAATAGTAAGGTCGCAAATTGCGCAATCCGGATAGTTGGAAAATTGGCTGGGCGCATCCGCATAAATTTCCATTGTTCAACATTCATCGGTGTCATGGAATATTTCTTTGCAAGAAAATTATATTCCTTTTTTAGCTTGGTAGGATATTCGTCTTGCAATTCACTTTTCAACAAACCAGATTGTCCAAAAAGTAATGCTTCCATTTGAAACAAACTGCTTTTGTGTTTGAGCAGAGTTTTCAAAGAAACGGCTTGGGTCAATTGCAGAAATGGATCCGCATTTGTTTTGACACCGAAATTTTTGCCCATTGCCTGATAAAACGTTTCTTCCCAATCATTTTTGTTTTGTTCCAAAAGGGTCTTTATCGCATTCGTTTTATCTTCCAACCTTTCAACAAGTAATCGTTCTAGCCACATATTCAAACTTAATGAATTGATTTTGTGGAAAAAATGTTGACATGGTATCCAATATTCATTGTGAATTAGTTTCTGATAATTTTTTGACAAACCAGCAGGTATTCTTCTTTGTAGTTCGAGGCAAGGAATTCGCTCTCCATTGGATCGATAAATAATTTCATCCTCCTCTAATACAACATGCAAAATTACATTGTTGTAAGCTTTGTCATTTTGGTGTTTGTGTTTTGTCCAATCGGAAGACTTTAAATGCATTTCTACATTTCCAGCCCAGGTCGTCGATCCAATTTTAATCTTTGAATTTAAGAAGTCGGGGCCTGCGTCTGTGTTGTGTTGACCAAATTGGATAAGTTCGATTGTTTCTCCAACAGTAGAGATTAGTTCGGTGGTTTCAAATCGCTGGTATTTCCATACAAAATGAAGCAAGTCTTCTCGAATTGATTTTTCTAACAAGGTATGTTTTTTTTAAAAAAACGGTGAACGGTGAACGGTTGACGGCAGGACTGTTAAGTTCTAATCATATTCAATGTTGCTCGGATATCGCAACAACATTTTATTTGGCTATTAAGTATTGAGTCACTTCCGTTATTCCTATGAATGTTGATTGCAATGCTGCTCATAATGGACA
>CALDGQ010000033.1 GCA_937941765.1 uncultured Saprospiraceae bacterium
TTTTTATTGCTAATCGCAGCATCTTGTAGAATCTTCAAACGATTATCATTCTCAGATTCATTTGTTTTGTGAAGATTTCTTAGTGTACTGATTTGCGCTTGCTTTTCTTCTTCAGTTGCACGGATTACTTCTTTTGGTAAAACCGTTGGAGAACCATCTTTAGACAAGAAAGTATTTACACCGATGATTGGAAATTCACCCGTATGTTTTAGGGTCTCATAGTATAAACTTTCATCTTGAATCTTGCTACGTTGATACATTGTTTCCATAGCACCAAGTACACCACCTCTTTCTGTGATGCGATCAAATTCAGTCAGTACTGCTTCCTCAACCAAGTCCGTCAATTCTTCAATAATAAAAGAACCTTGCAAGACATTCTCATTTTTCGCAAGTCCTAATTCATGATTGATAATCATCTGAATGGCAACAGCACGACGGACACTTTCTTCAGTCGGTGTTGTGATGGCTTCATCGTATGCATTCGTGTGCAGTGAGTTGCAATTGTCGTAAATTGCATACAATGCTTGTAAGGTCGTACGGATATCGTTGAAAGAAATTTCCTGAGCGTGTAAAGAACGACCCGAAGTTTGGATATGATATTTTAATTTTTGAGAACGTTCATTAGCATTGTATTTTTCCGACATGGCTTTGGCCCAAATTCTTCTCGCCACTCTTCCGATCACCGCATATTCAGGATCAATTCCATTAGAAAAGAAGAAGGATAAATTCGGTGCAAAATCATTGATGTCCATTCCTCTTGACAAATAGTATTCTACAAAAGTAAATCCATTGGCCAATGTAAATGCTAATTGTGAAATCGGATTGGCACCTGCTTCTGCAATATGATATCCCGAAATTGAAACGGAATAAAAATTTCTGACTTTGTGGTCAATAAAATACTGTTGCACATCACCCATTAATTTTAGGGAGAATTCAGTAGAAAAAATACAAGTATTTTGCGCTTGATCTTCTTTTAAGATATCTGCTTGTACGGTTCCTCTAACAGAGTTGAGTGCTTTTGCTTTTAATTCTTTATAAATTGCCGGTTCCAAAACCTGATCTCCTGTCAAGCCTAACAACATCAAGCCGAGACCGTCATTTCCTTTGGGAATTTCGCCATTGTATTTTGGTCTTGGATTTCCTTTGTCGTCATATTGCTTTTTGAAAGCGGCTTCAACTTTGGATTCCAATTTATTTTCTTTGATGTACTTTTCACATTGCTGATCGATGGCTGCGTTCATAAAAAATGCACAGATGGTTGCAGCAGGACCGTTGATGGTCATGGATACAGAAGTTTTCGGATCACTCAAATCAAAACCAGAGTACAGTTTCTTTGCATCATCCAAACAACAAATAGACACGCCAGAATTTCCAACCTTCCCATAAATATCAGGCCGATGATCTGGATCTTCTCCATACAAAGTCACTGAGTCAAAAGCCGTTGACAATCTAGCTGCTGGCATGTCACTTGACAAGTAATGGAATCTTGTGTTCGTTCTTTCCGGTCCACCTTCACCTGCAAACATTCTAGTTGGATCTTCCCCTTTTCTTTTGAATGGAAAAACACCAGCCGTAAATGGGAAAGCACCTGGTACATTTTCTTGCAAATTCCATTTCAAAATTTCGCCCCAATCTTCATATTTCGGTAAACTCACTCTCGGGATATCAGAATGTGATAAGGACTTGGTGGTAGTTGGTACTCGGATTTCTTTATCTCTAACTTTGTAGACAAATTCTTTTGCAGTATAATTAGCCTTTTTAGTTTCCCAATCATCTAACAATCTTTTTGCACGACCATCTAAGTCCAATGCAATTTCATCATAGGTTTTTTGCAAGGCATCTACAACGGCACCTTGGCCCGTTATTCCATTCTGACTAGAGACGGTGTCAATACTTTTGTTCAAAGCGAATAACTTTCTTGCGATCTCCACCTGCTTATTTGCCCAACGATCATACTGTCGATTGTTTTCAGAAATCTCGGAAAGATAACGAGTACGATTTGGTGGAATGATGTATATTTTTTCACTAACACCAGCTGAAATTTTCAAGTCTGTTTTAAAAGGTGCTTTTGTTTTCTCAACAATTTTTTTCATCAATGCGGAATATAAATTGTTCATTCCTGGATCATTGAATTGAGAAGCGATCGTACCATAGACCGGCATATCTTCCATCGGTGTTTCCCACAATTGATGATTGCGTAAGTATTGTTTTTTGACATCTCTCAAAGCATCCAAGGCACCACGTTTGTCAAACTTATTAATTGCAATCATGTCTGCAAAGTCGAGCATGTCGATTTTTTCCAATTGGGTGGCAGCTCCATATTCAGGAGTCATTACATACAATGAAACATCAGAATGATCGATGATTTCAGTATCAGATTGACCGATACCAGAAGTTTCCAAAATAATTAAATCAAAATCAGAAGCTTTCAAAATATCAACTGCCGCTTGTACATGCTTGGATAGCGCCAAATTGGATTGACGGGTTGCCAAGGATCGCATATAGACCCGTTCACGATTGATAGAGTTCATACGGATACGATCTCCTAACAAGGCACCTCCTGTTTTTCTTTTAGAAGGATCGACTGAAATAATGGCAATTGTTTTATCATCAAAATCCATTACAAACCGACGGACGAGTTCATCTACTAGACTTGATTTTCCAGCACCACCCGTTCCTGTTATTCCTAAAACAGGAATTGCCTTTGTTGCAATTTCAGTTCTTAGTTTTTCCAACCAAGCTTTATTCTCTTCTGGAAAATTCTCAACAGCAGAAATTAATTTTGCAATTGCTTCTGGAGATTTGACGTCAATCTTTTTTAATTCACCATTTAAATTATCACCTAATGGAAAATCACATTTCATCAACACGTCATTGATCATTCCTTGCAATCCCATTTTACGACCATCATCAGGTGCATATATTCGAGTGATACCGTATGCTTGAAGATCTGCTATTTCAGTTGGTAAAATAGTTCCACCACCACCACCAAAAATTTTGATGTGACCACAACCTCGTTCTTTCAACAAATCATGCATGTACTTGAAGTATTCATTGTGTCCTCCTTGATATGAAGTAATAGCAATTCCTTGAACATCTTCTTGAATCGCAGTGTTCACAATTTCATCAACCGATCTATTGTGTCCTAGATGGATTACTTCTGCACCGGTGCTCTGCATGATTCGACGCATGATGTTGATAGCTGCATCGTGACCATCGAAGAGGGATGCGGCAGTAACAATTCTGATTTTATTTTTAGGTTGATATGGTGCTATTTGTTCCATAAAAGTCGGTGGTGTTTGTAATGTAAAGTTACGGTTTATAAGTCTAAGATTAAGAATAAGTTTAAGTATAAATGAAGACGTGATCTTATTTAAACTTAATCTTCAACTTAGACTTCAACTTATTCTAGCATGCTCAAAAATTCACTCAATATCATAGCAGTCGCACCCCAAAGCACATGTCTATCAATTTCAAAATAGGGAACATTGGTTAGTTTAAAATTTCCGGGAGCGACAAGGTCCTTTATTTGCTTGGTACTAGGATTTTGTAAATGAGACAATGGGACTTCTAAAATAGATTTTACTTCCGCTTCTTCTGGTGTAAATGTAGGAGTATTGTTGCAATAACCAACAAATGGATGAACTAGAAAATTACTAACAGGAACTGGTAGGTCTGTAATTTGACCTAAAATCTGAATATCCTTTGTAACAACACCAACTTCTTCATGTGCTTCCCGAATTGCAGTCATTTCAAAATCTGTATCTGTAGGATCATGACTACCACCTGGTAAACTAATTTGACCAGCATGTCGATCGTTTTTATGTCGAGAAGTACGTTCGATCAGAACAAGGTGAGGTTCATTATTTTTTGGATACAATAAAATGAGGACGGAAGCATCTTTAGGATTTTTGAGCTGGATAACTTGATTTCTTGGTCTATCCATTGCAGCCATTTTGTATTGGGCTGGTTTTCCGGGTAGTGGTTGTTGGAAGGCGTTGGATATTTTATTGATTAGTTCTTGCATTTAATAGGTAGTTTTTTTACCATAGATATTATTTTTTTACCACAGAGATCACATAAGGAACAGAGAACACAAAGTTTTTTTACTATTTAGATCACGTAAGATACAAACAACACAAGAAACACACGTACCCTCTTTGTGCGCTTTGTTTTTTTGTGTTTTCTATGTGGTAAAAAAAATCTTTGTGGTAAAAACACTAATGTCATAAAAAAGAAACCCCGTAATGCAAAATCACCACGGGGTTTCAATAAGTTCTAACAAGAAATAGTACTATTTGTTGGAGACTTTTAGATATTTTTCAATGGCCATAGTCATAGAAGGAACATCTACTTCAGGCGCTTTGATATTAATCGTTAATCCTTTTTCAATAACTGCGTTACTTGTCTTGGCTCCGTAGACAGCAATTCTAGTTTCATTTTGTTTAAACTGAGGAAAATTCTCATACAAAGAATGAATACCAAGTGGGCTGAAGAAAACTAGCACATCGTAAGTGATATCACTTAAGTCTGACAAATCACTAGCGACCGTTTTGTACATAACTGCTTCCGTGTATTCGTAGTTATGTTCTGACAAATAGTTCGTCACAGCAGTACTACCCAAATTAGAACAAGGAATTAGGAAATTCTCTGTTTTGTGTTTGTTTAAGTAGGTCTTAAGGTCGTCAATTTTTCTTTTCCCAACAAAAACTTTACGTTTTCTATAAACGATAAATTTCTGTAGGTAATTGGCGATAGCTTCAGATAGACAAAAGTATTTGGTATCTGCAGACATTTTGATCCTCAATTCTGTTGCCATTCTAAAAAAATGATCAATAGCATTTTTACTATTAAGAATGACACAGTTATATTCTAAAGGTTTGATCTTAGATCTTCTAAATTCCTTAGCATTGACAGGTTCTACATGGATAAACGATCTCCAATCGATTGATATCTTGTATTTATCTGCGAGGTCGAAGTAAGGTGATCTTTCTGGTTTTGGCTGAGAGATTAAGATTGTTTTCACCTTCTTTAGTTTATCTCCAGCTGGCTTCCCATTTGCTGACATATATAGTAGAATTGTATTAAATGATTATTGAATCCCGTTTTGAATCATGATATACTTGATCAAAACGATGACCGGTGCTATTTCGACGGCACAAAGGTATATAAAAAAATGAAATTTATGAAAGGAAAATAGTTTCATTGCCAATAGAAAGCTCCTTAGCGCTTTAAAGAGAAAAACACCTAAAATAGCCAATAATCCTATGAAAATTAGTGATTTAGCTAAGCCTGGTGAGGCAAAAGCAATGGCAAAATTAAGCGGCACTAAAATAATTCCTAACATATTATTGAACACCATAATCGTAAAATTATAGAGTCCCATTTCTGGTTTTATCTGAAAAACGTAGTCTAAAAAGTTCAGAACAAAATGTTTAAGCGCATATGTGCCTGCAACGACTCCACCAATTTGAAGCAAATTAGAAGCATCGGCCGCAACATATTGCGGATAAAATTTGGTAGCACTTAAGAAAATAAAAATGCTCAAATTGATAAAAAACAATAAGTACAAAAAGAGGTAAGGAAAATCAACACTAGAACGTTGTTCTCGATGTGATAACCTCAAAATGTTGTGATTGAAAAATGAGCGATAAACTTTCGTCAAGTAGTTTCTAAAAATTGTAATAAAGAATGCCAGTCCGATAAGAACGGATGTCATGAGCCAAAACAAAAGACTGTTCGTACTAGTTCCTGATTTTTCTTTTTCTTTTTTTAAAACTGTTTTCTTTTTTAGAACTGGATCTTTTGTTGGAGAAACATTGACATTGCTGTTCCGAATTATTTCAAATGGATTATTTGGATTGCTTTTATTGACTGAAGAAATTTCGTTGTTATCTTCTTGTTCAGTGGCATCCAAAATCCCAGCTGCTGGAATGAAATTCGATTCATTCAAAGTTTGATCAGTGGAGTCAATCTGAGTAGATGTAATTGGTTCTACCGCATTTTCTCTACCGACTATTTCAAACGGATTTCCAGATTGTGCTACGGCAGGATACAGGAAGCCTAGGCAACAAATGCAAGTTAGAAGTGTATTTTTTAAAATCTTGTTCATTAAAAGGTTATGGATGAACGGCTGCAAATTTACTCAAAGCATATTTAAAATTGGCATATATGTATAAATTCTTACACAAACGTGTCATTTAAAGGTGTATTGCATATTTGTAGAAACTTAACCTGAACAACCTACGTTACCACTGTTAATGCGCTGTTAATCAAAGAACGGCTATTTACATGTCCTTAATAAGTGATTAAATTAGTGGAGCCATACATTATAAATTACCAAACGCTTTATGACTAGTAGTACGATCCGTAGTGTTGTTATTTTGGGAGCCATTGCCATCATCGGTATTATTGGTATTCAGACCTATTGGGTTTTGCGAAGTTGGGATTTAAAAGAAGCAGAGTTTGAAAGATCGGTCAATATTGCATTGCAAAGAGTAGCAAGAGATTTGGCCGCATTGAATGGTACAATTTTGCCTCAGAAAGATTTGATTATTCAGCGTTCTTCAAATACGTATGCGGTCAACATCAATAGTGAAATCGATGCGAGTAGTCTTCAATATTATTTGCAAAAAGAAATGGAGTCTCTTTTTCTAAGGTCAGATTTTGAATATGGAATTCATGATTGTGCCAGTGATAAAATGGTATATGGTCAATACGTCGGTTATAATGAAGATGTAAAGAAACCAGCATTAGTTGAAGATCTACCGAAATACGATGAATTCATTTATTACTTCGTGGTGCGTTTCCCAAATCGATTGAGTCACATTGTTGGAGACATGAGTATTGCATTGATTCTTTCTGCGATACTATTGATTACTATTTTCTTTTTCGGGTATTCATTGTTTGTTATATTAAGGCAACAACGTCTTTCCGAAATGCAAAAGGATTTTATCAATAATATGACGCATGAGTTCAAAACACCGATTTCGACCATCAAAATTTCTTCTGATGTTTTTCTCAATAATGAAGAAATAAAAAAAGACAAACGTTTATATCACTATGCGACCATCATAAAAGAACAAAATGCACGATTAAATAGACAAGTAGAAAAAGTTTTAAATTTAGCCAAAGTCGAAAAAGATCATTTGGAATTGAACTTAGAAGAGTTGAATATTCATGAAATATTGCAAAATTCTGTTGAAAATAATTTGTTACAAATTAAGGAGAAAAATGGTCAATTATTTACTAACTTTACTTCATCACACCCAATAATTAAAGCTGACAGGCTACACCTTACCAACATCTTAGATAACTTAATAGATAATGCGATCAAGTATTGTCAAAAGTTACCTGTGATAACTTTAACGACTTTAGACAAAGAAGGGAGAATTGAATTAAGCGTCGCTGACAAAGGCATCGGCATCGCTGAAGAACATCAGGCTAAAATCTTCGATAAATTTTACAGAGTGCCAACAGGAAATGTGCACAATGTGAAAGGATTCGGACTTGGCCTTTTTTACATTAAAAACATTTGTGATGCACACGGGTGGAAGTTAAATTTAATCAGTTCACCGGAGAAGGGTACGACTATCAAGATCGGAATGAACACTATACCAAACAAAAGATGAAAGCACATTTATTATATGTAGAAGATGATGAAAGCTTGAGTTTTGTAACTCGAGACAATCTTGAATTGCAAGGTTATCAAATTACGCATTGTGACAATGGCGCCACTGCTTTAGAGATCATTAAAAACAATACTTTTGATCTTTGTATTTTGGATGTTATGTTACCGGAGATTGATGGCTTTACAATTGCCGAAGAAATTCGAAAAAATAACAATGAAGTTCCAATTATCTTTTTAACTGCCAAATCGCTTAAAGAAGATAAAATTCATGGTTTAAAATTAGGTGGTGATGATTATATCACGAAGCCATTTAGTATTGAAGAATTGATTCTGAAAATCGAAGTCTTTCTAAAAAGAAGTAAGATAAATATTCCGCAAGAGTTGGCTAGTTACGACGTTGGAATGTTCAACTTGGATTATCCTAATCTAGCACTCAATCAAAATGGAACTAGCAAATCCCTCACACAAAAAGAAGCAGATCTCCTCAAATATCTAATCGAAAATAAAAATGCGGTCATCAAAAGATCGGCCATTCTGAAATCCATTTGGGGAGAAGATGATTATTTTTTGGGCAGAAGTTTGGATGTTTTTATTTCCCGACTTCGGAAATATCTAAAGGCTGATGAGACTGTTAAGATTGAGAATATTCATGGTGTTGGGTTTCGGTTGAAAGGGTAGTTTCTTAGGATCTTGTTTCTTAGAATTTTGGTGTCATTTTTTTATCAAATGGGGAACACTCCCCAATTCCCAATCAATCACTAATCCCTTGGCCAATTTATTCGCCACCGCTTTCCCATACATCACTTCCGTCAAATACAAAGAAGCTTCAAATGACTTAGCACCTCCAGCAGAAGTAATATATTTCCCATCATGTACAAACAATACATCTTCATGAACTGTTAGATGAGGAAACATCTTTCGCATTGCTTCAATATCTCCAGGGAAAGTAGTGGATTCAATTCCATCTAGCAAGCCAGCCTTCGCCAATACAAAAGCGCCATCACAATGAGAAGTCATATACATTGCTTCTTTGTCCACCCGTTTTATAAAGTCGAGCATTTTTGTGTCTTCTAGATCAGTATCGAGATGATGTTCGGCACTTGGGATGACGAGGATATCAATTTTTGGAAGTTCATCTTTCAAATAATTGTAATCAGGAATTAAACGCATGCCTTCAAATGAGGTGATGACTCCATTGGTATTGGCAACGGTAAAGACATTCATAGGTTTAATTCCTTTTCTGAAAATAGTGTGTTGGAATATGTCGTATGGTGCCGTTAACTCTGTATTGTAGACGCCGTCCATGATTAGAAATGCGACGTTGTAACGGTTGTCTACAAGGGTTGGTTTAGTGCCTAGATTTTGCTTTTCTATTGGTTGAGTGCAAGAGAATATTGTTGAAGTAATTATAAGTAGGAGGATAAATTTATTCATAATTTTTGATTCAGTTTGGAGTTATTAAACAGAGGGACTCGGAGATTTTACGTGCTCACGTTTCAACGAACTCACCTCCAGTTGTCTCCGAGCTCCACTTCGACATTCGACATTCTGCGGTTGGATATTCTGCGGTTCAATTACCGCATTTCAAATTAGTTTTCCCACAGTTTTCCTTAGAGATTATCTGTTTGAAAATAAAAAATCAATAATTAACCACCGCCCAATAAGCACCTCGAACTACCTCCGTCATTTTCTCAAAATCAAGTGTCTCAATCGTATCTGAAGTCTTGTGATAATTTTGATTGCGATAAAAAGCAGTGTTATTAATCATCACAGCAGGATAATCATATTTCCAATAATTACGATGGTCAGAAAAATCGATACCCGGTAATGAAGTTGGTGCATTGATTGACCGTACATTAATATTGGCAGCTTGTTTCATCAATTTTTTAACTTTACGAACCGGTTTTCCTTGACCCATTTTTCCTATGACCCCAATGAAATTTCCTTTGGTAGGATAAAATAATTTCATCAATCCAATCGGATATTTCTGAGAATTTTTTTCATCAGAAAAATACCCAATCATTTCTAAACAAATGATTGCTTTTATATCGATGTTGTTGTCTTTCATAGATTTTGCGTGAACAGCAGAACCCATGTTATCTGTTCTGAAAAAAGGAGGTTCTTCCAAAGTGTAAGCAACAAAATCAATTCGTTGTTTTAAAGTTGGTTGTAGATCATTCGTTAGTCTTGCAATTTCCAACAATCCAGCTACGGCGGACGCATTGTCATCTGCACCATCTTGTTCGCCACATACATCATAATGTGCACCAACGATTAATCGACTTCCATTTTCAGGACCGATAGAGCCAATAATATTTTGATAAGTTCGGCCTTCTACCTCGTATTGTTGTCTTTCCATCCGACAACCTGCTTTTTCCAATTCGTTATATATGTAGTCGGCAGCCTGATTTAATGCTTCGAGATTTTTAAAATTTCTTGCTGGCGAGATCGTGGTGAGCGATGCTACATCTTTGTATAATCGATCTTGGTTGACTGGAATTTTCGTATCTGTTTGAAAAGCGAATAAAACGGGGTTGGTGATAATCCCAATTGGTAGAATAAATAGGATTAGAAAAAGAGTTAGGAAAAAGTATCGTTTTTTCATTGTTATTTTTTGAAAAACAGAAAGAATAAGTTTAAACAGATAAAGATCATAAGGGACGATTATTCTTGTCAAAGGCAGATAAGGAGTTGTCTTTCTTCCGAGCCTTTTCAGTGGTGTGCGTGAATTATGATTATGGAATCAAACCATCATTTGAAAAACAATCCACTCTACACTTTACACTCATAACTCAAGACTCATCCCTAAGAAAAATCACTCATCACTCCCAATCCGAATCCCCATATTCCGCATCAAAGTCGTAGCATTAAAACTCTTGGAAACCCCTTTCTTTAATTTATAATCAAAATCCAATTCTCCATCTTTCACTTCAACTTCCATACAAAGATTTTCCAAATCACCATTATATTTTGCTTCTAAAGAACCCAGTTCCAAATCATGCGTTGCAATAATACCAGCGCCACCACTTTTGATTAATTGCTCAATTAGTGCCTTAGAGCCTGTATGTCTGTCTTTAGAATTGGTTCCTTTAAGAATTTCATCCAACAAAAAGTACACTTGTTCTTTTCGGTCCACAGCATCTAAGATGATTTTCAAACGTTTCAATTCTGCATAAAAAGAAGAAGTGCTTTCATGTAATGCATCTGTCGTGCGCATACTGGTATAAACTGCTAAATGAGGCAAGCTAAATTCTTTTGCACAAACTTTAGAGCCAGTTTGAGCCAAAACAATATTTAGAGCAATGGTTCTAAGAAAGGTACTTTTTCCAGCCATATTAGAACCCGTTACTAACTTAATGTGCCCGGTTGTTGCCATTTCTAAATCATTCGCAATCATCTGGTCACGAGGAATCAATGGATGACCCAATTCAACCCCTTTTAAATAAGCTTCATTCGTGAGGGTAGGAAACGTCCAATGCGGATGATTGTATGCTAAAGTGGCAAGGCTAATCAGTGCATCAAAATTCTTTAAAGTATCAAACCAATTTGGCAATTCATCTTTATGTTTTGCTTTCCACTTTTCTAGTTTTGCTACCCACTGTAAATCCCATAGACCGATTATATTCAGAATAAAAGCGAATGCATTGTATCTAACATTCAATTGACTAATAATATAAGATAATCGATTTATTTTTTTTGACGGAACATTTTCGTTTACTGTTAAAGCTGCTTTCCAAGATTGTAAAAGGGGAGAAGAAAAATTTTCGGTTTCAATATGAGCTAATAACGTAGCATAATTGGATAATATTTTTTCAGTGTGCGTTGTACGTTGATGTGTATCATTAATTTGAACAACTGTTTTTCTCAAAGCCCAAAAAGCAGGAATCAAAAATAAAATTGCAATATACCAAGGTTGGACAAAAAACAAACACAATCCAGTAATTGAAAAGAATGGAACGATATAACGAAGGATTGTAATTAATTTGTTATTGATAATAAAAGGTTCGTCTGTCAACCAATCTTTTAAGATTCGTAAATGTGCAGGTTGATCATCAATCTCAGATCCATAAGATTGAAAATTTTGTCTCCAATCAATTTTATCAGCCAATTCTGTAATGGCTACTTGTCTTTCTAAGATAGTATTTTTATCAGCAGTGACGCTTAATATTTGAGACAGTCTTTCTTTGCCAATATAAGTAACAGTACGATTACAAAGTTGAAAAACGGAGTGGTCTCCAAAAATATCTAAATCATAAGCATAAGGATGATCCGCACTGACAAATTCTTCACCACCATCAAAAGAACGGTGATCATCGTTCATAGCAGCTTCCTCGTTCTTATTAATCAGCGAAAGATTTGCATTATGTTTCTGATCTTTTTGAAATCGTTGATGCCAAAAAACAAAACGAGCAAATAAAATCAGAAGGATAACGGTTCCAATTATTCCCAGCCACATATTTTGGGAAAATAATAAAATCAAAAGTCCAATCGCAGCAATAAAAAAGAGGAGTCTAAAGATCGAAAATCGATTGTATTTAGCGCCAAGCAATTCTGCTGTTTGAGCGAATTCTTCTTTCCTCTTAATATAATTTTCAATTAAATTCATAATCCAAATTGATGGATTGTAAAACTAAATTTTTCTCCTTTAAAACCGCAATTTTATAGTTCAGTTTGTATTTGTATTTTTGGGTACTCATATGAATGGTAAAGCACTCAATAACAAGATAATTTTTGGTCTGAAGATCAAGCAACTCCGAATGGAGCAAAAACTTTCATTTGCTCAATTATCCAAAGAAACGGGTATGTCCGTTTCCTATCTCAACGAAATTGAGAAAGGGAAAAAAGCACCTAAGGATGATAAAGTGAAGTTACTTGCTCAAGCATTGGGCAGTACATTTATGGAATTGAAAAAAACAGAATTGACCAATAATTTAGCACCATTGGGTCAATTACTACAGTCCAATTTTTTAAATGAATTGCCACTAGAACTTTTCGGAATTGAGCTCTATAAAGTAGTTGAGATCATTGCGAATGCACCCACCAAAGTAACAGCATTTATTTCCACTTTAGTTGAATTGTCTAGAAACTATGCGTTGCGTGAAGAGAGTTTTTATTTTGCTGCATTGCGTTCTTATCAAGAGTTGCATCAAAATTATTTTGAAGACATTGAAAAAGAAGTTAGTGATTTCGTGAAGAAAAATAAAATTCCTGTTGATAGAGAATTGACCTTAGGGGTTCTTGGAAATTTACTGAAAGAAAAATACGGCTACGAAATACTGGAAAATGAGTTAAATAACCATCAGGATTTAGCCTCATTGAGATCAGTTTACTTGCCAAAGCAAAAAAAATTGTTGATGAACGCACAGTTGAGTAATATGCAACGTGTATTTCAATATGGAAAAGAGATTGGATTTCAACATTTGGATTTGCAAGAAAGAGCCTATACTTCCTCTCTTTTAAAAGTGGATAGTTTTGAAAAAGCCTTGAGTCATTTTAAAGCAACTTATTTTTCTTGCGCTCTATTCATGAATCGGGAACGGTTTGTTGATTCTCTTAAGTCTTTTTTCAACAGAACAGAATGGAGTGGGGATGCGTTCATGGATTTGGCCAAAGATTACAATGCTTCCCCGGAAATGTTATTCCAAAGATTGTCTAATATTTTGCCACAATACTTTGACTTAAAGAAGATTTTTATCATTCGGATTATTCACCGACTCAATAAAGATTTATTTGAAATTGATAAGGAGCTACACATTGGTGGTCAACATCATCCACACGAAAACGGATTGCATGAACATTATTGTCGTCGTTGGATTTCTATTTCTTTATTGAAAAATTTGCAAGTACTTCAAACAAAAGGCGAAACCCCAAGTCTGATTGTAGGTGCACAAAAATCTCATTTCTTTGGAACAGATGATGATTATTTAGTCATCACGATTGCCAAACCTGGAGATATCAATCGAAATGTAAGTATCACAATGGGTGTTTTACTAGACGAAGAAACGAAGCAAAAAATAAAATTTATTGATGATCCATATTTCAAAAATATAGAAGTCAACAAAACTTGCCAACGTTGTCCTATAGAAGATTGTACGCAAAGAGCTTCATCTCCTCGGGTCATCAAACAAAGATTAAGGAGACAAAAAATCGACGAATCTCTCAATCGGTTGATGGATCAAAAATGAGGCTAGGATAAATCAGATATCAAACTCAGAGTTGAAAAGCATTGTCAAATGCTCAACAATAAAAAAACTACTCGCAGGATTTTGCAATGACATTTAAGTGAAAATCTGTTACTGGAATTTTAATCTTACGAGTTATGACTCACATCAACACAAAATAGCATGAGTATAGCATGAACAAAGCGGCACATACCAAACTTATCAAAGATAAAGCCTTTGAAATGGGTTTTAGTTTTGTCGGAATGGCAAAAGCGGAGTTCATGGAACGAGAAGCGAAACATCTTGAAATGTGGCTCAATCAAAATAACCATGGACAAATGCAGTACATGGAAAACTATTTTGACAAAAGAGTCGATCCTACTAAGTTGGTAGAAGGAAGCAAATCTGTCATTTCATTCGTTTATAATTACTTTCCAGAAAATATTCAACAAGATACAACCGCACCCAAAATTTCTAGGTACGCATATGGAAAAGATTATCATCATGTCATCAAACATAAGTTAAAAGACTTACTAGCATTTATCAATAAAGAAATCGGTGAAGTGAATGGTAGATGTTTTGTAGACTCCGCTCCAGTGTTGGAAAGAGATTGGGCGAAGCGGGCAGGAAACGGGTGGGTTGGAAAAAACACATTATTGATTCATCCAAAACAAGGTTCTTACTTTTTTTTGGCAGAATTAATCCTTGATTTAGAGTTAGAATATGATGGCCCAATTAAAGATCATTGTGGAACCTGTACTAAATGCATCGATGCCTGTCCAACAGATGCCATTGCAGAAGATGGCTATATCTTGGATGGTAGTAAATGTATTTCCTATTTCACAATTGAGTTAAAAGAGGCAATCCCATCTGACTATAAAGGTCAATTTGAAAATTGGGCTTTCGGTTGTGATATCTGTCAAGAAGTATGTCCATGGAATCGATTTTCAAAACCGCATACCGAACCTGAATTTGAACCACATCCAAAGTTATTGGAAATGTCAAAAAGAGATTGGGAAGAAATCACCCATGAAGTCTTTAATGAATTGTTTTGGAAGTCTGCTGTTAAAAGAACTAAGTATAGTGGGTTGAAACGGAATATTGAATTTTTGAAATAGTTTGAGGTCGTGAAGTAATTTAACGAAACAAAATCCTCCTTAGTGTTCTATGTATCTTTGTGATCTCTGTGTTATAAATACGACTACCCAGTAACCATCCCAAACTGAGGCTGAATATTCAAGTTAGACCAAAAATTCACCAATGACTTTGTCATCTCACTAAAAGCAGTAATGTCTAACGGTTTTTTAAGATAAGCATTGGCACCCAAACTATAGCAAGTATTGACATCCACTTGATGGGTAGAAGAAGATAATATAATGACTGGAAGATTTTTATAAAGCTCATCTTTTTGAAATTTTCTGAGCACTTCGATACCATTAACTTTCGGCATATTCAGGTCCATAAGGATGAAAGCGATTTCATCCAGATTGGCGGTCTCCATATATTCTAACAGATCTTGACCGTCTCTTTTTGTGACAATTTCATACGGCGTGTTTGACTCTTTAAATGCAATTAAAGTCAACTCCATATCCGCATAATTGTCTTCAACAACTATGATTTTCTTATTTAAATGTTTTGATTTTTGAACCATTGAGGCGTCTATTGTCATATTCTACTCATAATAAAAAGCAAGATTATTCCTGCTCTTCAAGATTGGTATCCTTGACGATATACAATGGACGATCTCGAATATTACTGTTCATTCGGCTTAAATACTCTCCGATAACACCGATAGCGATCATTTGAACACCGCCGATAAAAAGAATACTAAGAATCAAGGAAGTCCAACCTTGTGCATAATCGTCCAAGATAAATCTTGAATACAATGCATATAACATGATTATAAATGCAATAAACGATACAATAAATCCAAAATATGTGACAAGCTTTAATGGCAAATCCGAAAACGCAGTGATGCCATCTAAAGCGAAGTGAAGCATTTTTCTAACCGTATAACCGGTGTCTCCTGCATTCCGATTTTCCCGATCATATTCGACATAAGTTTGATTAAAACCGATCCAAGCAATTTGACCTCTTAAAAATTTATTTTTCTCGGGCATCTGTTTCAAGACCTTGACAATTTTTTTGTCCATGATTCTGAAATCACCTGTATCAACGGGAATATTGGTAGAAGTAATTGTTTTTAATATTCTATAAAATAATTTTGCAGTCCATAATTTAAATTTCGATTCACCATCCCGTTTTCTTCTTTTAGCATAGACCACCTCATACCCTTCTTTCATTTTTTCGTACATCTCGACAATGACCTCTGGAGGATCTTGCAAATCGGCATCAATAATAACAATAGCATCACCAGAAGCTTGATCAATACCTGCAGTCACGGCAATTTGATGGCCAAAATTTTTACTGAAGTCAATGTATTTTACAGAATCGTATTGCTTAGCGAGGTCTTTGATTAAATGAATAGACTGGTCTTTACTACCATCATTTACAAAAATAAGTTCGTGCGAATTACACATTCCATTCATCACGGCAGAGAGCCGGTCGAATAAAAGTTGAATGTTTTCTTCTTCGTTGTAAATCGGTATAATTACAGAAACCTCCATATAAGTATGTATCGCATCTTTATTTCGTCCCAATATAGGTGATTCATACCATTTAAGTTTTAAGATGTCGCATTAGATTTGAGGAAATCGGTTTGGAGTACAAGGCAGAAAACGGAGGCATAGCTATGTTATAGCGAGTATTTCTAACGAAGTAATCCGAATCGATTTCCCAATTATAATTGATATTTTGAAGCTTAAATGGTATAAAAGTAGAATAGCTTTAGTTCTCAATCGATTAGATAGTATATTAGCTGTTGATTAATAGATATAAAAATATGTCAAGATTTGTAATTCTTTGGTTCATAAGCGGATTAATAAGTATATCGTTTATTTCTTGTTCAGGTGAAAAATCTACCAATCCAAATAATTCTAGTTCGGATAAAGCAACACAGGCTGCACCTGCTTCAACAAAAACAGCTGAAAAAAAGAAATCCATTTTGTTTTTTGGAGACAGTATTTCTGCAGCCTATGGATTGGATAAATCGGAAGGGTTTGTAAATTTAATTCGAAAGCGAATTGATTCTTTGGGATTGAATTACAAAGTAGTAAACGCAGGAGTAAGTGGCGAAACAACCGCTGGTGGTAAAGGACGTATCGACTGGATATTGAAACAACCCATTGATATTTTTGTGTTAGAATTGGGTGGAAATGATGCGCTACGTGGTTTAGCAGTCGAATCCAGTTTTAGTAATTTAGAATACGTGATTGAAAAAGTAAAAGAGAAATATCCTGCTGCAAAAATCGTATTAGCAGGAATGCAAGCGCCGCCGAATATGGGAGAAAATTTTACAAAGCCATTTGCTGCTATGTATCCTAAATTGGCAAAAAAACATAATACTTCCCTAATTCCATTTATCTTGGATGGAGTAGGAGGCATTCCAAAATTGAATCAAAAAGATGGCATTCATCCCACAGCAGAAGGACATCAAATTTTAGCCGATAATGTTTGGAAAGTAATTGAAGATTTATTGTAAATAAATGAAAACCAGAAACAGATATATAGCTTTAGGAGTCAGTGTACTTGTCATTTTGGCGGTGATGTATTTCTTTTCAGACATCGTGGCTTATGTCTTGATTGCATGGGTACTTTCTATGATTGGACAGCCACTGATGAATTTCTTTAGTCGTAATTTGAAGTTTGGGAAATTTCAAGCAGGACCAAGTTTGTGTGCAATTTTGACAATGGTTTGTTATTTACTTTTTCTTTCGTTGATTATCATTTTATTTGCGCCTTTAATTTTGGAGCAAGCAAGAAATTTGGCCAATGTGGATTATCACCAAATAGGAAAAACATTGGAAGTTCCGCTCAATCAATTCAATGATTATTTATATGATTTAGGGATTGTAGAAAAGACATCAGCTCCTGCAGATCAATTGTTAGATTCACTTAAAAATTATTTTCAACCTTCTAAAATAGGAGAGTTCTTTAGTTCATTGCTTGGATTGGCAGGTAGTATCGTAATGGGTATGTTTTCTGTGTTGTTCATCACTTTTTTCTTTTTGAAAGAAGATGGGTTATTTACGACAGCCTTATCTGCATTCGCTCCTAATGAAGGGACGGCGAACAAAGCGGCCAATGCAATTGAAGATTCAAGCAAAATGTTGACCAGATACTTTGGTGGTGTTTTGGTTCAAATTACGGCTATTACGATATTTTTATCTGTAGGATTAGGAGTTATCGGTGTGAAAAATGCTTTATTGATTGCCTTTTTCGCTGCCATCATAAATGTGATTCCTTATGTCGGGCCGATCATTGGAGCTAGTTTTGCCGTTTTGATGACCATTTCCTCAACAATAGAATTGCAACCTGAGTTTTATACGGATACATTACCATTAATATTAAAAGTGGTTGGTGTTTTTGCTTGTATGCAAATGTTGGATAATTTCCTTTTACAACCTTTTATTTTTTCAAATAGTGTAAAGGCGCATCCTTTGGAAATTTTTATTGTCATCTTGTTGGGTGCAAAATTAAATGGAGTGATGGGAATGATATTAGCAATTCCGGCATATACGGTTATTCGAGTAATAGCAAAGATTTTCCTTTCTGAATTTAGGATTGTGCAGCAGATAACGGGTGGGTTGGATGATGAACAATCCAAAGCTACACCCACTTAAATTAAAAAAGCCGTCTCTTTTAGAGACGGCTTTTTTAATATGATTTCTTCAATTTCTTTATCTACTAGCAAAGATTGATCTTGCGATTCGAGATGCCGGTTTCCAACCGCTCATCTCACACAAGGCCATCTTACTTATTATCCTGCTTAGCAAAAACCTTCTTCATCAAATCAGTTGCACGAGCTGTTGGATTTTTACGAATATTCGTTTCTTCTTTAGCTACCATCTTGAATAATCCACTTAAAGCTTGATTGGTAACATAGTCATCCAAATCAGGATTTACTTTATTAACCAATGGAATTTTGTTGTAAGTAGTCATCGCTTTTTTCCAAGTACCTGTTGCATTTACTTTATCCAAAGACTTTACGATCTCCGGCTTAAAAGCAGCATACAATTTACTATGTGTTGCTTTCTTTAGGTAGTCAGTAGCAGCATTGTTGCCGCCCATCAAAATACCCATAGCATCTCTAAAAGTCATTTGCTTAATAGCACTTACGAAAATAGGTTTTGCTTTTTTCGCAGCATCTTCAGCACCTCTATTTACCAATTCTAACATTTTGTTTTCAACTGAAGTAAAACCAGGAACATTTTGCAATCTAGAAGTTACTTTTTGAACTTCTTCCGGCAACAAAATTTTGTAAGCACCTCTTAAGAAACCATCTTTCATAGACAAGCGGTCTGCACCTTTCCCGATTCCTTGTGTTAAGGCTTCTTTTAATCCACCTCCAACTTGTGCATCCGTCAAAGCAGATCCATCTTCTAAAACTGCGCCTAATACCTTATCTAAATCGCCCGGATTACATGCTGATAATGAGAGCATAACCATGACGAACATTAAATTTTTAACCAAACGTATCATAATTCGAATTTTTAATTTTAATCAATATGTTTAAAGGGGAACAACTATGTAACGCAAGAACTATACCTATTGAGTGTTATCGAAAGTATAAAATTTTGTAGTATGCTTCGCTTAAGCCCTAATTTTAAACTACTTAAACCCTATTACACGCACTCCTTCTGCAATTTCCCTACGTAATATTCACGTTCTGTTTTCTGCGTTTTTCTGCGCTTTCTGCGTGAGGAAATTTCACGAAACAAGTGCGCTCCAACATCAACCGGAGTAATAATCCAAACAATTTTCACAAAGACATCCACGAAACTGTTTCTTCAAAGCATCCCGAGTCGTAGTAAACAATTGCTTTTGATTGCACCAGCAATTTTCATCACCATAACAAATGTTACCCTTGTTGCATCGAGGGCATTGTGAAACAAAACTATCTGAAGATTGAATGCTTGCGGAAGCAACTTTGTAACCCGGAAACGGATTGTTTTTTTGAACACGAACTGTTACTTCTTCGATAGTGCTGAATTGATGTTTGAGTGCTGCAATGATATTGGTAACAATCGTTTCTAATAATTTGTAGGTCTTTTTCATTTCAGTTTGACAAATCATGAAAACGGTTTCATAATTAATCGTCTCTACAATGTCGTCATCTTGTACACCATCTACCACACTAGTTTCGATATGGATATCAATAACAAAAGTATTTCCAATCATTTGTTCCTCATCATAAACTCCATGATAAGCGTGAAATTCCATGCCTTCGACGGCGATCATTCCCATTTTTAATCAATTCTAATTAGCAAAAAATAATAAGTTCGAAAGCGCAGGATATCAGACAAAATAAGCATAAAAAAATCTATTGGTTTTCGCGTTTCGCCAATGAACCTCACAACATATTTTTTAACTTTTTGACGGTCTGTCGCATTACGAGTAGTTAAATGTAAATAAAAAGAACAATATGTCGAATGTGACGTAAACTAAAACGAGGTTAGATTGTCTTAAAATATGTACTTTTGTACTATAATTCATTTTCATATTCACACATTTATTTAAGCTTAAAAGATGCAAGAAAACGGAAAAACGAATGGAACGGTTGCTCATTCAAAAGGAGCTAAAGAAGATCGATTCCAAGGACACGATTATTATAATGTAGATGCATTATTGTCGACAGATCATTTACTAGCACGTGATGCTGTTCGTGATTGGGTCAAACAAGAAGTAAGTCCGATTATTGAAGACTATGCCAATCGTGCGGAATGTCCAAAACATTTATTCAAAGGTTTAGGAGAAATTGGTGCTTACGGACCAAGTTTACCAACCGAATATGGTGGTGGTGGAATGGATGAAATCGCTTATGGAATCATCATGCAAGAATTAGAAAGAGGAGATTCAGGAATTCGTTCCATGGCATCTGTTCAAGGTTCGTTGGTGATGTATCCGATTTACCGATATGCTTCAGAGGCTCAAAAGAAAAAGTATCTTCCTAAATTAGGAAGTGGTGAATTCATCGGTTGTTTTGGGTTGACAGAACCAGATCATGGATCAAATCCAAGCGGGATGGTAACCAATATCAAAGACAATGGCGATCACTATATTTTGAATGGTGCAAAAATGTGGATTACCAATTCACCAGTTGCAGATTTGGCAGTAGTTTGGGCTAAAGATGAAGAAGGACAGATCAGAGGAATGGTAGTCGAAACAGGTACACCAGGATTTACAACACCAGAAATACATGGGAAATGGTCACTGCGTGCGTCTATTACTGGAGAATTAGTATTTGAAGATGTAAAAGTGCCAAAAGAAAATGTTTTTCCTGAAATCAGAGGATTGAAAGGTCCACTATCTTGTCTGTCAAAAGCACGTTATGGAATTGCATGGGGAGCGATAGGTGCAGCGATGGATTGTTATGATTCAGCACTTCGCTATTCTCAAGAAAGAATTCAATTTGGAAAACCAATTGGACAATTTCAATTAACTCAAAAGAAGTTAGCTGAAATGATTACTGAAATCACCAAAGCACAATTACTAGCATGGAGATTAGGTTCGTTAGCAAACGATGGGAAAGCGACTCCAGCACAAATCTCTATGGCCAAAAGAAACAATGTCAACATGGCATTGGAGATTGCTAGAGAAGCGCGTCAAATTCATGGCGGCATGGGGATCACCAACGAATATCCAGTGATGAGACATATGATGAATCTGGAAACTGTATTGACTTATGAAGGTACACATGACATTCACTTGTTGATTACTGGAATGGATGTTACCGGCTTAAATGCGTTTAAATAATTCAGAATCTACATTACAATCGTTAAGGGAATATTAAATGCAATATAATATTCCCTTAATTTTGTAATTTCTCAATACCAATTCAAACTTTTTGAGGACTTCAAAACGTTTATGTTCCATAACCAAAACATTTCTAGAATGTTACTAAGAGGACTTTTATTACTAATTTTTATTACAAGTTATGTATTCGGTTTCGCCCAAGAAGGCGTTATCAAATTAAATAATCCTTCATTTGAGGATACGCCGAAGGCAGGTAAAGTACCGCGTGGTTGGTACAACTGTGGTCCTCCTGCACACATTGAATCTCCACCAGATGTACAACCCAATCCACAGTTTAAGGTAGGGACTCAACCAAAAGATGGTGGTAGTTACCTGGGCATGGTTGTTCGTGACAATGAAAGCTGGGAATCTGTTGGTCAGCGTTTGAAAACTCCTTTGAAAGGAGGAACTTGTTATAATTTTAAAATCTCATTAGCAAGGTCCAATACTTATATCAGTTTTAGTAGAAGTACTGGAGAAGAAGTAAATTATACAACTGGTGCAAAAATTAGAATCTGGGGAGGAAATAAAGCGTATGGACACAAAGAAGAATTATTAGCTGAAACAGGAAGAATTAATAACTCGAGATGGATGGAGCATTCTTTGAAGTTGGAACCAACGATGGATTATGTTTACCTAACAATTGAAGCATATTATGTAACTCCAACACTATTTGCCTATAATGGAAATGTATTGTTGGATAACGCATCCGATATTGTCCCAATGCCTTGTGAACTAGAAGAGCCACCGGTAGTTGCAGAGAATCCAAAAGTAAATGTAAAACCAGAACCGAAGCCAAAAGTTGAACCTAAACCAGATCCAGAACCGATTGCTGAACCGACTCCTCCTGTAGTAAAAGAGGAACCAAAGGTGGTTGAAACTCCTAAGCCGAAAGTATTAAAGGAACTAAATACAAAGACGCTAAGAGAAGGTCAAACAATTCGTATTGATCAACTTTATTTTGAAGCAGACAAAACTGGGTTGACGGATCAATCAATTCCTGTACTAGATGAGATTTATAATTTCATGAACGATAACAAAGCAGTTGCGGTTGAGGTTGGTGGACACACCAATGGAATGCCAGAACATGATTTTTGTGATAAATTATCAAAAGCTAGGGCTAAAACAGTTGTTGATTTTTTAGTAGGAAAAGGTATCTCAAAAGATCGACTAGAGTTTAAAGGCTACGGAAAAAGAAAACCAATCGCTTCTAATCGAACCAAAGAAGGTCGAAAAAAGAATCAGCGTGTTGAGATAAAGATATTGAGTATGTAAAAAAAAGCATCAAATCAAGAATTGATTTGATGCTTTTTTTGATATCAAGATTAGTGATTAATGATTAGTGATGTATGATTAAGGATGTATGATATGACCGTTATTGCGTGTGCAAACGTATCTAGATCATATCATACATCATGCATCATAAATCAATTCCCGCGTATCTAGATCATATCATGCATTGTGTGCGCGTGCTAACGTATCTTCGTCATATCATACATCATACATTATACATCAAACATCTAAATCGCATCATACATTGTGTGCACGTGCTCACGTATCTTCGTCATATCATACATCATACATCATACATCATACATCATCAAGATCTTCAATAACAAATCCCAACGTCTTCAAATCCTTCCAATACTCAGGATAAGACTTCTCCACAACATCAGGATCTAAAATTTTTACGGGAGCCAACGTCGCCAAGGTAGCAAAAGCCAATGCCATTCGATGATCATCATACGTTTCAAAAGTAGGAAGCTCAATATTTGCTTTTCCTTCTTGCATAAAATATTCCTTATCAGAAGTTTTAGAAAAACGAGCAGGCATCTTTGACAGATAGACTTGCATTTTCGCCAATTCATTCTGCAATGCTTGTATCCGATCTGTTTCCTTAATTCTCAAAGAATGTAATCCAGAAAACAAACCCGGTTGTCCAAGTCCAGCACAAATGACCGCTATAGTTTGAGCTAAATCTGGTTGATCTGAAAAGTCAAATTCGAACATTGGTGTAACAGGACCTGATTTATGCAAATAAATATATCCATCGTGAAAAGTAGTTTCAACCCCAAAATTGGTCATCATTTCAGCAATGTGCGAATCTCCTTGAAGACTTGAACTTTGATAACCATGCAATGTCAATTTACATTCACTTGAAAAAGCGGCCATCGCATAATAATAAGAAGCTGCAGACCAATCGGTTTCTACTGTAAAGTCTTTCGCAATATATTTTTGTGGAGCAATGGTGATAGCTAAATTATCAGGTGTTTCATTTTCAGAAAATTTAATTCCGAAATATTTCATCAAGTTTAGCGTCATCTGAAGATAAGGGCGAGATGAAATTTCACCAGTAATATTGATGGTCAATCCGTTTGGCAAAGTAGGAGCAATCATTAATAAAGCACTGATATATTGACTACTGATATTTCCTTTTATTGAAATTTCTTTGGCTTTATTTAATTCCGTGTTTCCAATTATTTGAAGTGGAGGATAACCATCTTTCTCCAAATAGTTAATTTCAGCACCTAACTCACGCAAAGCATTTACCAAAATCCCAATGGGTCTTTCCTTCATTCTTTCAGAACCCGTTAATGTGTGTGTACCTTGTTGAATTGAGAGGTATGCCGTCATGAAACGAAAGGTTGTTCCAGCAGCACCTGCATCTAATGTTGCCGCATTGCTATTCAACAACTCTTGTAATACTTGAGAATCTTTTGAATTGGAAATATGATTTATTTTAAAATCATTCTCGCAAAGTGCCTGAATAATCAACGCACGATTGCAAATACTCTTAGAACGTTCGGGAGTAATCTCACCTTCAAGATGGCGATTAGGTTTTGAGATTTTGTATGTTTTCTTCAATTATTAAATCTGGTAAAGTTGGTTTGTAAAATGATTGTTTGGTGTATGGATGCCGCTATTCCTCTTCTCCTTCTCCTGTTAATTTGGGAACGCTTTTCACCTCTTCTTTCTTTAATCTCGCTTCTTTTTTCTCTTTTGAATCTTTGTCGTAAGCTTTGATAATTTCTTTTACCAAACGGTGACGAACTACATCATCAGCGGATAAATTAATACGACCAATTCCTTCAACACCTCTCAATATATCTAAGCCTTTAATCAAACCAGACCGTTGTCTACCAGGTAAATCAATCTGCGTTAAGTCACCAGTAATAATACATTTGGCAGACGGACCAATTCTTGTCAAAAACATCTTCAGTTGCATCGAAGTAGTATTTTGAGCTTCATCCAAAATGATAAAAGCATTGTCCAAAGTTCGTCCTCTCATAAAAGCGAGTGGTGCCACTTCGATAATCCGATTGGTCATAAAGTAATTCAGCTTTTCGACAGGCAGCATATCATCCAGCGCATCATACAAAGGTCTTAAATATGGATCCACTTTATCTTTCAAATCACCTGGAAGAAATCCAAGACTTTCACCAGCTTCTACAGCCGGTCTGGTCAAAATAATTTTCTTCACCACTTTATTTTTCAATGCACGAACTGCCAATGCAACAGCAGTGTAAGTTTTACCAGTACCAGCAGGACCGATGGCAAAAACAATGTCATTGATATCAGAAGATTCGATTAGCTTTTTTTGATTGACTGTTTTAGCTTTGATCGGTTTTCCATTACGACCGTACACCAAAGTTGAAGTTCCATTTCCGTTTGGCAAATGCGTTTCAAATGGATTGGAACCATTGAGCAAATCTTCAACTGTTTGAACAGTTAGCGTATGTTCTTGGCGAAGCAAACGCACCATCAATTCTAATTTCTGTTTAGCTTTTTGCGTGATTTTTTTTTCGCCAGACAATTTGAGACTGTTACCTCGTGAAGTGATTGTGATGTCTGGGTAAGCTTTTTTAAGTAAATTTAGTTTTACATTTTTTTCGCCAAATAAAGCGACTGGATCAATACCGTCAATAGTTAATATAATTTCGCTCAATATTTTTTTTGAATTTTAGTTTAGTTCATACAAATTGTATTCTTGTAACTCAGAAATTTTAGAGTTCAATTTGTATCAATACAAATTTAAAAGAAACAATATACATTATGTTTGCATATAGGTCAATATTTGCTGTCATTTAAAGAACAATTTTTGTGCCTCCTATGTATATATTAGTATCTAGTAGCTGGTAGAAATTAGTTAGACTGACGTAAATATGCATAGTAGTGCGCAACTTTGCGACGCTAGTTCACGCAAATGGCGTCAGTCTAAATACTCAATACTATTGACTAAATACTAAAAATAACATGATCAAAAGAATCGTAAAATTAGGTTTCAAGCCAGAACATATTGAAGACTTCAAAGCAATTTTCGAAAATAGTAAGTTGAAAATTAGAGGATTTGAAGGATGTCAGTATTTGGAATTGTGGCAAGGAAAAGAAGATCCAAGTATATTTTTCACCTATAGTTATTGGGACAATGAAAAAGCATTAAATAATTATCGACATTCGCCGTTATTTAAAGAGACTTGGGCGAAAACAAAAGTATTATTCAATAAAAAACCAGAAGCCTGGTCTGTTAATTCCTTAGACGAAGTTAAAGACATATGAGAAAAATTGATGCCTCCAATTCATTTCAACAAAAAGATAGCTATTCTATTTTTTTTGATAATTCATTATTTGAGTTCAATGATTTTGTAGAACGAGGAAACTATTCTTCCGTTTTCATTTTAGTAGATGAAAATACCAAACAACATTGTCTTCCTTTTTTAGATAAAAATCTATCCACTTCCTTTGCTGTTATTGAAATTGAGTCGGGCGAAAAAAACAAATCGTTACGGACCTGCGAGCGCGTGTGGAATGCTTTGTTAGAAAATCATGCAGACAGAAACTCATTGATGGTAAACTTAGGTGGTGGTGTGATCGGAGATATGGGAGGATTTTGTGCCGCAACCTATAAACGTGGGTTTGATTTTGTCCAAATACCAACAACATTACTTTCACAAGTAGATGCATCTGTAGGAGGGAAATTAGGAATTGATTTTAATGGATACAAAAACAATATCGGAATGTTTAAAAATCCGAAAGCGGTCTTTGTAAACACCCAATTTTTAAAAACATTACCAACAAATGAATTACGTTCTGGATTCGCGGAGTTAATTAAACATGAATTGATTTCCCAAAATGGACAATGGCCAGCATTTCAGAAGATAAAGGAGGTGACAGTTGAATCAGTGGCTCCATTTATCGAAGATTCAATTGCATTGAAAAATGAAGTGGTTATAAGTGATCCAATGGAAAAAGGATTGAGAAAAATTTTAAACTTCGGACACACCATTGGTCATGCATTAGAAACCTATCACTTGAATTCTGAAAAACATTTACTGCATGGAGAAGCGATTGCGATTGGGATGATTTGTGAATGTTATTTGTCCAATAAATTGACTGGTTTGTCGGACGATGGATTAAAAGACATATCGAATTACCTAACAACAATATTTGGTCATCATCAAAACTTAATGGTTGATACAGATCAATTAATCAAAATAATGCAGCAGGATAAAAAGAATAAAGGCAAAATTATCAATTTTACGCTGTTAAAAAATATCGGTCAACCTATCCTAAATCAAGAAACTACTCACAAATTGATATTAGAATCTCTTGATTACTATAATTCCCTTTCATAGAGTTAATTAGATTATGTATTTTTGATTGAATACACAGGGTTTGAAGCAACTTTAGACCTATTTATACTTATACATACTATATTAAAACCTTGCACCCTTTATGCAGGAAACAAAAATTGATAAAAACGAAGTTCGGGAAAGAAGGAAGCCTACCTATAAAAAGTTGGTTAGATTGCTATGGCTTTTAGTAATAGGTGGAATGTTGGCTACTATCGTACTCTTCACTTTCTTATCTTTTCAAGACCTACCTACTTTTGAGGAATTAGAAAATCCGAAAAATAATCTAGCATCACAAGTTTACGATTCCAAAGGTGAAGTGATCGGACGTTACTTTGTTGAAAACAGAGTGCCTGTCAGTTATGATGCGTTGTCTCCTCATTTGATTGATGCTTTAGTTGCGACAGAAGATGAAAGATATCACGAACATAGTGGGATTGATCTCCAAGCACTCATGCGCGTATTTTTCAAAACTGGATTGCTGATGCAAAAAAGTTCTGGTGGAGGTAGTACCATCACCCAGCAGTTGGCAAAATTATTATACACAGATCATGTTGCCAAAAATATTTTCGAAAGAGGATTACAAAAATTAAAAGAATGGATCACTTCTTTGAAGCTCGAAAAAAGTTATACAAAAGAAGAAATCATGGCGATGTATTTGAATGAATTCAATTTCATCAATGGAGCTTATGGAATACGTGCAGCTAGTGAAATTTATTTTGGAAAAAATGAAGGAAATCTATCCATCGAAGAAGCCGCAACCTTGATTGGGATGCTAAAAAATCCTGCACTATTCAATCCTGTGAGAAGACCAGATACGGTGATGCATCGTCGTATGGTGGTGCTTGATAAAATGAGAGATGCTTTTCACATTACGGAAGAAGAATATGATTCACTGAGACTGATTCCTTTGGACATGACCAACTTCAATCGTAAAACACACGCTGATGGATTGGCGCCTTATTTCCGGATGGAGTTGCGTAAAGAATTGTTTAGAATTTTAGGAAAGAAAGAAAACCTAAAACCTAATGGAGAAAAATACAACATCTTCCAAGATGGTATAAAGGTATTCACGACCTTGGATCCAGTTATGCAAAAACACGCGGAAGAAGCGATGTGGGAACATATGCTTCGTCAACAAAATAAGTTTGACAGATTGTGGTTCAACAAAGATCCTTGGACACATGTAACTGCTGAAACGCGAGAAGAATTAAGAAATGAAGAAATAACACAAGAAGAAATTGATGAAGACTTGGCACAACGTGCAAGGAAGTTAAAACGATTGATTAGAGAATCAAAACGGTATCAGAAATTACGTGGAGCATACATGACAAGCATCGTTTCCAAAATTGCTAAAAATATTGATGGCTACGAATTGTTAGATAGAGATATAGATCGCATGTTGTTAGAAGAAGAAGAGGGAGGCAATATCACAGATTTGGTCAAAAGAAAAATGATCAGTTCAAGTAAAGCTGCGAAATATAGAAAAGTAATGAAAAGTGGGAACTGGTCAGAATTGAAAAGAGATTTTGAAAATTTCCAAACTTCTGTCAAAAATTCATTTGATAAAAGAGTAAAGATGACCGTCTTTGCTTACAATGACAAAAAAGAAAAAGATACTTTGATGAGTCCGTTAGATTCAATAAAGTATCACAAAAATTTCTTGCAGATGGGATCGATTGCAGTGGATCCAATCACGGGTCATGTAAAAGCTTGGGTTGGAGGAATCAATCATAAGTATTTTCAATATGACCACGTCACTTCTGAAAGACAAGTGGGTTCTACGTTCAAACCATTTATTTATGCGACTGCAATTGCACAGCAAGGAATGTCACCATGTTTTGAAGTATTGGATCAACCTTATACAATTTTGCCTGATGAAGGAAATTTTCACTTAAAAGAACCGTGGACTCCTGACAATGCAGATGGAAAATTTTCTGGCGATAAGTTTACATTGATGAGAGGTTTGCAATGGTCCAAAAATACCGTCTCTGTTTATTTGATGAAGCAAATGGGAGATGCAGAACCAGTTCGTACCTTGGTCGATAATATGGGACTGAAAAAAGACGCCAGACGTTCCAATGGAACTTTGAAGATTCCACCAGCACCTTCTATTTGTTTAGGTGCAGTTGATTTGACAGTGATGGAATTGACAGGAGCTTATACTTCTTTTGCCAATAGTGGTCGATATAACAAGCCAATTTTTATTTCCAGAATTGAAGATAAAAACGGAAAATTGATTTATGAAGAATTACCGGTAGATCGACAAGCATTGGAAGAAGGCATTAATCATGTGATGATTAATATGTTGAAAAAAGTAATGAACCAAGGACTTCCAGGTTTCAAAGAAATCAAAAGTGAGATCGCCGGAAAGACTGGAACTACCAATGATTATGTCGACGGTTGGTTTATGGGAGTAACACCAGATTTGGTTGTTGGAACTTGGGTTGGCGGAGATGAAAGATGGATTCGTTTCTTGACATTGAGTGATGGGATTGGTGCAAAAATGGCTAGACCTTATTATGCAAGATTTTTGAAATCAATTGAAAATGATCAGGAATGCAGTTATGATAAAAACGCACGTTTTAAAATTCCAGACATCGATATTGGAATTGAAATGGACTGTTCGATTTATGAACAATTGAGAAACGACGATATGGTAGAAGGAGAAGAAGCGAATCAATTTGAAGAAGAGGGATTAGGATCAGAAGGATTTGAAGAAGATGAAGAAGAGTTTGAAGAGGAGTTTGAAGAAGAGGAAGAAGAATTTGAGGAAGAAGAGGAAGAAGAGGAAGAAGATGATTTTGATGAAGAGGAAGATGGATTTGGCGATGGAAAATAATAAAACAAAAAACTAAAAATATGAAACCTTACAGAGCAAATCTAATTAATGCAATCGTACTTATTTTGATGGGACTTTGGGGATACTTTGCAACAGAAGGTCGCCCACCAACTGCCCTAATACCAGTTGGATTTGGTGTCGTTCTTTTATTGGCAACAAAAGGAATGGTCGCTGAAAATAAAATGGTTGCACACGTAGTTGTTTTATTGACTGCTGTATTGATTTTGATGTTGGTAGGTATGCCGTTCAGAAAAGCTTTGGGAAGAGAAGAAGTATTGCCACTAGTGAGAATTGGAGCAATGATTGGAACTTCCATATTTGCATTTATCGTCTTTATTAAGAGTTTTATTGCTGCCAAAAAAGCAAGAGAAGCGACCACTTAACCTACTATTTGTATAGACAGACATTAGACTTGCGTGATTTCTCCTTCTATCAAATTCTATTTTGAGAAGGGAAAAATTACGCAAGTTTTTTTTATAGCTACAAACAACTATTTTTGTAACATAGAAATCCTTGATTAAGATTTTAATTTGGATTAGAATAAACGGAAGGCGCTTTCCATGGCTAAGTATTATTATTTACTATTTATTATTTCGTGCATTATTCTGACACAATGCATGCCTGTTGTTGGAGAAAAACCAATTTCAGAGGTGATCATTAATTTAAACGAAGACAAAACACTTCATCGTTTATTAGATTATCAAGATCGACACGAAATTGATAGTTTGATCCTCTATTTTTCCGATAAAAATCCGACCTATCGATATATTGCTGCACAAGCTTTTTCTTCTATCAAATCACCAAAAGCTATTGATGAATTGAAAAATTTATTGACAGATGATGTAAGCATGGTACGCACAGCTGCTGCGTATGCTTTGGGTCAAATTGGTGATAAAAAAGCAGAATCAATCTTAATAAATGCATTTGATAAAAATGATACATTGTCTTTAAATCAAGCATTTAATGCAGCGGTTCTAGAGGCAGTAGGGAAGTGTGGTACAAAAAACACCTTAAGTTCTATTGCTACGGTTTCTTCATATCGGAGAGCTGATACAACCTTATTAAAAGGCCAAGCATTGTCTGTTTATAGATTTGCGTTGAGAGATATTATTTCTAGTGAAGGGACCAATAGTATGGTTAACTTACTTTTGAAAACGGGTTACCCAGAAGAAGTTCAATTGATTGCTGCTAATTATTTCGGACGTGCGAAAAATGTTGCATTAGATACTGTTCAGATTTCTAAATTGGGTCAAAAATTTGTTTCCACCAATTCACCTGACATTAAAATGGCACTTGGACTAGGATTGGGGAAAACGAAATCACCTAACGCATTAGAATATTTGATTCAAGGATTACGTGGCGAACCTGACTACAGAGTTAAATGTAACATTATACGTGCGTTGTCTGAATTTGAATACGTTCGTGTAAAACCAATAATGCTTGGGATGCTAAATGATAACAACAAGCACGTTTCCAATTCGGCAGCTAATTATTTTGTCAAATACGGTCTTAGAAATGATGTGCAACTATATCGCAAAAAAGCGCTAGAACAAAGCCATTGGTGGCCTCGTGCTACTTTGTATAGAGCTGCAAACAAACATCTTTCAGTATACTCGGTAAATACCAGAGCATTAATTAATAATGAGATTAAAAGAAGATTAGCGGAGACCAATAATATTGCTGAAAAAGCGGAGTTGCTTAAATCTCTAGCTGAAGATCCGAATAGTTATCAAAACATAATTAATATTGGGTTGAATGCGGATCAACCATTGTTAAGAGTTGCTGCATTGGAATCACTAGTGGAAATTTTAGGTAATCCTGAACTTGCATTATTTTTAAGAAGTAGAACCTACCGCGTCCAAGATGAAATCGGAGAATTGCTAAAAACGGCTATCGATAATGCGGATGGTGGAATGGTTGCAGTTGCTGCTGGTGCATTGCGAAATCCTAAATTTAAATACGCCAAACAATTTAAAGAATTTGAATGGATGGAAGCGGCATTAGATAAATTGCAACTGCCGAGAGATATTGAAGCTTTCAATGAACTAGAAAAAACACTTGCTTATTTTGAATCAGAAAAAAAGAAGAGTGATCCAAAAAATAAAGATGAAGAAGAACCTGCTGTGGAAAAAGAAGTTCAATTAACCAAAACTTCATTCAATAATCCAATTGATTGGAGAAGAGTGAAAAATATTACGGAAAGAACAGAAGCAAAAGTTCAAACCAATCGAGGTATTTTCAATATGCGGTTTTACAAAAATGAAGCACCTGGAACGGCAGCAAATTTTATCAAATTGGCCAAGGATGGTTTTTTTGATGGGAAACCATTTCATAGAGTAGTTTCTAATTTTGTGATCCAAGGTGGCTGTCCTAGAGGTGATGGCTACGGTTCATTGGACTATACGATTCGTTCAGAATTATCTCAACTATCCTATAACAAAGAAGGATTTGTAGGAATGGCATCAGCTGGAAATCATACAGAATGTACGCAATGGTTTGTTACCCATTCTCCCACTTTACATTTAGATGGAAATTATACTATTTTTGCACATATAACTTCAGGAATGGATATTGTCCACAAAATTGAACCTGGAGACATCATTGAAAAAATATTAATTATCAATTAAATAATTATGAAGACCACACCACTTACAGAAGTACACATCGGACTAGGCGCAAAGATGGCAGAATTTGCTGGATATAATATGCCGATTAGTTATGGAACCATTTCGGATGAGCATGAAAAAGTAAGAGCAAGTGTTGGGATATTTGATGTATCGCATATGGGCGAATTTATCCTAAAAGGTAAGGATGCTACTAAGTTAATCCAACAAGTTACTTCCAATGATGTTTCAAAATTGGAACCTGGTGATGCACAATACTCTTGTTTGCCAAATAAGGATGGTGGAATTGTAGATGATTTGTTAGTTTATAGATTGTTTGAAGATACATGTGCAGAAGGAGAGCAGGCTTACATGCTGGTAGTCAATGCCTCTAATATTTTGAAAGATTGGAAATGGATAAAAGAACACAATACAGATGATGTGAGAATGCATGACATCTCTATGTTTACCGGGTTGTTGGCATTGCAAGGGCCAGATGCGATTAAAGTGTTGGAAAAATTAACCGATATAGATTTAGCTGGAATGAGGTATTATACTTTCGATAAAGGAGTTGTTGCTGGAGAAGAAAATGTTTTAGTTTCAGCAACAGGTTATACTGGTTCAGGTGGGTTTGAAATTTATGCAAAAAACAGTCAATTGGTTGCCATTTGGAATGCAATCATGGATGCTGGAAAAGAATTTGATATCCAACCAATAGGTTTGGGTGCAAGAGATACTTTACGATTAGAAATGGGGTATTGTCTCTATGGCAATGATATCGACGACAACACCTCACCAATCGAAGCGGGTCTTGGCTGGATCACCAAAACGAAAAAAGAAAACTTCAACTCCATAGAAACATTTCGTGCTCAGCGAAAAAATGGAGTGACAAAAAAATTAGTCGGTTTCAAAATGGCAGAGCGAAGAGTACCACGTCATGATTATATCATTGAAGATGCAGATGGAAATGAGATCGGAAAAGTTACTTCAGGCACCCAATCTCCAACTTTAGATATCCCAATAGGTATGGGCTATGTTCCGATCGATTTTGCAAAAGAAGGAACCATTCTTAAGATTGTTGCTGGCAAAAAACGCCTAGATGCGACGGTTACTAAAATGCCTTTTGTCAAAATTTAACTTCTTTTCAGTTTAACAATCCAATATTCCTCAAAATAAAGGGTATCAATTTGAACAATTGTAGCGCTTATTTGCTTTCATATGCACAGTTTGTTAACTTTCACAAGTTTTTGAAATTATAAAACAGCAATCATACAATGAATCTTCAAGAAGGTAAAGAAAAATTTATATCGACATGGGGCAGTGTCGGTTCCAATTGGGGAATCAATAGAACCATGGCACAAGTACATGCATTGCTATTAATTTCAAACGATCCACTGTGTGCGGAAGAGATCATGGAAGATCTTCAAATTTCTCGTGGTAATGCTAATATGAATATCAGAGCTTTGATAGATTGGGGTTTGGTTTACAAAGGACATAAACCTGGTGAAAGAAAAGAGTTTTTCACTGCCGAAAAGGATATGGGTGAAGTCATTAAAAAAGTGATTGAACAACGTAAAAAGAAAGAATTAGAACCCATGATAAAAACCCTCGATGAGATCTCCGCTGTCGAAGGATTGTGTCAAGACTCTGAAGCATTTTGTAAAGTAGTGCATGACATCAAATTATTTTCCAACAAAGCCAATAAAACACTTGACCAACTGATCCGCTCTGATTCTAATTGGTTCCTCAGTACTTTCCTTAAAATGATTAAATAGTTACCTTGCCTCCTACAAAATTAGAATGATGAATATGTAATGCTTGCCTCTCTTCTGCGATTTAGCTACGTATTTTTACATACTCCTTTCTGCAATTTTCTGCGCTTTCTGCGTGAGGAATTTAACGAACCAAGATCTTACAGCTAACTATTCACCAACAATCCCGTATATTTACCCACCATTTAATTAGAAATCACACAGCATTGCCTTATGCGGATAAGTCCTTTTCAAGCCATGTTCCCCAACTCAGATTTGATTACTTCTAACGATTCATTTTTTGGAGGAGTCAAAGAAGAATTTCAAGATTATAGAAAAAGTGGATTTTTTATAAAAGAGGCGCAAGAGTCTATTTTTGTTTATCAAATTGTAGGACAAACGCGGACCTTTACGGGTATCATAGCTTGTGCTGATTTAGAGGAATATCTAAAAGGGAAAATTAAGAAGCACGAAAACACGTTGGCTTACAAAGAGCAAAGTCAATTACAATTATTGATGCGTAGGAAAGCGATTATCAAACCAATCTTATTGACTTATCATCCAGTTACGGCCATTAATAAATTTATTGAGGAATTTCTGAAAAGAAAAAAACCAGTTCAATCTTTTCATTTTGAGTCTGAAAATTTCACCCACAAATTTTTCGAAATAAGTGATGGAGACCAATTAGAGAAGTTGCAAAAACTATTTGCTAAAAAAGTTCCAGAAATGTATATCGCAGATGGACATCACCGATGTTCGACAAATGCACTTTTTTACCAAAGAATGAAAAAGAAAAAGGAAGGGGAAGACTATCGCGATTTATTGTGTGCATTTTTCCCATCCAATGAATTAGAAATTCATGATTTCAATAGAATTGTAGAAGGCCTTAAAAATGTATCACTTACTAAATTTATGGCAGGGTTGTCACAAGTTTTTGAAATTGAATATTTAGAAACTGCAAGAAAACCAAATGAGAAACATGAGTTGACCATTTATTTAAACAAGGAGTGGTATTCTTTAAAATGGAAAGGAGAAATTTTAAAAAAATACAAAAATCATAAGGTTATTCTGGATGCCAATTTGTTGGACGAACATATCCTAAAACCTATTTTTGGAATCGAAGATATCCGTACAGATACTCGAATTAAGTACGTGGAAGGAGTTAAACCAATTCAAGATATTATTGACAAAACCGATAAGGATGAAGGAAGGATTGCTTTTATTATTTATCCTGTTAAGATGGAAGAACTTTTATTAGTTGCCGATCAAAACAAAGTGATGCCGCCAAAGTCCACTTGGTTTGAACCGAGAATGAAAAATGGTTTGGTATCGCAAGATTTTAAGCAGTTGTGATGAAAAATATTTCTAAAATCGGAATTGAAAAGATAGTAAATAGATAATTATTTAATTCCGTCAAAACACGGATACAAATATTTGGTTGGTTTTAGCATCCTGACAAAACCTTTACCAATTATGAACGTTTTGTCTCTGATATGTACACTATGTGTTATAATAAAACGAACTACAACTATGATGAAAATAACCGCCGATTTAATATACCCAGTCACCTCAAAACCACTTAAAAATCACGTCCTAGTTTTAGACAACGAAGGAGTCATCAAATCAATCGACCCAATCGCAAATCATGATTCAAGTTCAATAAAAAAATTAAACGGAACTTTAGTACCAGGATTCATCAATACCCATTGCCATTTAGAATTATCACACATGAAAGGCATGGTAGATACAGGAACTGGTTTGATTCCATTTATAAAAGGAGTGGTAACCATGCGAGACGTACCTCAAAAGAAAATCGATGCGGCCATTGCTGCTGGAGATCAAGAAATGTATGATGCAGGAATTGTTGCGGTCGGCGATATTTCCAACAAGGTAGATACGGCAGCGGTTAAGATGAAGAGCAAAATCAACTATTACACTTTTGTTGAGATGTTTGATTTTATGCAGGATGAAAATGCACAAAAAACATTTGACCAATACAAAGCAGTATTTGATGAACAAGCAGATGGCAATGGCAACCGAAAAAGTTGTGTTCCACATGCACCATATACGGTTTCTGATAAGTTATACCAACTTATTAATCAACAAAATAATCAACAAAAAGAAACTAGATTAACGATCAGTATTCACAATCAAGAAACGCCAGAAGAGAATTTGCTATTTCAAAAAAAGAAAGGTGGATTTGTAGATTTCTATAATGGATTTGGGATTTCATTAGATAACTTTCAATCAACAGGAGCAGGTTCAATCTATTCAGCTATTCAACAAATGGATCACAAACAAAGAACCTTGTTTGTTCATAACACTATGACTACAAAAGCTGATATTGAAGCAGCTGTCAATTGGAATCCGAATGCTTATTGGGCTACTTGTCCAAATGCTAATTTGTATATTGAAAACCGACTTCCTGATTACAAAGCATTTTTGGAAACCAATGCTTTGGTCACTATTGGAACGGATAGCCTTACTTCCAATTGGCAATTATCTGTTTTAGAAGAAATGAAAACAATCGCTCGTTTCAAGTCTTATGTTCCATTTGAAACTTTATTAGAATGGGCAACTATCAATGGAGCAAAAGCATTAGGATTTGAAAATGAATTGGGAAGTTTTGAAGTTGGTAAAAAACCTGGCGTTAATTTATTGAATCTGGATTTGAATGATAAGGTGTTGAGTGTTGATACAATGGTGAAGAGAATTGTTTAAGATAATTAAGTTCTTATTAGTGGTAGAGATGAGCGATTGGACCTGTGTGCCGACGGCATAAACCTTCATCTCGTTAGAAATGCGAGCCAAAGGTTTCCATCCTTTTTTGGCTTAGGATTAGCAGTACTACTATGAAGTTTATTGACCTCAGAGAGGTCCCACTACGTCAGCCAAAATTTCAAAACAGGTATCCGACCCTAGAAGGGTCGCACTTATCAACGTCAAATGTAAATCACCCAATCACCAATCGTTCCTCTTTAAAATCAATCCCAAACTCTTGTTCCAACGCGTTCATCTTTTCCCGAGTCTTTTTCAAAAAATCTTGATGTGCAATAGCATTAGGTTGAAACGGTTGGTGACCAACAGCACTTTGAATTTCTTCAATTTTCCTAACAATCAATTGACTGTCGACATTTAAAAAAGTAGCTGCAAATTTTTCCTTGATATAGTCAATAGCGACATCACTTGGATGAATCATATCTTTGGCATAAAACCGATAGTCTCTCAAATCGTCCATCATAATTTCATAAGCCGGAAAATAAAAACAGTTATCATATTGTTGCACTAAATTATCAATAGCTAACAATAAAATTGCTTTGCTCCGCTGATTGTCAATTACGCCATCTTTTAAATGGCGCACAGGACTTACAGTCAATAAGATTTTTAAATCGGGCGAAGTCTTTTTTAGTGTTTCAATCAATGGCGTCCAAGCATTCATAATCTCTTTGACAGATAATCGTTGCTTATCAAAATTAGTATTTGGAATTTTGTGGCAGTTAGAAACAATATGATTTTCATTTTTAAGCGAATAAACGTGCGCTGTACCGAAAGTTACTATAAGATAGTCTGCTTGTTTTAGTTGTGTTTTTGATTTCGAAAAAGCATTGTTAATATTTGTTAGAACGGTAGCTTTATCTATACCAGAAAATTGGCTGTGGTGGTCAAAAGTATGCCACAATTCATTGTGCTGAAAAAGCTGATCAAGCGGATAAACATTTTCTTTCAACAATAAATTGAGTTGTCGGCAAATACTGATAGGGTTGTAGACAATTCCAAAAGGATTTAATAGTAGATTGAATTTTACAGCACGAAGCCAACCACCGATATGCTCCACAAAGCAAGAACCAATGGCCAGTCCGTTCATTTTGTGATTAATAGAAAATTGAGCTGAATCAATATTTAAGGAGGTTCTGAAGGAATTCATGTGTGAAATTGGAAGAAAATCAGTATGGAAATAGGTGAAAAGACCAAACTACAATATTTCGTATAAAAATGTTAATTTCATGCGCTAATTAAGTGGTGGTAAATCATTTTTTTACTCATTGAAAACAATAAATAAACCTTTGCACTTTCTCACCTACGATGGGAATATTTGATAAAATTTTTGGAATAGATCTTCGTTTAGAAAACCAACCTGATGTCAAGTTTGGTAGATACACGGATGCATACAAAAGCAATGCACAGTATGATGCATGGGAGCGATCTATTGAATCGTTTGAAGCAGAAAAATATTTAGAATCTTACGAATTCTTTCTCAAATATCTTCGCGATGAAAATATCGCCAATGTCAATCACTCAATTCAAAATGGAGTAATCACTTTTGAAATTTTCCAAGGTTCAAAAAAGTTAACAGGTACAGCAGATAACAATAAGATAACGGTTTTGTCAAAAGTAGCGCATACCAATAAACCTAACATTGGTTTTATGCGTAGGTTGATGGAGAAGAATTATTTTCTAAAATTCAGTCGATTTGCACTTGATAATGACAACAATTTGATCATTATTTTCAATAGTAATTCTGTTGTTGCATCTCCGTATAAATTGTACTACGCAATCAAAGAAGTAGCAACCCATGCTGACAAGCAAGATGATTTATTGTTAGATGAATTTGAATCCTTGACACCTGTTGATGTGAGTCACATTGAAGATCTTCCAATAGAGGAAAAAGAAGTCAAGTATCATTTTATAAAAGATCGAATTACAAGTACACTCAACATTGTTGATACAACCACACTTGATTTAAACCAATACCCTGGAGCATTGGCTTACTTATATATGGATTTAAATTATCGGTTAGATTATTTGACCAAGCCAGAAGGTTTTGCGATGGAATCAATGGAACGAATTCACCGTTCTTATTTTGAAAAAGATGATAAATCTATTGGACAGAAAAACATTGCGATCAAAAGAGATTTGAAAGAAATGTTGGCACGAAGCAAAGAAGAATATTTCAAAGAATTGTATCTCATTAATTCAACCTTTGGCGTTACAAGTCCAGTTAATCATGATAAAGTTGCCAGTTTTATTGATGGGGAATTAGGTCATATGGATTATTATTATGAGCAAGGACATAAAGAAATAACGATGGCGATTCCAGGTTATGTAGTTGGCTATTGTTTCTTTAATTATGGTTTGCCCAAACCGATTCATGCATTCTTTCATTTGTATTATCAGATTGTGGAATCGAAATATTTTAGAGATTTAGGATTCACTTTAAATTACTATGATGAGGTAAAGGAAACATTTGATAAAAGAGCGATCATCAAATCGATCAAATACATTGTGTCTGAAAATGATAACCGCTTTCCAAAATTGAATCCTAATACGAGTAGATTAAATTTTGATAATTTAGTTCTATTTGCTAAGTCATATATTTTAATGGTTCGCAATTTAAACATGATGAGAAAAGACTAATGGCTCCTTCAGAAGACATAAAAGATTTCATAGAGTTGTACAGAAATGTAGTAATTCAAATCGCAACGCCTTATTCAACAGGTACTGGCTTTTATTTAAAAGAACACAATCTTATTGTTACAAATGAGCATGTAATTAGAGGAAATCGGAAAGTAGTTGTTGAAGGAATTAATGTCAAAAAGCAAATGAGTAACGTTCGATTTACCGACACCTTATTTGATTTAGCATTTCTAGAAGTGCCGGAAAAAATGGATGGTCCTGATGTCAAATTGGGTGTTGACAAATTAATTGATGAAGGCGAACAAATTGTAGCAATTGGTCATCCATTTGGTTTGAAATACACAGCGACAAAAGGAATTATTTCAAATACGGAGCATAAACAAAATGATGTAGATTTTCTCCAACATGATGCAGCCTTAAATCCAGGAAATAGTGGAGGTCCACTAATCAGTATGGACGGGAAAATAATTGGTGTGAATACGTTTGTGATTCGAGATGGTAATAGCATAGGGTTTTCATTGCCGGTAAAATATTTGAAAGAAACAATTGAATCATTCAAAAAAGCGGATGGAGAAATTGTTGTCAAATGTTCTTCCTGCTTTTACATGGTTACGGACAAAAATATTGATCATAAATATTGTCCCAATTGTGGTACAAAAATAGACCTACCAACTGAAGCAGATGAGTATGAAGCTTCTGGAATTCAAAAGTCAATAGAAGAGATAATAATCAAGACGGATAATAATGTCCAACTGGCTCGACGTGGACCTAATAATTGGGAAATCCAACAAGGAAGCGCCAAAATCAACATCTCTTATTATGCTAAAACTGGCTTAATAATTGGAGATGCTCTACTGTGTTTACTTCCCAAAGAGAATATTCAGCCCCTCTATGAATATTTATTACGACAAAATTTTGAGATCGAAGGACTAAGTTTTTCTGTAAAAGGACAAAACATAGTACTATCATTATTGATACACGATAAGTATTTCAATAGTGAAATCGGAATAAAGCTGTTCAAGCGATTATTTGAAAAAGCGGACCACTATGATGACATATTAGTCAATAAATACGGTGGTCAGTGGAAAGAAAAGACGTTATAAATCATTTTTAACGTCATAATTAAGATGATATTAAAGAATTGTCTTCAAATATATTTTTCGATAAATAGTACGTTTTAATATAGAATTAAACTTAATTCATTGATTTATAAGGAATTGTAAAGAAAGCATTGTATTGATAATTTAACACCAATTTTGCTGTAAAATTTATATCTTTACTGAGCTAGCTTACTAAATAACAACTACCTAATCCCAATTAGTTTAGTATTATTTTAAACGGAATTATTTTTATGAGACAGATCAAAAAATTACTTTTTGTGTGTCTGGCTGTTTTTGGAAGTTTGACCATGACAGCACAAGACATCCACTTTTCTCAATTCTATATGTCACCCCTTAACCTTAACCCTGCGTTAACTGGTGTCATGAATTGTAACATCCGTCTTTCTGGTAACTACAGAAACCAATGGGCGAGTGTATTAAAATCTAATGCGTACAACACGTACACTGTTTCATATGATCAACGTATTCCTGTTGGCCGTAATGATTACTTTGGTGTTGGTGGTACCTTTTGGGGTGATAAAGCTGGAGCAGTTGCTTTTTCTACTTTAGAAGGAAAACTATCCTTATCTTATAGTAAGAAAATGGGAGGTGGAAGATACCGCTCACATTATCTTGTATTGGGTGCTGAAGGTGGTGTTGCGCAAAGGAGTATTGACTTCTTGCAAGCTCAATGGCCATCACAAAATAATGGTGCTGGTCAGCATGATCCAACTGCACCATCATTGGAGAACAATTTGAATGTCGACAACTTTTTGTTTGGAGATGTTGGAGCAGGTATTCTATGGTTCTCTGTGCTTGACAAACATAACAGTTTGTACGCAGGTGCAGCATATTCTCACTTAAATCAAGCGGACGTTTCATTTTACGAAGATGGTTTCGAACCACTTTATAGTAAGTTTGTTTTACATGCAGGTGGTGAATTTATGTTATCTGATAGAATCGGATTGGTACCTGGAATTGTAACTTTCTTGCAAGGTCCTTCAAGACAAATAAATGTTGGTACCAACTTAAAATTTGTTTTAGGATCCGGAAGAACAGATCAAGCATTCCAAGGTGGACTTTGGTTTAGAATTGGAAATCACTACGAAAAGGCAAATACATTTGATGCAGTAATTTTAGCAATCAAATTTGATTACGAAGACTTCACAATTGGTTTCAGTTATGATATGAACGTATCAAAATTGAAAGCTGCGAGTAATGGAAATGGTGCGTTCGAATTTTCAATGTTATATAAACTTTGTGGACCTGAAAAACGTAATGTTTACTGTCCAAGTTTCTAATAAGAATTTAAGAATAGTTAGATATTAAGAACGGGTGTTTCGATGAAAGTCGAAACACCCGTTCTTTTTGTTGGTTCTTTTTTCTGACTTCTTTTCTATCTTGTATGAACAAGGCAAGTATAAATTCTCGAAAGGGGTAAAAGCAATAGGTAAGTGCATTGCCCTTAGGGCTATTCAGAAGTAAGTTAATTGACTGATTATCAATTTGTTGGCAATGAAAAATAGGTTATAATGATACCAGTTTAGCCTTATTTGATCGAAAAACGAGGTAATCAATTATTACAACAGTTAAAATACGGGCTATCAAAATGTTGATAAATAGGAGCCGGTTAAAATTTCAGGATTGGCATTATACAGTTTAGTGGAGAAAGTTTTAAAATCCGTTAAGAAATGAAAACTGTTAGATCAAAACGAATATCACACTTGAAACTCGCCTGTACACAACATAGCAAAGCAATTAAACCTGAAAAAGA
>CALDGQ010000034.1 GCA_937941765.1 uncultured Saprospiraceae bacterium
AACCTTTTCGTAAAAGGGTATAAAATTTACCCGAATCCGTTTTCGGATGAAATTTTTGTTGAGAATCTTCTTGGTGATGAATACTTCATCATTTATGACTTTTTAGGGCGAAATATTACAGAAGGAAAATATTCAGGAACTATAAAAATACCAGAAACAAAATCAGGAATATACTATTTGAACATCCTAAGCAATACCAATCAGACAACTTACAAGTTAATTAAAAGATAACTGCTTAGAACAATAGATCCTATGAAAAGGGAAACTTTTACTCTTATTAATTAATATTTTTCTTTCAAAGTAAAGAGATTAGAAAAAGGAATGGCCTTCACCAAAGGGAACTCATTTATTTTTCGGTGTTATAAAATTTACCCGAATCCGTTTTCAGATGAAATTTTCGTTGAGAATCTGCTTGGTGATGAATACTTCATTATTTATGACTTTTTAGGTCGAAATATTATTGAAGGAAAATGTTCAGGAACTATAAAATTACCTCAAATAAAATCAGGGATATACTATTTGACCATCCTAAACAATACCAATCAGACAACCTTCAAGTCAATTAAAAGATAACTGCTTACAACAATGTATATGCGATAATGCTCCCTATCGGTCGCACTACACATATGCTAGCCGTTGAACATCCCCTAACAAACAAAACCCGATATCCATTCCCTAAAAATTTGACACCAATCTACTAAATCAGCAACTTAAAATCATTTCAAAACCACACAGAAATGATTTCACAAATTGACATATCCAAAGAGGTAGAAGCTTATCGCAAATACCTCATGTTGGCCAACTTTAAAAAATCGACCGTCAAAATGTATTGTCGGACAATAGAAAAATTCTTAATAAAGACAAAGGCTGAAGTTGATCCAACAAAACAATTGCATCAGTCTCATGCACAGACCTATTTATTGGAGCGATTGGAACAAAATAGGGCTTGGTCTGCCAGATCAGTAATGGATATTCCAATACATTACCTTACCTCAAATCAGAGCTCCATCCAACAATATATCGGCATGGAGAAATATTACAAACACTGTCAATGGTTGAAATGCAATCATTGACCCTAAAACTACCTTGTCAAAGATGAAAAAAAGAAGAAAAATCAGTCTATAAAAAGAAATGGCAACACGAAATATGCAATCTATTGTTAATAACTACCATTTCAATCTACCACAAAAACAAAAAAATGCTACCTTGAGTAAACACTAAAAATTAGAAACGAGCGATTTTAGAAGTGACTAACTTTATTTAATTTTAAAATAAAAAACGAAATGAAAATGAAAATAAATATAATTCTATTTCTACTATGCTTAATGATTCCAACATTATACGGCCAGAAAATTTCAATCGGTCCGGAGGTGGGGTTTGTATCTTCGCTTAGTGAGGATGGTGGATTGTTTGAAATTGATTATAGAAGACATACATATTATGTTGGCTTAAATATAAATTACAACCTTAAAAATAATTTACAACTTTTAACAGGAATTCAATATTTACAGCAAGGGTATAAGTTTTTAATTGGTCCTGAAAATATGTTAGTAGGAAAGTTTGATTATTTAGTTATTCCAATTTCATTCAACCGTAATTTAGGGAAACGAAATCAATTTGTTGCTGGAATAGGAATTTATGTAGGATACAATTTAAAAGCTGTACAAGATTATCCAGAGCGAGATCAATTTGGTTCTGTTTATTACGAACCAGATCTTACTGAGCTTACAAATAAATCTATGTTCGGAGCATCTGTCAATTTTGGCTATAAACTTTATACAGATGAAAAAATAGAGTTGATAACCCAATTAAAGTACTATCAAGGAATATCCAATATAGCGAGTGATCCATATGGTTCAGGTTGGAGTGATAAATATAGTTCCATTTTGGCAACTGTTGCCTTAAATTTCAAACTTTAGTCAATGTTGATTCAACAATTTGATGGCAATAAGTTGAATTATTAAAAGTAGCTAACACTGTATCCTATGAAAAGTAGGACTTTAAATATTTTTACCCATCTTAAATCATTTTAGTTAGAAAAATAGAAGGTCTTTTAAACAATACTTGAGTAGGAAGAAAGTAACTTCTGAATACCAAAAAGAAACAGTATATTTTAGCTAAAATACAGTACAAAAATTAATAGGATCTAACTTAAAATCAACTCATGATAGCGATTCAAAATTTCAGTTTTCTGATAGGAAAATGGTCCGTTCTAAATAGGAGATTGAAAGAACGTTTAAGGAACTGTGATGAATGGATTGAATTCCAAGCAGAAATGGAAACAAAAAGTATATTGAATGGATTGGGCCTAATAGATGAGATGAAATCTTCCTATTTCGGAGAGGAATTTATTGGATTTAGTATCCGAATGTTAAACCCGGAATCCAATACATGGACCATTTATTGGGCAGATACAGCGAATGCAGCAAATGGATTGAAAGAGCAAGTGGTAGGAGAATTTAAAAACGGGATTGGAGAATTTTTCGGCACAGAAATTTTTGAAGATAGCGTAGTAAAATTGAGGTTTATTTGGAGCAAGCCATCTGTGGATACCGCAAAATGGGAACAAGCATATTATGACGAAATAAATAATGAATGGGAAACCAATTGGACTATGTTGTTTACTTCTTTAGAAGATTAATAAATTGGGAAAAATGAAATTGGCAGTTTTTTGCACAGACAGTTGTTGTACATAATGAAATAATAAAAAATGAAAAAGCAAATATCAATAATTACAGTACTAATGATAATGGCATCATTTTCCTTTGCCCAAGAAATGCCCAAAGATTCATTGATAGAACCGTTTAAAATTGATAATAGATTTCTATCTGGGTTAGATATTCCACAACTTAGGCTAAAGTCAAATCCAAAACGTGAATACTATAAAAAAAGAATCTACAATGGTTCCGAACTAAGTGTTGACATTATGTCGAGTGAGTTTGTCTCAAATAAAATAAATAATTTCCCAATTGATGAATTTGTTTATTACATAAATGGCAAAGCTGATATAAGTGCAAAAGATTCGACAACAGTTACATTTTATTCTGGAGATTATCTCTTTGTACCTAAAGGGTTTTCTGGTAACTGGACCAATAATGGTGGAAACAGACTTCATTTAGAATTATCAGTAGTTTCGAAACAGAGAGCTGATAGTTCGCAAATATCAAATGCAAAAATGCCCTTTTTACTTGATAGAGAATTGATTTCCGGAATTGGATTAACAAAACTTGACGCTACGAGCTACAAAGACACACTTTATTTAGGTGTAGAATTAGTGGTGCTCACAGAATCAGAAACACCAACTAAAAAACAAATTTCTGAAAACCCTAAAGAACAATTTATACATATACTTAATGGTGGTTTGACAATTCAACCAGAGAATGGATTACCTCAAACTTATCTTAAAGGAGACTTTTTCATCCTACCAAAAGGATTTAGTGGAAGTTGGATCAGCGAAGGGCAAAATCTATTGAGAATATTAAAAGTAATTCAAAAATAAAAACACTATGTACAATTTGTAGAACAGCATAACTGACTACAATCGTCGCGGAAACGCAGTCTACAATGAATCGTTGTGCAAAAAAAAACCTCACAATACTTTTACAAATAGGGCAAAAATAGTATCAAGGGTACTAACCATAGCCTCATTGCAAATAAAATTCATCTGAAACTTACTACAGATTAATCTGCTTTCAAAAATCTTAAAATGCTTTCGACATGCAAATCATATCCAATTATGTTTTTGATCGGCCAAATAAGTTTATAAAAAAAATAAAAGTATATCGATTCTAAACTCTTATTTTTCAACAAAATCTGGCCATCGTTCCATGTAGGTTATGAATTTTTCACTCAATCCTTCTTTCCTTAAATAGGATTTTGAAACTGGATTGAGCGTTGCTTTAAAGTTGGGATCAGTTATTACTTTTCTCGGAAAATCATGATGAAGAATAGCAGAACGTCCTATTGTAACAAAATCTACACCTGACTCAATAATTTTAGTTACGTCCGCTCCATTCCGTATTTTTCCAGCAACTGTTAACTTTACATTTTTAAAATCTAGGTTTGTAAAATGTTGCAACAATGATTGATCTTGATAATTTTCATTTTCTGGCATTTTAAAACAATCCCATAATGAAATATCTATAAAATCAATTTTGCCAGCGTCAATCAATTGTTGACAAATCGTTTTTACTTCCAACAAATCCATTCCAAATTTTTCAGGAGAAAGCCGAACACCAATTGTAAATTCTGTTCCACAAGTATCGCGGATCTCATCAACAATTTCAAAAAGTAAACGGGATCGATTTTCTAATGATCCACCATATTCATCGGTTCTAAAATTAATTTCAGCACTCAAAAATTGTGTCAAAATATAACCATGTGCACCATGAACTTCGACACCATCGTAACCACATTTTTTTGCCCGTATAGCTGCAGCAATAAAATCAGCTCGCAATTGTTTTACTTCTGACAACGTCAATCCACGAGCACCCGTTTTTTTATTGTTGGAAGGACAGACCGGTGTTTGACCAATCACCGCTTCCGGTGAGCGCATACCAGCGTGATGTAGCTGTATGATGGCCAAACTTCCATGAGCTTTGATTGCAGTAGTCAACTTTTGATGTCCTTCAATCTGGTGGTCTGAAAATATTCCCAATTGTCTTGGAAATCCCTTTCCAATTTCTTGTACATGTGAGGCACAGGTCATGACGAGACCAAATTGACCTTTTGCTCGCATCGTCAACCAATGAAATTCTTCATCAGATAATTGTCCATCTTCATGACTTTGACTATTGGTCAGTGGTGCCAACATGAATTTGTTTTTCATGGAACTACCAGAACGAAAATGGACAGGTGCGTTTAATGCAATCATTAAATTAATTAGGTGAAACAAAAAAAGCAAAATAGGAAATTACTTCCTACTTTGCTTATCTGATGTGTATTATAATACTGCTTCGGTAAAACTTTTTTCACCTACTTATCTAACTAGCTTACAGTTTTATAATCTTTTTATGAATGGTTGAATCCGCTAAATGTATTTGCAACCAATAGACACCTGTTGGCAAATCATCTAACCTTAGTTCAAATGTACTTAAATGTTGATTTTCGATTTCAATCTGTTGAACTCTTTTTCCATCACTTGATAAAATAGTAAATTGACTTGGATTGATTTGATTGTAATTCCAGGATAGATAGAGTAAATTATCCGTCGGTTGTGGATATAATTCAATAGAATTTTCCAACCAATTATCTGTTGACAATTGAACTGAAATATTATATACAACAATACTGTCGCATCCAGAAGAAGAAGTGAGTACCATTGTAATTGCTGTGTCTTGATTAATTTCTATGCCATTGAAAATTGAGCCGATTGCTATTTCCAATTGAGTTGTATCTTGGTAAGTTGGAATCACATCAATATAAGTAAAGTCTAAAAAAAGTCCATCGAGGGTTAAAGTTGAATCAATAAAAGTGGTGTTCTCTGTTATCACCATTTCTTCATATTCATCACCTTCACATACATCGATATGCTCACTAGTTGCAAAGATAGGGGTGCGTATTGTTTGAAAGGTCGTGTTGGTGTAAATCGGGTCATTGAAGTCAAAATAAATAGCTGCTTGATTTTCAATTGTACTTCCATAAGGAATGTCTTCGTGAGGTTTGATGAAGAATTGGAAAAATCCATTCGATTCTACTAAATTGGTGGTGCTATCCGGTAATAAAATGTTGTTGAAAGTATAATTTAATTCGCGACTTGGATTTAAGGACCAAACAAAATCATGACTAGCCGCGCCAATTCTTAGTGTAGATAAATCTAAATATTCAGGAATTGTATCTAACACAACCACCGTAAATGCAGTATCATTTCCAGTATTTTGAAATCTGATATTATAGGCTATTTCCCAATCTCGGTCAATCAATCGGTTGGCACCATAACCAGATGGGATAGCCGTTTTATCATTCGGATCGTAAGAACCTGTTATTTCAGTACACACGGATGCGGTAAAAGGATTCCCGTCTTGTATTGGAAAAACATTAAATGGGAGGTCAAAATCAGCACACCCAGTGACTAAGGTTGATGCGGTTTCGATGAGCGGATGATGCTCATCTTGATCTGCTTCTAACAATAGACTTTCCATGTTTGCAGGAATTTTCAAATACTTCACTTCATTGACTGTTAATTGAAAAGTATCGGCTAAAATAATCAGTATAATATCATCGTTGGCAATGTGGGCTCTGATTTGCCGGGGCTCACTCATTCCGCCAAGTCCCGTATTTTTGATTTCAAAATGTACCGTATCATTTTCGCAAAAACCATTTACTTCGATATTAGAACCATCCCATAAACTATCAAGTTGTGCGCAGAGTGAATCAGGAGTGACATATGCTGTGGCGCAAACAATATCTCCAACATTCGAATTGTCACAATCAGGTGTGACTTGAAGAGAAATTTGTCCACACTCAAATACATCTACCGTTCCAATTTCAAAAATGTAAGAGCTGTCCGTCGTAGTATAAGGCTCGCTTGCAGTATTAAATACTAACAAACTGTCAACTAGAATTTCTAAAGTTGCATTTTCAGCTGGGATAGTTCCTTCATTACAATAAGAGACACTTATAAAACCATCTATACAAGTTCGGAAATTGCCAGTGCTTAAATTGACACGCATCAACGGGCAACTGTGTTCGATAAAAATTGGAAAATCTAAAAATGTCTCCTGCAAAGGATTAACACCTACCAACAAAGTATCATTATAGCAAGCTGTAAAATAATTGTTAGGTAAATTCACAGTCGCTATATAGTTACCCGCGTCAGGCAAAAAAGCAGCATAATACCCGTTTAGATTAGTAGATGCAAAATACGTGGTGTCATTTGCAGACAGTCCAACGGTCAGTCCATAAAGACCAACACTATCCACAGCCGGATCTAGCAAACAATCTTCTTCCTGATCAATGGCAACATATCCTTCTATGTAGGAGCCTTCGTGTAAAAGTAGTTCAACTGAAGCAAGAACGTCATAATCAGCCGAGTAGAAAAGTTCGTTGATACTATCTCCATTTATATCATCAATTACTAAAAATCCGAAACCTCCGTGGTAGTCATTGTAATAGTTTAAAGGCTGGCTAAAATTGAGTGAACTGTTTAGCTGTTTGGACCACCAGGTACCGGCAACAATATCTTTTTTTCCATCATTATTGAGATCTTCTACTAAAAATTCAGTAGTCAAATTGTATGGAATATTGGTCATGATAACATGGGATTCAATTCCATTTGGTGTGTTTAGGAACAGGTAAATATCATCGTAGCCAAAGACAACAACATCATCATCTTGGTCGTCATCAATATCTACAACAACTTGGTCAGAGATGTTTAAATTTAGTAGTGAAACATAAGTAAATGTATTGTTGGTTTCTTGTTTGAAATAACCAAAAGTTTCTTGAAGGGCATTGTTTGTTATGTTTTTTCCGAGAATGTCTAATAATCCATCATTGTTGAGGTCTGCGAAGTCCAAAGGTTCAAACTTACTGTCAATATCATCATGTACCAAATGTGAAATAAAACTACCATTATCTTGTTCCAACCAAATAAGATTATGAGCAGCAGGGTGAGAAGTCACTGCAAAATCAACATCTCCATCACCGTCTATATCATCAGCCACTAAATACTTAGAATAAATACCTGTTTGAATAACCTGCTGCGAACCAAATGCAGGCGTGTTTATATTGTCGTTTTGATACCAAACCAGCTCATTGTTTTTAGAAATACCAACAACATCTAGATTGCCATCACCATCTAAATCAATAACTTGGTTGGCGTCAATCAATTCATCTATAATAAGCTGTTTAGGAGTTGAAAAAGAGTCAAGTGAACTGAAATGTTCAATCCAATAATAGTGCTTTTCATGTTCGCTGTGAAATAAAATATCTTTGTCTTGATCATTATCCAGATCAACAATCGTTGGTTTATGTCTTCCGTTTAAATTTTCTGAAATTCGTTTGACTTCACTAAAATTTCCTTGCGTATTAATTTCGTTTTCAAACCAGAAGATACCGTTAAAACCAAAGGTTCCTGTGCTATTGTAAAAACAAAGATCAATGTCTCCGTCATTATCAATATCTCCAGAGAGGTATGTTTTGTAAGAGAGAGAATTTAGAGAATCAACAAAACTAATTTTATCAAAAGTACCTTCATTATTTATATTTTGAAACCAGCCTAGATTTCCGTTTGGCAAACCAATTCCTTCAATAAAATCTAAATCACCATCATTGTCAAAATCCCCAGCTTCTAGGTCTCCGCCTCTTGTAAAATTGTCAATTTCTTCATCTATCCAAGTACTATCCGGTTGTTGTGCAAACAGTGTTATTTCTTCTTCTGTCGAATAAAGGATGTCAATAATACCATCTCCATTGAAGTCTCCACTTTCCAGAAAATAATCGCCATGAAAAAAAATAGGACTATCAATTTCATAAATTGTATGTGATATTTCAAAGTTGTTGGAGTTGTCTGTATTTTCGTACCAAAGAATTCTTAAATTATTCCAATCTTCAATTTCAGTCTGATAAATTATAATCATTACAATGTCTAAATCATTGTCTTGATCCATGTCAACAAATTGGGCGTCGTAATTTATATAATTTTGTTCGACAATGCCTTCATCAAATTCTACGGCTTCAAAAGTGCCGTCTTCATTTATATTAAGAAAACTCCGGAGTGGGAGAAGTGAATGACCGCGTACCACGACCGCATCTAAAAGATCGTCACCATTGATATCACCAACAATGATGTTTTGGCTATTTTCTATGCCATTATCTATTGCCGTAAAATCAATGTTATTAGGATCGCCATTATGAATCAAGGTGACTTCATCATTAAATAAATCAACCCAACCATCGCCAGTTAAATCAGCAGCATTCCAATTTTCTAGTCCGACCTCTTCTGGTAAATCGATACAATGCGGACTCCATATCTCAGTATTATTGTTTTCATACCAAAGTAAACAAGCTTCTGGCCATCGATCGGGACCTCTGTAAGTAAGTACATCTAAATCTCCATCATTGTCCATGTCAATGAGCGCTGTTACTTTTTCAGATTTGTAGGTAAATAAATGTTGTGCTCCAACTTGGGCAGTTCCAGTCGTTGCCAAAAAGCAAAACAAAAGGAAGCAGTAAAAGGTAAGTGTATTACTTTGAGTCATTTTCCAAAAAAGGGAGTATCGCTTGTTCATAATTAAGGCTTTAAGTAATTATTAGTCTTTTCACATTTTAAATATCTCAAGAAAAACCGCTTTTAAAAAGAACAATAATCGTATATTATAGCACATCTAAAAATGATAGTAAATTGATTATCAATTGATTAGTTTATAAATTATACAACCAAATGACAAAGTTGTTTCTTATTTTAAAGGCATTTAAAGCCAAAGAATTAACCTTATTGGGTCAGTATTTGGAAAATCCGGTCATAAATCAGCGGGATGATGTGATTAAGTTACTAAGCTTTTGGCAGAAAAAAGGGTGTTCTATTACAAAAGAAGTGGGTTTTGCGACAATCTATCCGAATCAGAATTTCGATTTAAAAAAGTGGCATTTATTGACTAGTCGTTTATTCAAATTGGTGGAGCAATTTCTAATCGCCAGAGAATTGAAAAATGATGTGGCTACTCAAAAAGCATTATTGGTAAAAGCGTATAGAAATAGAAGCATCATTCTTCATTTTGAATCTACCATTGAACAAGCAAAAAAAATACTGCATAAAACGGATATCCAAAATGCAGATTGGTTACATCAAAAATTCAAACTAGAATATGAATATTATGATTATATCGCCAGTCACAATCGGAAGGAACAAACCAATTTGCAAAATGTAAATAATTTGTTGGATGAGTATTACATTAGTACAAAGCTTAGAAATGCATGTCTTGATTTAACTAGAAAAATGGTAAACGATGATCACTACACGATTTATTTTATTGAAAGTATTCTAAGTAAAGTAGAACAAGTACCTACTTTGTTGGAAGTCCCAGCTATTTCCATCTATTACTATTGTTATAGAGCCTTGACTGAAGAGGAAAATGTAGATTGGTTTCAATTGTTTAGGAAATCAATTGCAGAAAATTCCAAACGATTTGAACCTGCCGAAAAAAGAGATATTTCTATTATGGCCATCAACTATTGTATTCGTAAATTAAATACGGGCGATAAATTTTTTGTCAGAGAAACTTTTGAGTTATATAAGTTAAGTTTAAAGGAAGGTTATTTGATAGAAGATCGAAAAATGCCAGAATCTCTTTTTTATAACATTGTATCTGCTGCGGTAAAAAACAAAGAATATGTTTGGGCAAATGAATTTATAGAAGAGCATCGTCAATATTTACCTAAAAAATTCAAGGAACCAATTTACTATTTCTGTCATGGTTTGCTTTTTTATGAACAGCGTCAATATAAAGAGAGTATGCAGTCATTGATTCTGGTTGACACTAAAATCTCGTTTTTATTACTTGCTACAAAGACCCTCCAAATCAAGATATATTATGAATTAAATGAAATAGATGCCTTGTCAAATTTATTGGAAAGTTTAAGAGTTTACATTCAAAGAAGAAAAGACTTGGGATATCGTAAAGAACATTTTGAAAACCTGGTCAATTTCGTAAATCGATTGATTAGTATTCCTTATAAAAATGACATCGAGAAAATTAAGTTGAAAGAAGAGGTGGTTAATGCTGCTATTTTTTCTGAGAAAGAATGGATGTTGCGGCAGCTGGATGGGTAGGCGTGAATACGTAGTTTTAACACAAAGATCACATAGATACATAGAACACATAGTTCTTGCTTAAAGAATTATTATGTAGATATCACACAATAGACTTGTTCGTTTTTCTGCGTGAGGAATTTTACAAACTTAAATCCTTTGTGTTCTTTGTTTCTTAGGTGTTCCTTGTGGTGAAGATGTGATCTATGTAGTAAATATATTCTAAGTGTTTAAAAAAAACTAATGACACTGCAAAATAAACTCAATCTTCTCACTAACCTCATCATAAAAGAAATAAACAATCCCAACATCGCCCCACATAATATCAGCATTGTCTTCTGAGTCAATTTGAAATAAAAATTTCGTTGGATTTCCTTTGCTGTCAAGTGGGATTTCTTCTCCTTGAACCCAATTAGGATATCCACCTAATCGGCTATCTGTTTCCGTATCTTCTCCTAATAATTCTCTATTTATTTGGTCATAATATTCCCATTCATTGTCCCAATCGAGTAATTGACATAATTTCTCGGCATTTGCATTATAAGTTGATAAGCTTTCAAAGTCAGGTAATGAATTGTTAGGTTGGAATTCAATTTCGCAATATTTTTGCTTTTCTAATTTGGATGGTGGAGCAATCGTTATTAAATCTTGGTGATTTAATTTTTTGTGAATTTTTAAAACCCAACCTTCATTTGCTGTTTCCCAAGGACTGTCCTCCCAATTGTAAAAAAATTGAATCAATTGGATACTATTAGGCAATTCAAAATCCTCCTTATTGAAAATCTGACAAACAAAATCTAAATGATTTCCAGATTTTGTTTTAGGCCACTCACTTCCTTTTTCGAAATAGGGTTGCCCGCCAAAATGAGAACGCAGTTGAGAATTTTCTGGAGGACTTGAGGCGGTTTGTACATTGATAGCCGTGCAAGGTCGTATCAACGGTTTTAATAAACCTATCAAATCTGCTTTTGTGGAAAGGCCAAGTTTCGCTAAATCCTTTTTGGTATTTTCAAAAGCAACGTCTGCGTTAAATGCTTCATCTTCGGCTTCTCCGCCAAATAATTTTTTCCAAAAACTCATAGTCTATCTAGTATGATTTATTTATTAACCACAAACTTACCAGTTTTTCTATTTTCTTTTGTCATTGTTGAGAAAAAATAAATACCATTTTTATAATTACTTATATCAAAAGAGGAATTTTTATTTTTGATAACGAAATTTTCAATGAACTGGCCATGAACATTATATATATTTAAAATAGCCGTCTCTTCGATTTCAAAGGTAATCTGATTGGTTACTGGATTAGGAAAAGTACGTATTTGGTTTGTTGAATAAATATTATCATTTGCAGTATTGAGGTTACTACAACCTGTTGCTTCTAAATTTGCTTGACTCCAAAGTGGTGCTCTTGATGGCAAAAATAAAGCAGCGGTCATTCTTTCAACTTGTCCTTGCGTAAACATCTTTTTACATCGGTGATTGTAATCCATAAAATTGGAACCATTGGTATGTTCACCGCAACTGAAATCATTGTTTTCACAACCAGATAATTCTATCGTGCCGCCAAGACATGGAGGTGTGTCATCTACGCTATCACCTAAACCAGAACATCCGTTACTAAAAGTATGAGCTAAATTCAACCAGTGTCCTGCTTCATGACTACATACAGAAGCCCAATCATCTCCTTCATCAAGAATAGAATGATTTCCAAATCCCCATCGAATAGAGCTATAAAAAATGCCACCAGCGTTATTATCGGAGCCAATAGTGCTTGGGTAGTACGCGTAGGCTGTAAAATCTGAAGGACCTCCTTGTGTATATTTTGGAAAGTAAATATTTAAGTATTTATAATTGTCCCAAGCATGCTGAAATAAATCTCCTTCATTGTAAACAGCTTGTTCATCTTCGTGATAAATAAGCCCATCTGTCGGATTGCCATCTGGGTCAATCATCGCCAAACAAAAAGTAATATCCAAACTTCCCTTGATCGGATCAAAAGCAGGATCGATATCATTCCACCCATCATTCAGGCCATTAAAATCTTGATTCAAAATTTCCAATCCTGATAATGCTTGTTCCATATCCATTTTTCCTAATTCTCCAAAATGAAAAACATGCATCACAACAGGGATAACATAAGTGCTTTGACTTTTTAATTCAGGATTCGTTCTAAATTTTTGAATAATTTCTTGAAGTGCTTTTTCCGTTGCTTCTAATGCTTCCAATGCATTGGGATTTTGCTCCAAATGTCTATTTTGAATAGCTTCATGTGAACAAGGAGATTCAATATTTTGACTAAAAATCGGATTGCTGAATACAACCAATGTAAGAAGTGTTAAGATTCGTGCTTTCATAAGTGTATATTTTGGAGTTTAAAAACCATCTAGAATCATTATGAAACTAATCAATTTTAATTTTAATTAAACATATAAATTACATTTTAACAACTTAAATCCCAAAGGGCATGGTTGCTAAGTGCTTCAGCTCGTTGGAGTTTTTTAGAACTTAACAACCCTGCCATTTGGGGTATTGATTGGGTTAAAAATTTTGATTGCCATTCTAATTTTTCATTGTGCCAAAGTATGGTTTTTAAAAATAACCGCTGTTTATTGGAATTAAAACAAATGTTTAAGCGTTGGGTCAAAGTACTATGGACTACGATATCGAATTGTCTAAGCATTTTTCTATCTTGAAACTTCAAATTTATAATTGAACTTTATTGGAAATTCCACAAAAAAAATCTGATTACTTTTTATATGTTTTGCAATCTTTGCGAGCAGATGAAATGGTCGCATTATATGGGGAATTTATTCCTGTAAAAAATGAGGATGATCGGATTAATGCATTTTTGAAATTGCAATTTCTTAAAGAACAAAAGGAATATCCGAATGGTAATTTTAGCTTTGACCAACAAGCTGCTTACTGGGCCGCTAAATTGATTTTTTACAGTTCTCAGTTAATGCTTAATAGAGAAGGTGATGTGGAAGAGATCACTAAGAACATTGAAGATTTTGAAGAAACCGTAAATTTGAATAGAAGTTTATCCGCTGATTTGACACTTCGTTTTTTACCAAAAATTATTGAGCAATTACAAGAAATAGATATTGATGATCCATTAATTGAGTTGTTAAATAAAATTATTCACAAATGGCATTATTCAGGTATCTCTTTTATGAAAGATGCTGAAAAATTAGATTTTAAACCTTTGGAAACGGATGCACTATTTTTACAAATGTATGCTGAAAGAGTAGTGTTATTGAATAATAAAATATTGATGAAAGTGGAGTTGATTGATGAATTTCTTGCTAGGGAATTGGGAGATTATATAGATGAGTTGGTATAAGGTCAGTGTAACTACCATTTCCAAATGGCATAATACAGTGACGCCATTGAAAATGGCAGTTTCGTGAAGGAGAGGAGCTAACAAACTCCATGAATAACAAGACAAATAAATAGAATGAAAATAGAAAAACTAAATAGAATGAAAATAGAAAAACTAAAAGCAGTACTAGACCATCTAAAAAATCTATTCGTAGGAAAAGACGATGTGATTGATTTGTTAGGTGTTGCATTGGTGGCTAGAGAAAATGCCTTTTTACTAGGACCTCCAGGAACCGCCAAAAGTGCCATCATCAAGCAATTATCTAATTGTATTGAAGGTGGAAACAACTTCGAATACTTACTGACACGATTTACAGAACCCAGTGAAATTTTTGGACCATTTGATATTCGAAAATTAAAAGAAGGTTCTTTAGTGACAAATGTAGAAGGGATGATGCCAGAAGCTTCTATGGTATTTTTGGATGAAATTTTTAATGCGAATAGTGCTTTGTTGAATAGTTTGTTGATGGCGTTGAATGAGAAAGTGTTTAGAAGAGGAAAAGAAATATTGAAGTTGCCTGCTTTGATGTTTGTAGGGGCTAGTAATTTATTGCCAGAAGATGAAGCCTTGGATGCATTGTTAGATCGTTTTTTGGTTCGCATCAAATGTGATTATGTTGATACTGATTTGTTGGATCAGGTGTTGTTGGCAGGTTGGAGTTTGGAAAGTGAGGAACGAACAGCACCGCCGACAATTACACCTGCTGAGATTAAAGAATTACAAAACGGTAGACGTCAAGTAAACCTTGAACCCATTCGAAAAGCATATGTAAACCTAGTTCATTCTTTGAGGAATACAGGAATCAATGTCTCTGATCGTAGAGCCGTTAAATTTCAGAACTTAATTGCTGCAAGTGCCATCATTTGCGGAAGAAAGGAAGCCATTTTATCTGACCTTTGGATTTTGAAATATATTTGGGATAATGAAGAACAAATTGAGTTACTAGCAGGACTGGTAGATAATGTTATAGAAGCCGATGTTTCAACAGAAAGTCATCCACAAGCTCGATTTAATAAAAACCCGAATGCAGAGGAATTGATGAAAGAAGTAAATTTGCTAAAAGGAAAATGGAGTAGTGGGACTTTGAGTTTTGAGGAAAAAAATGTAGTCAAGGATAAGTTGAGATATGTACAGACTCGAAGTAGATGGATCACGAATGTGAAGCAAAAAGATCATTTGGAAGCTGAAATTAATCAACTATGGAAAGCAATGTTAGAAACGGTGTAAAGTACTTGCTGAAAGTACCAATGCAACATCAAGATCGCCTTGCCGCTATCTATAATTGGCAACATTTATTTGTCGGAAAGGAAGCAGATGTGATTTGGATTCACGGATTTTCTTCAGATGAGATCAATCAAATTGAAGTCAAGGCAATTCCTGGTATTCAGCGTTATTATACTGTTAATGGTAAATTATTTCCTTTAAATCATTCGCTTCCAATCGGGAATGAACCTGCTATGTTGTGGACACCGATTCAACGAGCGATTCAAATGGATTTGCCGAAAAAGAATCACAATTATTTTGGTATAGCAGCCAAGATGAAGGTAAGCTTGATAAAATCTGAGGTCGAAAAACCTGCAAAAGTATTGCGACTTTCAATTGATGTATTGGACAAGCATTTGTTGAGTATTTCTGCATTGAGAATGCATCCATTGAAGTGGATCATACTTGGTAATGAGGTATTACTCTATGGGACTCCAATGCTACCATTACCTGGGAATACCTATTGGATAGATGAAGATTTTATAATTCCAACGGGGTTTGAAATAAATCCACCTTTGATGACAAAAATTATTAATAACAAAATAAATACGAACAAAGAAAATTACATCCTTTGGAATCAAGATGGCAATTATCACTTAATCGCAAAAACTGAATTTAATCAATTGTCGAGAAGTTCGTTTCGAGCTACTTTGTCGAAATAAATATAGAGCACGCAATTTTTACACAAAGGTACTATGTAAAAAACCAAGTAGTTCACTGAAAAATTTATTAATTTTATAGCATAAAGGAGGTTGCTCTAGAGTAATCATCCACAGTAGGCAGGACTAGTTTCCTGCCTATCCTTTTCTAGACAATTTTTCTT
>CALDGQ010000035.1 GCA_937941765.1 uncultured Saprospiraceae bacterium
AAATTTTCTGGCTTAGTGTTTAATTCTTCCAATATCTCGCTCTCGCTAAATGATAGGTTACTGTCCACGACGTTGTATCTGCCATCTAAGAACTCTAGTCTGTCCCTAGAGCCTTCTCCAAGGTAGAATAAGTTAATATCCCTTGGGAATGCTTGCGCTTTAAAATTGTGAGCTGTTAGTTGTTCCTGTGTTTTTGTAACTAGGGGTTGACTTATTCTCTCAAGTAGTTCTTTTTTCATGGCAGGGACGAAGGCCGCTTTCAACCTTGCATCATCCATATTGACAGCAATTACTCCATATTTGCCAAATAAATGATTCACAAATTTGAAAACAAATTGACCGTAAGTATCACAAGATTTTATACTCTCGTTCAGAATTGATCTTAAGTTCTGAGCTATAGGGTTATCTCCTAGGATTTCTGTTACTTCATCAATGACTGATTGTAATCCGTCAATATTCAGTCTTCCAACAGGCCCGAGTGCTTCTCTGTTCCACTTGACTGACTTGCCAAACAAATGAAGATGATCTACTTCTTCAAAATCATGATCTTCACCACCAGAAATAAAAACAGGAACAAAGTGTAAGTCCTTAAACTTTTCATTTAACTGTTTGGTTAAATTGATTGTTGAAACGATTTTATATATATAATAGAGTGGTCCAGTGCAAAATGCAGGTTGATGTGCTGTTATTATAGTGTAAGTATTAGGTGAAGCAAGCGATGCAATATTTTTTGAAACTTCAGTCGAAGTTTCAAAATATGAATACTGTTCATTCAACACATCAACTAATAAATTGCGATTAATAGGAAATTGTTCTCGATCCTTAATCACTTGTTGGAACGTTTCAAGTGATACTTCATACTTATAAAACGGCTTCAATTGTTTATCTGACTTGACATAAGCTTTGTCTCTTTTAGAAAATTGAGGCACATCATCAAAAGATATATATTTAACTTCCATATTTGAAATTTGTAGCGTTTCAGTTTTAGAGAATGTCCATCTATAAAGGTAATGTCATCCTTCTTTAATTGTTTATATTTACACACCAATTTTAAAATAAATATGAAACAATACATTCTTTCATTAGATCAAGGTACGACAAGTTCTCGTGCCATTTTATTTGATAAAAAAGGAAACATTGTTGCTTCAGATCAAATGGAGTTTACACAATATTTTCCAAAACAAGGTTGGGTTGAACATGATGCAGAAGAAATTTGGATGTCCCAATTAACGGTTGCCAAAAATGTTTTAAAAAAATCGAAAATCTCTGCAAAACAAATTGCTGGCATTGGAATTACCAATCAAAGAGAGACGACCGTTGTGTGGGATAAAAATACAGGGAAACCGATTCACAATGCCATTGTTTGGCAAGATAGAAGGACGGCTGCAATTTGTGATGCACTAAAAAAGCAGAAGAAAGAAAATTATGTCAAGAAAAATACGGGTCTTGTCATCGATGCTTATTTTTCAGGTACAAAAATAAAATGGCTACTAGACAATGTAAAAGGTGCTAGAGCAAAAGCTAAAAAAGGAGATTTACTTTTCGGTACAATAGATACATGGTTGGTATGGAATTTAACAGATGGTCAACACCATGTTACAGATTACTCCAATGCTTCCAGAACTATGATTTACAATATCAAAAGTTTGAAATGGGATCCAACGCTTTTGAAATTATTGAATATACCTGCCAATATTTTACCAGAAGTTTTACCATCTAGTAAGGTCTATGGAAAGACGGTAAAAAAACTATTTGGAACAGAAATAAAAATTGGTGGAATTGCAGGAGATCAACAAGCTGCACTTTTTGGTCAAGCATGTACTAAACCTGGAATGGCCAAAAATACGTATGGGACGGGTTGTTTCATGTTGATGAATACTGGAGAAAAATTGGTTTATTCTAAGTCAGGATTATTAACGACCATTGCTTGGGGATTGAATGGTAAAGTAAATTATGCATTAGAGGGAAGTGTATTCATTGCTGGAGCAGCGATTCAATGGTTAAGAGATGGTTTAGGAATCATTGATGAATCCCCTGATTCTGAATTTTATGCCAGCAAAGTTGAAGATGCAAATGGCGTATATGTAGTGCCAGCATTTACGGGGCTGGGTGCACCTTACTGGGATATGTATGCACGAGGAGCAATTTTTGGTTTGACCCGTGGTACAACTAAAGCCCATTTTGTAAGAGCTACTTTGAATTCACTAGCGTATCAAAGCAAAGATGTCTTGAACGCAATGCAGAAAGATGCAAGTGTTCCATTGAAAAAGTTGCGAGTAGATGGTGGAGCGAGTGCGAATAATTTGTTGATGCAATTTCAGGCAGACATATTAGGTGTAACGGTAGAGCGACCAAAAGTCATTGAAACGACTGCATTAGGAGCTGCCTATTTAGCAGGTCTTGCAGTTGGTTTTTGGAAAATTTCAGAGATAGAAAAGAGTTGGAACAAAGACAAAAGTTTCAACGCAAAAATGAATAAAAAGAAAAGTGCAGATTTATATAAAGGCTGGCAAAAAGCAGTCAAACGAACCACCAATTGGGAAGATTAATTGAGCATAACAATCAACATACAAGATTTAGAAAAATTCAGGAAGGGAAGAACATTATTTGATGTCCGTTCGCCTATTGAATTTGAGAAAGCACACATTCCTGGTGCTATCAATTTCCCACTGTTTTCTAATGAAGAACGGGCAATTGTAGGAACTGCCTATAAGCAAGAAGGCAAAGAAAAAGCTTATGTGATAGGTTTAGAGTTTGCGGGGGCTAAAATGAGTCATTTCCTTCGAGAAGCAAGGGATATTGCCAAATCGAAAAAACTGATTGTACATTGTTGGAGAGGCGGGAAAAGAAGTCAGAGTATGTCCTGGTTACTCCAAAATTTTGGGTTTGAAGCATTGACACTTATTGGTGGGTACAAGTCTTATCGCAAAGATGTACTTGAGTCTTTCAAAGAAAAAAAATATCAATTTATTGTGCTCGGAGGTAAAACGGGGTGTGCAAAAACAGAGATATTACATCATATTAAGAAAAGCGGAGAACAATTGTTAGACTTAGAAGGAATAGCACAACATAAAGGTTCTGCTTTTGGATCATTGGGAGAAGCAGAGCAACCTTCAACAGAGCAATTTGAAAATTACCTACATTATGAGCTCAATAAATTAGATCCCACGAAAAGAGTATGGGTAGAAAACGAGTCTAAAACAATTGGTAAAGTTTATATTCCCAAAGAATTTTGGAACCAAATAAAAGCAGCTCCATTAATTAATATCGAACGATCCTTTACGCATCGAGTCAATCATTTAATTGATGGATATGCCATTTACTCAAATGAAGAATTGACCAACTCATTTGAGAAAATAAAAAAACGATTAGGTGGATTGGCGTATCAAAATGCGGTCGATGCAATTGCCGTTTCGGATTATGAGGTTGCTACCGAAATTGCATTGAAATATTACGACAAGACTTATTTACATGGACTCAACACCAATCTCTCTCCTGATATTCACAACCTAAAATTTGAAGAAAAGAGCAATAAAGAAATTGCGACGAAACTAATCACCTATGCAAACGAAAACGGAATATAAATTAACACAATATAGTCACGGAGCTGGTTGCGGATGCAAAATTGCACCAAATGTGCTAGATGAAATTCTAAAAACAAACGGATTAAAAAATGTATTTCCAAATTTATTGGTTGGCAATGCAGAACGTGATGATGCTTGTGTTGTAGATATTGGAAACGGAGATGCGATAGTAAGTACCACTGATTTTTTTATGCCAATTGTGGACGATGCATATGACTTTGGTCGAATTGCTTCCGTCAATGCAATCAGTGATATTTATGCAATGGGTGCAAAGCCGATTGTAGCGATTGCTATCTTAGGTTGGCCAATTAATAAAATTCCTGCCGAAGTTGCTAATGAAGTAATCGAAGGTGCGCGTAAAGCTTGTGCAGATGCAGGGATTGCATTGGCAGGTGGACATAGCATTGATAGTCCAGAACCAATTTTTGGATTGGCGGTTACCGGAAAAATGAAGGTAGCCCATTTGAAAAAGAATGGTGGCGCTAAAGTTGGAGATCATTTATTTTTGACAAAAGGACTTGGAGTTGGAATTCTTGCAACTGCGCAAAAAAAGGACTTGCTTCGAATAGCAGATGCTGACATTGCTCGTGATAGTATGGGGCAGCTCAATAAAATTGGATTGATTTTCGGTCAACAAGATTACATACATTCAATGACGGATGTTACCGGATTTGGCTTGTTAGGTCACTTGTCAGAGATGTGTGAAGCTAGTGAATTAACAGCACAAATTGATTTTGAAAAAGTACCTTATTTGAATCGAGAAGTGATCGATTATTATATTGACAAAGGTTCTATGCCTGGTGGTACCAATCGAAATTGGAAAGCGTATGGGCACAAAATTTCAGACATTACCGACTATCAAAAAAGTATTTTGTGTGATCCTCAGACAAGTGGCGGATTGTTAGTAGCCGTTTGTCCGAATCATTTAGCTGATTTTAAAAAATTGACAGAAAAAGAAGGATTTTCACTGGGATCATTTGGTAGAATTGTGGAGAAGGAGGAGAAAATGGTTTACATCCAGAAGAATTAAAAATTAAAAATAGATGTTGATACGTGTGCAAACGTCTAGCTCGCGTAACAACGTCTATTTTTAATTTTTAAATCTTTTAATTCTTCTTCAAAATAATAATTAAAAAATGATCAACTTCATCATACGCAGAATCGGATACGGCATTGTCGTGTTATTTTTGGTAGTGGTGATTATATCCTCTATTATATTTTTGGCACCAGTCGATCCAGCTCAATTAACTTTTGGGCAAAGAGCGGATGTTGAAACAATGGAGGCAAAAAAAGCAGATCTCGGTTTGGACCAGCCATTGTATGTTCAATTAGGGATGTATCTCCGTGATGTTTCGCCAATTGCCATATTGAAAAATGATCCAGTATCATTGAAGAAGTACAGTTATATCCAACTCATTCCATTAGGTCAAAGAATGCTAGTATTGAAATGGCCTTACCTTCGAGAATCTTTTCAAAATGGTAGAAACGTTTCAGCGATTCTATCAGAAGCCATACCACTTACCTTGATTTTGGCACTCAGTTCGATTTTATTGGCAACGATTATAGGAGTCACTTTAGGAGTTGTGGCTGCATTAAAGCAACATTCCGTTTTCGACAATATAGCGATGGTTGTTTCAGTAATGGGATTTTCGTTACCAAGTTATGTAGCAGCCATGATTTTAGCGTTGGTTTTTGGTTTTTTACTTTCCAATTATACTGGCTTGTCCGTCAGTGGAAGTTTGATAGAGTTAGATAATTTTGGTGACGAAAAATATGTTTGGAGAAATTTAATTCTACCAACGATAGCTTTAGGGATAAGACCAGTAGCAATTATAACACAGCTTACGCGTTCTGCGATGTTGGATGTTTTATCGTCAGATTATATAAGAACGGCAAAAGCGAAAGGCTTGTCAGAATCAAAAGTTATTTTTAAGCATGCACTTCGAAACGCAATGAACCCTGTTGCTACCGCTATCTCAGGTTGGTTTGCAGCATTATTAGCAGGTGCGTTTTTTGTTGAAAATGTTTTCAATTATAGCGGACTCGGATTAGTGACGGTCAATGCTTTATTGACATTTGATATTCCATTGGTATTGGGCGCGGTATTATTTACTGCTGCTATTTTTGTATTAATTAATATTTTAGTGGATGTGATGTATGTGTTTTTGGATCCTCGTGTAAAAGTTGGTGGCAGCTAATATTTGAAAATTTTAAACCGAATTCTTTTTACGTAGAAGCAAAACTTGATTGATTACATTCAAAATAAAAAATATCTGAGCAACAATAAAAATCCCAATTAAAAGCATAATTACTTCTCTTGGACGCAGGTCAGTCACGTAAGCGGAATTTTTAGCACATGCAAGAATAATTATGTATAACAAAGTGATTGCGATATGTAGATAGGTCATCCAATTCCGAAGCGATGCATTCCTCAGTAGCCAGTAAATCAAACCCACAATTCCTAAAAATTTCGCAAAAGAGCTACACAAGTGCCAAAAACTAACCAGAAAATTTCCACCTGGATATCTAATATTAAGTAGGCTATTTGGGAAGTCATCTAAACACCACCAAAACATGACAAGCGGAATTAAACCCCACATTAACAAAGCTGGCAATAAGAATGTTTTCTTTTCGGTTGGTTCAATTTCATCTAAAATTTGTTCTGAATTCATATAGTTAAAAGAGACTTATAGAGCTATTTAGACTACATTAAATTAACATAAATTTCCTAAAATCAATGATAATCAACTTCCTACAACGGTAAAATTGAGATTGAACTCCAACTGATATATAGCGAATTTCTTTAATGCAAACCATTTAAAAATGTCGTAACTTTCATATCTAAAACAACACATTGACACTTATAAACGCTAGTGCTTATTGCACCCAAAGATGAACAAATATTGCACATTTCTTATTTTACAATATGCAAACCGAATACTTCTTGTTTTCGGAGGTCTGTTTTTGTCATCCCAATCTTGGGCAACTGTTGAAGCACATTTTATACCTAACACTACGGAAGGTCGTCCAAACGATATCATTTATTTCAACAATACTTCTACAGATGCAGATACTTATGCATGGCAATTAGATGGTGTCTTGCAGAGTACAGACGAAAACTTTGATTACACCTTCATTACGGAAGGAGTGTTTGAGGTGAGTTTAATTGCTGCAGATGTGATTTGTCAAGATACTTTTACGGTGCTTATTACTATTTCCGAAACAGTTTTTGCAAAAGTAGGAATGCCTGTCTGGCCTGGTTCTTCTTTTCAAGATGACAAAATCACCATATTTGATTGGCGAAAAATACCTTTCATGGAATCGGTAATTCCCAATACTGATTTTGTCGGAAAGTCCAAAGTAAGTGCTGGTTTCAATAATTGTGGAGCATTGGCTTTTGTCGTATTCCACAAAGGATCATATGAGCCCAATAGTTTGGTGATTTTTGATGCTTTCGGAAATGAATTGTTAACAGAAAACACTAATAATGGTGGAGGACTCAATGCGATTCATGGCACTGGGGAATTACAAGTAGTTAAAGTGCCTAGTTTTTCTGATGAATGGTACATTATATATAGTGGTTGGAGTGTAAATGATGGAACGTACGATTCGGTGTACCGTCCTGCTTCAATTTTATATGCTCGGGTTAGATTATTGCCAACGGGTATTATGGAAGTACTCGAGAGAGATCAAGTATTGACTGATAATAATGGGGTTGCAAATAAATATTTAGATGGAAAAGCAGTATCAAGAACTGCCAATGGAAATTTAAACGAACATTTTTTATACGCAGCGCGACATGATATTGAAGAGACTTTTATTTCAGTAGATCGATTTTTAATTGATTCGAATGGAATTACCTATCAAGCCAATACTGGCAATGTTCCATGCGAGTGGTGGGGTTTGTCTATATCCCAATCGCCCATTGAATTAAGTCCTCGTGAAGATATTGTTGCTGTTTGTCTTCGAAATCAAACGACCAATAGTGGCGACGTCTTTTTATTCGATGCTGCTGATTTTAGCAATACAAATTATCGGGAAATCAACGCAGACCAACTCATATTGGTTGCAGATGGGGAACCCAATGATATGACCAATCTGCTTCCAAATTCAGGTGTTATAAGTGAAATTGCAAACGATCCAAATTTCAATTTATCTTTTCTTAATAATTTTGGGCGCAAATTTACAGGAATAGAATTCAGTCCCAATGGACGATTTTTATATTTGATGGGTGGTGGTTTTCCCGGAGTAGTGAGTGTTACTTATTTAAGTTATTTGGCGCAAATCGATTTAGCATCAAGCCCATTAGAAGTAAGAATACAAATTCAAACTGTTCCTAACAATGATTACACAGATCAAGGAGCTGGTTGTGTCTCGAGCGAGTGTAGTAGTCCGTGGCGTAATTTAAACGGGTTGGAAACCGGGTTTGACGGAAACTTATATTTCCACAAGCGAGGAGCTGAGAGTAATAACTCGGCATTGCAAGTAGTGCCCGATCCGAATAATTTTATGCCTCAAAATTTAAGTCCGTCAGAAATTGATTTAGCATCTTCAGAAGAACCTAATATTCCTTCAGAACTAATTAGTTGGGGAAGTCCAGATCAAATTGATGGATTCAATTATTTAGATTTAGGATTCAGAGAAGTGGAAGTTATTGTAACGAAATTGAATTGTGCAAATCAATGTATGGAGCCCTATGTTGTGGATGTGAAAACTCAAGGAGAATTGATTACTTCGTTCAAAGTGGAGTCTTGTCCTGATACTTTTTATTTATGCGCTGATACTACATTAGTTTATGAATTAATTGATCCAATAACGGACCTTACTTTTGATAATGCGATTAGTTTGGGAGAACCGAATTATTTGCCTAATACAACTCTTTTTGATTTTTCCGAAAATGAAAGTGTTATGTTAGAGGAATTGGCAGAAACCATCTTTATTTGTGAAGGAGCCTCTACAATTATCTTTGGAGAAGAAATTAGTTCAGAAGGTTTTTATTATGGAGCGCCGAGTAATGCTACAGGTTGTGATACATTGGATGCGATTCGGTTACAATTTTATGAAGATCCTGATATAGCGCTAGAATTGACATCTATCCCTTGTGATTCAGCAGATGTTGGAAGTATAATTCCAAACATAAATGGAGTAGGACCTTATCAATATCAGTGGAATTATAACAATATGAATACAGCTGAATTAGTTGACGTTCCTGCTGGTATCTATTCGCTAGAAGTAATTGATGGGAATGGATGTTCCAATTCTTCATCCATAGAAATGTTATCGCCTTTAAGTGTGCCTGAGCTTAATTTTGAAATTCAAAATGTACCATGTTATGGAGAGGAGAATGGTGCTTTGATTATCGAAAATGCAGATACTTTCTATGAATATAGTTTAGATGGAAACAATTATCAAGACATTTCAGTTTTTAATAATTTAGGTGCTGGAAGTTATGTGCTTCATTTTGCAACAGATGAATGTGAATATTCGCAAAATTTTGACATTACGCAACCAGACGAATCGATTGTTGTCTTACCTGATGATGTGACGATTAATCTTGGAGAAACCTACGAAATCCAATCATATACTACCATCGTCAACGATCCACCTATCTATAACTGGGATCCAATAGAAACTTTGTCCTGTGACAATTGTGAAGATCCGATTGCGACTCCACTATACACAACATTATACGCGCTGACAATGCCTGATACCAATGGCTGCATTGCACATGATGAAATATTAATAACTGTCAAAAAAGAGCGCAATGTTTTTATCCCTAATGTATTTTCACCAAATGCCGATGGCCAAAATGATAAACTAATTATTTTCACGGACCCTAGCGTAAAAGAAGTGTTGAGATTTAGAATTTTTGATCGGTGGGGAGAATTCATTTATGAAGATGCCAATTTTCAACCTAATGATCCAACTCATGGATGGGACGGCTATTTTAAAGGGGAAATTATGCAGCCGGAAGTATTTACCTATTATGCAGAGATTGAGTTTGTAGACGGAGATGTGGTGTTGTATAAAGGTGACTTTACAATTATTCGATAAAGTTCAAAAACCAGTAATCAAATTGAATAAAGAATGAAGGAATAGTAATAATCTACTTGCTATTTGTACGATAAAAAATAATTTCAAGAAAAAAAAGGCGCGTACAAATAGATCTAATTTTATTTCTTTTGATGCTCCATGCATATTAAACAAAAAGCAAATTAGTGCAATCATCGATAGAAGAATTCCAAAAGTAAAAGCAGCCATTGTTGAATAGTTAAGGCTAATGAGCGTATCCAACACAATTCCAAAATTTGTAATTAAATAAAAAAAGTGAATTAAAATAAGAAGGATTGTCCAAAGTTTTATATGATTAATTGTTCTAATTATTTGCAAATTCATATGACTAAGTTTTATTAATAACCTAAGATATATTGACCGAAATAATAAACACACCAGCTCAAGAATGTAGTCATAAAAAACAGACTTAATCCAGTAATAGTTGCTTGAAGATTAGCTTCATCGGGAGTATCCAAGTATGCTTTTCCATGTTTGTGAAACCTCCACAAAAAGTAAACACTAGCGAGGTTGGCAAAAATAATTGCGAACATTTGATATTTATAAATACTGCCTAAATAGGAACTAGGGTCCATTATACTTTTAGCAAGCGTTTCAAAACTATAGTAAGCTTGGGATATGCAAGAAAGAATAATTAAAACAAAAGCCCAGTTTAAAGTGCTTTTCAAACCATTAATAAAGGCAATGTCAGGTTTGAATAAATCATCATCAAAAGCTTGATCCAGAATTTCATTTTCATTCATTTTATTCTATTTTTTACGCATTGATGTACAAGGATTTCGATTGATTTTATCTATTTAATCCATATAAAAGTACCCTTCTCACACACAAATTTCATAAAATCACACTTTTTTCTCCTTCACAGGCAACCTTTCCCGTATCTTCTGACCATATAGAGATAGAAACCTATTTCAATCAAGTGAAACAACTAAATACCATCATAAAAAAATGCATCGAAGGAGATGAAACAGCACAGCGTGAGTTGTATGTGATGCACCGTGTGAAGTGGTATATGCAGTGCTTGCGTTATGGTAAGAATAACTATGAAGCTGATGATATTTTACAAGAAGGATTGATACAAATATATAAAGACTTGCATCAATTTGATGAAAAGAAATCTAAATTTATAACATGGTCTTCACGTTTGATTTCACATGCAGCATTGAAATATTTGAAAAAGAACAGTTGGCAAAATACATTTTTGACTATAGACGAAATTCAACACCCGGAAACAACCGAAGCAGTGCACCATAACTTGAATGCTAAAGAATTGACCGCTTTGATTCAATCTTTGCCAATGGGTTATCGATTGGTTTTTAACATGCACGAAATTGAAGGTTATAATCACAATGAAATTGCATCCGCATTAAATATTACATCTGGAACTTCTAAATCTCAATTATCAAAAGCACGAAAAATGCTTCAAAGAAAATTAGAGTTTCAATTGACTGAATATTCTAGAAATGAAAGATAAAGATAAAATAAATCAGTTTTTTGTTCAACGTCTTGGTGATGATACGCCAGGTGACGATGGTTGGAATATGCCTTCAGATGATATATTTGAAAGTGCAAAACTACATTTTCCAAAGAAGAAGGAAAAGAAACGTCCTTTCTTATTTTGGTTAAGTGGAGGTGTTGTAGTAGCGATGGTCCTTGGGCTAGGGTTGTATAGCTTTTTTGGTGACACGGATTTACCTGTTGAAATTAAATCCGTAAATAATATTGAAAGTAAAATTAATAGCAATGAAAATACAATTGTAAAATCAATTGATCAGAAAGATGAGATAAAGTCAATTAAAGAAGAAAGGAAAGAAAGTATCATTAAAAAAGATAATGTTAGCATTCCAAAAAAGAAGGTGGCTAATAGAAAACATACTGACAAAGTTATCAAAAGAAATCCAAGTGTTTTTCAAGATAATCCAGGCCGTAATGTTTCGTGGCAGAACACGAAGTCCAACAAAAGCATGTCATCAACAACGACAAACGAAAAAATTGAGAAAAGTACGGAGGACAATTCTAACACTAGATTTGCAGAATCCGCTCCTATTATCAACAAAAAAGAACGAACCGTAATTCCTATACTTCCAATTTTGAATAAAGAAAATAACTTAGATGAATTGGAAGCTGATTCTAAGAAGTCTCATGAGTTACCTTTAGAGGCTGTAAACGCGGACAAATTTAAAGCGCGTACTATCCAGAAATGGGAAATAGGATTGACACATGCAAGATTCATGTTACCTTTTAACAAAATTGTACTTAAAGATGAAGATGCAAAAGAAACACTTTCTTTTAATGTCAAAACTAAAAACTTAAATATTCCAATAACAAGAAGATTAAATAGAAGATGGAGTCTTACATCAGGTTATTCATATGCTGATATTGATTTGGATATAGATGTAACCAAACAACTTATTTACGATACGAATGCAACCGAAGATAAAGTAGAAACGCTGGTGGATGAAATTATTCGAGATGGTGCAATTGGTAGTACTGTCAAGCTAAATGATCAAAGTAGAGCAATTAATTTAGAATTTGTTGACAATCTAGATTTAGAGAACGGTGATATTTTGGATATCAATGCCAAGATTCCTGTAAGAATTAAGTTACATCAGATTCCATTGTTGGTAAATTTTCATTTAGGAAACAAAAAGCGAAATAGAAAATTTGAATGGATTTTACATGCTGGTCCTGCAATAGAATATTTCGAATTAGAAATTCCTTTCTTTGAAATGAGCGCTTATGAAAGTAACAATTTATTGACGCATTCAGTAGAATTCGATCCTATTACTGAAGCTGAGATTGCTTTTGCAGTGTTGGCAGGTGGAGGCGTCAAATACCACATAAATAATCATTTCAATATCGGTCTCAATACTAAGATTGATGTATTCGCAATACCGGCAGCAAGATATGAATTGGGTCTTTTTTATGGATTCAAAGTGAAAAATAAACACAAGTCTATGATGCAGTTCTAATGGCCAACGTACTGTGTCGAATTAATTAACTAACGATAGTTCTAAAACAAAAAATGATTTGCAAAAATCATAACAGAATTCCCATGTCAAAACTGTATTTAAAAAATAGGATTAAACTTAAAAGATATGAAAATACTAATGATTAATGTACTCTTGCTATTATTTAGCATAACAATACAAGCACAAGTTGCGAAATACACACTGAGTGGTCAAGTTTCAGAGGCCAGTTCTGGTGAAGATGTAATCAGTGCAACCATTTATATTCCACAGCTTGGTATTGGAACGGTCACGAACGAATATGGTTTTTATTCGATTACGATGCCTGAAAATAATTATGAAGTGGTCATTTCGTATGTTGGAATGGCAGATCAAAAGTTGCAAATTAATTTGAATAAAAACATTGTCCAAAACATTGAGATGTCAGAAGATGCGGAAGTTTTGGAAGATGTGGTAGTGGTTGCAGAGCAAGAAGATGAAAATAAAAATATCGATGATGTTGGAATGAGTAAAGTGAATGTAAAAATTGAGGCGGTGAAAAAGCTTCCTGCTTTACTAGGTGAGGTGGACATTATCAAATATATACAATTACTTCCTGGCGTAAAATCAGTAGGTGAAGGCAGTTCTGGATTCTATGTTAGAGGAGGGAATGCGGATCAGAATTTAGTATTGTTAGATGAAGCGCCGATTTACAATGCTTCACACTTGTTAGGTTTTTTCTCGGCATTTAATCCTGATGCTATCCGTGATATGCAATTATACAAAGGAGCGATTCCGTCTCAATTTGGAGGTCGCTTGTCATCTGTTTTGGACATCAGAATGAAGGAAGGAAATGCTAAGAAATTTGAATTGAATGGTGGAATTGGATCCATTATGAGTCGATTGGCGGTAGAAGCACCTCTAACAAAAAATGGTTCTTTCATGATAGCAGGTCGTCGATCATATTTGGATGTAATGGCAAAAGCTTATCTAAAAACATTTAAGAAAAGAGATTTAGAAGATGTATTTTATTTTTATGATTTAAATACAAAAGCGAATTACCGTATTAACAATAATAATCGAATTTTCGCTTCTGGATATTTCGGAAGAGATGTTTTTGAATCAACTGAGCAAGGTGTTGATGTAAATTGGGGGAATAAAACTGGAACTTTGAGGTGGAATCATATTTTTTCCAACAAACTGTTTTCTAATTTCACCTACTACTACAGTGACTACAATTATTCCTTAACAGCTGAAGATTCCAACACGGATGTTAGATGGGATTCCAATTTGCGAGAGCATAGTGGCAAAATTGATTTTGGTGCTTACCTTAATCCTAACAATGTATTGAAGTTTGGGGCGCATGTCATCGCGCACGAATTGTCACCTGGAGATATCAAAGTAACTGAAAAAGATAGTCTAGTAGGAGAATTCTTATTCCCAACGAAAAAAGCATATGAGACTGCTTTTTACATCAACAATTCTCAAACGATTACAAACAGACTGAAAGTAGATTATGGACTGCGAGTTTCTGGTTTGCAAAATTACGGACCGGAAGAAACCTACACTTACGATGAATTATTTGAATTGCAAGATACTGTCAACCATACCAAAGGAATTTATCATACGGATTGGAACTTAGAACCACGTCTTGCTTTGCGATACAAATTGAATGAAAACAATTCGATTAAGGCAAGTTATAATCGGACGGCGCAATATATCCAACAAGCTTCTAACGGAAACTCCGCATCTCCATTAGATATTTGGTTTATGAGTAGTGAAATGGTGAAACCGCAACTTGCCGATCAGTTTGCAATTGGATGGTTCAAAAACATTGATGTAAATGCTTATGAATTATCTGTAGAATTATATTATAAACTTTTCCAAAATTCTATTGAATTCAAAGATCACGCTGAACTATTGTTAAATCCATTGTTAGAAGGAGAGTTGAGAATTGGAGAAGGAAGAGCATATGGTCTAGAATTGATGTTGCAAAAGAATAAAGGAAAATTTACAGGCTGGATCGGCTACACTTTGTCAAAAGCAGAAAAGAAAATCGAATCCATCAACGATTTCAATTGGTTCAATGCCAAGCACGACAAACCACATGACTTAACGATTGTAACTAATTATCAACTAGGTGAACGCCTTTCAATTGGAGGTTCTTTTGTTTACGGATCTGGTACAGCGGTAACTTTCCCAACCGGTAGATATTTTTTTAGGCAACATTCCGTTCCCGTATATTCAAAGAGAAATGGAGCTCGGTTACCTGATTTTCACCGATTGGATTTATCAGCAAGTTTTAAACCAAAGAAAAATGAAACAAGACGTTTTCAGCAAGAATGGGTATTGAGTATTTACAATGTATATAACAGAAAAAATGCTTTTTCTGTCGAGTTTAAATCCGATTTCGAGAATGGAGGGCAGCACTATGCAGAGAAGGTTTCTGTTTTTAGTATTGTCCCTTCATTCACTTATAACATAAAATTTTAAAAAAATAAATTATGAAAAATATCGCATTTTATTTCTTTCTTGCTATTTTTTTTACGAGTTGTTTTAGAGATCGTATTGACATCGATAACAACACTGGTGAGAACAAAAAATTAGCTATTACAGCTTGGTTAACTACCGATGATCGACCACAAAATGTTTTTATAACTTATACCATTAATTATCTTGACAATGACGTTCCAGAAGATGTGGGAAATGCAGTTGTCACTATTTCGAATGGTCAAACAACGTATACACTAGAAGAAGAAAGGATTGGAAAATATACTTTGAATGAAGATTGGAATCCGACTGTTGGAGAAACGTACACATTGAAAGTTTTGGTAGATGGAACAGAATATGTTGCTTCTCAAGAACTAAAACTTTGTCCTGAAATTGAGGCGCTAACTTATGAAAAAATGGAGTTAAATGAGGAGGAGGAAACACCTGTCCAAAGACATTCACTTTGGTTTAATATGCAAGAAGTTCCGGGTGAAGGAGATGGCTATTATGGAGTGGCTTATAAAAAAGGATGGACCGGGAGAGATAAAATACTCGGAGGATCAATAGTGGATGATTCATTTCAAGATGGCGTTTATTTTGAGGATATTGAAATGCAAGATGTGGAAGGAGGTTTTGTAGTAGGAGATACCGCTGTTATTGAAATTCAGTCTTTTGGAATCGATGCATCTAATTATATCACAACCATATTGGATGAGGTGTATCGAGATGAACTTTTCGGTGGACCTCCAGCAAATATCGAATCGAATTTTGATGGTGGTGCAATTGGTTTTTTTATTATTGCTGATGTTCGTACGCAAGAAATTATTATTGAGAATTGATTGTCAAATTGTATAGATTTACAATCAAAATTAAAATTGGTCGAAAATAATATTGTTTTGTGTTGGTTGTTTTTTCTGGTAGCGTCAAATTTTTGTCAAGCACAAAAAATCGATCATGTCAGTTCTTTTCGCAACATCGAAAGCAATCATTATTTTCGATTCAATTATGAAAATGATATGTTCGTTTATACGGATCGAAATTATACACAAGGCTATAATTTCGAATTCGTGTCTCCGAAACTAGCTAAAAATCCATTCAATTATTTGTTATTTAAATTCTCAAATAATAACAACAAGTATGGATTGTCAATTGAAGGAATTGGTTTTACACCACAAGATATTGGCAGCCATGATATCCAATTTAGAGACCGTCCATTTGCATCTGCTACTGTGATCAAAAGTTTTGTAATTGCAACCAACCAGGAACAGAAATCCCGATTAAGTACCGGCTTCAGTATTGGTATGATCGGACAAGCGACTTTAGGAAAAGAAACACAAGTTGCCATTCATAAGTTGACTGGAAGTACCATTCCAAATGGTTGGAAGCACCAAATTCGAAATGATTTGTTGGTCAATTATCAAGTGGATTTTGAAAAAGAAATTGTTGCCTTCAAATATTTTAGCTTCAACGGAGATGCAAAACTAAAATTAGGTACCCTATTTTCAAATGCGTCCATCGGTAGTAATATTGTTGTTGGAAAATTTAATAAAATTTATCACGCGACTAATGGAAGCAGATTTCAATGTTATGGTTTTATTCAACCCATCCTAAATTTTGTTGCATTTGATGCTACATTGCAAGGCGGTGTATTCAATAATTCAAGTCCATACACTGTTTTAAATAAAGATATTAATCGACTGACTTATCAATTAAATTATGGCTTGATTTTTAAATTGAAAAAGTATTATTTGGAAATATCTCAGACATATTTGACAAAGGAATATGAATTTGGAAGTGAGGTTCGATGGGGTAGTGTTCGATTTGGGTTGATGTTGTTATGATTGTGTTTGGTGAACTGTGTTTCTTGGGATCCATCCCTGTACCAGCAGAGCTGGACGTCCCTTCCTTTTTTAAAAAAGGAAGGGATATGCGTGAGCTTGGGTGCTTCTCGTCGCACCTTTTTGAAAAGGAAGGGATATGCTTGAGCTTGCGAGCTCTCGTCAGACTGTGCGAATATGCTTTCGGAAACTGAACCGCAGAATATCCAACCGCAGAATATCGAATGTCGAAGTAGAGTACGTGGACAATTAAGCATGAAATTCGTTAATATACGTGTAT
>CALDGQ010000036.1 GCA_937941765.1 uncultured Saprospiraceae bacterium
GAGTACGCCGACATAAGTCAGGCTGTGCGAAAATTCCCAAAAGCAAAGAGGTTAGAAACCTTTTGCTCGAATACCGTGTGTGTTACGAGATGAAGGTTTCTAACCTCTCATCTCGAACGAGTATTTTCGCACAGTCTGACGTATGATTACGTACTCAACTTCATAATTCAACATTCCTTGTTCGATATTCGATAGTTTTTAGACCTACTACAAATCCTCCATTATCAACTTCAACTTCTCCACATATCGATCACTCTTCAATTCAACAGCCAACGCTTTAGCCTCTTCAAAGTTTTCAAGTTTCAAATTTGCTAAGACTAAAAACCAAGTCGCATCTTCATAATGTATTTCACTATTCATTCGCGCACTAGTCAACAAATCAATGGCTTTGTCCATATTACCAAGTTCTAAATTGGATACACCAGCATAGAAAGTAGCTTGAAGATTTTCTGGAAATTCAGTCAGAAAGTCTTCATATAAACGTTTGCTAGATTCAAAATCTTTTTCATTGTAGTATTTCTGCGCATTGATCAACATTGCTTCTTGTGCTTCATTGAATTGACCACGAACAATGCCACCTAAATTAGTAGCAGGTTCAAAATGATCTTCAAAAATTCGATCCGTTGATTGTGCACTCCAATAAAAGAAACCTGACATAGGAATTAAAAACATTAAAATTGCTGCCGCGATTCTGTTAAATCGAATACTACGTTTTGGTTGTAAGTCTACTGATTTACGCTTCATCTTTTTCTCTTTTTCTTTTAGAAAACTATCCAGATTTTCTAAGGTGGTATCTGACTCAAAATTATAATGATTGGTATATCCGTCTATTGCATCTGAACATAGAGGACAATCAACTAAGTGGCGTTCAACAACCAGTTGGTGCTCTTTCTTCATTTGCTTTTGCAAATACTTTTTCATCTGAGTTTTTGTCAAACACTTGGAAGATTCAAATAGATTTTCCATAATTTAAAATTTAGAAATTAATTGAGCCAATTTTCGCTTTCCGTTTTGCAAATGACTTTTCACTTGATTGACATTAAAACCTGTTTCGGTTACTATTTCTTGATAACTTAAATTCTGATAATAGAATAATCGTATACAAGCTGCTTGTTCTGGTTTCAATTTTTGGACCGCTTGATTAACTCTGTCCTTATTAAGACGATTGAGATAGTCGGATTCCATAAAATTGAGGAAATATTTTTCATCAAACACCCAATTTTTCATCATTTCCGTATGAATTCCCTTCTTTTTCAGTATATCCAGACAATTATTTCGAGTTATTCTATAGATGTAAGAGGAAAAAGAAATGATTTTGTCTGCAGGTGGATTGGCAATAAGCTGTTCCATAACAGCCATCAAAGCGTCTTTACTCTCAACAGGATCTTTGAGATACTTCATGCATACACCATACATTAAATGCGCATAGCGTTGATATAACAACTCAAATGCTTTGTGATTATTTTTTTTGTGAAATTGATCAAAAAGTTCCTCATCAGTGAGGAAGTCGTAAGTATGCTCAGAATTGTTTTCCCGATTGGGCATATTGTTAGAAACTAGTCGATAGTAAGATATGTTCTAATCGTTGAAGATAGTCTCTTTTTTTCTTTCCAGGGGCATGAATGAATCCATCTAGATAAATTAATTCGTTTTTGGACTCATTCAATATCAAATAGCTGATAAATGATCCACCCATAAAGTCATTGACAATTTCCCAGATACCTCTTGCTTCTAAAGCATACTTTTCATCAATGGTCACAGGCTTGGTATACATTGGCAAATCCACATCATTAATCCGCATATAGGTATTGACATTTTTTGCACTTGTGGTAACAAACATTTTCCCAAATTCATTTCGAATCTCTTTAATTCCTTTTTTCGTAATCTGTGATTTATCAGTATATGGAATTCGCTGAATCAAAATGTTGTTGACAGAAACACGATCATCTTGTCTGATCCACATCAAATCAGTGGTATCTAATGCAATCACATAGTTAGAAGGAATTTTGATGTCAAAACTAAAACGATCTTTTATTTTATTTTGAATCACTCGATTTTCCTGACCTAAATAAGCATTGGCATCTACTTGAACTAAATCAAATTCATTTATTTTTTTCGAAACGGTAGGAAATGCATTTATAATGTTATTTGAAAGTTGTTGTTCTCCATTTCCAAATAAGTAAAAGAACTTTTGTCCCTCTGCCCATTTGTTTTTACCAACTACAACGGATTGTTTGGGATTGCTTGTTTTTTCTTTACCGAGATCTTTTATCAGCATTTTAGTGGTAGGAGAGTCGCTATCATTTATATCCGCTACGACCATATAAGTTCTCAATTCTCTTCTAAGAATTTCTCCTTCCAAATCTTCAATCGTAAAATGTTTTAAATCAAAAATAGGTTCAGGTTGAGGTAAAATAGGGTAGGCCGTAGAATAATAATATCTCAAGGAGTCACCAACCGGTCCATCCCAAATATCTTGATCTGCTACTACTACTAACTGATTGGTTTTACCCATTGCAACAGGTTTGACCCTATAGGTAGATGCAACTTTATCTGCACCACATCCTGAAATGATAAGAATGAAAATAAGGAGTGAGAGGACTTTATGGATGGCAATAGTTTTCATACGACTCAATTTTCTGTAAAATTAAAAAAGCTAACTACTTATAAGATGCATTTCTTAATCGGTTTTGGTGTATGGGGGAAATTGGGTTGTTTATAGGATTATTTGCGAAATGTTATTGGGTACTTGTTATTAGTATTTTGAATGGCTGGCTTGGGTACGTGCGTCTACTCATGCCAGTTGTTCAAAATACCAATAACCAAGTAAACTAGTAACTAATTTGACGGAGGCAGTGGCATCGGTACTGGAGAAACAGCAGGCATACTTTCCGCCAACTTTTTGATATCCGCCAATCCTTCCTCAAACTGACCACCTAATTGACCATCCATCATCAATCCAAACCATTTTGAAAAACCAGAAAGTTCAGAATCAAATCCCCAAGTTACTTTGGTTCCATTGCCAGCAGGTTCAAATTTCCAAGTACCATATGAAGTTCCCATGTCTTTGAAATCTAGTTTGGTTTTGATTTCCTTGTTTGGTATTTCACTTAATATGGACATGGTTCCTTCCCCACTTTTTTCTCCGACCCAAGAATAAGACGCGCCTTTCCCAACGGGGTTGGCAGATGAATAACTTAGTTTCATTGTTGGATCTGCTTTTTTCCACGGGCTCCACTTTTCCCAGTTTTTGAAATTGACAACTTGCGCGTACACATTGCTTGCAGGTGCATTGATTGTTAAACTTCTTTCTACATGAGATTTAGATGGTAAGAAAATAGTTGCGATTGCCATTAAAATGATTAATCCTAACAGGAATAAAAGAACTTTTTTTAGAATACCCATAATGATCGGTTTAAATTGTTAGTGAATTTTTTATGAATTAAATATAAGAATTGGTAATAAGAGTTTAATAATTTTTGCTAAAAATGAGGTAGTCTAAGCGGCATAAAATTTTATTTAAGCGTAAAAATAGTTTGCTGAAAAATGTATAATACTTTCCATATCAGTAATTCTAATGTTATTTATTCTGCATTTAATTTCAAAAATCTTATATTAGGATATCTAAAATCCACAAATACGATCATTATGAAAACACGAAATGGCTTATTATTATTATTCGGATTGTTATTTACTAATATACTTTATGCTTGCAGTTTTACAAGTGGATCATTTTGTGAATGTGCAGGATTGCTCGATGATCATTTAATTATTTCGGGAACCATTATTTCCGTTGATGAGGATGGTATTGACTTAGAAGTGATAGATGTATTAAGAGGTGAGGAATCGAATGCGGTTATTAGAATTTGGGATGGTACCGACTTTTATTGCAACGGTCCTTGGTCAATGGCTGCGAGCGATATCGGACAAGTAGGCGATGTTAAGATTTTGACCTTGCCTAAAATTGTTGAAACTGAAAATTCTTGGGATGTTGTTGGAGATTATAGAAGACCTAATTGGTATGAGTACCTGACTGATTTGAGGGTCATTGATGGTCAAGTCGAAGGTTTGATTAGAGGATATGTTGGTTGGGATCAAAATAATGAGCTTGTATATTCTCAGGATTATATCGGCCAATTGTCGTATGAAACATTTGCGACATCCTATACGGAATTGCTTGATTGTTCAACAATGGTTGATGTTGAAAATATAACAACAAAATTTCAAACGACTATTGAAAATCCTTTTACTTCCAATTTGAATATCACCTTAGATGAAAACTTTGAGGGGACTATTTCTATTTTTGATTTAAATGGAGTTGCTATTTCAGAAAAATTAATTCGTTTTCAAAATAACGTTGAAATTGATTTATCATTTGTACCTAATGGACTTTATTTTGTTCGGTTTGAAAACGAGGATGGACTTGTACAGGTGGAGAAGGTTGTGAAACAATAATGATGTATAATGGTTTTCGGATGTGTAGGGACGTTTCATGAAACATCCTCCTATATCCGCATAAAAAAAGCCTGACAAATTTCTTCGCCAGGCTAATTATGATTTTTTGGAACTCCCTTTTTAAAACAGGTTAAAAAAGTCCCTCAATGATGTTTTCTTCTGTAATTCCTTCTGCTTCTGCTTTGTAATTACGCACAATACGGTGACGTAAAACATATTTTGCAATCGCTTGAACATCTTCAATATCTGGAGAATATTTTCCATTGATAGCTGCATGACATTTTGCACCCAACACTAAATACTGTGATGCACGAGGTCCAGCACCCCATGAAATATATTTATTTACCGCTTCAGTTGCTCGAGTTGTATTCGGACGAGTACGCGTAGACATATTCACGCAATACTCTAATACATTTGGAGCGATCGGTATTTTTCTAATCAATTTATGGAATCCAACAATCTGTTCACCAGTTACAATGTTTTTTAGATCATAGTTGTTTTCTTGAGTGGTCGCATTCACAATCGCAACTTCCTCTTCGTAACTTGGATAATCCAAAAAGATGTTGAACATAAAACGATCCAGTTGTGCTTCTGGTAATGGATAGGTACCTTCTTGCTCAATTGGATTCTGTGTTGCCAATACAAAGAATGGTGCAGGTAGTACATGACGAGTTCCACCAATGGTTACCGAACGTTCTTGCATCGCTTCCAAAAGTGCTGCTTGTGTCTTTGGTGGTGTACGGTTAATCTCATCCGCTAATACAATGTTGGAAAACAACGGTCCTTCATTAAATTTGAACTGACGATTTTCTCCCAAGATTTCAGAACCGGTAATATCCGAAGGCATCAAATCTGGTGTAAACTGAATTCTTTTGAAATCCAAGTCCAATACATCGGCAATTGTACTTACCAATAAAGTCTTCGCCAATCCTGGAACACCAACCAACAAACTATGACCATTACTGAATAGTGAAATAATCACTGCTTGAACAACATCCTGTTGACCAATAATTACCTTTCCTATTTCACTTGATAAGTCTTTATAAGATTGTGCCAATGCATCTACTGCCTGAACATCATTTTTTACTAAAGTGTCTTCCATTTTTTTATTTTCTAATCGAGCGTAAGTTGCAATAATTTTTGCACTTGGTCAAGATGGGTTTAAGCCTGCAAATTACAAAATTATATATATATCAAACGAATGAAATACAGGCTTTGTTGCACTGTGTTAAACGATTTACTACAAAGGGACTCTGGCACAAAGAACCACTATTGGTTTCACGTCTTCTTTCTGTGATTTATCTACGAATATTCATGTCCTAGTTTCTGCGAAATTCTGCGCTATCTGCGTGTGACATTTCACGATACAAACTCCTTTGTGAACTTCTATGTTGCTTTGTGAATTTTGTGGTAAAAATATGCCCTCCACGACTCGTCGATACATCAATGATCACACTCCCAAATCATATCCGCCAACTCATAATTCTTAGGAGCGCCTTTGGCAAAATAATAATGCCACCACTCTGTACGTATTGGAAATAATCCAACAGAACGCATCGTCTCTCTCAACAATTCTCGGTTGTCCAAAATCTCTTGTGGATGTTCTAAATAATCTTGATGTGCTTCCTTCCCAAAATAATCAAAGCCCGTTCCCATATCCAATTCTTTGCCATTGGAATCAACGAGGGTAAGATCAACAGCAGAACCGCGATTGTGCATGGAACCTTTTGATGGAGGAGTAACATAACTTGCGTTGGGCACTTTGTCCCATAATTTTTGTTGAATAGGACGAGGACGATAACAATCCAACATTTTTAAACCATATCCTTTTTTAACTAATATTTGTTGTGCTTTGATAACTGCTTGTGCTACTTCAGGTCTGAGAAAACAACGACTACAATTGTACATTTTTTCTTTGACGAAATTATCTATAGTTGCATACTTCATGTCCACCTGGATGGTAGTGTCAAGAAATAAAATATCGGTCCAAATGGTTGTATCGTAATCTGGTAGTTTTTTTTCAACGATAATAGGTTCAAGTTGAACTTTTTTTTCAACGACTGTTTCAACAACTTCTTGATCTGTTTCCTTTTCTGTAGTTGCAGTGTTACAAGAAAGAGTAAAAAGTAGTAAAGCAAAAAATAGAATTCGGGACATAAAACTTAAGTGTGTTAAAAATTATTTACCAAAAATCTTTTTGAGCTCCATCGCTAAGGTATTGCTACGTAAATTTCTCGCAATGATTCTACCTTCTTTGTCTAACAAAACAGTGTGCGGAATCGACTTGACACCATACATGGCAGCCACCTCATTTCCCCAGCCTTTCAAATCACTAACATGGCTCCAAGGCAACTTATCTTTTTCAATTGCTTTTAGCCAAGGCTCTTTCTTTTTGTCTAAACTTACTCCTAAAACTTCAAAACCCATGTCGTGATATTTGTTGTACAGTTTAACAACATGAGGATTTTCACGACGACAAGGTCCACACCAACTTGCCCAGAAATCAACGAGCACATATTTTCCTTGGAAGTCACTGAGATTTACTGATTTTCCGTCTGGATCATTTTGAGCGAAGTCAGGTGCCAATGCGCCTTTGACCAATTTCATTTCGCCAACCATCTGAGATTTAAGTCGTTTGGCAGATTCACTTTCATCCCCAAATTCAGCTAGATATTTTTCTACGAAATAAGGAAATGCAGCGTGCTTAGCCGCTTGTAATGCCACAATACTTCCACCCATTGCATATCTATGTGCATTACTTCCTTTTTCCCATTTAGCCATCGTTTTTTCTAAATGTTCAATTACTTTTTTGTCGGCAATTCTCACTTTTGTCAATGTACTCGCATATGTTTTAAATCCTTCAAAAATGGCTGGAATACGATTGAATGATTGGTCCGTAAAATCAACTTTTGAAAAGTACTCATTGGTGAAATGATCCAATTCTTTTTCATGTCCAAGCGGATTGTTTTGAAAACTTAAGAAAGTAAAAAGTGACGCAACATTTGCTAAAAATGGATTCGATTTTTTATATCCATTTAACAACTTCATTTTTTTGTCATCTACCTTTTTCATTTCTGCAGCAATTTCAGTCGACTTTTCTTTATTCGCTTGATTCTTGCTGTAGCTTCGGTATAAAGTATTCATCTCATTTTGAAGCGATCTGACTTCAGTCATCATCGATGTGTACTCTTTGTTAATTGGAGAATTTGAAACTTCTCCTTTGTACATATTTTTTACACTTGCTTTTAAAATTGGATTGGATTCTTGTCCCAAAAGGATCGGCTTCTTTTGTTTGTTTTTAATGCCAACATAATAGAAAGTAGGATCAGATTTTGGAAGTACAAATTGAAAAGTATCTTTCCCTAGTGCTGCGATTTTTTGAACCTCTTCAAAACCAATACCATCGAAAGTATAAATGCCTAATAGATCCACATTTTTGCCGTCGGTCAAAATAGTAGTAAGGGTTACATTTTTACTGTTACCTTTTTTTCCAGCTGCACCTGCTGCTTTTTTAGAAGCATCACATTGGGTAAATAGACCAATAGAAACAATAGAAAATATAAATAGTGTAAAATAATTTCTGATCATGATTCAATTAATTTGAGGAATTCATCTTCCGTTAAAATTTGCACAGTTCCAAGCGCAGTGGCCTTTTTTAATTTGGAACCCGCCTTCTCTCCAGCTACTAAGATATTCAAATTCGCGCTAACTGCACTGATATTTTTCGCACCAGCATTAGTTGCTAATTGTTGCGCTTCTTTTCTACCCATTTTTTGAAGCTTTCCAGTAAATAAAATAGTTTTTCCGAAAAATATAGCATCCTCATCAATCTCCAAAGGACGATCTTCATCCGTTTGATTGAAATTGACACCCAAAGCTTCCATATTTTCTAAAATTTGGATGTTTTTTGGATCTTGAAAATAGGCGATAACATTTTGTGTTACAACCGGACCGATGTCTTTTATTTCGGTAAAATTTTCTTCTGTCCAATCTTTCAACTCCAAAACATGCTTGATTTCTTGTGCAATTAATTTGGATGCTTTTCGTCCGAAGTGATGGATACTCAAGCTATATAAAACGCGATGAATCGGATTCTTTTTTGCGGCATCAATTGCTTTTTTCAACTTACTTGCCGACCGTTCACCAAACCCTTCTAGTTGCGAAATAGCATCGTAATTTAGCTTGTAAATATCCGCGTTATTCTGTACCCATCCCAATTCGAAAAAACGTTCTACATAAGATTTTCCAAAGCCATCAATGTCCATCGCATCTTTGGAGACATGGTGAATCAAACGTTGTAAAACTTGTGCCTCGCAAGATGGGTTTTCACATCTCCATACTGCCTCTTTTTCTTGACGTGTTAATACTGTTTGGCAAGAAGGGCAATTGGTTGGAAATTTTATTTTCTGCTCTGAACCATCACGTAAGTTTGGCAATGATTTAACAATATATGGAATCACATCACCAGCTCTTTCGATCAATACCGAATCTCCTAAACGAATATCTTTTCCAGTGATAAAATCTTCATTGTGCATCGAAATAGATGAGATTGTTACTCCCGCTAATTGTGTAGGTTCTATTTTCGCAACCGGTGTAACTGCACCCACTTTTCCTACCTGATATTCGACAGCTAATAATTTAGCAGTTGCTTGTTTTGCTTTGAATTTATAAGCGATTGCCCATCGAGGATGATGATTGGTGGCACCACATTTTTTTTGCAAATTAAAGTCATTGACTTTGACAACCATACCGTCGATTTCATATGGATATTTTTCTCTCTTCGCACTCCAGGATTCTACAAATTTTACGACCTCACCAATATTCTTGCACAATTTTTTTTCAATAGTTGGTACTTTAAAACCTAGATCACTTAAATAATTGATGGACCCAAATTGCGTATCCATTTTGGCTAACACATCCTTTCCTTTATCGTCAATCGCATATCCAACTTGATAAATAAATGCTTCTAATCCACGACCCGCAACTTCCTTCGGATCTTTCATACGCATTCCACCTGCAGCTGTGTTACGCGGGTTGGCAAAAACATCTTGGCCATCCTTTTCTCGCTGCTTATTCATTTTGTCAAAAATATCTTTTCGGATCAAAACTTCTCCACGTAGTTCAACGGTCTTCAATCCTTTTTTTGAAAAATTTCCAGTCAAAGGAATTGATTTAATGACACGTGCATTGACGGTTACTTCTTCTCCATTGGTACCATTACCACGAGTTGCAGCTCGAACTAATTTGTCATCGGTATAAATCAATGCAATACTTCCACCATCAAATTTTGGTTCCACACAATATTCAATATCTCCTTCCTCTTTCTGATTGATTAATTTCTTGATTTGTGTATCAAATTCATTTAAATCTTCCGCATTATAGGAATTTGCCAATGACAACATCGGAATCAAATGAGGAACATTATTAAATGAAGTAGTCAGGTCATTAGACACTCGTTGAGTTGGAGATTCAGGTGTAATAAGTTCTGGATTGTCAGCTTCTAATTTTTCCAACTTTTTATATAGCGAATCATATTCGAAGTCACTAACCAATGGATCATTCAAAACATAATATCTCCATTCATGGAAAACTAAGATTTTTCTTAATTCATCGACTACTTCTGCTGGCTTAGCTGATGTGTCTTCTTTTAGATGTGTTTTTGTGAGTTTGGTGATATCTCGTTGATCTTCTTTGGTGTATCTCATCAGATGTTTTTTCTTTTTGATTTCGCCCCTTCAGGGCTTGCACGTATGTTGTTAGATGACAATGGGCGTTGCCCACTGTTGTTGATTTTGCTCCGTTGGAGCTGTGTTGGTATTTGAACGGCGACCGTGAGTACGCAGTGTACATCTGTACACGCACTCACGGCCGCCGTTCAAAAATACTAATATCTAATAACTTAAAGACCTTTGCAAAAGGTCTTTACTACTTTCGTTTTTTCATTTTCTAAAAGGATACTGTAAACTCCAGATGGGAATTGAGTTGCATCGATTTGGAAAATCTCATTTTGTTGAATGGTTCTGTTTTCTGATACAACCAATTGTCCTAGTTGATTAAAAATGCTAACAACATAATCACCACTAATTGATAATTTGCTTTCAATATTTAAAAGATCATTAACAGGGTTAGGGAAAATGGAGAGATTGTTTTCGTTTGCAAATTCTTTTGTTGGAATTATGCCATCTTCTGTCAGTGTCAAGGTACTACATGCTGCCGCATCACCACTGGTCATGCCGTTTCCATTAACACCATTTCCACAGGAATAAAAAGTAACAGGACCTGAGCCAGTAGGAGGACCCACCCACATCATCTGGAATTGATTACTTGTACTGATACCATTATGTTCTGCATACCAATTTCCAGTATTGTCAGCAAAAGCTAACTTTACATTGGCATCAGGATTTGCTAATAAATTGACATCAGAATTATCTGAATCATATAGGTTAACAATTTGAAAACCGTAACCAGCAGGATCTAAACCTCCAGGAACATTATTGATAGTAACTCGACAAGTATAGAAATCACCAGGAATGTAAGTCGTTACTGCAAGACCGGTAGTAGTGCTTAGAATTTCAATATCTAGTGTAACCTGAAAATCAGTACCAGAATTATGACAAGTCATACACGTACGAGGTTGTCCATTGGAAGTTTCATCACCAGGTGCTCCGGTATTACCCCAATTAAAAGTATCCGCTCTTCCAGAAGAATTGCTTAAAAATAGAAATGCCATAAAAAGACATCCTAAAAAAGTGTAAGTAAATTTTAATTTCATAAGTCTAATTTTTTTCAAGTATAGGGAAAATATTTTTTTTTAAAATGGAATTGAACTGAATTGTAATTTGACTTACAAAAAACTTTTTGCAGGCCTTTTACCAATCGTACCTCGGAAATAATCGTAGATGATATCAAAGTCATTTTCCATGTTGTCTGTCAAGTAAAAAGGCTCCCGAAGAACGACTTGTTTATTCTTAAAATCAAACTTTATCATAATGACAGGAACATCTGCTTTTTTGGCAATGTAATAAAAACCAGTCTTGAATTTTTCGACTTTATCTCGTGTTCCTTCTGGTGCAACTTGAATGGCAAATTCATCTCTCGAATTGTATTCATTAACGACTGCATCGACAAAATTTGTGTTTTTTGACCTATCAACAGATACTCCATTCAAAGCCTTTAATATCCAACCCAATGGTGGGAAAAATAGAGATTTCTTAGCTACAAACTTGATGTCCTTTTTCATGTAACTCCGCAATAAAACACCAATAGGGAAATCCCACGCGGATGTATGTGGTACTACAATGCAGATGTATTTTTTCATGTCAGGAAAAGGGCCCAAAATTTTCCAACCCCACAATTTCAAGATAAGCGCACTTATTTTGCTAAACATTGTTGATTCTTTTGATAATTCTTGTCTGTAATTTTGGCAAAATTACAATAAATTGATTGCTGATTATTAAGGTTTTACAAATTGTATTAAAAATCAATTTAAAATTTAATGATTGCAATCTTTACTTCCATTTTAAAATGAGTTATTTTGCATAATCAGAAACAGGAACTTGCCTTGAATAAAACAACCATCATACTCTTTTTTCTTTCGCTATTCTTACCTACAATAGCAGTCTCTCAGAGTAATGATGTAAACAAATCTGATAAGAAGCAATTTCTGAAATTGGAATTCGCTGTAGATGCTGGTTTTTATAATCAACCTATTTTCTTGGAAATGTATGCCGACGATGCTCGGATATTTTATACGGTCGATGGACAAGAGCCTAATACAGAAGCATTTCTATATGAAGGACCTGTTTTGATTGACAAGACGACCGTCATTCGTGCGAAAGCATACAAGGGTAAAATGAGAAGTAAGATTAAATCTTCTACCTTTTTCATTGACGAACCTAAAACTACCTTTCCGACAGTTTCTATCATTATGCCTCCTGAAGAATTGTTCGATCCAGACAGAGGAATGTTTGTGAGAGGAACCAATGCAGTGGACACGACTTGGAAAAAAACAGATGCAAATTTTTGGGGCCGAAAAGAGATTAAAATTCACACTGAGATTTACGAAAATGATAAGCGTTCGGTCTTTGATAGCAACACCGGGTTTAGATTGTTTGGAGGAATGAGTCGTTTGTTTCCTCAAAAGTCTTTTACACTTGTTGCAAGAGATCGATATGGTAAAAAAAGGATTCGACATAAAATATTTGGAGAGGATGGTGCTAAGAAATTTAAATTTTTAGTACTTAGAAATTCTGGTTCGGATTGGGGTAAAAGTCATTTTAGAGATGGTTTGATGACTTCATTGGTAGAAGATTGGGATATCGAAAAACAAGATTACCGTCCTTCTCATGTTTATATCAATGGGAAGTATTGGGGCATCTACAATATTCGCGAAAAAGTGAATCGGTACTTTGTCGATACTTATCATGATGTTGATAAAGACAGCATTGATTTGATTGAGCATCGTATGTCGTTGAAAAGAGGAAGTACTAGAGACTATAAAGGTCTGCTAGCTTTTTTCCAGAAACGAGATATGGCTGATCCAATCAACTATGAGTATATCCAAACCAAAATGGAATTGGAAAATTTCATGGACTATCAAATTGCTCAGATATTTTTCAACAATAAAGATGCAGGTGGAAATATTAAATTTTGGAAACCACAAGTGGAGAATGGAAAATGGAGATGGATATTATATGACACAGATTGGGGATTTAATCTTCATGATTCTAAAGGCCATAAAGTAAATTCTCTAAAATTTCATACCGCAGAAAATGGTCCAGAATGGCCCAACCCTCCTTGGAGCACATTGATATTAAGAAGTCTTTTGGAGAATGATGATTTCAGAAATAAATTTGTCAATAGATTTATGGATCGATTGAATACTTCTTTTCAGAAAGATGTCGTGCTTCAAAAAATTGATGAATTCAGTGCTACCCTAAGACCTGAAATTGGTCGACATTTTAAACGTTGGAAATTGTCTCCTAAAACGTATAAAAGTCATATTAAGAGAATGCGCAAGTTTGCTTTTGAACGCCCAACTTATATGAAAGCGCATTTGAAAGAATATTTTGAAGCGGGAGCGGAAGTAAGTTTGAAAATAAACCCAACGCAAGGTGGTGATATTGTGTTGAATGGAAACTTGAAAATTAGAGATCAACATTTTAGCGGTAAATATTTTGATAACATTCCGATTACATTGCAAGCTGTACCTGACTATGGTTTTAAATTTTCTCATTGGGAAGGTGTATCTATTGAAAATGAAGATAACAATGATCTTACTTTTAATCTGCCAAATGAAGGCCTAGATGTGAAAGCTGTATTTGTACCTTATGTTCACCCTTTAGAAGGGAAAGTTTTTGTGAATGAAATTAGTGCCAACGATAAGAAAGCTGGTGACTGGGTTGAGATTTTTAACAATGGTGACCACGAAGTTGATTTGGAAAATTGGTTGTTTACAGACAAAAATAATTATTTCAGATTACCACCTTTTATCCTAGAAAAAGGAGCGTATGTAATCGTTTCACAAGACACTGCTTTATTTAGAAAAAATTATCCAGCTGTCAATAATGTGATCGGTAATTTCAAATTTGGACTGAACAAATCGAAAGAACAAATAGGATTATACTCTCAAGATGCTGCTTCAATTGATAGTGTTGCTTATGAAATCACGTCAATGAAAAAAACTTTCTCATTAAGTCTTTTGATGCCTCATCTTGATAATGGGGATCCTACTAATTGGGAAGTCAATTTCGGAAAAGGGACACCTGAAAGTCCAAACCCTTTCTACTTATATAGTGAGATTAAATCGGAGCAGGAGCAGTGGATTCGCATTGGTGTTGGTGTTGGGATTTTTCTTTGTGCTATGTTGTTGTTGACATTTCGGGATCGTCGGCATGGGTATTAGTTGCCTTTGGTCGAACGTTTTTACCATTCTTTGCTGTTATGTCGTCCCTTCAGGACTTTACTTTAACAATAGTAATACACATTTCCTGATTTCATTTCCTATTAATTGATGTCCTTTTGAGAAACCGATGAACTTCACATTTCTGGTCGAACGTTTTTACCATTCTTTGCTTTTATGTCGTCCCTTCAGGACTTTACTTTAACAATATTTTTCTGATTTCATTTCCTATTATTTGATGTCCAGCTTCATTCCAGTGATATCCATCTTCTGAATTTACTGTTTGCTTTTGTTGTTGTGCTTTTTGAATCGCTTGTGCTGGTTCTGAATAAAATGGAATTTGATGTTTCTTGAATAGTTGTTGAAATTCTGACAATTGAGGGTTAAATAAACTGGCTGAGAAACCAATAAATTTTACATCAGCAGGAACTCGTGCTTTAAATTTTTCAAGAATCTTATCAGAAATTTTTACAGATTGATCAAAGTGATGGTAGCCACGTTTTTGTTCTGCGATTTTCTTTTCGGCTAAGACCGCAGCTGTATTTGTTTTTTGTTGTAAGACATTAAATTTGAAAGCGAGATAACTTAAAAACTTAGACTTAGCAATAATGCGTTGCGCTTTTGGAACAGGTTTGTAATATTCAGTCGTACCATCTAATTTCAAATAAGGTCGTTCCAATCCAACTTTATATCCACTTTCCAATTCCAGTTGATGATAGTTGTCAATGAAATCATTGTCGCAAGTTTGCAAGACGACGACATCTGGCTTGATGATATCCAGGAATTTATCCAAGACCATATATTGTTGCCAATTTCCATAACCGGCTTGACCAAAAGCAAAGACTTCAATATCTAAACTGTCTTTTAATAAATTATAAAAAAGTTTGTCATTGGATACTTCAACACTTTGGATGTAAGAATCTCCAAGGAAAAAAACTTTCTGCTTCTTGGAATTCACATCACCCCATTCTCTAAATCCATTTTTCCCCGTTTGATAAATTACGTCGTATTCATTTCCAGCGGAGTCCTTTTGTTTTCCTACCTGCTTGTCATTCGATTTGGTATACCAACCGAATGTTGAATCCACATCTGCTTTTTGATAATGTGCAGGTGGTTGATAAAACATACTTGCCACCAATTCTCCCACTAAAAAAATAATCCCTGTGAAAAAGAGAATGCTAATAATGGTAAAGAGAATTTTTCTCCCTGTTGTCAACGGTCGTTTGGTATCAGTCATTTTTGAAATTTAAATATTGGCCCATATTGATGTTGTACAAAATCGGAATCGACATAAACAATGGCAACATGTATAAGTACGTAAAAGAAACATACATCAACGAAAAGAAAACGATTAAATAAATTTTCAGTGCAAAGATGAGATATAATTTTACATTTAAACCCTTCATTCTGTTGAACCAATAATACAGAAAAATTCCTACAGCCGTCATTATTGAAACGATTAAGTGTACCCATTTATTAACACCCAATCTTCCTAAAACATCTCCATCAATAAAGTCATAGAAGTAAATAGAAAAAGTCATTCCGTTGACGAGATAATGTGGTTTGTCTGTTGCAGCTTGCCATGGTTTAGGAAACCACATGGTATTTACAGTATCTGCATAGTATGCCATTCCTTTTCCAAAAGATTCCCATCGTTGTGATAAAAAAGGTAAAATATAAAAAAGCACAATTCCCACAACAATATACAGCCCAATTTTAAAAGCACCTTTGAAACCATACTCTGCCCAATAAATCAATAAATAAACGGGTAACCAAAATGAAAAAGCATAACGAGATAATAAGCAGATTATAATTCCAAGTGCAATCACCATTTTAGATCGATGAAAAACTGTCAGGCACAAAATTAGATAATGCGCAACAATGGTCAACTCAACTGCTTTCCCAAAAAAATTATCATTCGTAATCAGCAATTGATGGACGAAAAAGAATGGGACAACTGCTTTTAAAACAACAAAGAAAAGATTGGATTCTACTTTATAAATTCGATAAAAATAAAATGGCAATACCACTAAAAAATAAACCAGTGGGGTCCATCGATAATCAATTTGTGCCAACTCTGAAAAGGTATATGGCAACCACATAAATGGCATATAAGTCGGATCTACTGTCCAACCTGGAAATGGCATAGGATTGTATACCACTTCTCCTGCCAACATCCGCTGTACATAATATACCATGGAAGGTACGACATCAGATTCCATCGCAGTCGCTGGAACGCGCGCTATGGTTTCACCCAATACGCTGGCATTGATCCAAGAACCACCAATAAATACAATGGCTAAAAGAATGAGATGAGAAATAGGTCGATCAGATTTTGTTGAGACTGCATTTTTAAAAACACCGAGTTTTATTCCACACATCCCAACCAACAATCCTGCAACCATCCAAATGATGACACTTACATATACATTCGGCCAAGTTCTCCAAAGGGTAAGCATTTGTAATTCTACAAACGTAGCAATCCAAAGTAGGATGAGTGCAAGAATATTTCCGTTGAGTTTTCCCTTCAAGGTTTGTTTTTTTGAACGCTGAAGATAGTGGTTTTTTACCACTTAGTGCTTAATGCCTTTAGAACGCGGAGGGCATATTTTTACCACATAAGTTCACATAGAAACATAAATCACAAAAGATCTTTTTTCGTTTGTTTTATCAATCAGAAATGCGCGTGACTGATACGACCCCATTTTCTTTGTGTTCATTGTTTCTAAGTTGTTCTTTGCGGTAAAAAACGTCTATGTGGTAAATAAATATCTATTTATTCAACCAAGAGCTAGCCAACCTATGAAAATGATGAACACCCTTTTCCATCGATGGAGAAAATCTACCTCGATCATATAGCCGAGACCGAATCCCTTTTGCAACACTTTCTACCACCGCTTCATCTTCCATTTCCGTCTGATCAATATCATCATTGTTTGCTGGCTGCCCAACAGCGGTATTGAGGTAAGTACGGAACTTGATTGTTGTTTTATTTTGACCTAGCGGTTCGACAATGTTCATTGATAATCCCCATGGATAAAAATTAAACATCATATTCGGGAATAACCAATAGTAGTAGGCAAAAATATCTTGTCCATAATCTACCGAACTTTCTGCCAAATCAAATCGCGCTTCATTTACTTTTGCTTTCCCAACTTGAAGATTGCAATACGGAAATAATTCATAATCATATTGTTCCATATCAATCGCATCATTCAATCCTGGGTGAACAAACGGAATGTGAAACCCTTCTAAAAAATTATCACAATACAAAGCCCAGTTTGCATCCACAAAATATTCCTTTGAAGTCTCTTTCTGGAAACTGTATTTTGAGAAATCTTGCCAATCCAATCGGGCTTGCATCGGTGCCACCATCTCTTCAAATGAAACTGCCGGATCTATCGATACGAAAAACATTCCTAACCATTCAACTACTTGAATTTCTGGAAGGTTGTCTTTTGCTGTTGGAAAATTTTTAGCATCTTGAAAACCAGGCATACTTTTGAAAGAACCATCTAGTCTAAAACATTTGCCATGATAACCACAACTCAACATTTTGATTGAACCCGCTTTTTCGACTATGATATTTCCACGGTGCGTACATACATTTGAAAGGCACCTTACTTTTCCAGTTTTATCTTTTGTTAAAACCAATGGTTCGTCTAAGACACCAGGCAATAATGTGAAAGGATAAACCATCCCATTTTTTGATAATGCAGTCGTATCAGCAATATAATGCCAAGTCTTTACAAATATTTTTTCTTTGATTTGGTCAAATACGTTTGGATCATTGTAAAATGCAGCAGGCAATGTTGCTGCTTGTTTGATATTCTTATCGACGTGTATAGGTTTCATTATTATTGGTTTCTTCGAATTTAGAATAAATTTTAAAGCAGATTTTAAATCAAATATTGAATTTGTGTCACTAAAAGACACTCAAAAAAAGAGATAAATGAATTTTTTTCAAAATAAATCATATGAAAACATTTACAAAACTGTTCTAATCTAACAATTAGTATACAATTTTATATACATAGTGTTTTTGCATTATTAAATAACTATCATATATGTTGAATTGTGACCTTTAATTAATTAGAATATTATTAAAAGTAAATACAGTTTTTATTCAATATTTAAACTACTAAAAGGCAGTAGCTAAAGACAATTTATGGTTTTTTTCCATACCAAATTAATTCACTGAAATTTGCTAAAAACCGATTTTAAACGACCTATTTCTGCATCTTTTTTCATTATATTTACTTGAGACTTACGAATTGGTCCTAAAAAAATGTCATGTTTTTCAACTTTGAAAGAAGACAATTGAAGATCATTTTCATAATAACTTAAACATACTCTCCTTTACTAATGAAGCGACAGAAAAAGAAAGATGGATCGATACAGACATTGGTTACCAGATATGAAACCATGGATGCCAATGATTCTGTAGAATTTTTGGATGAGCGCTCGTTCAATATGTTGATAAAATATTACGAGAAAGAAGATCAGAAAGAAAAGGCACTTTCAGTGATTGACAATGCGATTACACAGCACAGCTATTCTGTCGATTTCTATATTCAAAAAGCAGAACTGCTTATTAGCATTAGCCGAGTAAAGGAAGCATTGGATGCGCTTGAAAGAGCGAGAGTTTTTGCTCCTAATGATTTGGCGATTACTTTACATCGAGCAGATGCGTTGAGTAGAATGGATGAATGTGAAGATGCATTAGAATTGTTAGATGGTGTAAAGAATCATGTGAGTCGTACAGAGTCTGCAGTGGTCTTTATTGCTGAAGCAAATATTTATGAGTTTCAGGAAGATTACCAAAATATGTATTATGCATTGCAAGATGCGATACTCGCCGATCCTTCCAATCAAGAAGCACTCGAAAGAATGTGGATTTGTGTTGAACTTTCTGAAAAGTATAATGAAAGTAAAGACTTGCACTTAGAACTTATTGACGAAAATCCATACTGCTATTTATCTTGGTATAATTTAGGTCAAGCCTATTTTCATCTAGATGATTTGTATGAAGCGATGGAAGCTTATGAATATGCTTTTGTTGTCAACGAAAAGTTTGAATTTGCGATTCGTGATTATGCAGAAGTTTGTTTGTTGTTAGAAAAATACAACCGTGCATTAGAATGCTATAAGCAAGTTTTAGAATATGTGCGTCCAGACGGAGATTTATTTACCAAGATTGGTTTCTGTTATGAAGGTCTCGGGAATTTTGATCGTGCCAAGCATTATTATAATAAGGCTGTCAAATTAGAACCAGAAAATAGTTACATCTATTTCAGAAGGGGAGAAGTGTATCGAAAAGAAGAAGCATATGTAAGTGCTATTAAGTCACTTCAAAAAGCCATAGAATTAAATCCGCGTCGAGAAGAATATTTTTCAGCGCTAGCAGGTACACATGCTGCACTTGGACAAAATGACCAAGCAGCATTTTATTACAAAAAATCAGTAGAGACTGCTCCCAACGATACAAAGATTTGGATCGGGTATGCACTGTTTTATGTGGAAATCGATGAGCTGGAAAATGCTTTAGCTGTGATCGATGATGCAGATGATTGTACCGCAGGCACAGATTTGTTATACTGCCGAGTTGCTGTTCTTTTCAAATTAGGAAGAAGACAAGATGCAGTTCGTTTATTAAAAGAATCTTTTTCAGAAGATTTTCATATGCATGAGATGTTGTTTTCAATCGCGCCGTTTCTAAAAAATGATCCGGAAGTATTGGCTGCCATTTCATCACATCAAGGAGAATAATAATACTATGTAAAAGTATATATTAATTTAGTTTTTAGTTTACAATCCAAAACTCATAGGTACGGGCATCATTTGAAAAAATGGTGCCCGTTAATGATTTGGGGATGATGTTGTGTTATTGTGTTTTATTGGAAATTGGATTTGCATCTCCTTTACAAAATAATAACTCCTTCTGCTTCATCTCCAAAAACAGCATGTTTTTTTTGGGAGTGCCGATAACCAGACAACCAACATAACATTGCATCCATCTCGTGCATGTTTTTAGGTTGGTGATGGATTTCAATTGGGAATAGTTCTTTGATAGAATGAAAAAATGGCATTGGATCTTTTGCACGTTTTTTGTAAAATTCATTATTTTTTAACACTTCTCTTACAAATCCACCTGGGTAAGTTTCATGAAATTCAACTTTGCTGAGTTGAGCTTTCAATTGCATGGCTCTTGCCGTAAGACCTCCAAGAAACATCGGGGACATTGCTTTCAATGCACGATCACATACTCTGTGATGAAACTCATTGTTGATGTTTGAATATGCGCCCGGAAGTGAAAGTGGAGCATCGATGTAAACTTTTGTAACCGAAAATTTTTGAATTTGTTCCTTTATGAATGTATCGGTATCTCGATTTTTTTCACTTGTGATTATTTCTAATCCATTATTAAGGTTCATACAGATGGCAGTAGTTCCTGCTTTTTTTGCACCATAATCTATTCCGAAGTGTAGTTTCATAATTGTTAATTTACGAAAATGTGATGTTGTTTTTGTGATGGGATTTTCCCATCACTAGGCGGTTATATCGTTCCGTTGGAACTTGGGATTAGCATAATTCCAACGGAATGGAATAAACCTCCAGATATGGGAAAATCCCATATCAGATAAAACAAAAAACGGGCATCACAAAAGCAACACCCGTTTCAATTATCTTAAAGTTCCTACGGCAATATAATCACGAATTATAGAAGTGTCCCATATTGAACTACAAATCAAACTTAATCCCCTGAGCCAAAGGAACCACATTGTTATAATTAATAGTATTAGTCTGACGTCTCATATATGCTTTCCACGCATCAGATCCACTTTCACGGCCACCACCAGTATCTTTCTCACCACCAAAAGCACCACCAATCTCAGCACCACTAGTACCGATATTTACATTAGCAATACCACAATCAGAACCTGCAGCAGAAAGGAATTTTTCAGCATATCTTAAATTGTTGGTCATGATTGCTGAAGATAAACCTTGAGGAACATCATTCTGTAATGCAATGGCTTGATCCAATGTTTTATACTTCATCAAATACAAAATTGGAGCAAATGTTTCATGCTTTACAATGTCCAAGTTGCCAGAAACTTCAGCAACACAAGGCTTGACATAACATCCACTTTTGTATTTTGCACCTTTAAGTACACCGCCTTCAACGATGAATTTCGCTTTTGCTTTTTTCGCTTTTGCAATAGAGTCTTGGTAAATAGCAACGGAATCTTTATCAATCAGTGGTCCCATATGCATCTTTGGATTCAAAGGATCTCCAATCTTTATTTGCTTATAGGCTTTGATTAATCCTTTCTTCACTTTGTCATAGATTTTTTCGTGTACAATCAAACGACGTGTTGAAGTACACCGCTGTCCGCAAGTTCCAACTGCACCAAAGACTGCACCAGCCATTACGATATTCAACTCAGCATCTTCGGCAACGATGATTGCATTGTTACCACCTAATTCTAATAAAGTGTTACCCATTCTTCCTGCGACTTTTGCACCTACGATTTTACCCATACGTGTGCTACCTGTTGCAGAAATTAAAGGAAGCCTTGTGTCTTCACTCATGTATTCTCCAACTTTGTAATCGCCATTTACTAAACAACAAACACCTTCAGGCACTTTATTGTCTTTCAATACTTTGTGTAAAATATTTTGACAAGCAATTGCACAAAGAGGTGTTTTCTCCGATGGCTTCCAAATACAAACATCTCCGCAAACCATTGCGATCATTGAATTCCAAGACCAAACAGCTACTGGGAAATTGAATGCACTGATTATCCCAACAACACCCATCGGATGCCACTGCTCATACATACGGTGCAATGGTCTTTCAGAGTGCATCGTCAATCCATACAACTGACGAGATAATCCAACTGCAAAATCACAAATATCAATCATCTCTTGTACTTCTCCCCATCCTTCTTGCAAGCTCTTTCCCATTTCGTAAGAAACTAATTTTCCTAAGTCATCTTTGTATTTTCTCAACTCATTTCCATATTGTCGAACAATCTCCCCACGTTGTGGTGCTGGCATTGATCTCCAAGTTTGAAATGCTTTTTGAGAAGTCTTAACAACTTTTTCGTATTCCGCTTTCGTCGTTACACTCACACTACCGATAAATTTGCCGTCAACCGGAGAATAAGAATCGATATAAGTTTTAGATGCAGTACTTTTTAATCCAGTACTCGTTCCGTTGTTTTTCTTTTTGAGATTTAGTTTTTTTAGAAAGTCCGTTTTCATTGTGAATTAGAATTTATTTTAGTCGAATAATTTATTTTACAATATTAGAGTGCAAAAGTAAGTAAAATTGAAGCTTAATGCTTGAGAAATTTTGGACTGGACTTAAGTATTAAGTAAAAAGACGACGTTGACTCGCGAGCTCACGAAACAAGGTCGTCTTTTTACTTTATACTTATTACTTGGTACTATTCTCCTCCTTAATAAGCCACCTAATCAAAACAGGAATCAGCAACAAATCGCCAATCACTGCACTTAATAGAGTTGCACTAATTAAAAGCCCAATCACAACACTTGGCGGATGAATCGAAAAGAGTAAAACCAAAAAACCAAAAAATAAAATAATACTGGTGAGAATAATCGCTTTGCCAGATTCAACAAAAGTAATTTCAAGGGAATCATCAATATTCAGTCCTTTGCGACGCGCTAGCATGAATTTACTAATAAAGTGGATCGTGTCATCTACCGCAATTCCAAAAATGACTGCAAAAACAATTGAAATACCTGCTTCCAACTCTACGCCTAAATAACCTAACAATGCACCTGCTAAAATTAAAGGAATGACATTAGGAATCAAAGAAATGACCATCAATCTCCAATCTCGAAATAATAAAGCCATAATTAATCCAACAATCAAAACAGCTAATCCCAATCCCCACAACAAACTTTGTCTGACGTAGATAGAATTTTTTTCCAGAATCAAACCCGTTCCTGTTTGCTGCAAAGCAATAACAGAAGTGTCGATATTGCTTGCAATCCAAGTATCTAAGTTACGTCGGATAAGTTGAGTGCTGTCTGCACCAATGTCTTTCATTCGACAAGCAATTCTGGTTTTAGTTTTATCCTGACTTAATAAAACATCTACACTTACTTCTGGAACTTTCTCTGCGAATTTGTTGACCTTATTAAATTGCTTTTCTGTATTCGGAAATTCATATGCACTTTTTCGATTATTACTCATCATTTGATTGATGCTTTTATACACCATAAGAATTGAGTTGATCGAATTGATATGTGGACTGGTACGCAACTTTATTTCTAATTTGTCAATCTCTTTCAAAACTTCATAGTCATCTGCTTGCTTCCCATTTTTTGCAAATACAGCAAATTCCATTGGTCGAAATCCAGCAAACATATTTTCAAAGAAAAGAAAGTCTTCTGTGATTTTTTCTCCTCTTGGCATATTATCGATAATATTGTAATTGGTTGAAATTTTGGAAATACCAATCAAAGCAAATATCGCAAAACCTAAAGCGCCTAATGCAATTGCACGTCCATTCCTAGTGGTGTATTTATGGAGCGCTCTCATCTTATCATTCCAAAACGATTTGCCATCTTTAATTTTTACTAAATCATTTACATCACATTTTACCAACAATGCAGTTGTGAAAAATATAACAGTTACATAAGCGACTAAAACACCAATTGCAGCATTGATACCAAAGTCTCTAATGGGTTGAACTTGACTCGTCATTAATGTTCCGAAACCAACTGCTGTCGTAGCTGAAGTCAGTAAAGTCGCTAACCCAATTTCTTTGATAGTAATCGTAATGGCTTCCCGATTGGTAAGTCCTTTTCGCAACTCATCTATGTATTTAGACATAATGTGAATCACATCTGAAGTTCCAACAATAATCATCAAAACCGGATATAATGCTGCCATCGCATTCAATTCTCGACCCAGCAATCCTAAAAGACCAAGAAATAATAGCAAGCCCAATCCAATCGATACCAATGCAATCGCAATACCTTTTGGTCGCCGGAAAATGAGAAACATAATCAACAAAACGAGTATCATGGAAACGATTCCACTAACAATAATTTCACGCTTTTGCATGTAAACCAACTCTTGCTGAAAATAGGCTCGACCTAAAAAATGATAAGCTTCAAAATCATAAATAGCCATTAAGAGATTCAGCGAATCCATTAGTTCCTCCGATTCCTCCAATTTCATTTTCTCTGTTGTCTTCAAAACGATGTTTAACGCCGTTCCATCTTTGGAAATTAGGTTGTAAACAAACCGCTCATCCGTCAATATTTTTTCTTTGTCGCGTTCGTACTTCGACGGATCATTGATATGAATTGCAGGGATGGTTGTAATCGCAAATGGAGTCTTGACAGGATAAGATATTTTCGTCAAAGATTGGGTACTAACAACATATGGAAGTGTTCTTGTTGCTAAGGTTAAGTCGTGAAATTTTTCAAGAAATTCTTGCTCAAAAACACCCGATTTTTTCTCAACAGCTATAAACAAAAAGTTGTCATCCGTTTCAAACTCTTCAATGAATTCTTTAAAAAATTCGAGGTCAGGATCATTGGTCGGAAAGAATTGTTCGAAGTCAAAAGAGAACTTCAATTGAAAGATTAAATAGACGCTAATCAACCCCAAAATGGAGAAGAGCGCGATTGATTTATTTCCTGGTAGTTTCGTTAGTTCCATGCGTTGGCAAAGTAAACATTCATTTAGGTAAATAGTTGGTTGCCAAGACCTGAATTTTTAATGTTTTTTTAATAAAAACGATTCAATAAAGCGCTACATTTAAATATGAGAATCAATTAGAATATGATTTAGTATTTCTTCGTATTTTCACAAAATGAAAAAAGTGATTCGATTACCAAAAGAGTTGGAGCCACATAAGGACTTGTTGAAAGCAACAGCGACTTCTTTTGTTCAATTGGTTGCACACAATGCAGGTCCTGATCGAGTCTGGAACAGCAAGATTGGAGGTTTCCCTTATATGAAAGTAGCATCGGATTATCCGGTGGATGGAGCAGGGAAACCAATGTTCTTGTTAGCTCAAATTAATTTTAGTGAATTTGGAAATATCAAAGGTTTTCCAACAAAAGGTTTACTTCAATTTTTTATGGAAGAAAATGGGATGTATGGAAACGATAACGAGAAAACGATTACAGTAAATTATATCGCAGATCCAACTGTGGAAATGGAAGTCAAAAAAAATCAAGCGGAAGTTGAGTATGAAAATTTACCGCTAAATAATACAACAACAGATTTTGTGTTATCAGCGACCAAGTCTGTAGAAATCGCACCACTTTCTGACATCGCTTTTGATGGAAAATTGGGCGATGAATTTTTTAGAGCATTTGGAGAGGATGAGTACGATCTAAGAGATAGATATAGTGAAGCAGTTGCTGCCACTGGTCATAAAATTGGTGGTTATGCGCACTTTGCACAAGAAGATCCAAGAGCACCTGATCATGATGACATTTTATTGTTACAATTAGATAGTGATGATAAGATCGGACTGAAATGGGGAGATATGGGCGTTGCTCATTTTTTTATCAAAAAAGCGGATTTGGAAAATCTCGATTTCTCACGCGTTATTTTTCAATGGGACTGCCATTAATTTAAAAGAATAGAAAACGACAGACTATGGAATACGATATTATTTTTCTCAGCGCTTTTTTAGATCTTGATAGCATAAGCGCGCTAGGTAAACCGTTGATGATTTTAATTATTGCAGGTTTTATGCCGTTGGCTGCTTTTTCTTATTTCATGTTCATGATGGATAAAAAAGAAAAAGAATATGCGAAAGCGACCTCCGAAATGGGAATTAATTCCTCTAGAAAAGTGAAGGATTCGATGGGGCCAATGAAGTATTTCTTTCCAGTGAGTTTCGTAACATTGATTTGCCTTATTGCAATCACCGCTTTCATGTATGCTAACCAAGTCATGGAAAACGTTGACGATAGTCTATTGTTAACTTCTTCTTATTTTGGGGATGGTAATAAAAATTTGATGAATCAAAGTTTGTCCGTTTTGATGATGGCGTTTTTAGGCGGGTTTCTTTGGTCGGCACAAAATATCATTAGAAGACTGATCGCTTATGATTTGTCTCCAAGTGTTTTTTATAGCGCCGGTATCCGTATACTTTTTGCTTGTGTTGTTGCATTGGTATTGTCATTCATCATGGGATCTGCCAATGAAAATTTTCTAAACTTTAGATCTGCATTACCGGCAGTTGCATTCTTGACAGGAATGTTTCCATCTAGAGTGTTAGATTATTTAGTGAAACGTTACAAGAATTATATCAACGGTGAAAATGTGAACACTAAATACTTATCACTTGATAATATTGAAGGCATTAGTGTACAACATAAAGAACGACTTATCGAAATCGGTATTGATAATGCACAAAATTTAGCAATGGCCAGTTTGACAGATTTACTAATCAACACCCCTTTTGGTGCAAGACAATTGTTGGATTGGATCGGACAAGCTAAGTTGCTAGTGTACGTTAAAAGTGATATTGATAAATTAAGACAAGTTGGAATTCGAAGTGTTTTCGATTTATATAAAGGTCAAAAATCAAGAGAGGCATTAATGGAAATTTCTTACTCTGTTGGACTAAATTCTCCAATATTACAAGTCGTCAGAGATCAAGTGATTGAAGATCAAGGAATTGGCGTCCTTTATCAATTTATGCAACGACTAAATTCTCCTAATCCAGCACCCGTTCCCTACGCAAGAGGCGGTAAAGAAGCTGAAAATATTCCTCAACAAGATGTGTCTATGCCGAACCAAAGATAATTTGGTATTGTTTTTATATTAAATAATAGGTAGTTTATATGTTAGATAGCCCTCGTATCTGACTAGGCTGAAAACCAAGCACTTAGGTTTTCACATAAGTTTTTCTAACATTTTACGTTAGAATATAGAGACACAATTAATGAAAAATAGTTTACTGATATTTGTTTTTTCCATTCTTGGAATGAATGCCTTTGCACAGGTATCAGTCACTCCTACGCCTAAAAATAAACCAGTCATCGAAAACTTAGTTCCTAACGAAAGTTTTGAACGTTTCTCATCTACACCAATTGGCTGGTTTTATAAAGGATCTCACTTTACAGATGTGATGAAATATTGGAGTTCTGCAACGGGAACTTCTCCTGATGTTTTTGGAAAAAATGTAAGAGTTCCTAGCCAATGGGCAGAAAAAGGTTTTGGTGGGCAAACTGCTCGTACCGGGAAAACAATGGTGGGTATAACAGTATATGGTTGTGAAGATGGGAAGCCACATTGTCGTGAATATTTACAGATTCAAATGAAGGAACCTTTAGTGATTGGTCAAAAATATCAAGTAGATTTTTGGGTCAGCCAATTGCCAAATTCTATCAGTGTCAATAATCTAGGGATGGCTTTTAATGATGAATATCTGGAAGAGAAAACAGAAATGGTTCTAGATGAATTGAAGCCGGAGGTAGTCGCAACTAATGTAGTAAAGGCAGAAGGACATTGGGTGAAAGTTTCGGGCTCTTTCACTGCCAAAGATGAATCTGATTTTTTAATTATTGGAAATTTTTTCACAGATAGTATGACAACTGCAAATGAAGCAACCTCTTGCAATTTAAAGTATGCCTATTATTATGTCGACGATATTTCTGTAAAAAAAGCAGATCCAATTATCAATGTACCAATTAAAAAAGATGATTTGTGTTGTTTGGAAGTCCAAAAAGGGGATATTATCCAGCTAAAAGACATCTTTTTTGATACTAACAAAGCGGAGTTGCTTCCAAGATCTTACTTTGAGTTAAATAAATTACTCACCTTAATGAATCGATACCCAACAATGGTCATACGTATCAATGGACACACGGATATTCTAGGTGGCCATGATTACAATATCGGTTTGTCAAATCGTCGCTCCAAAGCCGTCGCTGACTACCTAATCCAACATGGTATCGCCACCAATCGAGTTACCAATAAAGGTTACGGGAGTACCAGTCCTATCTCTGATAATGAAACTATTGAAGGTCGACAATTGAATCGACGAGTTGAGTTTGAGGTTATTAGTAATTGATTTTATTCTTTGTGATTTAGTTTTGTTGGATCCCTTTTGCCTCTCGGCATTTTCCCTTTTAAAAAAGGGAAAAAAGTTCAAATATTATTTCAAAAATTTAATAGAAAGTCTGAATTCAAATATTAAATAGGACGTCAGTTCGAGAATTCAAATACTCCACATACTTATTTGAAGGGCAAGGGGCTATTCCACCTTTGGCGGATAAGAGAATGCTTGGCTGCAAAAGGGATCCAAGAAACATCCGTCAAAATTCTCAAAGAAATCCTATTTTAATTTTACATTTGAGAAACTATCGAGAAAACAAATGCTTGCCGCTTACCTAAACAAAAAAAATATAGAAGCCGGATGTGATGAAGCTGGTCGTGGATGCCTTGCGGGACCAGTATTTGCAGCTGCTGTTATTCTTCCTAAAAATTTTAAAAGCGATATTTTAACTGACTCCAAATTAGTGGATGAAGCAACTCGTTATGAACTTCGAGAATTAGTGAAAGAAAAATCTATCGCCTGGGCGGTCGCTCATGTCAAACCACATGAAATTGACCGAATCAATATTTTGAATGCGTCTTTTCTGGCCATGCATCGTGCTATTAAGAAATTAACGATACAACCCAATTCTTTATTAATCGATGGCAATCGTTTTAATCCATACAAAAAAATTCAACATCATTGTATCATCAAAGGAGATAGTAAATATTTTTCAATTGCTGCTGCTTCTATTCTTGCGAAGACTTATCGAGATGATTATATGAAGCGAAAGGCGAAAAAATTTCCGCAATATTCTTGGACATCTAACAAAGGATACCCAACTATTGCGCATCGAAAAGCGATTAAGGAATTTGGTCCGACAGAAATGCATCGGCGATCTTTTAAGCTGTTACCAGATCCGGTGCAGGGTGTTTTGTTTGAGAAATGGGATTAAGTTTAAATTTATATTTATATTCTATAAGAACTTAATGTTTCTTAATTTCTTAATGTGCTTGTATGTTTAAAAGAACTACACTCCACGATTCAAAAACGGATTCGTATCTTTCTCATAACCAATAGATGTAGCAGGCCCATGACCACAATAAACTTTCACATCATCACCCAATGGAAACAACTGCTCTCGAATACTACGAATCAACGTATCAAAATCACCACCCGGTAAATCCGTCCGACCAATACTTCCATAAAACAATACATCTCCGGCAATCACATATTTGTCCGCTTCGCAAAAGAAAGAAATACTAGCAGGTGAGTGCCCAGGTGTCAATAAAGTCTTTAAAGTAGTATTACCGAATTTGACCAAATCACCAGCCTCTATAAATTTTGAGGCATCAGGAGAAAGTTCACATGGAATCCCGTAAGTTTTACTGACCTGTTCCAAAGAATCCAAAACGGGAATTTCTCCACTATGAATTTCTAATTCTAGATCATACTTCTCAGCAATGAATTTATTTCCTAAAACATGATCGATATGACAGTGCGTGTTGATTAATCGAACTGGCTTCAAATCATTGGTTTCAATGAATTTAACCAACTCACCCCGTTCAGCTTGTGTATAACAACCGGGATCTATCACAATACATTCCTTAGTTTCATCGTATAAAATGTAGGTATTTTCTTGAAATGGATTGAAGGTGAAATTAGCGACAGTTGACATACTTAATTTGTTAAAAATGACTTGATTTGTTATAAAAACCGCAATTTATACAAATTATTTTGAGAAGGTAGTGTGTGAGCTGTTTTGTAGGTTGATTTTAGCCTAAAAAATAACCATTTTGGAATAGCTGTTGTTGTTAATATATAAATACATTTTAACATGCGAATATCCCTTACTTATCTCTTCTTTTTCTTGGCTGCTTTTATTCCTGTTTTTGGACAAGGGACGCAGGTGGAGTTTGGAAAAAACAGAGTCCAATTCCACAACGATTTTGAGGAATGGATGATGTACGAAACCCCCAACTTCATTACTTACTGGTATGGAGATGGTAGAAATATTGGAGAAGCAACTGTATTGTTGGCAGAATATGATTATGAAGAGATATTGAGTATCCTTGAACATCGAATCAATGAAAAAATCGAAATCATTGTTTATACTGACATTACGGATCTGAAACAAACAAATATTGGAAGTGAAGAAACTTTTAATAATTCTGGTGGGCGTACAAAGATTGTCGGTAACAAAGTATTCATTCATTTTGATGGTGATCACCAACACTTGAGGCAACAGATCAGAGAAGGAGTGGCTTCGGTTTATATGGATGCGATGTTGTTTGGATCTAACTTACAAGAGATTGTTCAGAATGCGGTGATGATGAATTTACCAATATGGTTTAAAGATGGATTGGTCGGGTATATTGGTGAAGAATGGAATGTAGAAAATGACAATCGTTTGAGAGATGTTTTTGTAAATGGAGATTATGAAAATAATTTTGAAAAATTCGCCGAAGATTATCCTAAGTTAGCGGGACACTCCATGTGGTATTTTATTGGACAAAATTACGGGAAAAATACTGTCTCCAATTTGCTTTATCTAACAAGAATTAACCGTAGTATAGAAAGTGGTTTCCTTTATGTCTTAGGAACTTCTTTTGATAGAACAGTGGATAGTTGGAATATCTACTTCACACAACGTTATAAAAATGAGATTGAAAGATTAGCAGAACCCAATGGACAGAAAGTAACGATCAAGAATAAAAGAAAATTACCAATCACTCAAATGAAATTGAGTCCTGATGGGAAGCAGTTGGCTTATGTCACCAACGAAATTGGAAATTATAAAGTCTACGTTCAAGATGTGAATTCTGGAAGTCGTCATGTCATTCATAAAGGTGGATTCAGAAATGCGTTCCAATCAACTGACTACAATTATCCTTTGATTGCATGGAACCCAAGTGGTTTTGAACTAGCAGTCATGTACGAAAAAAGAGATGTAGTGTCATTGATGATTTATGACAAAAACACGAAAGAAAAAACTACAGAAGAATTAGCACCACATTACCAACGAGTATTCAGTATGGACTATGTGGACAATAATAATTTAGTTATTTCAGCAGCAGTTCGTGGATATTCCGATCTGTTTATTTACAAAACAAGGACTCGACAAACAGAAAGAATCACCAATGATTTTTACGATGATTTAGACGCGGTAGTTGTTCAGTTAGAAAACAGAAGAGGTGTTTTATTTTCTTCTAATAGAGATGGTCTGATGCTGGAGCAAATGAGATTGGATACTATTTTACCAATTAATAATTTTGATTTGTTCTTTTATGACTACCAATCTGGTAATAAAGAATTGGTGAGAGTAACCAACACACCTTCGGTCAATGAAAGAAAACCTGCAGCTGTTGATAGTACTTATTTTACTTACCTCAGTGATGCTAGTGGCGTTTTCAATCGTTCGGCAGGATACCTTGAAGATTACATTGCCTTTTATGAAAAAGTGGTGACGTTGAAAGATGGAACAGAGCTAGTTATTCATCAAGATTCATCTATCAATATTCAGGATTCAACATTGATTGCATCAACTGAAATGCGACCAGTCATTAAGAAAAAAGCATTCACTCATAATTCTACTAATTACAAATTCAATATTCTGGATCAACATAGTTCTCCTCGTTCTAACAAACAAGTGGAGTTAATTTATTTTGAAGAAGAATATCATGTATTTATTGATTCCCTAAATCCTGAACAAAAAGTACAAGCCAATCCAACTAGATTTCGAGAACAAGCCGAGATAAAGAATGAATATATCGATCGTACTTCACTAATCAACAATGAATTAAAGATCATTAAAATTGATGGAGATAAAAAGGAAGAAATTGTTTCCAGAATGTCTCCAATGAAAAAGGATACGAATAAAGTTGATATCGATAATTATCTTTTTCAAAGTGAATTTGATCATGAAGAAGCACCAGCACCTGAAGATTTAGAAAACGATGATGAAGTTGTTAGTACGATGAAGCCGATGAAACAACCTGTTGTCACAAAAGCTGGAGAGCGAAAAGTACATAAGTTCAGAAGATCGAGAATTGTTCCTTACAGAGTCAAATTCAGGACTGATTTTGTTACTTCAACATTAGACAATAGTTTGTTATTTGGTGGGCTAGATAATTACGCAGGGCTAGGTGAAGCAACCAATAGAAATAATTATTCCTATCCAGCTCCAGGTGTTTTAATGAAAGCAAATTTCAAAGATTTATTTGAAGATCATGAATTGGAAGGCGGAATTAGATTGCCAACGACATTTAATGGAGCAGAATATTTTTTAGTATATAGAGATAAAAAGAAACGACTCGACAAAACATATGCGGTCTATCGTCGCGCATTGCGTCACACTGATGATACAGAAGTTACTTTGTTTCCAAGAAGAAGCAGAGAGTCTATTTTCCTAGGGATGATGCAGGTAAAATATCCACTTGATATTTTCAGAAGTTTCCGCGCAACAGGAACTTTACGTTTTGATAAAAACACGCAATTGGCAACAGATCAACCTTCGCTTGGTGCACCAACTCAAAGACAACAACGTTTTGGTTTGAAATTGGAATATGTATTTGACAATACCTTAGATGTTAGTCTGAATATTAAAAACGGAACGAGATATAAATTTTCAGTTGAAGGAATGAAACGCTTTGAAGTGGATCTAGCTAATGATTTTAGCTTCAATTTTAATAAAGGATTTATGGGTGTTGCTGGATTTGATGCGCGCCATTATCAACGATTGGGTAAGCATTCTGTACTTGCTTTTCGTGCAGCAGGATCGGCTTCTTTTGGGTCAGAGAGAATTCTCTACTTTTTAGGAGGAACCGATGGATGGTTGTTCTCCTCATATAACAATGATATTCCATATCCGGCACAAGAAAATTTTGCCTACCAAACAATGGCCGCTAATTTAAGAGGTTTTAAATTGAATATCAGAAATGGTAGTAATTACGCACTTTTCAATACGGAGTTAAGGGTTCCAGTTTTCAAATATCTAAAGAAGAATATTAGAAATTCATTCTTCCGTCATTTTCAAGCAACTGCATTTTTTGATGTTGGTACTGCTTGGCAAGGATTCACACCATTTAGCGATGAAAATCCTCTAAACACCATCAATATTAGCAATCCTCCTACGGTCGATGTCAAGGTAAATTATTTCAGAGATCCGATTGTTGCAGGTTATGGTATTGGTGCTCGTTCTGTACTTTTTGGCTATTTCATTAAGTTCGATTATGCTTTTGGAATTGAGACTAGGGTAGTGCAGGATCCGATGTTTTATTTGTCGTTAGGAATGGATTTTTAAGGGAATTTTTTAGTGATGAGTATGAATGATGAGTGGCTCTCCCGTTTAATTAAAACCGGGGAGCCACTCATCATTAAAAATTCATCACTCATCACTAACTCTTTAATTCTTTGCCTGCAAATTTGACAACTCTCTTATCATTACCAACATCTGATCATAAGAATGAGCAGCTCCAAATTGGAACCTCCATTTCCATTATTGATGATGTATGGCACCGGTCGCTTAGCCAATTCAGCTGCAACACCAATCGCAGTTTCCTTATTGATAGTCGCTCTCTCAAGAGGAGAAAGACCTGCAATATTTTTCAATTTATCACCTTCTGCTTCTGCTTTTTTGATCGCTAATTTTGCTTGTGCTTCCAATTCTGCTTGCTTCACTAATTCTGCTTTTACAGCAGTTTCTGCCTTTGCAGTAGCTACTCGTTTTGCAGACTTTGCTTCCTCAATTGCCACTTCTGCTTTTGAAGTTTCTATCGTGGTCGCAGCATCTACTTGTGCTTCTCTAGCTTGGATTGCTAGCTCCTCCATCTTGTTGGAACGCTGTAAGTTGGATGCGATTGCAGCTTCTATAGATGCTTCACCGGTCAGTCCTTTTATTGTTGGATTGAACAATTGAATTCCGTAAAGTTTAAGCGCAGATTTTTCTGTTCTCAAAAACCCATTGATACATAGTGGACTGGAACCATCACATTCAATTCTGTCAGATACTTTTACCACAATTTCTTTTCCGGTCGCCAAATCAATTTGTTTTTCTTCCTTAAATCTAACCTTGTATTGACCATAATTTGCTTGGTCAAAAATTAGCTCTTGCAAGTAAGATCTGTTTTTTGATAAGGCATCAAAAACATTCATGAATTGTCCAGCTGTAAAAACAGATTTTTCTAACGCTTGTCTTATTAACTGTGATTCAACAGCTTTTGGACTTCCATAATTTTCTTCAATATCTAACATCAAAGATCTGTTTTCCCCAGTAGGGTATCGATAGTCTGTTGAGCCTGATAAACTAGCTCTACCATTGTTAGCAAACCTGATATTGATTGCTTCTCCACCCTCATCTTCATTTGCTGAAAATGAATAACTATCTACTTTGTCATAGTATGAGACATCATCAAATACGTTGATATAGTCTTTTACTCCTGGGCCTTCATGGATTTTCATTTCTCCATTAAATGCATCCGATTCTACTGCATATTGCTTCGCAGTTGGACTGATTGTGCAACTCGCAATGAGTAGCAAACTAAAAAATGCGACGATTAATTTTAAATTCTTCATAAGAAATTGGTTTGTTATAAGTTGATATAATATAGTTGGTCTATACAAATTCATCATATTGATGAGCAGTTTCCGCTTCACGCTTTTCTTTGTTTTTGAAGTGGCGATTAATTTTTAAACCACAATAAATAGGGAGGAAAATAAGAATCGCGGGAATCATTGCTTTGGCAATAAATGGAATCATACTAAGTGATTTTATAGTGAATAATTGATCATACACTGTATTAACAATACACTTGGAAAGGCATAATAATTCCAATTTTAGATCGTTGTTGGACTAACATCGTGGAATTTTCGACGAAGGAACTTTTATTTAGAATTGAAATTTTCGATTAAAATATAGTAGTGCTTTTACGAGGATAAAATAAGCTAACAAATAAAAAATCGGTCAAAAAAAACGCCCCACTTCATTTATATGAAGTGAGGCGTTTTTAACATTTGAATGTCAACAATTACAAGAAAAAAGGTCTATTCTTCTCCGTCTTTCAACTTCTTCGCATTTTCTTCCATCTGTAACTTCTCAATAATTTCTTCTATATCACCTTGTACAATCTTGTCTAGGCTATAAAGAGTTAGGTTAATTCTGTGATCGGTAACTCTGTTTTGCGGATAGTTATAAGTACGAATTTTGCCTGCTCTATCTCCAGTTCCTACCAATGATTTTCTCTCACTTGCTACCTTCGATTCATGTGCTTCCCGTTGTACATCATACATCTTTGCATACAAACGTTGCAAAGCGATCTCACGATTCTTCATTTGTTGACGACTATCTTGACTTTCGGCAACAATACCTGTTGGAATATGTGTAAAACGAACTGCTGATTCTGTTTTGTTGACGTGCTGACCACCTGCACCACTTGCACGATAGGTATCGACCTTCAAATCCGCTTTGTTGATATTTACATCTTCCATTTCTAGTTTTGGCATGACAACAACTGTTGCTGCGGAAGTATGAACTCTACCTTGAGATTCTGTTTTAGGAACACGTTGTACACGATGTGCACCTGATTCAAATTTCAATCTACCATAAACATCAGTACCTTCAACTTCAAGGACAATTTTGTTGTAGCCCCCAACCGTTCCTTCATTAATTGAAACAGCCGTTGCTTTCCATCCTTGTGTTTCAAAATACTTGGAATACATTTTATATAAATCACCAGCGAATATACTTGCTTCATCACCACCAGTCCCAGAACGGATTTCGAAAATCACATCCTTTTCATCTTCCGGATCTTTTGGAATCAAGAGCTTTTTTAATTTCTCTTCGAGGTCGACTTTCTTAGGTTCCAATTCATCCAATTCCATTTTGGCCATCTCTTTCATTTCCGCATCGTCTTCTTTAAGCATTTCTTTTGCAGATGTGATATTGTCCATCACGTTTTTATACACATCACCAGTTTCAACAATCTCTTGTAGGCTTTTGTATTCCTTACTGGTCTTTTTGTATTTGGTCATATCGGACACCACTTCTGGATCAGACAATTGTTCTTCCAAGTAGTGAAAGCGATCTTTGATAGCTTCTAATTTATCTAGCATGTTTGGTGAAATTGAAAATGTAAAATTAAAAATTTAAAATAGGAACACCATTTTGGTTTACTTCAATTGAAATACGATTAGCACTTAGCGTTGGTTCGCTAGTTAGATAAGAGAAGCTAATAAAATTGAAGTACTTGTTTCATGCTGCAAAGGTAAGAATTTCAGATAAATTAAAATTAGTTTGTGTTACTGCATCTTAAGCGGAGACGCTTAAAGCAACATATTCTTTGGATCTTTGTTTCGTAGGATCCATCCTCTAATCCTTCGGATAGGCCCTTACCTTTAAAAAAAGGAAGGGGTGCGACGCGTGGACATGCGCGAGCTCGCGTTTACATCGACAGGAAGGTTTTCAACCTCTCCGCCACTGATGCAAAAAGACATAACAATCCTATCTCTCAGAAATTTTCTGAGCAGTCAAATAAGATGGAAGTATAGTTGTGGTATTTCTAAAATCAAACAGGTGGAATCCTATACTTGATTTTTTCTTTGATGGAATCGATTAAGGTTGGAGAAGCCTTTTTGTTGGGTAGATTGTTTTTTATCAGTTTTCTGATGGATCTTTCTTTATCAAATATTTCCCTATGGGTGGGATTTTTCTGTAAATCTTGCAAAAAATTAATTTGTGCTTCTAAGCTCAATTCATTGTCAAGGTACATAGACACTTTTCTGACGAGCTCCTGTTCTGGAGAATTAGACTGATCACGCATGATAAGTAGAATTTTTAGAATTGTTGTCCGGGTATGGCGCGCTGTTTAGTTATTCTAACAATAGCAAAAAAATAAGCCTTACAAGTTCGCCAAGAGACGAAACTGATGTAAGGCTTATATATATTATTGCTGATTGTATTCATAACTCGTATGCTTAACCTCTGAACAATTCAGTTTTGTAATTTTTTAAGAAATAATGTTTAAGATCTTTTATCAACATAGCCATGTGATTTGGCGTAGTCTTTCAATTTTTCTTTGAGCATGTTTCTTGCTCGGTGCAATCTTGACCGTACGGTTCCGATTGGTATATTGATGATTTGAGAAATTTCGTCATATTTGAAATCTTCAATATCACATAACAATATAACTACTCTAAAGTCAACTGGCAAAGAATTAATGGCATTAGAAATCTCATCACCCATCATGTTTTCAAACATCTCTTTTCCTAAATCCATGTAACCCGAGAAATTTGAGTTCTGATCTTCTCTGTGGAAGTTAATTACTTCTTCGTAGTCAACTTGATTTGGTGCTTTGCTTTTCTTACGATAATCATTAATAAATGCATTCTTCATGATACGGAACAACCATGCTTTTGCATTGGTTCCTTCATGATACTTGTCAACGAAACGATAAGCTTTTAGATAAGTCTCTTGCACTAAATCATTGGCATCCGCCTCACTTCTGGTAAGGTGAAATCCAAAGTTATAAAGTGCATCCATATGAGGTAATAACTCATCATGGAATACCTTATCTAAATGAGCCTTATTCGGTTCATCTGTCATTAATGAAGTATTTGTAATTGTTGTTATCAAAGCTTTAATGGTTGTTTTGCTATAACGAACAACCATTATTCACTTAGAAAAGTTCCAAGTTGTTAAAAATAATTGAAAATATTGGTGAAATATCAGTTTTATTCTGCTTTACCTTTATTTGATACTTGAAATTTAAATGGAATAATGAATTAAAAGAAATCAGATCTGAGTTAGTTTTGGCGGCTCAACAAGAAACATATCTAAGACATTGAAATCTTAATTATCTAACGATGATTGATTTTAATATTTCCTATAAAGGTGTTTTGGCGGGACGCCAAAACCCAACGACATTTAAGTGATTACCTTACCAAATCTACAATCTCAATATTGTTGATAGAATCTTCAAACCATTTTAAAGGCGCTTGATTTTTATCTCCTGTCATCGTATCACATTTGAAAAATAAATAGAACATTTGCATGTTTCCATTTAATCGAGTGATCAAACTATTCATGCGATGTCTTCCTGATTTAGGATCATTTTTTAATACGGACAATCTCCAACAATAATAGGCTTCATCATGGAGCTCAACCAATTCTAATAAATGTTTATCGTCGGTATATTTTTCTAGAAATTTGCGGGCATATTTTCCATGATGTTTGGACCAATCACGTGGAAAGGAAATCTTATCTTCCATGTATTTAAAACTATCATGAACTATTGTGATAACTCTTAGTTGCTCCCGAGTTTGTTTGTCAACATCCAATGCTTGTACATTGTCTAAGACTTCACGAATGTGATAAATGACTTGACCTTCTGGATGTCCAAAACGAGGCGTTCCCCAAAATAATCCATTTTTCAATTCTCTATCTTTCAATAAAGCGATCTCCAAATTATTTTCAGGCTTGATTAACTCTTCTACAGAAATTTCAGTTGCAGCATTTTTCATGAAGTAGTGTTTCCTTAAAATTATCGATTGATAAAATTTTCAATAGTCGGTCTAGGAAAATTTCGGATAAATTTAGGGTCTGTTTTCTTCTGTTAAAGTCACGTTAAAGTAAGGCATTTCCATAACAGTAAAAAATAAAGTAGTGTTAATTGTTTATAGCTTCTTAATCTTTGAGAAGCAAAAATTTCTCCAAAAAAATGTCAGAAAAACTTTAGTAATATGAAACAAGCAATTTCTTTTCTATTTGCAGGTATTTTGGGCGGATTAGTTGTGTTAAGCGGCCTTTTTTTATCGAAAAATACCCTAAAAACAGTAGAGCCAAATTACGCAAAAGAAGTCAGTAGTAATTTTAATGTTAGCCCTAAAACAGTGGCGGCTCCATTTGATTTTAAATTGGCAGCTCAAAAAACAATGCCAGCAGTGGTTCATATCTCAGCTACCGATACAAGACCTCAGGCTAATAATAGTAATGATCCATTTAGTTTATTCTTCGGTGGTGGTGGTTTTAATATGCCAAAAGAAGGAAAAGGTTCTGGTGTAATAATCTCTCAAGATGGATATATCGTTACTAATAATCACGTCGTTTCTGATGCAGATAAAGTATCGGTAACCATGTACAACAATCAAAAATATACCGCGCAAGTAATCGGAAAAGATAAGAATAGTGATCTTGCTGTTTTGAAAATTGATGCGAATAATTTACCTGCGATTACTTACGGAGATTCTGATAAAGCTATGGTCGGAGAATGGGTGTTGGCTGTTGGAAATCCTTTTGATTTGACTTCCACAGTAACAGCAGGAATTATTTCAGCAAAAGCTCGCGATATCAATATCAATAAAAATGCTTTAGCAATCGAAGCATTTATTCAAACAGATGCAGCAGTCAATCCTGGAAATAGTGGTGGTGCTTTAGTAGATATTGATGGAAAATTAATAGGGATCAATACAGCAATTGCAACCCGTACTGGAACTTTTGAAGGGTACTCTTTTGCAATTCCAGTGAATATGATGAATAAAATTGTAAATGATATTATTCAATTTGGAAGCTATCAAAGAGGATTTTTAGGAATCAATATTTCTGATTTGGATGATGAATATGCAGATGAATTGGGACTTAAAATATCGCAAGGTGTAGTGGTTATGGATTTGGTAGATGGTGGTGCTGCACAATTTGCGGGAATCATTCCAAGAGATGTCATTACGAAGGTAGATGGTAAGTCTGTTAAGTCTGCTCCCGAGTTACAAGAGTTAGTCGGTAGAATTAAGGTGGGTGAAACCATTCAGTTGACTATCAATAGAAAAGGAAAGATTCAAACGATTCCCGTCGTCTTGAAAGCAGGTTGATTTGTCGAATTTTTGTCAATAATTAACACATGTGATGAAACAAAACCCTTAAAAATGGGGTTATTATAATATACTTGTTTAAAGTTGGTTTTTCGTTTTGTTTTGATGCGTCTGCTCTATCTTGATAGAGTAGGCGTTTTTTTTTTTGGCGAAAGCCAAAAAAAATGAATAACGAATATCGAAATGAAGCTCGCGAGCTCCTCGCGCGCACAACTTCGACATTCTGCGGTTCCCTGTTCGATATTCGATATTCATTTTAGTATTTTTGAAATCAATGAACGTACTAACAAAATACACCAACTCTTTCCTCCAACTTTTCTATCCGAATTTATGTCTAGCTTGTGGCAATGAATTACCGCACGGCAAAGAAATTATCTGTATCTCTTGTCAATACTATTTACCAAAAACGAATTTTCACAAAGACAAAGAAAATCCATTTACCGAGAGATTCTGGGGACGTGTCAATATCGAATCAGCTGCAGCCTTATACTTTTTCTCAAAAGGTGGTCGAACGCAAGAACTCATTCACAATCTAAAATATTTAGGAAAGAAAGAAATCGGTGTGAAGCTAGGTGAAGTCTATGGTTCAATCCTTAAAGAATCACCTCACTTTAAAAGTGTTGATTGTATTCTTCCCGTTCCGTTACATCCAAAGAAAGAAAGAATGCGTGGCTTTAATCAAAGTACGGTGTTTGCTCAAGGACTTTCCAAGACGATGGAAATTCCATTTTACAACAACGTCTTAGTTCGTACTGTCCATACCAAAACGCAAACTAAGAAATCAAGACTGGATCGTGTAGCGAATGTAGGTGAGAAATTTCAACTCAAAAATTCTAACAAAGTAATTGGAAAGCATGTGATGATTGTCGATGATGTGGTGACGACTGGTGCTACTTTGGAATCTTGTGCGGTGAATTTGGAGGGGTTGGAAGGGACTAAGGTTAGTTTGGTGACTATTGCGATTGCAATATGACGAAAAGTTCCAACGGAACGACATAAACCCAAGAGATGAGAAAATCCCATCTCGACCCAACAAAAAAAGGAGCCACATCTCTGCAACTCCTTTTCAATATTTTTATTTTAATTCCAACTTAAGCCTCCACCAAAGTACCAACTTGTTCCCCCTTAACAATACGCTGCAAATTACTTGGCTCATTTACATTGAAGACAACGATCGGTAAATTATTCTCTTGGCAAATTGTAAACGCCGTCATATCCATCACACTCAATCCGAGACTGATTACTTTTGCAAAAGAAATGTTGTCATACATCGTAGCAGTAGGATCTTTTTCAGGGTCAGCCGTGTAGATACCGTTGACTCTCGTTCCTTTCAAAATAACGTCGGCATTAATTTCATTAGCACGTAAAGCAGCTGCAGAATCAGTTGTGAAGTAAGGACTTCCTGTTCCAGCAACAAAAATAACAATACGTCTTTTCTCTAAATGTCGAATGGCTCTACGACGAATATAAGGTTCTGCAATTTTTTCCATACCGACTGCGGATACCAAACGTGTATACAAACCGACTGTCTCCAATGCACTTTGCAATGCCATACCATTCATCACGGTAGCCAGCATTCCCATATAGTCACCAGTCACTCGATCGATACCAGAATCTTTTGCTTGTAGCCCACGGAAAATATTTCCTCCACCGATTACAATTGCGATTTCAACATCTTGATCAGCTAATGCTTTGATTTGATTGGCATAATTCACCAACATCTTTGGATCGATTCCAAAATTTTTGTCACCCATTAGGGATTCTCCACTTAATTTTAGTAATACTCTTTTATATTTAGCCATTTTGAAAATTAAAAAAGTTTAAAAAATGTTTACAATTTAAATATGGGGTGCTGTTTTATTTCTTTCGTCTAATTATGCTTACGATAGTGGTTTACAAATAGGTTCAATTATCCACTACTATAACAAGTCAAAAAAAAAGCGTCCCGACATTCGTCGGGACGCTTTTAATATATTATCCGAGTGTGACGTGTTTGAAGTCCGTCACAGTCAAGTCTTTATCTAAGCTCTGAAGGTACTGAGCTACTGTTGACTTGCTATCTTTTACAAAGACCTGATTCATTAAAGTATTTTCTTTGTAAAATTTACCAAGCTTACCCATTGCAATCTTTTCCAACATTGCTTCTGGCTTTCCTTGAGCACGAGCTTGTTCTTTTCCAATCTCGATTTCTTTTTCAACAACAGAACTGTCGATACCATCTTTGTCTACTGCCAAAGGCTTCATAGCTGCAACTTGCATTGCAACATCTCTACCAGCTTGTTCGAAGTCACCTGATTTGTTTAAACCAAGAATGACACCTGCTTTGAATCCCATGTGGATATAAGATACCACCATGTCAGCACTAAGTGTTTCGAAATTAGCTAATTCGATTTTTTCTCCAATCACACCAGAACGTTCAATTACTTTATCACCAACAGTCATACCTCCACCAAAGTCCAATGCCAACATAGCATCTTTATCAGCAGGCATATTAGTAATCGCGATGTTAGCAATCTCTTGTGCTAAGTCGATGAAGTCTTGATTCTTAGCAACGAAATCAGTTTCGCTACTTAACTTGATAACAACACCATTCTTATGGTCTCCAGAAACTTTTGCGATAACAACACCTTCTTTCGCTTCACGGTCTGCACGTTTGTTGGCAACTTTCTGTCCTTTCTTTCTTAAATAAGCAATAGCCGCTTCGAAGTCTCCTCCTGATTCGTTTAATGCTTTTTTGCAATCCATCATTCCAGCTCCTGTCTGGTCACGTAATTTTTTTACGTCGGCTGCAGATATTTTGATTTCGCTCATTTTTTAAATTATTAATGTTTGAGAATTATGAGAAAATTAGGTTGTTGGTTTAGCTGGTTTAGCCGTAGCACCTTCAACAGGTTTTTTAGCAGAGTCTTGTTTGTCCTTTGCTTTTCTTCTTTCTTCCAATCCTTCTTTTACACAATTAACTGCAAACTTAGTTACCATTTCGATAGACTTAGAAGCATCATCATTTGCTGGAATTGGATAATCCACTTGTGTAGGATCAGAATTGGTGTCCACCATACCAAACGTACGCATTCCTAATTTGTTCGCTTCTGCCAATGCAATGTGCTCATGGTGAATATCCACAATGAAAATTGCAGCAGGAATACGATTTAGGTTAGCGATACCACCTAGTACTTTTTCCAATTTGTTACGCTCACGAGAAAGCGTCAACTTTTCCTTTTTAGTAATACTTGACAATGAACCATCTGCTAACATCTTATCGATGCTGTTCATTTTCTTTACAGATTTTCTGATTGTCGCGAAGTTAGTCATCATTCCTCCCAACCATCTGTCGGTTACGAATGGCATTCCTACACTTCTTGCAGATTCAGCAACCATCGTACGTGCTTGCTTCTTCGTTGCAACAAAAAGAATCTTTTTACCTGATTTTGCAATTTGCTTCAAAGCTTTTCCTGCTTTGTCCATGCAATCAGTTGTACGATTCAAGTCAATGATGTGGATTCCTTTTCTTTCCATAAAAATGTAAGGAAGCATTTTTGGATTCCACTTTTTTCTTTGGTGTCCGAAGTGTACTCCGGCATCCAATAATTCTTTATATGTTGGTGTATTCATATCTTAATGAATTGAATAATTTTTTTAATAAACTGATTAACGTTTTGAAAACTGGAAGCTCTTTCTTGCTTTAGGCTTACCATATTTCTTTCTTTCCACAACACGTGCATCACGTGTTAACATTTTCTGCGCTTTCAATGGCTTTCTGAAATCTTCATTCAACTTGGTGAATGCTTTTGAAATTGCCAAACGAATTGCATGAGCTTGACCTTTGAAACCACCACCTCTAACAACAACTTTCACATCATAGATGTTTTCAACTTCAAGGATACCGAAAGGTTCAGTAACATTGTATTGAATGTGCTTTTGAGGGAAGTAAGTTTTGTAGTCTTTACCATTTACGGTAATATTTCCAGTTCCTTTTGACAAGTATATTCTTGCTACTGAGGCTTTTCTTCTACCGGATGTATTTATGACGTCCATATATTAATTGATTTTGAATTCTATTTTAAAACTTCAGGTTTTTGTGCACCATAAGGATGGTTAGGTCCAACAACAACAAACAATTTCTTGTACATTGCTCTACCTAATTTGTTTTTCGGAAGCATTCCTTTCACTGCTCTTTCAACAATTGAGTAAGGCTTTTTAGCCATCAATTCTCTAGCAGTAATTGATTTTTGTCCACCTGGATATAATGAATAGCTCAAATAAGTCTTTTGATCCATTTTATTTCCAGTGAATTTTACCTTTTCAGCATTGATGACAATGACATTATCGCCCGTATCAACGTGAGGTGTGTAAGATGGTTTGTGCTTACCTCTTAAGATATTTGCAACCTTTGAAGACAAACGACCAACAGTCTGATCCGTTGCATCAATGACATACCATTTTCTTACGACATCTTCTTTTCTAGCTGACTTTGTTTTGTAACTTAAAGTATCCACTATTTTATGGTTTAATTATATTGTAAATCTGGTGCCATTTAAGCACCTTTTCTAAAGCGATTGCAAAGGTAAGTGCCAATCATAGATAAAACAAGCATTTTGACAACAAATTTTACTTTTCAGTTTTATAAACGACTGATAATCAGTAAAAAAATCGCACACTTTTTAAAAAGGTTGAGTTTTTAAGGTCAAAATATCCTCTATCATGTTGATATGAAAGGCTAAAAAAACTCCAACGGAGCGAAATCAACTTTAATGGCTTACGCTCCTGTGGAGCTTGACGAATATTCGTGAAAATATAAGGGCGGTGCCCTTAACTGCTGCTTTTACCCCTTTGGGGAAGCGGGCTAATTTCTCTTATTAATTGAGGATAGCGCCTTTTTTCTCAATAATTTGAAGTTCACACAACTAATCGTAAATTATCAATGTTTATATTTTCATTATCATCCCAATGATTTGCCCTAACTTTACATCTAATTAAAAAAGCTCCTACAGACCGATATTTATGAGCAAAGAACTTGAAGACAAAATCACAAAACTTTTTTCCGATGAAGATCCAACCGCTTCTTCTCGAAAAAAAGATCACATCGATCTGGCTTTTAAATCACAGATTGAAATTGGTAATCTAGACCGTAGATTTTATTACGAGCCTTTATTGTCTGCTCATCCTACTTCTAATAGTTATCCGCAACTTAATTTTTTGAACAAAGAAATGAAAGTGCCTATCTGGGTTTCTTCCATGACTGGTGGTACCGGTGTCGCAAAAACTATCAATCAAAATCTAGCAAAAGCTTGTGGTGAATTCGGAATGGGAATGGGATTGGGTTCTTGTCGTTCACTGCTATATAGCAATGAAACGTTAGCGGATTTTGATGTCCGACATTTGATTACAGATGAATTTCCTTTGTACGCAAATTTGGGAGTTGCTCAGGTTGAAAAGTTGATCAAAAGCAATGAAGTTTTTTTGGTAAATGAATTGTTAAGTAAATTGAAAGCAGATGGGCTAATTATTCATGTCAATCCTTTTCAAGAATGGTTACAACCTGAAGGAGATCGATTTGAAGAATCACCAATAGATACGATTAAGGAAATTTTGAAGACTGCCAATTTTCCAATCATCGTCAAAGAAGTCGGACAAGGAATGGGAATAGAAAGTTTGAAAGCGCTTTTTGAATTACCAATTGCTGCAGTCGATTTCGCGGCAAGTGGTGGAACTAATTTTTCTAATGTGGAATTGCTTCGTAGTGATGTTGCAAAACAAGAGACTTTCAGTAACTTAGGAATGATTGGACATACCGCTGATGAAATGGTAGATTATTCCAATCAAATTTTAAAAGACTCCACTAATACCATTAAATGTAAGGAAGTAATCATCTCAGGAGGTGTCAAGAACTTTTTGGATGGATACTATCTTATTAATAAATTAGCGTTTACTTCAGTATATGGTCAAGCATCCGGTTTTTTGAAACACTCGATGGGCGATTATACTGAACTAAAAGAATATGTAGAAGCACAGATTGCAGGACTTGAAATTGCAAATGCTTACTTAAAGGTTAGATGATGTTTGATTTGTTGATGTATGATATGTTGATGTATGATTTATGATATGATCGTCAGTACGCGAGCACACGTAAGCGCACGTATCAACGTCATATTATACATCATAAATCATACATCGTAAATCAAAATCATACACCATACATCAAAATAATACAAGAACTTATCAAAACCGCTAAGCGATTAAGAAAAATTAAATAAATGAGTCGTTCGATATCAGGATTTTCAAAAATGTCGAAGCGTAAAAAACTTCGTTGGATTGTGGAGAATTTCTTCAAAGATCCTGAAAACGTGATGCAAGAACTCATCAGTTACTGGCATAAAAATGAAGAGTCCCAAAAGATTTTCGACGGCTTTAGTGAAAATACGATCAGTAATTATTTCCTGCCTTATGGTGTTGCCCCGAATTTTGTAATCAATGGGAAGACCTATGTTGTTCCTATGGTGATTGAGGAAAGCTCAGTAGTTGCAGCAGCATCAAGTGCAGCTAAATTTTGGATGGAACGAGGTGGTTTTCAAGTGGATGTTTTATCTATGACGAAAGTTGGTCAAGTGCACTTCAATTGGTCTGGAGATAAAGAAAAGTTGTTACGTGTCTGGGATGAGTTGAAAGAGACGTTGATGAAAGATACGGAATCACTAACAGAAAACATGCGAAATCGTGGTGGTGGTATTTTAGCAATTGAATTGTTGGATTTTACAAAACAAGAAGCGAATTACTACCAGCTAAAAGCGGATTTTGATACTTGCGATTCTATGGGTGCGAATTTTATCAATTCCATTTTAGAATCCTTTAGTAAATCGCTCATCGGTTTTTTTAAACGCCACTCCATTTTTAATGAAGCAGAAAGAAAGGTGGAAATTATCATGTCTATTCTTTCCAATTATACACCAGAATGTTTAGTCCGTGCAAAAGTAGAATGTCCAGTTGCTGATTTAGGAAAATTTCCAGATAATATGTCGGCTGAAACATTTGCTAAGAAATTCTATCAAGCCATCCGCATCGCACACATAGATCCTTTTCGTGCAGCAACTCATAACAAAGGAATCTTCAATGGTATTGACGCAGTTGTGGTTGCAACTGCAAATGATTTCCGTGCAATCGAAGCATGTGGGCATACCTATGCCGCCAAAGATGGTCAATATAAAAGCCTAAGTCATTGTACTGTTGAAAATGGCAACTTTAAATTTTGGTTAGATCTTCCAATCGCATTAGGAACGGTTGGCGGATTGACAAAATTACATCCTATTGCTAAACGCTCACTTGAGTTATTAGGTAACCCGGATGCAGAGGAGTTAATGAAAATTATTGCTTCAACTGGACTTGCTCAAAATTTTGCTGCCATCAAATCCCTTGTCACTACAGGCATCCAAAAAGGGCACATGAAAATGCATCTTGCCAACATTCTAAATACTTTCAAAGCAACCGATGCTGAAGCTGAAAAAGCAACTCAGCATTTTGAAAAAGAGGTGGTGTCTGTTTCGTCAGTAAGAGAGTTTTTGGAATCTATTCGTGGTCAATCAGTTACTTCGTAGTTGTCTTGGCCACACTGAAAGGGCTTCCGAACTTGCGAAAACTATAATTTCAAAACGATACTCCATATTTCAATTGAAAGGCAATTTGCCCTTTCAGTGTTTGAGGTTGAGCCTTTATTTCAAATCACTAAAAGAGCAATCTTTTTTGAAAGGAAATTCTTACTAACATAAAAATTTGTCATTTTGATAGAAAGAGGAAAGCCCTTTCAGTGTTTGAGGTTAAGCCTTTATTTCACATCACTAAAAGGGCATTCTTTTTTGAAAGGAAATTCTTACTAACATAAAAATTTGTCATTTTGATAGAAAGAGGAAAGCCCTTTCAGTGCGAGCTACACTGAAAAAGAAAAAGAGGAAAGCCCTTTCAGTGAGATGTTAATGGTCAGTTGTCAACTAAATAAATGTGCAAAGCACTTTCAGCAAGAAACTTTCTTTTATCTTTGTCCTCCACACAATTTACCACACACTAAAAAACACTGCATATCAAAAAGACATTCAAAGCAAACGGGAAATTGTTGCTCACAAGTGAATATTTTATACTTGATGGAGCAAAAGCAATTGCACTTCCAACTAAATTTGGTCAAACCATGACCGTCAAGGAGAGTGCTGGATCGGAACTAGTATGGAAAAGTTTGGACGAAAAAGGAGAAATCTGGTTTGAAGGAAAATTCAATCTACTAGGATTTGATCCAATGGAAAGTACAGATGATGCTACCGCTCAATTTATCAAAAAGCTATTGAAAGCTTGTGTTCAAAATAGTCCAGAGTTTTTAGCGAAATGGAAAAAACTACGTGTTGAAACCAAAATGGATTTTCCTAGAGATTGGGGTTTAGGATCTAGTTCAACGGTGATCCACATGGCTTCACAATGGGCAGAAGCCAATGCTTTTATGGTTTTCTTTCGGTTTCAAGATGGGTCCGGTTATGACATTGCATGTGCAGGAGCTGAAAGTCCAGTCGAATACCAATTGGTGGATGACTCTATCAAATTCACAGAAATAGAATTGGAAATTCCTTACAAAGACAATTTGTACTTTATCTACTCTGGTCAAAAACAAAACAGTGCAGATGCTGTTAAGATGTATAAAAAGTCGAAGGTTGATAAAAAATCAATTAGCGAAAAACTGACAGCAATCACGGACGCAATTTATGATGCAAAAAAATTATCTGATTTCGAAAAACTGATTGATGAACATGAAGAGATTGTTTCTTCAGCATTAGGTTTGCCCAAAATAAAAGACGAACGTTTCTCAGATTATTGGGGAAGTGTGAAATCTTTAGGAGCATGGGGCGGAGATTTCGTTTTGGCAACTAGTGAAAAAGATAAGGACGAAGTGCAAAAATATTTTGCGGACAAAGGATGCGACGTTTGTCTCACTTATGATGAAATAATTCTTTAGTATGGCCTGGAAATGGTATGATAGTATTGTTACCAAAATTGTAGATGAAACACCTACAACCAAACGGTTTTGGGTTGAAGTTCCTGAAGAAGAGAAAATTGATTTTATCCCTGGTCAATTTGTAACAATGGATTTACCTATTTCAGAAAAACGTCTTAAGAGATGGCGCAGTTACTCCATTGCCAATGCGCCTGACAATTCCAATCAATTAGAATTTTGTATTGTCAAGTTAGAAGGTGGTGCAGCAACTACTTACTTATTTGAAGAAATAAAAATCGGTTCTACTATTCGATTCAAAGGTCCTTCTGGTGGCTTTTGTTTGCCCAAAGAAATTAAGTCTGATCTGGTTTTGATTTGTACAGGAACGGGGGTTGCGCCATTTAGAAGTATGTTGCTAGATATTTATAACAATAAAAAGCCGCATCAAAATATTCACTTGATTTTTGGTACTCGTTTTGAAAATACCATTCTATATCGCGAAGAATTCAAAGCTATGAAAGAAAAAATGGAAGGCTTTGATTATACCATCGCTTTGTCTAGAGAAGAAAATTGGAAAGGACAAAAAGGCTATGTCCACGATATTTATATGGAAAAATACAAAGACGTCCATCCAAATCGACACTTCTATATTTGTGGTTGGAGCAACATGATTGATGAAGCTGTTGCCAATCTTATTGTGAAGCTAGGGTATGATAAATCTCAAATTCATTATGAATTGTATGGATAAGATTGTGTGAAATTTAAAAGGTTCTTTGGCGAGACACCGAAACCAACTGAGAATTCATGTCCGTTCTTAGTGTTCCTTAGTGCTTTAGTGTCTTAGTGGTAAAGTACGTCCTCAATTGCCGCCAAATTTAATTTTCTATTTTTAATTGTAAACATCTCACCTAGAAATGTGTTATCTTTATAGAATAATTCTAAATAAGAAATTATGGAAGAAAAAGTAATAACAACTAGCCCAGTAATCATATACACGGAGCAAACTCCAAATCCAGAATCATTGAAGTTCGTGACGTCACGAATGTTGTATCACGGTACTGCTGATTTCAGAACAGAAGATTTGGCAAAAGAATGGTCTCCAATCGGAACTGAACTTTTCGAAATGCCATTTGTAAAAGGTGTTTATGTTTCTAATAACTTCGTGACCATCACCAAAGAATTTAATTATTCATGGGATGATATCATGTTGAAAATTAAAGATTTCATCAAAGCTTATGTTCAAGATGGAAAGCCAATCTTAAAAGATGGTTTTGGAGAAGCGATGGAAAAATTGGAAGCTGAAAAAGGAGCAGGCTACGAATACACTGGTGATCAATTAGAAATTGTCAAAAAAATAAAAGAGTTAATCAACACTTACGTTAAACCTGCTGTCGAAATGGATGGTGGTAATATCGAGTTCAAAAATTTCAATGAAGGAATTGTAACAGTAGTATTACAAGGTTCTTGTAGTGGTTGTCCTTCATCCTCTGTAACTTTGAAGTCAGGTATTGAAGGGATGTTGAAACGTATGGTTCCTGAAGTGACGGAAGTGGTCGCTGAAATGGGATAGACTTCAATTCTTTAAACTATAAAAGTCCTTTTCGCTGATGTGGAAAGGACTTTTTTAATTCAATATTTGTACCTTCCCAACATGAAAACAACAGAACTAAAAGCCATCACAGAAAAAGCTTGTACCTTAATCAGGGCAACCGGTAAATTCATAAAAGGAGAAGTCAAAAAAGTAAAACCAGGTGATGTCATTACCAAAGATCTCAACAGTCTTGTCTCTTACGTTGATAAAACTGCGGAAGAACAATTGGTAAAAGGATTGTCTGAATTAATTCCTAATGCCGTATTTTTTACGGAAGAAGATACGGTCGAAAATCAAGAAGGAGAATATCGTTGGATTATAGATCCGCTCGATGGGACCACTAATTTTTTATATCAAATTCCGATTTTCTCCGTAAGTGTTGCGTTAGAATATCAAGGAGAATTGGTCATCGGGATTGTTTATGAAGTGAATAATGATGAATGTTTCTATGCATGGAAAGATGGTGGTGCTTTTTTGAATGGAGAAAAAATATCTGTCTCTAATAAAAAGGAAACGGCTAATGCCTTAGTTGCAACTGGATTTCCATATCACAACTACGATCGTATCCAACCTTATTTTGAAACCTTGGAATATTTCATGCGCAATTCTGTCGGTATCAGAAGACTTGGATCGGCGGCAGTCGACTTGGCTTATGTAGCTTGTGGTCGATTTGATTTGTATTTTGAGTACACCTTGAATTTGTATGACATAGCAGGTGGCGTAGTGTTGGTCAAAGAAGCAGGAGGTGTTATTACGGACTTTGCAGGAGGCGATGGATATTTGACAGGAGCAGAAGTTTTGGCTGCAAATCCTGATGTATACAAAGAATCACTGCCTATTTTGACAAAGTGTTTCCATTGTTGATTGCCGATTAAAACAAGGTCTTTATCGAAAAACGAATTTTGAATCATATATAAACCTTACATTTAGTAAGTGAATTTTTCAGAAAATATATCTATTGCTTTACGGAATGTCCGCACCAATCTGCTGCGAAGTATTTTGACGTTGCTCATCATCGCTTTCGGAATCATGGCATTGGTTGGTATATTGACAGCTATTGATACGATTATCTATTCTATGAGTAGTAATTTTTCGAGTATGGGTGCCAACTCATTCTCTATTAGCCGAACTGGTGGCGGAATGGGTAAGCATGGTCGTAAACGTGGTGAAGTAATCACTTACAAACAAGCGAAAGAATTTAAAGATCGATATGAATTTCCTGCACGAGCTACCATCTCTATGCGCGGAACTAGAATGGCAGCAGTAAGATACAAGGAAGAAAAAACGAATCCGAATGTTCGATTATATGGTGTAGATGAAAATTATTTTTATGTCAAATCCTACGAGATAGAATATGGTCGTGATTTTTCTAACAATGAAATTAAGAATGGTTCTCCAAAGTGTATTATTGGTTCTGATATTGTCAAATTGATTTTCAATAACAAACCTGAAAAAGCATTGGATAAAATTATTTCAGTAGGTACTGTAAAATACAAAGTCATCGGTGTCCTGAAATCAAAAGGATCACAAATGAATGATAGCGGTGATCGTAGAGTTTTTGCTGCGTTGATTAATGTCAAACGGCATTATGGTTCTGCCAACACGACCTACTACACGGATGTCGGATTGTATGATGCATTGGATATGGACAATGCCACTTCTGCTGCGATTGGTTTGTTTAGAAATGTGCGTGGACTGAAATTGGGTCAGGAAGATGACTTCCAAATCTACAAAAGTGATGGACTCATCGATATGTTGAAAGAAAATACTTTCACCTTGAGAATGGCTACGATTGCAATTGGATTAATCACCCTTATTGGTGCAGCAATTGGTTTGATGAATATCATGTTGGTTTCTGTAACAGAACGCACGCGAGAAATCGGGATTTGTAAAGCCATCGGCGCCACTAGAGAAAATATCTTGACACAATTCATTACCGAATCAATTGTTATCAGTTTCATCGGCGGGATTGTTGGAATTATTTTCGGTGTCATTATCGGATTATTAATCGCTTATGCATTTGGTGGAGCCTTTCAAATTCCGTGGGCTTGGATTTCATTGGGATTGGTGACTTGTACGATTGTTGGACTAGTGTCTGGTTTGTATCCTGCGTTGAAAGCGGCTCGATTGGATCCTATTGAGTCTTTGCGTTATGAGTAAGTGCTCTGCGCTAATCTCTTCTCAGTTATGAGTTTCTGAGTGATGAATTATGAGTGGCCTCACTTATAATTAGACTTTATTGTAAAACTATCCTTTGATAATTGAATCACACATTTAGTATTGTACTTTTGCGTTGTGAATAGAGAATTTCTTGTCAACATCATCTTCCTGATTTCAATCAATGTATTGATCAAACCTTTCTACCTTTTTGGGATTGATAGGACGGTCCAAAATGAAGTTGGGCCAGAAAGTTATGGCCTTTATTTCGCGTTATTCAACTTCACTTTTATGTTACAAATTCTGAATGATTTTGGTATTCAGAATTTCAATAGTAAAACCATTTCTCAGAATCGAGAAAAGCTTGACCAATTCTTTCCGAACTTTATTACCCTCAAATTACTACTAGGTGTTGGTTATCTAGGACTCATTATGTTCATTGGAAAACTGATGGGTTATGAAGCGAATTATTTTCATTTACTTTTTTTGTTGGCCATTAATTGGATACTCATTTCTTTTACTTTTTATCTACGGTCGAATATTGGCGGATTGGGCATGTATCGAAAAGACAGTATCGTTTCCGTCCTCGATAAATTATTTATGATCTTGATTTGTGGCATATTGTTGTGGGGTGGGTTTAGAGAAAATTTTAAAATAGAGTGGTTTGTTTATGCACAGGCTTTTTCACTAGTGTTGACTGCAGTCATTGCTTTTTTGATCATTAATACAAAGTTGAAAAAAATCACTTTTCAATTTAATCCTTCTTTCCTAAAAAATATATTGAAACAAACTTGGCCTTACGCTTTGGTCATTTTCTTGATGACGTTGTATGCGCGAGTGGATGCAGTAATGGTAGAGCGAATGTTGCCAGATGGTAAATATGAGGCAGGTGTTTATGCTTCTGCATACAGATTGTTAGATGCAGGTGCAATGCTCGGTTTTTTATTTGCAGGGCTATTATTGCCGATGTTTAGTCGGATGATAAAAATGAAAGAAGACATTGGTGATTTATTGCAATTTAGTTTTCAAGTAATTTGGGTAATAGCTATTTCGATAGCAACGGCTTCTTATTTTTTCCGATTCGATTTGATGAATTGGTTGTACACCGATGCGACCAACTATTGGGGAGATGTTTTGGGTTATTTAATGATCAGTTTCATCGCCGTCAGTGGTATCGCCATTTTTGGAACGTTATTGACTGCCAACGGAAGTTTGAAAAAAATGAACCTCTTATTTGTCATCGGTGTATTACTAAATATTATTTTCAACTATCTTTTTATCCCAACGTACAAAGCATGTGGTTCTGCAATGGTGACTTGTATCACTCAATTTTTTGTTTTTTTCGTTCAAATTTGGATTGTGAAAAGTGAATTTGACCTCAAAATAAATTTCATTCTCATCCTCAAAATCCTCACATATGCAATCACAGTTGGTGTAATTGGTTGGCTAATCGCCCAAAACGGTCCTTTTATATGGCAAGTTAATTTTTTGATCGTTATAATTTCTGGATTGATGCTTTCGTTTATCTTTCGTCTTTTTAAGCCTATGGAATTGATCCAACTGCTTAAAAAGGGTTCCTAAAAGCAGGCCTAAATAACAGGTTTATCCCACCTACTATTTCTTCGTGTAGAAAAGATTAATTTTTCTACTTTTGCGTTAACTAATAATGTACATGAGTAACAACGAAAACCTTCTTGGCGTCATCAGGACATTGTACCAATGGAGAAAAGCAATCATCGGCTTATGCTTGGTTGCAGGTATACTGAGCGTAGTGCTATCTTTTTCTTTTTTGGATGACTACTTCGAATCCACCACTATATTTTATGCAGCAAGTCCAGATTTGGCAAAACCCGAAAATATCTATGGAACTTCCATGAAGGATATGGACTATTATGGTAATGAACATGATATTGATCGTTTATTAACCATTGCTAATTCTAACGAAATGGCAGACTATCTGATCGAAAAATATGACCTTTACAAACATTATGAAATTAATAGAGATGCTAAAAAAGCAGCATTCAAAGTAAAGGAAGCATTCTTTAGATTGTATAATGTGCAGAAAACTAAATTCGATGCCATCGAAATGTCAGTAGAAGATAAAGACAAACAAATGGCAATGTCGATGGTCAATGATGCTAGAAATAAAATGGATGAAATCGCAATCCGATTGATAAAACAAAGTCAAGATTTGTTGATCAAAAACTTTGAAAAGGACATGCAAGATCGTTTGGCAAAAATCAAAACACTTGGTGATACCTTGTCAATGAATAGAAGAAAGTACGGTGTTTACAATACCGAAACACAATCTGAAATGCTCGCTACTTTAATGATTAAAGCAGAATCGAAGTTGGCGATGAACAGGGCAAAGCTGAATATGTTGCAAAAATCTCCTAATGCCAATCGGGATACGCTCATGAATATTCAAGCAGTAATTGCTGGGACACAAGTGGAGGTAAATAGTTTGCAAGATGCTTTGAAAAAATTCAATGAAGGGATGTCTTTGGTAGATGTGATGGCACAAGAGCATGAAGAATCAAGTGAGCAATATAGTATGGACAAGGAAAAGTATAAGCAAAAGAAAGGTGCTTATAATTCTGTAGTATCTGCTTTGCACTTAGTCGAAGCTGGAGGTATTCCTTTAGATAAATCTAGACCTAAAAGATCGATCATTTTATTGACTACTTTAATAGCTACTTTTTTATTCAGTAGTATCGGAGCGTTGATTCTAGATGCTTATCGTAAAGTTGATTGGAAGGAAGTTTTAAATGCTTAACAGACTACTTCCCATATCAATAGATCCGCATTCTGCATTATTTTTCAAGATTTTTTCGCTTGTCATTTTATTAAGTGTCATCGCTTCAGTGATGATGGAGCAATATGTGTTGCTTGGAATTCCGGCTTTTCTATTGCTTGTTTTTATTACGGTTGTTGATTTTAGAAAGACTTTTTTTATTCTACTCGCTTGTATTCCACTTTCCACAGAAATAGTTTTACCCAACGGATTTGGAACCGACTTGCCTACTGAACCTTTAATTGTAGGACTAATGTTGGTTTTTATTCTTTACTTTTTTCGACATGGTACGAGGATTTCCAAAGCGTTTATCACACATCCAATTACGTTATTATTAATGTTGCATTTGTCATGGACACTAGTGACTGCAATTGCTTCCGAAGATCAGTTTGTTTCAATTAAATTTTTCCTCGCCAAAATATGGTATGTCGCAACTTTCTATTTTCTCGCTGCTGTAATTTTGAAAAAAGTAGAAGATATTAAATCATTGTTTTGGTGGATTGTGATTCCTTTATTTGCAACGATTTCTATCATTATGGTTCGACACGCAGGGAAGGGATTTAGCTTTGAGGAAGTGCATTATATACTAGGTCCTTTCTATCGAAATCATGTGGCATACGCTTCCATCATGTCGTTATTTTTCCCATTCATTTGGTTTGCAAGGAAGTGGTATAAACCTTGGAGCGCAAAATGGCTGTTTGTTGTTGGAGGAATTGTATACTTATTTATTGCGATTCAATTATCATTCACCAGAGCGGCAACCGTTTCTATTTTTTTGGCAGCAGGAACTTGGATGATTATACATTTTCGATTGATAAAGTTGGCTCTAATTGCTGCTGCATTGATTGCTGCTTTTTTTATAAATGATTTGTCAACGGATAACAAGTATTTGTTGTTTGCACCAGATTTTGAAAAAACAGTTACACACACTCAATATGACAACTTAATTGAAGCGACTTACAAAATGGAAGATATTTCGACCATGGAAAGAGTGTATCGATGGATCGCTGGTTTTTATATGTATGCAGAAAATCCGTGGATGGGCTTTGGACCTGGAAATTTTTACAACTTCTATAAATCCTATACCGTCAGTAGTTTCAAAACTTACGTGAGTGATAATCCAGAACAATCGGGAATTCATAGCTATTATCTAATGGTTCTAGTGGAACAAGGAACAATAGGTTTTATCTTTTATATGATGTTGGTTTTTTATTTCCTGATCAAAGGAGAACAAATTTATCATCAAACGAAAGATCCAAGAAAACGAGATATTGTTTTGATGGCGATCCTTTGTATGGTGATTATAGATGCTTTACTTCTTATCAATGATATGATCGAAACAGATAAAGTCGGCCCTTTCTTTTTTATATGTATGGCTATTTTGGTGAATATGGACCTTTTAAATAAATCAGAATTGAAGAGTGATGAGTTAAGAAGTGATGAGTGATGAAGTGATGAGTGATGAATTATGAATTATGAGTGGCTTCTCCTATCATTAAACATTTGGAGAAGCCACTCATCACTCAGCTCTCATCACTAATAACTAGTCATAACTACAAGTAATAAACACTCGTCAACAACCGATCTTCCAACAATTCAATTTCACGATACCCAATTCGGTAATGATCTACTTTGAAGTTATTTGAAGTTGCATCAATTTGAACATAGCAAGAAGGAGTGATAAAGATATTTTGATTTTGAAATTGCACAATTCTATCTACATGAAAATGTCCACAGAAAATATTTAAGTTACCATCGAATTTCGAAAACACACCTTGAATCTTTTCCATTTCTTTAAATGCATGTTTGTTGTCCATAAATGGAACTCCGACTTTGGCCGTTGGATGATGTATGAATACCATGCAATTTTTAGTAGCATTGGACAACGCATTTTCAATAAAGGTATATTGTTCATCTGACATTTTTCCTACAGCAGAATCCAAAAACAAGCAGGTCCAGTTATCCCATTTTTTCAAGTAGTAAACTTCCTCATTTTTTAACAACCCATTTAAATCAAGTGATTTTGCTAACATGGTAGACTCGTCATGATTTCCAGGAATTACGAGGTACGGAATTTCGATAGTATCTAAATGCGATTTGATCCATTCATAAATGGTAACATGTGGTCGATCAAAACACAAGTCACCAGAAATCACAAGGAGATCAGGATTGGCTGCTTTTACTTTTTCAAGGATATTCAGAAAATTACTTCGGACATCTACATTCATCGTAGCCTCATCCGCTCTGCCAACGTGTAGATCCGTAATTTGAATAATTTTCATCGTGCTTGATTTGTACGCTTAGTACTATTTTTGAATTATGGCATTATTAAACTTCAAGATAGTAAAAGATTTATAACTTAGGATTTCTAATATAAACGCCATGAAAAACCTACTTATTCTACTCTTTATTTGCACTTTTGTTCGATGTGACGACGCCAAATCTTCTATGCATAAAGTCTTGGTGTTTTCTAAAACAGCTGGATTTCGACATGAATCTATTTCTTCAGGAATTAAAATGATGAAAAAATTGGGCGTGGAAAATGAATTTGAAATAGTTGCTACCGAATCCTCAAATCAGTTTACTACCGATAATTTGAAATCTTTTAAAGCGATTGTATTTCTAAATACAACTGGTGACGTTTTAAATGACCCGCAACAAAAAGCAATGGAAAATTTCATCCAAAATGGGGGAGGTTTTTTAGGAATTCATTCTGCCGCTGATACGGAGCACGATTGGCCATGGTTTGGAAAAATGGTGGGAGCCTATTTTAAAGATCATCCTAATGACCCAAATGTCCGCCCAGCTGAAATAGATTGTCTCAATTCAACCCATACTTGTTGTAAACATCTACCTAAACGTTGGAAACGAACGGATGAATGGTACAATTATAAAGATATTAATACGGACGTAAATGTGGTGTTGAATTTAGATGAAAATTCTTATGAAGGTGGAACGAATGGTGAAAATCATCCCATTGCTTGGTATCATGAGTATGATGGAGGACGTGCGTTTTATACAGGTGGTGGGCATACGCATGAGGCTTTCGAGGAGCCGGATTTTGTGCAACATGTTTTGGGCGCGCTTCGATATGTGGTTGGAAAAAATGAATAATATACTTTTAGAATATAGAAGGCAATTAAGAACCATCAAAACGCAAGATGTTCTTAATTGCCTTTCGGAGATTAAAACAAAAATTAATTTTCAATCACTTCCAATTCCTCCTCAACATCAGGTTTTTTGCCAACCAAAGATTCTTCCTTTCCGTCCCATCTTGAAATCTTAGTTGTAACCGCCGTATAGCCGGCATTCTCAACTTGATTCGAAACTTGTTCCAATGTCAATGGTTCGGTTGCAGGATAGGTAAAAGTAAAAATTCCAGTCTCTAAATCAATTTCTATATTTTTGATTCTTTTGAATTCTTTAAAACGTTTTTCCAATCCAAACGCACAAAACGCGCATCCTAAACCATCCACTTGAATTTCATAATTATCTCTATCTTTTTTTGTTTGAGCATTAGCAGTAAATCCTAGAGATAGTGCTAATAATATGAACATTATATTTTTCATCTTTCTAAATTTTTATTGTTATTTAATTTAAAGTATAAATAATGTTAGAAAACATATCTAGAGCCAATGTAGACACTAACTTCTCTTCTGTTTACTTTTTGAGTTTGAATTAATGGTAACTGAACAGCAGCTTCCATTGTCAATCGTTTGATCGCATATTGAATGCCTTGTGCATATTGTAAAAGATATTGATCGGCCTGAATAAACCAATGACTATCATATTCGAAAAACAGATTGATTTGCTTAACGGGGTAAACTTGTTTCAATAACGGCAAACCAAAACCCAATTTGTATCGAAGTTCTCCAAGCACTTTTGAGTTTGGAACGATGTTGTAACCTAACTCATTGGAGATACCATATTTGATGGATTCATATCCGGCAATGATGCCAATATAACTTTGGTATAGTTTCGTTTGAATACCATCAATTCCATACGATTTTCCTGTAGGAAGTGTTTGCAAGGTCTTTGCAGCAACTCGAAAAGTTTTCCCCATCTGATCTTTTCTATAAAATTGATATTTACCTAACAATTCAATGTCGCCAAGATCGAAGGACGAAAATTCCTCCTTTCCAATTTCCGTAAAAGTTGAATTGACAAAAGGAAGATGGACACCCACCAACATTTTATTGTTGAGAATGTAATGTCCCATGATCGGTATTTTCAAAAAATTACCTGCATCTGTTTTTCTAAATTCTGTCAAAGTTTTGAGGACCACATTTCCTTGAGCCAACATAATTGCTTTGTCTCCTGTAATCGGAGGTCCTTGTGCTACTAAACTATTTTGGATATAAAAGCTAGCTATGACCAATAGCCAAATTCTAATTTTCATTTTAGTGAATTTAATTTGAAATAAATCAATTCAGCCCGCTATCGAGACATGTTGTAAAACACGTGATGCAGGCAAATAAAAAATTAGTATTAGCTATAAGAGAAAAGACTGAATAAAAACCAAGAGGTCTTTATCAGGCAATGGAGGTTTGTAGTAAAGAAATTTTGAAGGAGAAAATTGTTCAGTCGAAAGACCGAAGTAGGTATAGATATAAGCAACTACAAAATGAAGTTGCTGGATATTTAAATTGGTAACAGAAACATCTACAAAGTCAGTGTCCAGCTGAATATCAATAGTCTCATTATTACAACAACCTTTATGATCTTCAGCAGTAGTTTTTTTATGACAACTGGATTGCTTTTTGGAACAATGGCTCGAAATGCCTTCGCTTTCCAATTCGTAACAAGATTTCGCTTTTCCAAATAAGCTCACATTCTTCAAGTTGCCTTGACAGAAATGCATATCCATAGAAATGCCAACTGATGAGAAAAACATCAAGAAAGCCATGGTTAAGGCCAATACCCGATATGGAAAAGTTCTTTTCATTATTTCTGAAACCAAAGTTATACAATTATAAACAGAGATTTCGACTAAATTACTCCAAATGGAACGTTAAAATCTTATTTTTACGATTAAATAAATCAATAAATGGCAACGCCGAAAACAGTCGCATTTCATACATTAGGATGTAAACTGAATTATTCAGAGACTTCGACTATCAAACGTTTGTTTGAAGACAAAGGCTATGGAGCCGTACCATTTAATGATGGTGCAGATATTTATGTGATTAATACCTGTTCGGTGACTGATTTCGCAGATCGTAAATGTCGGAAAATTGTCCGTCAAGCTTTGAAAAAAGCACCGCATGCTCAAGTGATTGTTACTGGGTGTTATGCTCAATTGAAGCCAGAAGAGATTTCTCAAATCCCTGGCGTAGATCTAGTGTTAGGAGCAGCAGAGAAATTCCGAATTACAGATTATGTAGACGAGATTTCAAAAGCACCTGGAAAAAATATGATCGCTGCCGGAGATATTTGGGAAGCTACTTCTTTCAATTCATCATTCTCATTTGGAGACCGTACTCGTTCTTTTTTGAAAGTACAAGATGGTTGTGATTACAAATGTTCTTTCTGTACGATTCCAATGGCAAGAGGGAAATCTAGAAGTGATACGATTGAAAATGTAGTTGCCAATGCAAAAGAGATTGCTAAGAAAGGTAATAAGGAAATTGTTTTAACTGGTGTCAACATCGGAGATTTCGGAACTGAAAAAGGAGTGCCTTCAAAAGATAGTCGTTTCATAGATTTGATAAAAGCATTGGATGAAGTGGAAGGGATTGAACGATTTAGAATTTCTTCTATTGAACCAAATTTATGTTCTGATGAGGTGATAGCATTTGTTGCACAATCGAAAAGATTTGTTCCTCATTTTCATATGCCACTTCAATCTGGTAACAATAAGCAGTTGAAAGAAATGCGTCGTCGCTACAAAAGAGAATTGTATGCAGATCGGGTCGCTAAAATAAAATCCTTGATGCCACATTGTTGTATTGGGGTGGACGTGATCGTTGGTTTTCCCAATGAGACAAAAGAAGATTTCTTAGAGAGTTACAACTTTATTAGTGAACTCGATGTTTCTTATCTACATGTTTTTACTTATTCAGAAAGAAAGAACACGTTGGCAGCAGAAATGCCGGAGGTGGTTGAAGTTGGAGAACGTAGAAGAAGAAATGAAATGTTGAGAATACTTTCTCAAAAGAAGCAACGTTTTTTCTATGAACAATTTGTCGGTCAAGAACGTCCTGTTTTGTTTGAACAACATAAAGACAAAAGTTTGTTGTCAGGCTTTACTGATAATTATGTCAAAATAGAAATGGCTTTTGAAGCAGGTAGCATTAATACGATTAAGAAAGTTCAATTGAAAAAGTTGCAAGACAATTGTATTATGTCTGCTAACAACTTAGTGACGGTTTAGTCAGAGAGAAAATTAAAATTATTTATTTTATGTATCCAGATTTATCCTACATACTTCATGCATTAATTGGAACCGAACCAGACAACTGGACATCTATCGTCAAGACATTTGGTTTGTTTTTGGTTATCGCGATTTTGACTGGAGCCTTTTTCTTGAACTTAGAGTTGAAAAGAAAAGAGCAAGAGGGCGTTTTGAAACCAAACAAAGTCACTGTAAAAGTAGGAGAAGGTGCTTCGATTTGGGAAATACTTAATAATGCTTTGTTTGGATTTATTTTGGGATTTAAAGTGCCTTATGTGTATAACAATTTCGTCGCTTTTCAACTAGATCCTGCGGGGCTTATTTTTTCTGCACAAGGATATTGGTTGGTAGGTATATTATTAGCAGTCGCATTTGGTGGGTTTAAGTTTTGGGAGAAAAATAGAAATAAATTATCGGAAGTCAAAACAGTTGAAAGAGAAGTAATGCCAAGTGAAAGAGTTGGAGATATCACTGTTATTTCTGCAATTTCAGGAGTAGTAGGAGCAAAAGTATTTGCAGTGTTAGAAGATTTACCTACTTTCTTTGCAGATCCAATTGGTACTTTCTTTTCTGGAAGTGGAATGGCGATATATGGTGGATTGATTGGTGCATTCGGTGTTGGCTATTTCTATCTTAGAAAAAATAATTTGTCCATTTTACATGTCATGGATGCGGTGGCTCCTGGGCTAATCATCGCTTGTGGTATCGGAAGAATGGGATGTCACTTTAGTGGCGATGGTGATTGGGGAGTTCCAAATACTTTGGCACAACCAAGCTGGTGGGTCTTACCTGACTACTGGTGGGCTTTTAGTTATCCTCACAATGTTTTAAATGAAGGAAATCCAATTGCAGGTTGCACTTGGAGATATTGCAATGAGTTATCACAAGCAGTTTGGCCAACTTCTATATATGAAATATTTTTTCTTTGTGGCTTAGGAGGTATTCTTTGGATGATGCGTAAACGAATTAAAATTCCAGGATTACTATTTGCAATCTACTTGATCTTTAATGGTTTTGAAAGATACTGGATTGAAAAAATTCGAGTCAATGATACGTATGATTATTTCGGTTTCGATTTTACACAAGCTCAGTACATTGCTGTTATTATGATGTTATGTGGTGTTGTTGCTTCTGTTGTTTTGATTATTCGTGGACGGAAGGATGGTGCAGGTGGTGCTTTGGCATAAGTCTGTTTGTCGGAATTATTGCTAAACATTCTTTTTCTCTTTATCTTGTAAATAAAAACTCCATGAAGGCTCATAAATTACCAAAACTTACGGTTGAGCAATATATCCAACAAGAGTCAGAAAGTGACACCAAATATGAATTCCATAATGGTGAAATTTTTGCGTTGGCTGGAGGTACAATCAATCATGGATTGTTATGCGCTAATATTTACTCAGAAATAAGAAATGAACTTCGCAATAAGAATTCTGAGTGCAAACCGTTGTCGAGTGAAATAAAATTGCATGTAAAAAATAACAAAACAAACAGTTTCTTATATCCTGATACTATGGTGGTTTGCGGTGATCTCGAAACATCCGAAACTTATAAGGAAGCGATTACTAATCCAAGATTAATTGTTGAGGTTTTATCAAAATCTACTGCTAATTATGATAGAGGAGATAAATTTCATATCTACCGACAAATTCCATCTTTGCAAGAATATGTTTTGATCGAACAAGATAAATACGTTGTGGATGTTCATTACAAAAACCCAAAGAGTGACTTGTGGAGAATTGCAAGAATTGAAGGTGCAGAAAGTTCAATAACTTTTCAATCATTGGACATTACAATTGATATGAAAGATTTGTTTTTTGATGTCAAATTTGATGATGTATAGCTGTCCATAATAGAAAATGGCATTCCGTTAACCTAATTTAAAATGCCCTACCAAAATTATCTCTTTTTAACAAAGGCATGAAAAAAAATCTACTCAAGCCAACCTGAAAAACTGGTAAGCTCGAGTAGATTTAATTGATAGGGTTCTATTTTTATAACGAAACACTTTTTGCAGTGTCTTTTACCGCCAATTCGCTTAATCTTTCCATCCCCAACTTATTAATTTTTGCAACTTGTTTTTTTACTCCAAATATACCCATCATAAATTTTTGGAAGCCATTGCATGGAATACTGAAATTTTGAGTTACCACTGTTTTTCCATTTTCTTCTTCCAAGATATACTCAAATACACCGGTGCTTTTTTGAGGCTTTTGAACATCGCATTTCATTAATAAATAGCTGTCTTTTTTTAGTTCAGTTAAAGTTTGAGTTCCTAAAGATTTTTCAGCAACTCCTTCCCAATGAAAAACAGCACCTTCTTTTCCATCTGTCCCAGTTACTTTATTTTTCTGATTTGGATCTGTAACTAAAAATGGAGACCATTCAGGAAATCTTTCATAACTGCGAAGAATGTCATAAACTTCGTTAACAGGTGCATTGATAGTTTTAATAGTTTGTACTTCGATTGATTTACTTTGAGCCATGATTGTAATTGTTAAAGTGATAAATAAAATTGTTAATAAAGAGTTCAATAAATATTTCATGATAATAAATTTTAAATGTGAATAATTTCATCTTACACCATCATGTCGATTGAGGTATCGAGAATTGGACACTTTTATTAAATAATTTTTATTTTTTTTAGAAGACTTGATCTATATGTTTAATTATCAACATGTTATGAGGAATAAAAAAATATAAATAAAAAAAAGACCTCCAGAAATTGAAGGCCTTTTGATAGCAAAAGTGATCGTTTTACTTAGCAGTATTTGAGTATGTTTTTAGTTATTTGTCATTTATATGAGTGCGCTTACTTAAAAATTCAGGAGGGCTTGTTGGATATACGATTCTGTGCTTGCAAAATATTATATACGTGTTCTGCTGCCAATTCCCAATCAAACCGCTCTCGCTCTACGCGTCCTTTCCAAACCAATTCTTCTCGCAGCTCTTCATTCGAATCCATCTCAATTAAAGCATTCGATATATAATTAACATCCAATGGATCGACTAATAATGCAGCTTGTCCTGCGATTTCTGGCATCGATGAAACATTCGAAGTAATCACAGGTACTTCACTATGCATCGCTTCCACAATCGGAATTCCAAATCCTTCTAACATCGAAACATAAACCAACGCTTTTGCACTTCCAAGTATTTTTGGTAGTTCAGCTGTCTCGACATAATCTAAAAAAATGATGTCATCTTTGTAGGCTGCATTATCAAAAGCATTTTGAATAATTGTTGGTTTCCAAGCAAAACGACCACCTAATAATAATTTGGTTTTAGAATCACTTTTCTTTTTAAATAAATCAAAAGCTTCAATGAGCCGATGAATATTTTTTCTAGGATTGATTGAGCCGATGTAAAAAAAGTAATCTTCGTTATCCGCATATTTTTTGCGAATAGATTGTTGGATAGAATTTTCAATTGGAACAAAACCTGATCCACAGCCATTATAAACAACTTCAATTTTAGCCTCCTCAATATTGTAAGTTTTGACAATGTCTTTCTTTGTCGCTTTCGAAACTGAAATAATTTTTTCCGCTCGGTTCAAAAATTGAGGAACATATTTGTTGTAATACTTCAACGCCCAATCTGGTAATTGATCTGGATAATGCACATGCGCAATGTCATGTGTAATCATCACGGTAGGAATATCTGTGGTCAATGAACAATAGCCGTCAGGTGAAAAAAAGACATCTGGGTTTTCTTTTTTCAAAATTCTGGGAACACTCATTTCAAACCACCAATACCATAAATAGGAATGACGTGCAGGCGGAAATATATGAATGGCTTTTACATTATCAGCAAATACGAATGAAGGATCAAATGGTCGATCAAACAAAAAAATAAATTCATCATTTGGATGATTGGCGACCATTCTTGTTAACAACTCATAAGTTACTCGTCCAATTCCTTCAAGTTTGTCTTTGAGTAAAAAACGGGTATTGACAGCTATTTTCATTGAATACCAAAAGTAATATTTTTCTTTATGATGCTATGATTTATAAATTAATGATTTATGATATGATCGTTGAGGTGTGAACGCGTGAACACGTGAACACGTCAGACTGTGCGAATATGCTTTCGGAAACTGAACCGCAGAATATCCAACCGCAGAATATCGAATGTCGAAGTAGAGTACGTGGACAATTAAGCATGAAATTCGTTAATATACGTGTATACTCGCGTACTCAACTTCT
>CALDGQ010000037.1 GCA_937941765.1 uncultured Saprospiraceae bacterium
AGTAGAATATGAAGTGTGTGATGATCAGACACCAGCAGCGTGTGAGACAGCAACATTATATTTAACTACATTGCCTAATAACACAACAATTGCAGAAGATGATATCAACCAGACACCACAAGATGTGCCTGTTGATGGAAACATTTTGACAAACGATACAGATGATGAAGGAGATGCGCAGACTGTACAAAGTGCAACAGGTTTAGATGCTGCGGGCAATCCAATCAATATTCCAATTGATGGAACACCAACAGCAATCTATGACGAAAATGGTGTGTTAGCAGGAACAATTGCATTGATGCCTGATGGTTCTTACACTTACGATCCAGCGCCAGGTTATACTGGTTCTGTACCAGTGGAATATGTAGTAGTCGATTCAACTGGTGCAACAGATACGGCAACATTAGATATTGACGTAATTCCTACGGATGATCCAACACAAAACGATCCACCAGTAGCAAATGACGATACCAATACAACAGAAATGGATGTAAATGTGGACGGAAATGTAATCGATCCAAATGATACAGATCCTGACGGCGATCCATTGACCGTAACGTCAATCTTGGCGGATACAGACGGTGATGGAATCGTTGATGATCCAATGCCAGTAGGTACTCCGACACCAATTTACGGAACAGATTGCAATGGAAATACAGTGTTAGCAGGTGAGATGATGTTGAATACAAATGGAACTTATACTTTTGATCCAGAACCAACGTTCAAAGGAGAAGTACCAGTTGATTACACAATCGAAGATCCATCAGGTCTTTCTGATGATGCAACTTTGACAATTACTATCGAACCAGATAATGGCAACGCGACTTACGCAAATGATGATTCGAATGTAGGTCCACAAGGAGATACGCAAACTGGAAATGTGATCACCAACGATAATGATCCAGAAGGAAATCCACAAATGATTACAGGTGGAACAACAGCTGATGGAACACCAATTGTACCAGGAACACCAGTAACTTTACCAAGTGGTGGTACTTTGACATTGAATCCTGATGGAAGTTACGATTATATTCCTGATCCTAATTTTGTAGGAACGGAAGTAGTAGAATATGAAGTGTGTGATGATCAAAATCCGGCGGCTTGTGAGATCGCAACATTGTATTTAACAACATTACCGGTTAATACAATTGAGGCAACAGATGATTTCTCAAATACACCATTTGATACACCATTAGTATCGAATGTAAGCACAAACGATTTAGATCCGGAAGGAGATAATGTAACATTTGCTTTGGATACACCAATGCCAGCATCTGAAGGAACTGTAACAATGAATCCAGATGGAAGTTACACCTTCACGCCAGCACCAGGATTTTCTGGAGAGACTTCATTTACTTATGAAGTTTGTGATGATGGAACGCCAATGATGTGTACAATTGCAACAGCTTATATAGAAGTATTGCCACCAGTTGATCCTGAAAATCCAATCGTGATTGCTAATCCAGATGCAAATACAGTGGAAGAAGGACAAACAGCAACCGGTGATATCATGGCAAATGATTTAGACCCTGATGTAATTAATCCTATGGTAACAAATCCACCAACAAATACACCAGTCAGTGGTGTAGATGAAGATGGAAATCCTGTTGCAAATGCAGGAACATTGACAATCAATCCTGATGGAACTTACACCTTTATACCTGAACCTGGATTTACTGGAAAGGTAACACAACCATACACAATTTGTGGTGCTAGTACTCCAGTAGCTTGCGATAATAGTGAATTAATTATCTGTGTGATTCCAGATGAAGGTAACACTACATTTGCAAATGATGATGCAATGTTGACAGATGCTGGTGTTTCGCAAAGTGATGACTTATTGACCAACGATACAGATGGAGAAGGAGACCCGCAGACAGTATGCGGATTTGAAATCGATACGGATGGTGATGGAGTTGCAGATGTAACAGGCACGATTGGCACACCAATTACAGTCGGAGGAATGAATGATATGGGTGTATTTACTGCCAATGCAGGAAGCCTTATAATCAATACTGATGGAACTTACACCTTTGATCCAACAATTGGATTTGTAGGGAATGTGTCCTTGCCTTATTCAACTTGTGATGATGGATCCGCAATAGATGATGCAACATTGGATATCACCGTAGTTGATGTGCAAAGAGATTATGGAGATGCGCCAGCAAACTATCCAATTGCATATCACCGAGCTATGACAGATTCGGACGGTGATAATGTGTTAGATGGTGCAACAGATGTTTGGTTAGGTACCGGAACTGATTTTGAAACATCACAACAATTTAGTGGCTCTGCAACTGGAGATTCTAATGATGATGCAATTTCCTTTGGACCAAATCCAGGACAATTTCCATTATCAGCAACACCAGGAGCTACGTTTAACTTAGATATTACTGTAAATTCTAGTGGACCTGATATGGTATTTTTCGGTCTTTGGATAGATTGGGACAATGATGGAATCTTTGAAGAATTCCACCAAGGTTCACAGGCAACTTCAAGTCCTGCAACGACAACAGTTATTATAACAACACCAACAACTGCTGGTACAACTCCAGTAAATGTTAGACTACGTGCGGATGATGATCTATTATTGGAACCAGATTTTGAGGGTGGAAAAACAAACGGTGAAGTAGAAGATTATCAAGCATTAGTAGTATTACCTATTGAGTTGACTTCTTTTGAAGGGATGGCAAATGATTGTGATGTTGAATTAAAATGGACTGCAGAATCAGAAAAAGATTTCAGTCACTTCGAAATTGAAAGAAGTGAATCGGAAAACGACTTCAAATTAATTGAAGCAATGAATCCAATTGAGTCAGATAATTTTGAAAAGCATTACACGTTCTTTGACAAAAATGCCAAAACAAGAAATTATTATAGATTGAAAATGGTTGACTTGGATGGTTCTTTTGAATATTCAAACGTGATTATTGTTGAAACAGATTGTACTGAAGAACAGAGCGCTTTAAAGTTGTTTCCGAATCCAATTGGATTAGATCAAACTACTTTGAATGTTGAGTTTAGAAGTAGAATTGAAAGAGTTTCATTGATTTCAGTAGTTGATCAACTTGGTGCATTTAGATTAAAATTCCCTATAGAAGTTGTTGAAGGCAACAATAATTTAAATGTTGATATCTCTAATTTGCCTTCAGGTATTTATACTTTACAAATCGAATCCGAAACTGGAAAGATATTAAGCAAGCAGTTTGCTAAAATAAGACAGTAAGTTTTGAATTTTTAAAAATAGTAACACCTCATTTCATTAATTTGAAGTGAGGTTTCTTTATTTTTTAGTTCATCAGGATGTCACAATCATTTTATCAATGTTTTAATATAAATATCGCAACTACATCTAAAAACATTATGTAATCATCTCAAAGGCAATAAAATAGGAAGAACTTCAAATTCATAAGTCCCGCAAAGTAAATATTGATTCCTTTCAATTAATTCTGATTTCTAATCATCTTGATAGTCACGCTTACTATCAAATTCTTGGATTTTCGTAGTAATCAAGTACGGATTTTGGTAAGCATAAAGAGATAGAAAACCAATTTGGTTTGAAATCATATTATGCCCCATGAAACATTCCTGATAATGTTATAACTCCAAAAAACATCCATTCAGAAATTTTCATACAACTTATTAGAATAAATCATTTTCGCTGTTGCTAAAAGTAAGCATCAGTTGAAAATTTATCTGTTACGATTTGTAGCAAGAAATATATTTTTTAAATTATTCAAAGTAGTTATGAGAAACAATTTACAAATTTACATTAGGGAGTTTAATGTTATATCGAGATTGAATTTAATCACTTTATGCGCATTAATGTCTTTCTTATTTTCAACATCTTTGTCGGCGCAGTGTCCTGATGTTGAAATTATTCCCTTACAAGATGTACCCGGTTATCCTCAATTTGATCAAGTCAATTTATGTGGTGATGCTGATACTTTATCTTTTATCATTTATTCTGGTGATCCTGGAAGAATAGTAGGGTGTGAACTTCAATTAAACTTACCAGCAGGTTTGGAATACGGCGGATTTGAATTCGCCACTTTTGGTGGTACTTCCGTTATCAACACAAATCCTGATGCATGTAACCCACAATTCATTGTGGATGATTTTCAAGCGGATAGTTTGGTAGTTGTCAACGTTGGTGTAAAGGCCAACTGTGAAGTTGATTTGAATAATATGCTTCAAATCGAATATGAATTCAGCTATAACTTTATAGATTCACTAAATAATCTAACAACTTGTAGTGAAACTGTTTTAATTGATAATGAATATAATGCTGGGGTGAAAACTCCAGTTTTAAACTTGTTATCCGAATTCACTCCTCAAGAAGTAGATATTATGGTGTTAGGAGATGAATATTGTCAAACAATTAATATTTCTCAAGATGGTTTGTCATCTACATTAGATGAATTCTTATTTGAAATAATTGGTTTGGATTTGAGTAGTTCGATTAATATTAATTCAATTACTGCAAATGGTGCGCATGCTGTTACTCATACATATGATGCAGCTACCATGACGACCACTGCTCCGATTACAAGTGCAATGTTTGTTGGAAATGGGATTCCCGGACCAGATGATACTCAATTTAATACCAATGAGATTCTTGCATTAGAGATCTGTTATCAGGTAGATGTCTGTCCTGACATTACATCGGCAATATTCAATTATAGAGCTTCTTATGGTTGTAATGATGAAGAGTGTGCAAACTCTATGAAAACAAATGCTTTAAATATAGTTCCAACAGGTTCGTTGATGCCTACAGCTACCACTGCTTTGGTTTCGGCTCCAACATTATGTGGAGCGGATGGCGAAATTGCATTAACGATAACAAATCCTAACCCAGTCGGGGATTCTAATAAATACACTGATTTAATAGTTGGATTCGAAACATGCGAAAAAGCAAATTTAGATATAACACAATTAATGATTGGCGGAATTGCTATGCCAGTCAATACTTTTGGGTGGATTAATGATGACTTAAATATTGATTTCACAGCATTGGCTGTAGGAAATGATATTGATGGTCCAGGTGGTTTAGAAGATTTAGACGGAGATGGCGTGTTTGATGATATTCCAGCAGGAACAACAATTTCATTATCAGTTTTTCTAGGAACAGTTTGTGGAACCGGTGAGTCAGATCCAGAATCATGTCCAGCTAATAATTGTTCGTTTTCTCAATTTTATGTAAATGCTAAGACGAATTGTGGAGTAGCATTTAGTGAGTATCCTTCCGGTCTTGCAGATATGAACATTATCTACGGACCGACAGCAATTAGCAATCCAAACGAATATGCGATTCCAATCGGAGATCCAACAACAGCAGGTTACGATTTTGAGCAATTTGGAACGCCTGGAGCTAAAACTCAAGAGATTGAATTCTGTTATGATTTTACGACTGAAAACTTTAATGGTTGTACTACGGGAGATATTGCATTGCAAATTACTTTCGATGGTGCGCCAGGATATATTTACGACATTGATATCTTATCGGCTGAATTATCCGAAGATGGAGGAGCGACCTATACACAAACTGCAAATATCGCCACAGATACCAGTTGGTTGGCGATCAGTGATGAAAAGCGTCAGTTTACATTAGATTTAGGGTCAGATGCAACAAATGTTTGTTACAAGTATGTAATGGAAATGGATTCTTTATGGTGTCCACCACCAGCATTTTGGTTTGGTGCACAACAAGTAATTGAAACCTGTAACGATGCAGGTTGCGGAGCAGGAGGATGTGAAATTGTAAGAGCTTGTCGTACTGCGACATTTAGAGGTGATGCAGAAAAGCCAAATTGTGATTGTGTTTTGAAAGGAGATGTAAGAGATATGTACCGTAAAAATTACGGATTTACAGATGCTTCTTGTACAACACCAGTAACGAGAAATGATGTTACGATTGCAGATCAAAATAGATATTTACCAGGTGATACAATGATGTTGGATTACTACTACATTATCACAGATGACTATGCTGTAAACAATTTAGAATTATCTCGACTGGCACTTGATTTATGGTTTACGGGATCAACAGGTTATCAATCGTCCATTCCTGCGATGGAGCTTTTTCCAAATCCAGAGCAATCGGCTATCCTTGAATTTTCAGTAAATAAAGTAGGAACCAGCTATGCCAATAGACAAATCATAGACTTAGATCTTTTGAATGGTTGTAATGACGGAGGTTACGGATTTAATCACTCTTTTGGAGATGTGCCTTGGGATGGAACCAAACATTCATGTAGTAATAGTAGTAATGATAATTACGATGGAACTATGCTGAGAGCCACAATTTATAATTATAAAAAAGTTACAGATTGTGGTATATGGGCACCTGATGGAGGTGACTGTTTAGATGAATTTTTTGCCTATGCAAATTATGAAGCAGGAGATACGATTAATTTTACCTACCAGATCGAATTAATGAAAAACCCAAATAGGGTTGCGAGAGATGTAGCTGGTGTTACTCAAGTCGCACCATCACAAAATCATACTATTAGCGTAACAGGTTATATTGACTTCTTAGATGAAAACGGACCAGCAAGTTGTATTACAAGATATGGAAGTGATTGTGCAGTCAATCCTGTATTTTCAGGTACTTTACCAGGAGATATTAGCTCGCATTCTGAAGTTACTTTGGATAATTGTGGAGGATCAATAGAGCATAGTTTTTATTTAAATTCAGAGGTGCCATTAGATTGGTTTAATGATGAATTTAGGCCAGTTTATAATGTGACTGGAGTAAGAGATCCTTTGTATGCTCCAATGGTTTATTGTGGAAATTCGGAAATATTAAATTATAACAATGGAGTTTCAAGTTCGATTGCAATAGCTCCAGATTCATCGGCAAATTTATTTTGTGTACCTGTAACTGGATATGCAAATGATTTATGTGCAATTGAAAGTGGTAATTCAGCTGAGCTCTCTTGGGATCCAGCAAAAGCTGGAGCCAAAGCATTGGGACTTGGAAACGTTGGGATGGATTCGATGAAACTAAAATATGACTTTTGCTTAATTTGCCCAGATGCAATTAGTGCAACAGACTATCAAATATTCTATGATTATTCAGATCTTTCATCACAGAGTTTCGATTATGCTTGTCTTACATGCGCAAATAATGCTGGACAAATTTGTACTGATTTAGGTTATTCTAGTGGTGAAGTTTGGGCGCAAGATATTGTAGACAGTATGTTTCATGTCATGAATGTTCAAGGACCGAATGTAGGTATTGTGGATACAAGAACACCTTTGCAAAATGTAAGTGCAGCGTTAGGTGCTGGAGCAGGAGCGCTCATAGCATCAGCAGTGCCAGCAGTCAGTGAAGAAATTCAAGCAATTGATATTTGCAATCCTAATACAGGTGATCCAGCTACTGGTGTAGCGGCATCGGTTACAATCCCAGTAAGTGTTGCTTTAGTAGATGTTTACTCCGATTTGGCAGGAACAGTATTAACAACTACACTTGTTTCTGATGATGGCATTAACAAAACTTATAGTGTTGATTTAGGGATTACTACATTAGCAGCATCGGCATGCACAACAATTTATGTCGGAACTACTATGTTATTTTGTCCGACTTCTGAAGAACCGCCAGCTGAAGTTTGTGTAGCCGGAGTTAGCGGGTGTGCACCTTTGGAAGTAATAGCGGCATTAAGTGCAGCTTCAGGTTGCGGATCTAATGAAGTTTGTTATGTTTATATTACAGGGGAAGTTGGGTTGCAAACAGAATGGTTTGATCATCCAACAGATCCATCTTTATGTGAAGAAATGACTTTAAGTGTACGTGTGAAAAATGTAAAGGAAACAACCTTACTTGATATCTTGAGTTCATTTGAAGTACCTCCAGGTATGACTGTTGTTGCCAATTCTTGGGAAGTAGCTTATCCTGGTGGTCCAACTACTTTTGGAACTTGGACTACTGTACCAGATCCTGATATTGTGTCAGGAAATACATACAGTTATTCTGATGATAATATTTGGAGTGTGCCAGCTGGAACTCCAATACATACAACTGGATTAGAAGGAATTAGTGTTGCAAATGCAACCGCTGATAACAATAAAGTTGCATTTAGATTTAAAGTAACAACTAATTGTGATGAATTCCTTTCAGGTTCGATGGTGAAAACCGAAACAACAGCTGCTAACCCATGTGAAGAAGATGTGATAACAACTGGAAACACAAGCTCTCCAGGAATTATTATTGATGGAGCAGACCCAGCTGAAAATGCACAGTTGATTGTTTTAGCAGATCCGAAAGAATTGAACTGCAATGCAACCAATAACACTTTTGGGTTGACCGCAATTAATACCAGTGCATATCCAACATCCAATGATGTAACGACTTGTATAACCATTCCAGCAGGATTGACTTTTGTACCAAATTCGGTCAACGTTGTTCAGCCAGTTGGTTATACGATAATGAATACGACATCAACACAAATCGGTGATAAATTGGAGGTATGTTTTGATACGCCACTTATTGGTGTTTCTCAATCTATGAAGGTGACATTTGATGCTGCGGTTGATCAAACAATGGAATGTGGCGAAGTGAAAGTCGGTGTTGATATTAAAAGTAGGGTACAGTCCGTTACCTGTAATCCTGGTCCACCAACTTCATGTGATGTGTTTGTTCAAAACAGTGTAAACCCGGAAATTACTTTAACCATTCAGCCACCTTTTATTGCTGAAAACTGGGAAGTATTTACAGAATGTGCAACAGGCGGAAATGTGAGTTTAGCTTATTCATATGACATCAACCACAATGGTCCAGATGCAATGAACCAAGCATACACAGTTGAAGTGTACAAAGACATAAATGGTGATGCAATAATAAACACTGCTATCGATCAATTGCTTGTTTCTGATGCTGGAACATTCTCAGTAGTTAATGGTGCAATGGTAACTGTTTCAGGTTCAATTGATATCGCAAATGAAGATTCTTGTCCTATAATGATGCAAGTGTCATATGGATCATCATGTGCTTGTGATACACAAGAAGCTTACTTTGATGATATTAAATTAAAAGCTTTAAGTGAATACACAGAGCCGATTTCAATGTGTCCAGGAGATTGTATTGATATCGAAATTTGTGATTTCGTATCCGTTACTGGTGATTCAATACCTTCGGCAACAAGTGCTGTTTATGCATTTTCAATTGACCATAGCAAAGGTAATTCATATACCGTCCCAACACCAAACGGTATGGCAGGTCTCAATTATGCTGGATTTAATGACGGTAGTATACTTGACACAGAAACAAATATGTTGTTTCCGGAACAATCATGGAATGAGAGTGGGTGGATTGTTGCAAATTTTGGAAAGCCTCATAATGTTACGCAAATCACAATTGGTGCTGGACACGTTTCAGGATGGACTTTTGCAGCAGGATTGGCAGTTTATAAAAGTACTCCATATGAACTCCAATATTCTCATGATGGAAATACATGGACAGACTCAGGGCTGAACTTTAGTGGTGGATCTGATAATGTATTGTTAGATGTACTTCCATTGCCTGTTCCGATTGCTGCACAATATTGGAGAATGTCAAGTATTGGTACATGGAATTGGGGTGTCGGAGAATGGAGTTTTCAAGGAGAATCAGTACCGTTCATAGAAACACAACCAATATCTCAAGTGGGGAGCACCGTAACAATTTGCTTGCCTGATGATGTTGGAATAGATATTCCTTGGCCAGTAACATTCACAACAGGTACCGGTTCGTGTATGGTGAGTGAAGTGTTAGAAATTTGGAATACAGGAGCAGATCGAGTTACTCTTGGAGATGATTTAGTTATCTGCGGAGATGAATGTCTTGACCTTGAAGTGGAGTTGGAAGGAAACGGAGACTTGAATGGTGCAACGTATGTTTGGACACCAACAACCGGACTATCTGATCCAACAATTGCAGACCCTGAAGTTTGTAATTTGACGGCTGATATCACCTACATTGTCGATGTTACTTTGCCAGGTGGATGTGTGAAATCTGATACCATATTTGTAGATCATCAAATGACACCTACACCAACACCACCAACATTCGCAGAAATTTGTGCGAATAGTGGCGGAACACTTGAAGCAGTTCCAGGTTACGCAGAATACACTTGGTTTGAAGTTATTGGTACTTCAGAAATTCAAGTGGCCATAACAATGGTGAATACTTACGACGTATTATATCCTGGAATTTATATTTACAAAGCATACGACGGTATTTCTCCTTGTCCAATTGCGATTGGTGAAATCCAAGCAGTAGAAATAAGTTGTGAATACAACATCGGAAACTACATCTGGTTAGACGAAGACGGAGACGGCGATCAAGACGCTGGCGAAGCTGGAATCGGTGGTGTAACCGTTTACTTGACAGATGACAATGGTGTAGTAATAGATTCAACAGTTACCGATTTCAATGGTGGTTATTTATTTGAAGGAGTTGCTCCAGGTGACTACACAGTTTCAGTAAATCCTACGACTTTGCCTACAGGTTTAGATAATGAAACATTTGATTTAGACGGGAATGTGGATGGTTCTACTCCAGTTACAATTGTTGATGAAGACAATTTAGATATTGATTTCGGATACAACTACGCACCACCAGCGGATACCAATAATCCAGCAGCTTCTTTAGGAGCAATTGGAGACTTTATCTGGAGTGATGCAAATGGTGATGGCGTACAAGATCCAGGAGAACCAGGAATTGGCGGAGTTGTAGTCAATTTGTTAGATGATACAGGTGCAATAATCGCAACTACAACAACAGATGCAAGTGGTCACTATATTTTCGACGACTTACCAGCAGGTGTATATAGTGTTGAAGTAGATGATTCTACTTTACCATCTAATTTTGTAACAACCCCAACAGGAGATCCTGATGGAGATGCAGACAATATCAGTGAGCCGATCGTTTTGGCTCCAGGAGATGTATTCTTGGGAATGGACTTCGGTTACAATGATCCAAACGCATACAATATTGGAGATCAAATTTTCTTAGATACCAATGCAGACGGTGTAGAAGATGCAGGGGAGCCAGGAATAGAAGGTGTAACTGTGGCATTGTTTGCAGATACAAATGGAAATGGAGTGTTAGATCCAGGAGAATTACCTATTGCAACGACAACAACAGATGAAAATGGAAATTATTTATTCCCAGGAGTAAGTGATGGAGATTACATTGTTGTAGTTACAGATACAGATAATGTTTTAGATGAATTATATAACACAGCAGACCCGGATGGTGGTATGGATGAAGTCTCAGCAGTTACGATTGCTGGAGCAGATGACTTAGACCAAGACTTTGGTTACACACCAGAAGGACATGACCCAGGAGATGGAATGTTAGGTGACTTTATTTTCTTAGATGTCAACGGAGATGGAACACAAGATCCAGGGGACTCAGGTTTAGAAGGAGTAGTTATTAATTTGTATGATGGAATGGGCAATTTAATTGCAACTACCACGACAGACGAAAATGGACAATACCTATTCGGTGGACTTGATGCAGATACTTATACTATTGAAGTAGATCCAACATCTTTACCTAACGGAGGAGCTGGAATTTCACAAAGTGTAGACCCAGATGGTACGAGTGACAACACGTCTACTAATACTTTAGCTCAAGGAGAAGTGAACTTAGATCAAGACTTCGGATATGAAGCAGATACACCAAATACCATCGGAGGAACGATCTGGGAAGATGTAGACGCAAATGGAACATTAGATGATACCGCAATCTTATTCGAAGGTGTAACCGTAGTGTTATATGACGATCAAGGAAATGTTGTGGCAACAACCGTAACCGACGCAAATGGTGATTACTCTTTTGAAGGATTACCAGACGGAACTTACACGGTTGATGTTACTGATGATGCCAATATATTAGGCGACTACTGGAAATCAGAAGGAACCAATCCTGGAGCGGATAATAATTCGCAAATGGATACCAATACAGTTTCAGTGTCAGGTGGATCAACAGATACTACCTCTGACTTCGGTTACTATACGGATGGAGCTTCTTTAGGAAACTTCGTTTGGAGTGATGACAACAATGACGGAATTCAAGATGCAGGAGAAGCAGGAATCGAAGGAGTTGTAGTAACATTGGATATTACCTATCCTGATGGAACAGTAGTAACTTTGACAGATACAACAGATGTAGATGGTCACTACAGTTTCGACAACTTATTGTTAGATGAAGACTATAATACTGGTGGTGGAGCAACAATGCCAACTTTTGAGTTAAGCGCAGCAACACCAGCTGATTACATGCCAACCGTAATTGATGCCAACGCGAATGCAAATGACTTGGCAGACAGCGAAGATCCAGCAGGTACTACAGCGAACCCTACACAGGGATCGGATGATACGACGACCAATGCAGATCCAACCATGGAATCACCAGAAGCATCTTATGACTTTGGATTTTCTCCAAATGTTGGTTATGCAATCGGAAATTACATCTGGTTGGATGAAGATGGCGATGGTGATCAAGATGCTGGTGAAAATGGAATCGGTGGAGTCCTAGTTGAATTGCTTGATGATACAGGAGCAGTGATTGCTACTACTTATACAGATGCAAATGGAGGATACTTATTTGAAGATATCGCACCAGGTGATTATACGGTAATAGTTGATTCAACTACATTACCAGCAGGGTTAGATAACCAAACATTTGATTTAGATTCAATTTTAGATCACTCAACAGAAGTTACTATAGTTAATGAAGATAATTTAGATATCGACTTTGGTTACAACTATGCACCTCCAGCGGATACCAATACACCAACAACAGGTGCGTTAGGTGCAATTGGTGATAGAATTTGGAATGATGCCAATGGTGACGGTGTGCAAGATGCTGGAGAAGCAGGAATTGGTGGAGTAACCGTAAATTTATTAGATGATACAGGTGCCGTAATTGCAACCACTACAACAGATGCTGCAGGAAATTATATTTTCGATAATTTACCAGCAGGTGTATATAGTGTTGAAGTTGATGATTCAACGCTACCAGCGGACTTTGTTACAACACCAACTGGTGATCCGGATAATGATGGTGACAACACAAGTGATCCAATCGTATTAGGTCCAGGTGATGTTTATCTTGACTTAGACTTTGGATATAACAATCCAACTGGAAATGCAATTGGCGATATGATTTTCTTAGATACGAATGCAGATGGAACTGAAGATGCTGGTGATTTACCATTAGAAGGAGTGACCGTAGCATTATACGAAGATACAAATGGAAATGGAGTAATCGATCCAGGAGAATTACCAATAGCAACAATGGCTACTGACGAAAATGGAAACTACTTATTTGATGGTTTGCCTGATGGTGATTACATTGTTGCAGTTACAGATACCGATAATGTTACAGGAGGTATGACAAATACAGCCGATCCTGACGGTGGTGCAGATGAAACTTCAGCAGTTACTTTAGCAGGAGCAGATGATTTAGATCAAGATTTCGGTTATACGCCAGAAGGGCATGATCCAACATTGGGGATGATTGGCGACTTTGTATTCTTGGATGTCAATGGGGACGATACACAGGACCCAGGAGATCAAGGTATTGAAGGTGTAAAAGTTGAATTGTTTGATAGCAATGGAGCTTTAGTCGCAACTACTACTACAGATGCAAATGGAATGTACTTGTTTGGCGCTTTAGATGCAGATACCTATACGGTGAAAGTAGATGCCACAACTTTACCAAGTTCAGGAAACATCCCAGCAGGATTGACGCAAAGTGTTGACCCAGATGGTGGTAATGACAATGAATCTACGGTAACAATTGCACAAGGAGGGATTGATTTAGATCAAGACTTCGGTTACAAAGCACCGACTCCAAATGAGATTGGTGGTACCATCTGGCAAGACATGGATGCAAATGGTACATTGGATGAAAGCAATCCACCATTGTTTGAAGGTGTAACAGTCGTGTTATATGATGATCAAGGAAATGTGGTAGGAACTACTGTAACGGATGCCAATGGAGATTATTCATTCCCAGGTTTACCTGATGGAACCTATACTGTTGATGTAACCGATGATGCAGGAATACTTGCTGATTACTGGAAGTCCAATGGCGGAAATCCAGGTGCAGATAACAATTCGCAGCCAGATGGAACGAATACAGTTTCAGTAGCTGGTGGCCAGACAGATACCACTTCTGATTTCGGATATTATACAGAAGCAGCTTCTATAGGTAATACAGTGTGGATTGATAGAAATGGAGATGGAATTCACGATCCAAGTGAATCACCACTACCATTAGTTGAAGTAACACTGACGATTACATATCCTGATGGGACCGTAGTAACAATGGTAGATTCGACAGATGCGACTGGTGCTTACAGTTTCGACAACTTATTGTTAGATGAAGATTATGCAACCGGAGGAGGTGGCGCGATGCCAACTTACGAATTGGTCGTAACACCACCAACTGGTTTCAATACAACATTAGTTGACGTTAATAGTAATGGAAACGACATGGAAGATTCTGATGATCCAACAGGGACAATGGCGATACCGACACAAGGTCAAGAAGATGTATCTGTATTATCAGATCCGACTATGGAAACAATAGAAGGTTCTTATGATTTTGGATTTACCTTTGATTGTGCCGCACCAATTGTACACTACGCAATTACGAATGGAGCAATTTCAAATCCAGGTCAAACAACGGATTACTTCTATCAGGATTCTGTTCAGAACTTAGCTACTTATACGAATCATACTTCTTTAGCACAACAAAATGGTGTTATTAGATGTATCGATTACTGCGAATTCGGACAATGGAGTTATTACTTTAACTCTTCAGATCCAGATGAATATTTATTTGCAATTGAGCATGGTACAAACGTAACTCCAATAGAGTACATCGAACTTTGTGTAGATGACAATCCAGCGGATCGTTATTCAGTAGGGTCCGTTGATGCCACTTATGTAATGGCAAGAGATTGGTTTGTAAGAACCGTCAACGATGCACCATTGTTAGACGCGGGAGGAAATCCTACAACAGTAAACATACGTTTCTACTTCCCGGAAGAAGAATTTAAAGAGATCATTGATCAAGCTGTTGCACAAGCAAATATTTGGGGTTCAGCAATTCCAACAGTTGCAGATGCTTACTGGTTCAAAAAAGAAGCATGGGGAGTGAATACGGATATCGACGACTTAGGAAGTGCATTGAAGCCTTTTGATATTACCTACAAGCAAAATGCAGCTACAACTGCGCTTGGAGACAATACCGTACTAGGAAGTAATGGCTCATTAGAAAATGTGAGAAACCACATCCAGTTCAATGGAATTTCAGGATTCTCAGGAGGAACAGCAGCTATCACAATTCACAATACCGCGCTTCCAGTGGCATTAGCTGCAGTTGAAGCAGACGTAAATGGATGTGATGTAACATTAAAATGGCAAGCAGAATCAGAAACTGGTTTCAGTCATTATGTTGTTGAAAAGAGTTTTGATGGATCTACTTTTGAAAGCATAGGGAATATCGAAGCCCTACAAACGGTAGGAACAAAGAATTACGACTTTACAGAAACAGAAGTAATTGGTAATATATTCTTCAGATTGAAAATGTTGAATTTGGATGGAACCTATTCTTATTCAAATATAATTCAGACACAAACTGAATGTGAAGAAGAAGTTGTCAAGTTGAAATTATTTCCAAATCCAATTGGTTTAAACCAAACTACATTGAATGTTGAATTTACAAGTAAGCGTGAAGTAACTGCGTGGATTAAAGTCACCGACGGACTAGGTGTTGAGAAAATGAATTTCCCAATAGATGCAGTATCAGGCGAGAATAGATTAGGATTAGATATTTCGAATCTGCCTTCAGGTTCATTTATCCTAACATTACATACGGGTAAAGGAAAGTTAAAAACTCAAAGATTTGTAAAAATAAATGAGTAATTAATTGACCTTATCAATTTTAAAAGCCTTGTTTCCTAGTGGAGCAAGGCTTTTTCTTTTGATCGATATTGCTAATTTGTCACACATAATTCTAAGTTATAGCGTCCATCATTAATTTTTTTTATTGCTGTTTTCTAATAATTGAGTCACTTATTAACAATTTTCTTTGCGCGGAAAAGCAAAACAAAAAATCCAACCTTATGAATCTAAAATGACTATGGTTAATTTAAAGAATAGCTAAATCTTTTGATTTCAGTCAGTAATAGTTGAGAAATCTTTTTCTATTGAAGTCTACTGTTCATTTTATCACATCTTATAATGTCACAGTTAGAAAAGGCAAAAACAACCTAAAAATGTGTTTAAGAACACTTATTGTATATTAATACATAACCTCAACAAATAAAACCGAATCCTTCGGTTGCACTATCGAATTCAACAACACATTTTCGAACTAGAAAATTTATAAGGTGATATGACTAATTTAATATTAACAAGAAAGTTCCTATTTGGAATCTCTTCTTATCAACTACTCCTTGTTTCAACTTTACTATTATCAAGTTTAAGTTTTACGTTTGCAAGTCCTTGCGTTCCTACAACAGGATGCTTATCTGGAAATGCATTTGAAGATTACAACTTTGATGGAATAGAAGATCCAATTGAACCTGGTGTTCAAGGTATTGAAGTTCATATTTATGATGACAGCAATACACTGGTTAATAACATTACAACTGATGTGAATGGGGATTGGCAATTATGTGGATTGACAGATGGAGACGCATTTAGAATTGAATTCCATATTCCATCAACCCTTAATTGGTTGCAACCAACACAAAATGGCTCAGATAATGGAACTGATGTCCAATTCATAACTGCACCTGATTGCGCAGATTTTAGTATTGGTAATTCTGACAACTTTTGTCAAGACAATCCGTATTTGGGTGTTGCTTGTTATGGAAATGGAGACCCAACAGTTCCTGCAAATGGTGCTTTGGAAGCTTTTGTTTCAATGCCGTATGATGCAACCAGCCCTAATTCGACCACACATACTCCACCACCACTCAAGCAAGCAATTGTTGAAGATATTGGGACAGTTTGGGGTTCCGCTTATCAACCATCTTCTAGTACTATGTTTGCATCTGCAGTGATGCGTCGTTTTGCTGGTTTTGGACCACTTGGTACGGGAGGTATTTATAAATTCGATTTTAGCGACCCAACTACAGGGTTACCAGGTACACATCCATATAACTACATTGATGTGAATACAATCGGAATTTCTACTGGTGCAGATACCAGAGATCCGAACGACCCTTGTAATGCACTAGCATTGAATCCGACAGACCCATCGCATGATATAGATGCATATGATGCTGTAGGAACAGTTGGGATTGGAGATATTGATTATGATCCACATAACAATACACTTTGGTTGATTAATTTAAATGATGCTTCACTTTATGGAATAGAAAATATCGATCCTACAACAACTCCTGTTGCGAGTGATGTAGTTGGAGGAATAGCTGTTCCGCTACCTGCTGGTTACACTTGTGATGGGCAAATCCGACCTTGGGCAGTAAAATATCATAAAGGTTTGGTCTATGTAGGGTCCGTTTGCGATAGTTATTTAGATCAATCAGGTGGTTCCTTAATGGGTTTTGTTTTGTCAATAGACCCAAACAATTTAGGGGGAGGTTTCACTTTGGTAACAGAGGTTGATATAATTGCAAATCCACAAGGTGGATATGGACCTACTGGAACTTCGACTTGGAGAGCATGGCGATTTATTTGGGCTGGTAACCCTGCTTATCCGACTCAGTCGCCTATACTGACAAATATAGAGTTTGATGATGATGACTCGATGATTGTAGGTGTGATGGATAGAAAGGGGCTTCAAGCAGGACATCAAAATTACAACGTTCCAGTTTGTACTAACACAGATATTTCGGATTTTACTAGTTATGGAGATATCATGAGAATGTGTTACGTTGGAGGTACCTATATTCTGGATTCAGATGCGGGTTGTACAACATCTCCTAACCCAGTTGCTATTCCAGGTGCTCCAGAATATTATTGGGGAGAGCATGGACCAGTTTCTGGCACTTCAGTAGATTTTAATGAAATTAGTTTAGGGGGATTAGCTCTATTGCCAAATTCAGATGAAGTGCTGGGTACCGTTTTCGATCCAGTGGCATTCCATTCAGCAGGACTTATGACTTTAGATAATACTACTGGTGGAGATGTTAATCGCTATCAGGTTTATAACTCAGATAATGGTCCTGCGCCAACATTTGGTAAAACAGTTGGTTTAGGAGAACCAGAATTAATTTGCAATCCTGCTCCTTTAGAAATCGGAAACTATGTTTGGATTGACTTAAATGGAAACGGAATGCAAGACGCTCATGAAATGGGAGTTGATAATTTAATCATACAATTATATGATGCAGCCGGGACTTTGATTGGACAAGATACAACCGTAAATGGAAATTATTTTTTCAATCAATACAATGTAGATGTAACAGGAATTACAGTTGATGGAGCTGGAATTGCAACGCCAAATAACAACTTCAATCTAATCGGATACAACGAGCAATATTTTATCGTATTCGGTGATAGCCAATATGCTAATGGCGATTTTGTAATTGGGGGAGACACTTTTGTCAGTACCACAACCTTCGATGTTAATGGGAATGCGAATAACAATATTGATTCAGATGTTGATGAAACTAATTTAACTTCGGGAAGCTTGGGGGCAAGACCTGATGGTTTACCTTTTATTGATGTAACAACAAGCTCACAAGCATTTACAGCACACCAATTTGATATGGGAATTATTCCTTTTGTTCCACTAAGTATTGGAAATTATATTTGGGTTGATGAAGATGGTGATGGCGATCAAGATGCTGGAGAAGTTGGAATTCCTGGAGTACCTGTAAATTTATATGATGAGAACAGTGTACTTATTGCAACTACCTATACTGATTTTAATGGGGGTTATATTTTTGACAACCTACCTCAAGGCACCTATACTGTTGAAGTAGATGACACTCAATTACCTGCAGGATTGCAAAATCAGACTTATGATGTGGATGGCGTTTTAGATCATACTACGGTAGTTACATTAACAGATGATGACTTAGCGGTAGACTTTGGTTACAACTACGCGCCACCAGCAGATACCAATAACCCAGCAGGTGCTACAGGAGCCATTGGAGATAGAATATGGAATGATGCAAATGGAGATGGAATCCAAGATCCAGGTGAATCTGGTATTGGAAGTGTTACAGTCAATTTGTTGGATGATACAGGTGCGGTAATTGGAACGACAACAACTGATGCAGCTGGAAATTATGTTTTTGATAATTTAGCAGCTGGTGTATATAGTGTTGAGATAGATGATACTACTTTGCCAACAGGGTTTACACCAAATCCAACAGGTGATCCTGATTCAGATGGAGACAATACTTCAGAGGAAATAATCTTAGCGCCAGGTGATGTATATCTAGATATGGATTTTGGATACAATAATCCTACAGGAAATGACATTGGTGATATTGTTTTCGTTGATGTTAATGGAAATGGAAACTTCAATGCTGGTGAATTACCAATATCTGGAGTTACCGTTGCTTTGATTGATGATGCCAATGGAAACGGAATATGGGATGCAGGAGAATTACCAATTGCGACTACAACAACTGATGCTACTGGAAATTATTTATTCGCTGGATTGCCAGATGATGATTATGTAGTACTGGTTACAGACACTGACAATATTCTTAGTGGAATGACTAACAGTGCAGATCCGGATGGAGGAAATAATGCTTATTCAGGAGTAACTTTAGCTGGGGCGGATGATCTTACACAAGATTTCGGTTATGTACCAGAAGGCCACACCGCAACAGATGGAATAATTGGTAATTTTGTATTCTTAGATGCAGATGGTAACAATGCTTATACAGCAGGAGAACAAGGAATCGAAGATGTTAAAGTAGAATTATTCGACAATACTAACACTTTAATTGCAACTAAATATACAGATCCAAACGGTATGTATCTTTTTGGCGGTTTGCCAGCAGGAACTTATACTGTAAAAGTAGATGAAACATCATTGCCAGGATCTGGTTCGATACCAGTAGGATTGAATGCAAGCGTAGATCCGGATGGTGGTAATGACAATGAGTCAACAACAACGATTGCGACAGGAGGTCAGGATTTACTGCAAGACTTTGGATACAAAGCATTGACACCAAATACGATCACAGGAACAATCTGGGAAGATGTCGATGCCAATGGTACTTTAGATGAGACAACTCCAAATTTATTTGAAAATGTAACAGTAGTGTTGTCTGATAATCAAGGAAATATCATCGCTACAACTACCACGGACGCCAATGGAGATTTTACTTTTATTGGTTTGCCAGATGGGACTTACATTGTAGATGTCACTGATGATAATGAAGTGCTTTCAGATTATTGGAAATCAAATGGACCAAATCCAGGTATCAATAATAATAGTCAAAACGAAACCAATTCAGTCTGGGTATCAGGTGGAAAGACCGATGTTACATCAGATTTCGGATATTATACCGCTGGAGCTTCCTTAGGAAACTATGTTTGGGAAGACACGAATTTGGATGGTATTCAAGATGCAGTAGAACCAGCGTTGCAAGGAGTTGTGGTGACATTAGAAATCACTTATCCAGATGGAACAGTGATAACGACAACAGATGTAACAGATGCAAACGGTTATTATAGTTTCGACAACTTATTGTTAGATGAAGATTACAATACTGGTGGAGGTGGTGCAATGCCAGCTTATGAAATTAGTGCGACTGCACCATCAAATTACATTGCCACAATCGTTGATGTTAATAGTAATGGCAATGATTTAGAAGATAGTGAAGATCCAGCAGGAACGGCTGCGATTCCTACACAAGGACAAGAAAATGTAGTAGCGAATGGAGATCCAAATTTAGAAACCCCAATTGCATCCTACGATTTCGGATTTGGATTACAAGCAACTTATAATATTGGAAATTATGTATGGTTAGATGAAGATGGAGATGGAGATCAAGATGCGGGTGAAATTGGAATCGGCGGTGTACCAGTATCATTGGAAGATAATACAGGGACGGTAATCGCAACAACGATAACAGATTTTAACGGAGGATATTTGTTTGAAGATTTACCAACAGGGACTTATACGGTAGTAGTAGATGATACGAAATTACCAGCAGGTCTTCAAAATCAAACGTTTGATAAAGATGGAGTTTTAGATAATGAATCATCAGTAACATTAAGTACCCAAGATGATTTGAGTCAAGATTTTGGGTACAACTACGCACCTCCAAGTGATACTAACAATCCAACAAGTTCATTAGGAGCCTTAGGAGATAGAGTATGGAGTGATGCAAATGGAGATGGCGTACAAGACCCGCAAGAAGTAGGTGTAGGAGGTGTTACAGTCAACTTGTTAGATGATGCTGGAACCGTGATTGGTACAACGACTACGGATGATTCAGGATACTATATTTTTGATAATTTAGCATCTGGTGTATATGCAATCGAAATAGATGATTCAACATTACCAGCACGTTTTAATACAACCCCAACAGGAGATCCAGATGGAGATATGACAAACATTTCAGAGCTGATTCCATTAGCGCCAGGAGATGTGCATATGAATATGGATTTTGGATACAATGATCCAAGTGCTTATAATTTGGGAGATCGAATTTACTTGGATGCGAATGTAAGTGGTGCAGAAGATGCTGGTGAATTACCGATTCCAAATGTAACTGTAGCATTAGTTGCGGATACCAATGGCAACGGAATGTGGGATGTTGGAGAATTACCGATAGCAACAGATATCACAGATTCGAATGGAAATTATATGTTTACAGGATTAGGAAATGGCGACTATGTAGTAGTAGTTACAAATTCTAACAACGTATTGTCAGATATGGCAAATACAGCAGACCCAGATGGTGGTTTAGATGACTATTCAGGGGTAACGATTGCAGGGGCAGATGATTTGACCCAAGATTTCGGTTACGCACCAGAAGGGCATACAGCAACAGACGGACTTATAGGCGACCTGATTTTCTTAGATGCAGATAGAAACGGAACATATAGTGCAGGTGATTCAGGATTGGAGGGCATCGGCGTAATATTGTACAATAATGAAGGCGTATTCATAGGATCGACGACAACAGACATTAATGGGAATTATTTGTTTGGTGGATTACCAGCGGATACATATACAGTAGAAGTTGGATCAGCCTCAATTCCAGTAGGATTAACCAACAATGTAGACCCGGACGGTGGAAATGATGATACTTCACAAACAACAATCGGAGTAGGAGGTCAAGATTTAGATCAAGACTTTGGTTACGAAGCAGCGATTCCAAATACGATCAGTGGAACGTTATGGGAAGATAGAGATGCAGTTGGAGATTTAAATGAACCATCAACGGTATATTTTGAAGAAGTAACAATCGTATTAAAAGATGCCAATGGAAATGTAATAGCGACCACAACAACAGATTCCAATGGAGATTATTCGTTCACTGGATTACCAGATGGAACTTATACAATAGAAGTTACAGATGACAACAACATCTTGAATGGACATTGGTTGAGTGATGGAGTAAATGATGGAGCGAACGATAATTCACAAGTAAATAACTACACCGTATCAGTATCAGGAGGAAGTACAGATGAAACCGGAGATTTTGGATACTACATCGATGGAGCTTCTTTAGGAAATTTTGTTTGGGATGATGCAAACGAAGATGGAATTCAAGATCCAGGGGAATCAGGAATCCCAGGAGTAGTAGTTACCTTGGTAATTGACTACCCAGATGGTACGTCCTTGACATTAACGGAAACAACAGATGCCAATGGCTTTTACAGTTTCGATAATCTATTGTTAGATGAAGATTACAATACTGGTGGAGGTGGTACGATGCCAAGTTACACATTGAGTGCTGCAACCCCAACAGGATATCAAACAACTATAGTTGATGCTAACAGTAATAGCAACGATGGAGCGGACAGTGAAGATCCAGCAGGTGCTAGTGGAATACCGACACAAGGATTAGATGATACTTCAAGTAATACAACTCCAACGAATGAGGCAGTGATTGCTTATTATGATTTCGGATTTTCACCGATTCCATTACCGGTTACCTTGATTAGATTTACAGCTTTGGCAAATAAATGTAATGCAGAATTATCCTGGCAATCAGAAGTAGAAACCGATTTCAGTCACTATGTAGTAGAAAGAGCAAGAGATGAAGGATTGACTTTCGAATACGTTTCGAAAGTGGAAGCAAAGCAAACGGAAGGCGTGAAATCTTATGAATATGAAGATGTTTATGTAACAGGAAAAGTATTTTATCGATTAAAGATGTTGAATTTAGATGGAACATACAGTTATTCCAATGTAGTTTCGATAGCGACTGATTGTGAAAATGATGTTACCGGAATTCAATTGTTTCCAAATCCAATAGGAACCGCATCTACAACTTTAAATATGAATTTCATAAGCAAAGCAGAATCACTTGGTTGGATCATTATATCCGACAACTTAGGAAAAGAACAGTTGAAATTTCCAGCAAGTATGATGGAAGGTGAGAATGTAGTAGGAATTGATGTTTCCAATTTGACAGCAGGTTCATATATTATAAGTATCCTTTCTGAAAATGGAAAAGTAACAAGTAAGCAATTTGTTAAGTTGACGGATTGATAATTCGTTTTTTAGCTGATAAGAAGAGGTTGTTCCGCAAGGGGCAGCCTCTTTTTATATATATAATTTTAAGTATCTGAATTACAAATCAATTCAAATCATTGATATTTAGTAAATTTTATTTTGTCATGTCACATCTATTAAGAAAAAGCTAATTTATATAGACTTAATTGCAACCTCTATGTATACATATCGTAAAGTCAGTACATATGTAATGTTTTAAAAGGCTAATTCTAATCTAACCCCCAAAGATTACTCTAATTAAAATATTTTTTTCCGAAGTGAACTCGGGAAGTTTTTTGTAGTACGATTTGTACTACCGTAATCTCAATTGTGAAATGTCAATGTTGAGCCATGCGGACTTATGACCTCATTAATTTATCAAAATCGATTAAAAATGATTTACTATCATCTTAAAAAAAGGACATCCCTTTTTAAATTCTTCTTTCAGATTTTAATATTGGTAATCGCTCCTTTTTTAGCATCAGCGCAATGCCCTGATGTTGAAATTATCCCATTAAAGGAGGTCCCAGGATATCCACAATTGGATCAACTAAACGTTTGTGGAGATGCGGATACGCTTTCCTTTATTATTTATTCTGGTGATCTAGGACGGATAGTCGGGTATGAACTTCAATTAAATCTTCCAACAGGAGTAGAATATGGAGGTTATGAGTTCACAACTTTTGGTGGAACTTCGGTAACCAATACAAATCCAGATCCTTGCAATCCCCAATTCATTGTGGATGATTTTCAGGCTGATAGTTTAATTGTTGTTAATATTGGTGTAAAAGCAAATTGTAATGTTGATTTAAGTGAAATTCTTACAGTAGAATATGAATTCAACTACAATTTTATTGATCCAATGAATGTATTACATCAATGTGAAGATATTGTTGTGGGAGATGCAGAATACAATTCGGGAATAAAAACTCCTGTATTGAATGTATTGTCTGGATTTACCCCTGCAGAAGTAGATGTTACAGACTTAAATACTGACTTCTGTCAAACAATCAATATTTCGCAAGACGGACTTTCCTCCTCATTAGATGAATTTTTATTCGAAATTATTGGATTGGATCTAAGTGGTTCTCTTAGTATTTCATCAATTACAGCAAATAGTACGCATACCGTTGCGCATACTTATGATGCTGCTACAATGACGACTAGTGCATATATTGTTGGAAGTATGTTTGTTGGGAACAGTATTCCAGGACCAGATGATGAGCAATTTAATACAAACGAAATTTTAGACCTTGAAATTTGTTATTCAGTGGCGCTTTGTCCATCTGAAACAAGTTTTACATTTGATTATCGAGCGTCCTACGGTTGTAATGAGGAAGAATGCGCTAATTCTTTGAAAAAGACAACTTTGAATATTGTCCCAACAGGTTCATTGATGCCGACTGCAACTACAGCAATGATTTCAGTTCCAACACTTTGTGGAGCTGATGGAGAAATTGCACTTACAATTACAAATCCAAATGTATCTGGAGAATCGAATAATTATACAGACCTAATAGTTGGATTTGAGACTTGTGAAAAAGCAAACTTAGAATTAACGCAATTGATGATTGGTGGAACTACAATGCCTGTCAATACATTTGGATGGATAAATGATGACTTAAATATTGACTTTACAGCATTAGCAGCGGGGAATGACATTGACGGTCCTGGTGGGCTTGAAGATTTAGATGGTGATGGGGTGTTTGATGATATAGCTCCTGGTACAACAATATCTTTGTCAGTTTTTCTGGGAACAGTATGTGGAGTTGATGAGCCAGATCCAGAATCTTGTCCAATCAATAATTGCTCATTTTCACAATTTTATGTCAATGCGAAAACGAATTGTGGAGCAGCATTTAGCTCATATCCAACAGGTCTTGCAGATATGAATATTATCTATGGACCAACCGCGATTAGCAATCCTAATGAGTATGCTATTCCAGTCGGAAACCCAAATACTGCTGGTTATGATTTTCAACAATTTGGAACATCTGGTGCAAGTACTCAAGAAGTAGAGTTTTGTTATGATTTTACTTCAGAAAACTTTAATGGTTGTGCAGCGGGTGATATAGCATTGCAAATTACCTTCGATGGTGCACCAGGATACATTTACGACATAGATATTCTATCGGCGGAATTGTCTGAAGATGGTGGCGCAACTTACACACAGATTGCAAATATGGCGACCGATACTAGTTGGTTAGCAATCAGTGATGAGAAGCGACAGTTTACCTTAGACTTAGGTTCAGATGCGGCTAGTGTGTGTTATAAATATGTAATGGAAATGGATTCGCTATGGTGTCCTCCTCCAGCATTTTGGTTTGGAGCACAACAAGTTATTGAAACTTGTAACGATGCAGGATGTGGTCCAGGTGGGTGCGAGATTGTAAGAGCTTGTCGTACCGCTTCATTTCACGGGGATGCTGAAAAGCCAAATTGTGATTGTGTATTAAAAGGAGATGTACGAGATATGTATCGTAAAAATTACGGTTTTACAGATGCATCATGTGCAACTCAATTGACAAGAAATGATGTAACAATTGCAGATCAAAATAGATACTTGCCAGGCGATACGATGATGTTAGATTACTACTTTATTATTACAGATGACTTTGCAGTTAATAACCTGAACCTTTCAAGAATTGCATTTGATTTATGGTTTTCTGGATCTACAGGTTTTCTATCTTCTATTCCAGCAATGGAATTGTACCCAAATGCAGAGCATTCGAGCATACTTGAATTTGCTGTAAATAAAGTTGGAACAAGCTATGCAAATAGACAAATCGTCGACCTCGATATTTTGAATGGTTGTAATGACGGTGGTTATGGATTTAATCACTCGTATGGAGAGGTACCTTGGGATGGAACCAAGCATTCTTGTAGTAATAGTAGTAATGATGCTTATGATGCTACAATGTTAAGAACCACCATTTACAATTACAAAAAAGTAACCGATTGTGGTACTTGGGCGCCTGATGGTGGTGATTGTCTAGATGAATTTTTGGCATACGTAAATTACGAAGCAGGAGATACCATTAATTTTAAATATCAAATTGAATTAATGAAAAACCCAAACAGGGTTGCTCGTGATGTTGCTGGTATAGCACAAGTTCCACCATCACAATCTCACACGATTGGAATAACCGGATATATTGATTTCCTTGATGAAAATGGACCAGCTAGTTGTATTACTAGATATGGAAATGATTGTGCAGTGAATCCAATATTTTCAGGAACATGGCCAGGTGATATTAGTACGCATTCTGATGTAACATTGAATAACTGTGGTGGAGCTATTGAGCATACCTTTTATATGAACTCAAATGTACCTTTAGATTGGTTTAATGATGAATTTAGACCAGTATACGATGTCACTGGAGTAAGAGATCCATTATATACACCTATGGTTTATTGTGGGAATTCAGAAGTCTTAAATTATAACAATGGAGTTCCAAGTTCTACTACAATAGCACCTGATTCATCAGCAAATTTATTTTGTGTGCCAGTAGCTGGATATGCAAGTGATTTGTGCGCAGTAGAAACTGGTAATTCAGCGGACCTTTCTTGGAATCCAGCCAATGCAGGAGCAAAAGCATTAGGGCTTGGAAATGTTATGCAAGATTCGATGAAATTGAAATACGACTTCTGCTTAATCTGTCCAGAACCAATTAGTGCAACCGACTATCAAATATTTTTTGATTACGCAGATATTTCATCCAGATCATTTGATTACAACTGTCTTACTTGTGCAAATAATGCAGGACAAATATGTACAGACTTAGGATATACTTCAGGTCAAGTATGGGCTCAGGATATTGCAGATAGTATGTTTTTAGTACACAATGTTGCTGGTCCAAATGTCGGTATCGTCGATAATAGAACACCATTGCAAAATGTAACTGCAGCGTTAGGTACTGGAGCAGGTATGTTAATTGCTTCAACAACTGCAGCTGTTAGTGAAGAAATCCAAGCAATCGATATTTGCAACCCTAATACAGGAGATCCTGCGAATGGATTGGGTGGTACGGTAACAGTTCCTAGTAGTGTAAGTCTTGTAAATGTTTATTCTGATGCAGGAGGTACGACCGTATTGACTTCAACGGAAATTGCAGATGACGGAATTAATAAAATTTATAGCATTGACTTAGGTATTACTGCTTTGGCTGCAAGCGAATGTATGACAATATACGTCGGAACTACCATGTTATTTTGTCCAACACCTGAAGAACCACCAGCAACAATTTGTGTTGCGGGAGTAAGTGGTTGTGCACCTGCAGAAGTTATGGAAGCCCTAAGTGCTGCTGGCGGATGTGGTATGAACGAAATTTGCTACACCTATATCACTGGTGAAGTAGGTATCCAAACAGAATGGTTTGATCACCCAGTAGACCCATCACTTTGTGAAGAAATCACCATGAGCGTTTTGGTGAAAAACGTAAAAGAAACAGTATTGTTAGATATACTTAGCTCATTTGATTTGCCGCCAGGAATGACCGTTGTTCCAAACTCTTGGGAAGTGGCTTATCCAGGTGGACCAACGACGATTGGAACCTGGATTTCAGTTCCTGATCCAGATGTAGTGAGTGGAAATACTTACAGCTATTCTGATGACGATATTTGGAGCGTGCCAGCAGGAACACCAATTCATACAACAGGATTAGAAGGAATAAGCGTTGCCAATGCAACTGCGGATGGTAATAAAGTTGCTTTCAGATTTAAAGTCAAAACGAACTGTGATGAATTTCTGTCAGGTTCTGTTGCGAAAACAGAAACAACCGCTTCAAACCCTTGTGAAGAAGGTTTACTTACTACTGGAATTACCAATTCTCCTCCAATCGTAATTGATGGGGCAGATCCAGTAAATTTTGCTCAACTAATTGTATTAGCTGATCCAGCGGAATTAAATTGTGGCGCTACCAACAATACTTTTGGAATTACAGCAATCAACACAAGTGCTTATCCAACAACCGATGATGTGACAACTTGTATCACCATTCCTGCTGGATTAACTTTTGTGTCTAATTCAGTAAACGTTACACAGCCAGCTGGATATACCATCGCAAATGTGACGGAAACACCAATTGGAGATAAATTAGAAGTGTGTTTTGATACCCCTACAATTGGAGTTTCAAAATCAATGAAGTTAACTTTTGAGGCAGCTATAGATCTTACAATGGAATGTGGTGATGTTTTGATAGGTGTTGATATTAAAAGTAAAGTCGAAGCAGTTTCTTGTGTCCCAGGTCCGCCAACAACATGTGATGTATTTGTGCAAAACAGTATAAATCCGGAGGTAACTTTAAAAATACAACCGCCATTTATTGCTGAAAATTGGACTGTTTATACAGAATGTGCAACAGGCGATGATGTTAGTTTATATTATGAATATGAAGTTAATCACAATGGTCCTGATGCTGTCAATCAAGGATATACTGTTGATGTTTACAAAGATATAAATGGTGATCAAGTAATCAATCCAGCAATTGATCAATTGTTGGGAAGTGATGCAGGAACTTTTAGTGTTGTGGACGGAGCAACTGTATTAGTGTCAGGCAATATTGAGGTAGCGAACGAAGATTCTTGTCCTGTTATGTTGCAAGTTTCTTACAGTTCTGCTTGTGCTTGTGATACACAAGAAAAATATTTCGACAACATAAAGTTGAAATCATTAAGCGAATTCACTGAACCAATTTCAATGTGTCCAGGACAATGTTTGGATATTGAAGTCTGTGATTTTGTAAGTGTCACCGGTGATTCCATTCCATCAGCAACTGATGCAGTCTATGCATTTTCCATTGATCATAGTAGAGCCAATACTTATGCGCTTCCAACACCAAACGGTTTGTCAAGTATCGATTTTGCCGCCATGAATGATGGAAGTTTATTAGACACAGAAACTAACTTTTTGTTGCCAGAACAATCATGGAATGAAAGCGGATGGATTGTAGCTGATTTCGGTCAACCACATAATGTAACACAAATTACAATTGGTGGAGGACATGTTTCTGGATGGTCATTCGCTCAAGGATTAGCAGTTTACAAAGGCACACCTTACGTACTTGAATATTCAAATGATGGCAATACATGGACAGATTCTGGAATGACATTTAAAGGTGGGTCAGATAACGTATTGTTAGATGTAAATGTTTTACCTACACCAATTGCAGCTCAATATTGGAGAATGTCTAGTGTAGGAACTTTCAATTGGGGCGTTGGAGAATGGAGTTTCCAAGGAGAACCAATTCCTTTTGAAGGCACAAGCCCAATTACACAAGTTGGGAATACAGTTACAGTTTGTGTTCCTGATGGTGTTGGAGAAGACATCCCATGGCCAGTAAATTTCACAACTGGAACAGGAGATTGTTCAGTAACTGAAGTGTTAGAAATTTGGAATACAGGAGATGATCGTGTGACACTTGGTGAAGATTTAGTAATCTGTGGAGATGAATGCTTGGACCTTGAAGTGGAGTTGGAAGGAAATGGAGATTTAAATGGTGCAACTTATGTATGGACGCCAACTACAGGATTATCAGACCCAACAATTGCAGATCCAGAAGTTTGCAATTTGACAGCAGACATTACCTATATGGTTGATGTAACATTGCCAGGCGGTTGTGTTAAATCAGATACGATCATGATTGATCATCAAGACAATCCAACTCCTGAACCAGTTACTTATGCAGAAATTTGTGAAGAAGACGGTGGTCCTTTGACTGCTGTTGACGGATATGCAGAATATATTTGGTTTGAAGTAATTGGAACCACAGAAATTCAAGTGGCAATCACAATGGTGAATACTTATACCACTTTGTATGAAGGAATTTACATTTACAAAGCATATGATGGTGTATCTCCTTGTCCACAAGTGATTGGAGAAATACAAGCAGTTGCAATCAGTTGCAAATATAACATTGGAAATTACATCTGGGTGGATGAAGATGGTGATGGAGATCAAGATGCTGGTGAATCTGGAATCGCAGGCGTAACCGTTTATCTATATGATGATATGGGTACCGTGATTGATTCAACGATCACAGATTTCAACGGAGGTTATTTGTTTGAAAATGTTCCTCCAGGTGATTATGTGGTAGAAGTAAATACTTCCACATTACCAGCCGGACTAGATAACGAGACGTTTGACTTAGATGGAAATTTAGACGGTTCTACACCAGTAACAATTGTCGATGAAGATAATTTAGATATTGATTTCGGTTACAATTATGCACCTCCAACAGATACCAATAATCCTGCAACAGGAGCACTTGGCGCAATTGGGGATAGAATTTGGAATGATGCAAATGGAGATGGCGTCCAAGATCCTGGAGAAGCAGGAATCGGTGGTGTCGTAGTTAATTTGTTAGATGCAGATGGAAACGTGATTGCAACAACAACAACAGATGCAGCAGGAAATTATATTTTCGATGATCTTCCAGCAGGTGCTTATAGTGTTGAAGTAGATGACTCAACGCTACCAGCAGGATTTGTAACCGCACCAACTGGAGATCCAGATGATGACGGAGACAATACTAGTGAGCCGATTGTATTAGGCCCAGGTGATGTTTATCTGGACTTAGATTTTGGATATAACAATCCGACAGGTCATGCAATAGGAGATCAAATTTATTTAGATGCAAACGCAGATGGCATTGAAGATGCTGGTGAATTACCTATTGAAGGGGTAACTGTTGCATTAATTGATGATGCCAATGGCAATGGCGTTTGGGATCCAGGAGAATTACCAATCGCAACAACAACAACAGACGAAAATGGAAATTACTTATTCGATGGAGTGCCTGATGGTAATTACATTGTTGCAGTAACAGATACGGATAACGTATTAAATGGATTGGAAAATACAGCCGATCCTGATGGAGGTATGGATGAAACTTCAGCCGTTACTTTGGCAGGTGCTGATGATATGGATCAAGATTTTGGATACACGCCTGATGGACACATGGCAGGTGATGGAATGATTGGAGATTTCATTTTCTTAGATGTCAATGGTGATGGAATGCAAGATGCAGGTGATGCTGGATTGGAAGGTGTTGTTGTAAACTTGTACGATGGAATGGGTAATTTAATTGCGACAACGACAACAGACGAAAATGGACAATACTTATTTGGAGGCTTAGATGCGGATACTTATACAGTTGAAGTAGATCCAACAACACTTCCAAATGGAGGTACTGGATTAACTCAAAGTGTCGATCCTGATGGGACGAGCGATAATACTTCTACAGTGATGTTGGCACAAGGAGAAATTAACCTAGACCAAGACTTTGGTTATGAAGCACCGATACCAAATACAATAGGCGGAACGATCTGGGAAGATGTGGATGCAAATGGAACATTGGATGATACTGCAATCTTGTTCGAAGGTGTAACTGTTGTGTTATATGATGATCAAGGAAATGTAGTGGCTACAACAGTAACAGATGCAAACGGTGAATACTTATTTGAAGGTTTACCTGACGGAACTTATACCGTTGATGTAACAGATGATGCAGGAGTCTTAGCGGATTACTGGAAATCAGAAGGAACGAATCCTGGTGCTGACAATAATTCTCAAGTAGATACAAATACGGTATCTGTTTCAGGAGGAAGTACTGATACCACTTCAGATTTTGGTTACTACAACCAGCCAGCATCTCTCGGAAATTATGTTTGGATTGACGATAATAATGACGGGATCCAAGATGCGACGGAAGATCCATTGGAAGGTGCAGTCGTTACTTTGGATATTACCTATCCTGATGGGACCGTTGTTACTTTGATGACAACAACAGATGCAGATGGATTCTATAGTTTCGATAACTTATTGTTAGATGAGGACTACAACATGGGCGGTGGTGGAATGATGCCAACATTCGAGTTGAGTGTTGCAACACCTACTGGTTACATGGCAACGGTTATTGATGCCAATGGTAATGCAGATGATCTTGCTGATAGTGAAGATCCTGCAGGTACAATGGCAAACCCTACACAAGGTTCTAACGACACGACTACAAATGCAGATCCAACAATGGAATCACCAGAAGCTTCTTATGACTTCGGTTTCGCACCAGTCATTGGCTATTCAATTGGAAATTATGTCTGGCTTGATGAAGACGGAGATGGAGACCAAGATGCAGGTGAAGCGGGTATTGGTGGTGCAATTGTTAACCTTTATGATGATATGGGTACATTGATTGCAACAACAATTACGGATGCAAATGGAGGTTATTTGTTTGAAGATGTTCCTCCAGGCAATTACACAGTTTCAGTTGATCCAACTTCTTTGCCAGCAGGATTAGACAATCAAACTTATGACTTAGATGGAATATTAGACAATACGGCTGCAGTGACCGTAGTTGATGAGAATATTGAAGATATTGATTTTGGATACAACTATGCACCACCAACAGATACCAACAATCCAGCAGGAGCGTTAGGTGCAATTGGTGACTTCATTTGGAATGATGCAGATGGAGATGGCATGCAAGATCCGGGAGAAGCAGGAATCGGAGGCGTAACCGTCAATCTATTGGATGATACAGGTGCGATTATCGCAACTACCACAACTGATGCAAGCGGACATTACATTTTTGATGATTTACCAGCAGGTGTATATAGTGTTGAGGTAGATGATTCAACATTGCCGGCAGGATTTGTGACAACTCCTACAGGCGATCCTGATGGAGATGCAGACAATACAAGTGAACCAATTGTTTTAGGACCAGGTGATATCTATTTAGATTTAGACTTTGGTTATAACAATCCAACTGGAAACGCAATTGGAGATCAAATTTACATGGATGCAGACGCAGATGGTATGTACAACCCAGCAACTGATTTACCGATTGAAGGTGTAACCGTTGCGTTGATTGATGATGCCAATGGAAATGGTGTTTGGGATCCAGGAGAATTATCAATCGCAACAACAACTACCGACGAAAATGGCAACTATCTTTTCCCTGGATTACCAGATGGTAATTATATTGTTGCGGTTACTGATACAGATAATCTTACAGATGGAATGACCAATACAGGTGATCCTGATGGAGGAATGGATGAAACTTCAGCAGTAACATTAGCCGGTGCAGATGATTTAGATCAAGACTTTGGATACACACCTGATGGGCATGATTCAACACTTGGAATGATAGGAGATTTTGTCTTCTTGGATGCAGATGGTGATGATGCTTATACCGCTGGAGAATCTGGAATTGAAGGAGTAAAAGTAGAGTTGTTTGATAGCAATGGAGATTTAGTTGCGACCACATTTACCGACGTGAATGGTATGTACTTATTCGGAGGTTTAGATGCGGACACTTATACCGTGAAAGTTGATCCAACAACGCTTCCAGGTAGTGCTTCTATTCCAGCAGGTTTGACACCAAGTGTAGATCCTGATGGAGGCGCCGATAATGAGTCAACAGTTACCATCGCACAAGGTGGAATTGATTTAGATCAGGACTTCGGATACAAAGCAATTACACCAAATACAATAGGTGGTACCATCTGGCAAGATACGGATGCAAATGGAACGCTTGATGAATCAGCTCCACAAAATTTTGCTGGTGTCACAGTAGTTCTCTACGACGATCAAGGAAATGTTGTTGGTACAACCGTTACAGATGCAATGGGTAATTATTCTTTCCCTGGACTACCAGATGGAACTTACACAGTTGACATTACAGATGATGCGGGTGTCTTATCCGATTACTGGAAATCAGATGGAGCACTTCCTGGTTCTGATAACAACTCACAGCCGGATGGAACGAATACAGTTTCCGTGTTTGGTGGTCAAACCGATACAACCTCTGATTTTGGTTATTATACAGCCGGGGCTGCAATTGGAAACTATGTTTGGAGTGATGATAATGGCGATGGAATACAAGATCCAGGAGAAGCAGGTCTTCCAGGTGTCGTAATTACTTTAGAAATTACTTTCCCTGATGGAACCATCGTCACGACTACTCAAACTACAGATGCAAATGGACATTACAGCTTCGATAATCTATTGTTAGACGAAGATTACAATGCTGGTGGCGGTGGAGTTATGCCTACTTATACAGTATCTGCAGCGACACCGAGTGGTTATAACGTGACACTAATTGATGTCAATGGAAATGCTGATGACTTAGAAGATAGTGAAGATCCAGCTGGAGTAACAGCGATACCGACTCAAGGACAACAGAACACAACTCAAAATCCTGATCCAACAATGGAATTGGTAGTTGCGTCATATGACTTTGGGTTTGAACCAATTATTCTTCCAGTTAGTTTAACAGCATTTACTTATGAAGTTTCAAATTGTGATGTTGATCTTTATTGGACAACCGAATCTGAGACTAGATTTAGTCATTATGAAGTTGAAAAAAGTATAGATGGGAATATTTTCCAAACAATACGTACTGTTCAATCAACACAAGGTGATGGTGTCAAAAACTATAGCTTTACAGATGAAGACGCAGGAAAAACGAATTACTACCGACTTAAATTAGTTGATGTTGATGGAGGATTTGATTTCTCCAGAATACTAGAAGTCATGGTTGAATGTAACGAAGTGACAGCTGTTGCATTAAAGTTATTCCCGAATCCAATTACCAAAGCTGATGAAATATTGAATGTTACTTTCAATAGTGCTTTCAATAGAACAGCAACAGTAAGTGTTTACAATGAATTAGGACAAGAAATTCTAACAACGCAATTGGAAGCATTCGTTGGTGGAAATGAATACAAGATAGAATTACCGAATTTACCAATTGGAAACTACTTATTCTCAATCACAACTGATGAGATTGGGACTATAGAAACAATTCCTTTTGTAAAAGTCGACTAATTTTAAAATACTGAAAATTAAAAAGCCTCATTCCATTGATTTGGAGTGAGGTTTTTTTGTGTCTTTATGCTAGGTGCTTAGCCGTAATTCCAAGGAAAATTTTGCTTATTTCGAATTTCCCCAACATTTATATGTCACAATTTGATTTCTTATCAGTCATATTCATATTTGTTCACATACTAAGGACCCTATTTCACCTGTCACACACCAAAAGCAATAATTGCAATATGGCTCAAATTTGGAATTAACATTTATTGTAATAGAACATATCAAACGCTATTAAAAAGCCTTGCATTAAACTAAAAGAATCAAACATTGCAGCTCATAATTTTATTCAAAATTAAACAATGAGAAGAACCGAAATAGTTAAATCGATTTTATTATCGATTGGGTTAATAAGTATTCAAGTTTCGTTAGTGGCCCAACCATATAATCCATTTGTTTCTAACATTGATTATACGCCTGTGTCTGGAGGTGCAGGATTTGAGTGCGGTAGTACAGTTCAGGTAAATTTTATAGCGGGTTTATCTACATTGCCAGATGCACCACTGATCACCAATGATTCAATGGGAATCAATATTTGTATAGAAGGGTTTGATTGGAATGGAGTCAATCCAGCTACCGTTATTTCTGGTTCCTATTCAAACAATTTTAATTGGGTATTTTTATCAGGAACGCCATCTTGTATTTATGGTACACAAAATCAATTATTATTAGGAAATACAACGGGAGACATCAATGTTGAATTATTAGTACCAATTGGATCAACTGCAGATTTAACGGTCGATGTAAATATTCAGCCAGCCGCATATATGGTTGGGACCAATGATCTTAGCGATGATACGATTAGTAATTTAACGCCTTCATTTTGTCCTTCATGTCCTTCAACAGTAAACTTCACGATTCCTTCAATGAATACAAGTACTTGCGTTTGCAGTCCCGATGAAGGTTATATGGACTTTTCTTCAATTCCTTTTGCTAATGGTGCCAATCCAAGTGATACCATTTTTAATATGTCTTGGACAGGTCAACCAGATGTAAATGTAATGTTTAATTCAATTAGCAGTGATGTTTGGGGATTAGATTTTCTGCCAAATTATGTTAATGAACTACAACCAGAATACGAGCAATTTCTAAAATATGATAATAGCAGTGGGATTCCATATTTGAATCTTCGTGCACCAACAGATGAAATTGTAGAGGTAGTTTATGATTTCGAATATGCGCATCAAAATTTTGATTTACTCATCTATGATATTGATCGACATGATACATTAATGGTAGAAGCAAAAGATGCATTTGGTAATCCAATTACAGACTTATCAAATTGGACTGTTTTATCTTATGGAGATTTAACATCTTATACAAAATTAAGTCCTGATCGTGGAAGTGATTGGGATCCAACAATTGGACAGGTTAGTTATCCAACTCCTGGACAAGCATCGATTCCATTCATTGCATTGCGACCAGATGTTCCAATTTCTGAAGTGAAAATGATATTTCAGGCAGGTCCAGTAGATGGTTTCAGTGAGGCATATTTAGGTTTGTACGGATGGGGTGCTTGTACTACTTCATTGGATGTCGATGTCGAATGGACTGGCACCTTGCCAACAGATGCAGTAGTTCGATTGGATGGCACCGATACTTATGTTGCAATTCCACCAACTGCTACTTCACCACATACCGTAAATTTTGAAGTACTGGCCGATGGAGGGGTACATTCTATTTCAACTACCAACGCCAATAATGATTGTCAATATACTACTGGAGATTCATATCAAGCAGCCGTTTCTTGCCAAGAATTTTGTTCCATAACTTTTGCTCCAACCATTTCTCATGCAACAAGTTGTTCGGCCAATGATGGTGAAGTTATAATAACAGCCTCGGGTGGCTCAACACCATATGAGTATAGCATAGATGCAGGTTTGACATGGCAATCTTCAAATACTTTTTCAAATTTACAAGGTAATTCAACAGTTGTAATTTCCGTAAGAAATATAGAAGGAACTTGTCATGACAACAGGGTGCACGCAATTCATGCAAGAAATACTTTATTGCAATTGGGAGATGGGGTGATTGCGTGTAAACCAGATTCTACAGACGTCACCTTGGGAATTAAAAAAATTGAACCATTGGCATTATTTTATGAATTGGATTCCTTAGGTTATGATGTTTCGAATGCGATCCCAGAATCAACGGCTTTGCAAAATATGTGGACAACCGCAGATTTCGGTGGCTTTAAAATCTTTAGTACGGCCATTAATTCATATACAACAGATATTTATGCTGGTACTAGTAGTCTTTATGCATTGCACCAGCCATCTACTCCAAGCGTATATTCAATAGATGCCAATACAGCCGTTTCTACATTGTTAGTAGAATTGCCTGGAAATTATGGATTAGGCGGAATAGAATATGATAGTTTGCATTTTCAAATTTTTGCTTCCAATCTAGATGATGGAAAGATATATAGAATTTCAGGCGCTGGAACTATTCTAAGTGAATTTGATCCATTAGCAGCGGATGATGGAGTAGTAGGACTTGCGCCAAGAGGAGAACGGGTTACTGGTGTTACAGTAAATTATAATGAAAACAGATTGTACTATAGTATTTGGTCGACTGATATTTCTGATACTGGAAATCCAAACACAATTCGTTCGGTTGGATTGACAGCCACTGGTGATTTTATTCCTGGAACCGATCAATTAGAGATTACATTACCGGTTTTAGAAACCACAAACGTTACTCCTTACAATTGGAGTATGCCAGTTTTTGATATACAATTCAACAATACAGGCACGACGATGTTGTTGGCAGAATCTGGATTCAACAATTTATCAACAAGTCCGCATAAAAGTAGGGTTTTGCAATATGATGGAGCGAGTGCTTCTTGGGTGAGAGACAATACTTTGGCGCCTTTTAATACGGAACAAAAATTTGAATTGGGATTCATCAATGCCGGTTCAGGGGCAAGAGGCGGTGTTGCTTTTGCATATCAAAACACAGATGCGAATCAAACAATAGGAGATTACAATTATTTAGTTGCAACAGGTGATGCATTGACGGGATCAGATTGTGATAATTTTATAAGAGGATGTGCATATGGTTTAAATTATTTTGAAATGTCAGGTGGGAATCCAAATTCTTCCGTTATTTATGATGTAGATAATTATGTTTACAATGATGTGAATGATGTTCAAGACAAAGGATTTTACGGTGACATAGATATCGTTTTAGGTCAATGTGATTTGTTGCAATTTGATTTTGGCGATCTTCCTGATACCAATCTGGTTGCATCTTCTAACAATTATAATACAGAATTTCATCATGATGGACCGTATCATCAAATAGTGGATGGATTAGCAATTGGAATATTAGTAGATGCGGATAGTGATGCAAGACCTTCTTTACAATCAGATGGAGATGATTTAGATGGAATTGATGATGAAGATGGGATTTTCCTTTCCAACTCCAACCCTGCACCTGGCGAAACCATAACCATCTCAATTCTTGCTTCCAATACAACTGGAAGTACAGCCCACCTAGAAGGTTGGATTGATTGGAATGGGAACGGAGATTTTTCAGACACTGGAGAGAAGATATTAGATATAGATGATAGTGGTGGGTCAATGCCTTCATTTATGAATGTAACAGTACCTGTTGATGCAGTCGCAAATAAATTGTTGGGAAGTCGTTTTAGAATAAGCCATACAGATAACATGTTGCCTACAGGATTCCTGTCAGAAGGTGAGGTTGAAGAATATCCATTAGAAGTCCAAAGTATTAGTTACAAAATTGGAAATTATGTTTGGTTGGATGAAGATGGAGATGGAGACCAAGACGCTGGTGAGCCAGGAATTGGAGGCGTTCCCGTTTATTTGTATGACCTGCTTAGCAACTTGATTGCATCGACGATTACGGATATGAATGGTGGCTATTTGTTTGAAGCAACACCAAGTACTTACTTAGTAGTTGTGGATGATACCAAATTGCCAAGTGGACTCAATAATCAAACTTTCGATAAAGATGGTGCATTGGACCATTCATTTATCGCTACTGTAAATGAAGATTTATTAGACGTTGATTTTGGTTATAATTATGTGCCTGCAGTAGATACAAATAGTCCATTGATTGTAAATGGTGCAATTGGAAACAGAATATGGAGTGATGATGATTCAGACGGAATTCAAGATGCAGGAGAAGTTGGAATTGATGGTGTCAACATTTCTCTATTTGATGAGACAAATGCACTTATCGCATCGACAGCAACCAATTCAGTAGGCTATTATATTTTTGACAATATTCCTGCAGGGGCGTATTTCGTTGAGGTAGATGATGCAAGTTTGCCAGCCAGATTTAACAATACACCTACGAGTGACCCTGACGGAGATGGAGACAATACCACCGACCTATTTATCTTAGCTCCAGGAGATGTGATTTTAATAGAAGATTTTGGTTACAACGATCCTAGTTCTTTTGATATTGGCAACCAGATTTATATGGATGCCAATGTCGATGGAAGTTTTAATGTAGGAGAACTACCACTAGTTGGAGTGACAGTGGCTTTAATCGAAGATCAGAATAGCAATGGTGTTTGGGATGTCGGAGAATTACCGATTGCAACGACAAGAACCAATTCATCCGGTGGCTATTTATTTACAGGAGCAGGAAGTGGTGATTACGTTGTTGTAGTTACGGATACTGAAAATATTTTAGATGGACTCGAAAATGTTGCAGATCCTGATGGCGGAAATAACGGGTATGCAGGAGTTACGATTATTAATTTTAATAATTTGCTTCAAGACTTTGGGTATGCACCAGATGGGCATTTAGCAATGGACGGATTAATTGGAGATTTCGTTTTCTTAGATGCAGATAGAGACAATACACTAAGTGCGGCGGATTCGGGAATAGAAGGTGTAGAAGTAAATTTATATGATAGCGGTAATGCATTGTTGTCAACTGTTGAAACCGATGCAAATGGGATGTATTTGTTTGGTGTCCTATCTGCTGATACCTATCGAGTTGAAATAAATACTGCAACTTTGCCAACAGGGCTTCAAATTTCGGTAGATCCAGATGGAGGAACTCCTAATGAAGCTACTTTGACGCTAGCAAGTGGAGCGCACAATTTAGATCAAGACTTCGGTTATCAAGCTATTTCAGACAACACTATTTCTGGAACGATATGGAAAGATCTCGATGCTAATGGAACCTTAGATGAAATCAGTCCACTGTTTTTCGAAAATGTAACTGTTTTGTTAAAAAGTGTGAACAATAAAACAATTGCCACTGCAACGACGGATACAAATGGAGATTATTCATTTACAGGTATACCAGATGGAGATTATATAATCGATGTGATTGACAATCAAGAAATTTTGAATGGTTATTGGAAGTCAAGTGGAATCAACACTGGAATTAATAACAACAGTCAGTTGGATACTTACTCAGTATCGATTAGTGGCGGAGTGACAAATGAAACAGCTGATTTTGGATATTTTATTGATCCAGCTTCCATAGGAAATAGAGTTTGGTTAGATAATAACAACAATGGTATTCAGGATCCAAATGAAACTGGAATGCCAAATGTAGTGGTAACGCTGCAAATAAATTATCCAGGTGGAGTAGTGGTAACTACAGATACAATGACGGATGCTTATGGTTATTATTCTTTCAATAATTTATTGTTAGATGAGGATTATGTAATTGGAAATGGTGGTGCCAATCCGGTTTATACTTTAAAAGTCAACACACCGCCTACGAATTTCTTAACGACTGTTCAAGATGTTAATTCAAATGGCAATGACCAAGAAGATGCGGATAATATGACCGGTGTTTTTGCAATCCCATCGCAAGGAATGGAAAATGTTGTATTGTTAGAAAATCCACTTAATGAAGAAAATTATGCGTCCTATGATTTCGGATTGGCAATAGATTGTAGCGCGCCAGTAACCGAATATGCGATCACAGATGGAGCCATTTCTAATCCTGGACAAACAACAGATTATTTTTACGGAGGAACAGCTCAAGATACACTAGGACTACAATTGCCATCGCACAATCCCGAAATGCAAGAATTTGGAATAATCAGAGCTGCAGATTATTGTGTGGATGGAACGTGGAGATACTACTACAATCCATTAGATGCGGATGAATATTTATTTGCAATTGAAAATGGAACCAATGTTACAGAGATACAATATATCGAGTTGAGAATAGAAGACATTCCTTCAAATAGATATGCTGTGAACGCAACGGATGCAACTTATGTTATGGCACGAGATTGGTATGTTAGAACAGTAGATGATGCACCATTAGAAGATGCTGCTGGAAATCCAACGACCGTAAATATTCGATTTTATTTTCCTGAAGAAGAATTCGCAGAAATATTGAATGAAGCGACCAATCAAGCGGTCAATGTATGGGGTGTAAATGCACCAACAGCAGCTAATATTTACTGGTTTAAGCGAACGGATTTTAAACCTAGTTTACATATCAATCCAACGGGTACTTTATTACAACCTTTTGATATTACTTCATTGCAAAATGCCGCAACTTCTGCTTTAGGAATTAATACTGCTGACGGAATAGCAGGATCAATTGGGAATGCTAAAAATCACATACAGTTTAATGGAATCGATGGATTTTCGGGAGGTACGGCTGCATTAACCATGAACATCGTCTCATTACCAGTATCTTTGGCTTCATTCGATGCTGATACAGATGGCTGTGATGTTATATTGAAATGGGAAAGCGAAACGGAAACAGGATTTAGTCATTATATTGTTGAGAAAAGTATTGATGGAGAAAGATTTAATGTATTAGGTACAGTAGCAGCACAAGCGGGAAGTGGATTTAAGCGGTATACTTATGATGATTTGGCGGTAAGAGGCAATTATTTCTATCGATTAAAAATGATAGATTTTGATGGAAAGATAAATTATTCAGATATCATAAATGTTGAAACAGATTGTGATAGTGAAGTAGGAGATATACTCATTTATCCAAATCCAGTTTCATCTCGTTATTCTTCGATTACCGTAGAATTTGAATCGAAAGAAGCAACTGTTTATGTAAATATTGTTGACAAACTAGGAAAACAATCTATGCAATTTCCGGTAGACGCCAATTTAGGTAACAATGTGTTGTCATTAGATATTTCGAATTTGACCGCAGGAACCTACTATGTCAATCTGCAATTCAATAAGTCGAAAACTAAAACGGCTAGATTTATTAAAATAGAAGAATAAACAAACTAGACTATACTATTATCGACATACTAAGAGATTTGAGGTGATCGAAAAAAGTCCCATTTCCATATTTGGAATTGGGGCTTTTTGTTTTATATGTAAAATTAATAGCGTGATTATTTCCATTTTAATCTTAAATTTGTCCTTTCAAATTGGTAAAATTTCAGATTCAAATTGACATACAAAGCAACACTTCAATATCTTTTCAAGCAACTCCCAATGTTTCAACGGGTAGGCCCAAAAGCCTTCAAAAAGGATTTGAAAAACATCAAAAAATTGGTGGCAACTTTAGATAATCCTCATAAAAAATTTCCAACCATTCATCTAGCTGGAACCAATGGAAAAGGTTCGACTGGTCATATGATTGCTGCCATTCTTCAAGCATCAGGACTAAAAGTAGGGTTGTATACATCTCCTCATTATCGAGATTTTCGAGAACGAATCAAGATTAATGGAAAATATATTTCTAAGAAATCAGTCGTCCATTTTGTTGCTGAAACACAACCACATTTCAAAACAATAAAACCTAGCTTTTTTGAAATTACAGTAGCCATGGCATTCGATTATTTTGAAAAACAACAGGTGGACATCGCAGTAATTGAAACTGGTTTGGGAGGTCGCTTAGACTCTACCAATGTGATAAAACCGTTGTTATCAGTAATCACGAATATCAGTTTTGATCATACCAATTTTCTTGGCAATACGTTGAAAAAAATCGCAAAAGAAAAAGCTGGGATTATCAAAAAAAACACACCAGTTGTTATCGGTGAATATCAAAAAGATCCAGCCAAAGTTTTCAAAACTATCGCCAAAAATCGAAATGCTGATCTAACTTTCGCCAATAAAAAATGGAAACTAGAACTGATAAAAGAGACGCCCACAACCTCAACTTTCAATATCCTAAAATCCCCATCGTTCAAGCAACAACACACCAATCTAAAAAAAATAACCCTAAACGCCTCAGGCCCTTTCCAAAAAAACAACCTAATTACAACGCTTGAGGCAATTCGAGTGCTTAATGAAACGTCAAATTATAACATCACAAATACAAATATTCAAAAAGGACTCAAAAATTTAATAGAACTTACCAATTTCAAAGGCAGATGGTATGTCGAGTCAACAAAACCACTGTGCATCATGGACAGCGCTCATAATGAAGGCGGGCTCAAAATAAACATGAAACGATTGAAAGAAATCCCACATCAACAACTTCATTTTGTTTTAGGAATGGTCAATGATAAAGATCCTGGAAAAATCCTATCCCTGCTTCCAAAAAGTGCAACTTATTATTTTGCCAAGGCTAATATCCCAAGAGGATTAAAGGCAGAAAAATTGAAAGATGCAGCACGTGGTTTTAAATTAAATGGAAAAGCATATAGCTCGGTTAAAAATGCTTTAGCCGCAGCAAAAAGAAAAGCAACTAAAAAAGATTTAATTTACGTCGGAGGAAGTATTTTTGTGATTGCTGAGGTGATTTAAGTGAAGACGTGGTTTAACACAAAGATCACATAAGAAACAAAGATCACAAAGTTTTATTATGCAATGAGACACTGATTACTAATGAAAAGCGGAGAAGTTTGATCCAGAATACTTTTTACTCCTAATTCCGCGACTTCTGCGTGAGGAATTTTAAGAAACAAGATCCTTTGTGTTCTATGTTTCTATGTAATCTCTGTGGTAAAAAAACCAGCGACTTATCGCAATAAAGATCTTCGTGTTAAAAAAAACAACTATGTATTTAAAAAAAAATAGCCAATCAAAACATAAATCCCCTTGACCGAAAAAACTAAACATTATATACTCGTATTCCTATTTTTCACTTGTGTCTTAGCGGAATTAATGCTTCAAACTTCTCATATCAAACACTTCGGTATGAAAGTAGGTCCATTTGTTTATCTGATTGCAGGACTCGGAACTGGCATTGCAGCATGGTTGATCGGACGAAAAAATCCAGTCAATAATCTATATTTTGTTTTCCGAACCGGTCGTGTTCCAGAAATGATATTGATGACCATTCTCTATTTGATTGGTTTCTTTTGGTTGAAAGAAAACTTACAGTGGATCATCAATGACTATACCATCGATTTTAAACAATCAGATATTATTCCTTCATTGGAAATTTATGTAAGTCGTTTTTTATCAGGTGAATTTGTCTACCAACCTTTCACATTCGATCCTATCAAATGGCCGGCATGGACTATTAAGCCAACCTATTTTCCGTTGCTGTGGATGCCATATGTGATACCAGAATTATTAAATTTTGATTATCGGTTCATGGCTTATTATGTGTTTATGTTGGCGATTGCGATCTACTGCTTTCGATTATTCCAACAAAATATTCCGACATTGGAAATGATTCTAAAAGCGATGTTTCCATTTTTATTGTTACAATATTTCTTTAAATATTCAACTTCTTTTTTTGGAATGACTGTTGAGTTGATGCCAGTAGGGCTATACCTTATATTGTGTATGACGATTTTTAGAAAAAATTTCTTTTTAGTTGGTATAGGTATTTTGTTGTGTTTACTATCTCGTTATGCATTTACATTTTGGTTGCCTGTTTATCTGTTGATAATTTGGATGGAACATGGATTTACAAAAGTATTTAAATCCTCTCTTGTGGTGGCCGTAGGTGTTTTGTTAATTTATGTCATCCCATTTATGAGCAAGGATTGGTCAATACTTCAAGATGGCCTAGCATATTATCATACAACTGCAGTGACACAATGGAGTCATCAAAACTGGCAGAAACATGGAGACATTCCATTTTATCTAACACAAGGAATGAGTTTCGCCATTTATGCTTATGAAAATATAGAAGGAACCGTTGAAGATAAGTTAGGAGTCGCCAAAAAAATCCACATCTTGGCTTGTACGATTGCAGCTGTATTTATGTTGTTATATTATCAACTCATTAGACATAAAAAGTACAACATTCGCTTATTTTTGATTTGCGGATTGAAGCTATATTTGGTTGTTTTTTATTCGTTTTTTTATGTACCTTTTACTTATCTGTATATGTTGCCTTTCTTTTTGAATTTGGCTTTGTTGTTGGAGATGCGGGTGAAAATTAATTTATGATAAGTAAGTAACGAACGAGTTAGATTGAAATTTTATTTATTTATTTATTTTGATTAAGCATGTATATCATAATTTGATATTGTAATGCGAATGTTACTTAAAAGCAAAAATAGAAATGTCTTTTCAAAATACTGAATTTCTAAAAAAATCAGACTAATTGGTCAAATACCAAAATAGTCTAATATTTAGTATATTTGAGATTAAACTAAACATATACTAAGTGAAACTAAAAGAAGGTATCTCATTTGAGAATTTAGAAGACAAGAAGTTTAAAACACTGTTAGTTGACGAGGCTAATATGGAAGCTGAGGCTGCGTTTACACATTATTTACATAATCATAAAAATGGCGTATCTCAATCCTTTAAAAAGGACGCTTTAGAGTATGTAAAAAGCTATGCAAGATATCAACACCCAGAATATAAGTTTACGAGTCTAGCTGCAGAAGAAGCATTGCAATATCTTATTTTTAACCAAACTGAAGTTCCTTTTCCAGCTCCTAAAAAGCCAAAATTCAAATTCATAGATTTATTTGCAGGAATTGGTGGTTTCCGTTTAGCTCTACAAAATTTGGGTGGAAAATGTGTTTTCACAAGTGAATGGGATAAATATTCCAAACAGACTTACAAAGCTAATTTTGGGGAATTACCTTTTGGCGACATTACAAAGCCATTGACTAAAAGTTATATCCCTAATGGGTTTGATTTATTGTGTGCGGGGTTTCCATGTCAAGCGTTTTCTATAGCTGGTAAAAGAGGTGGATTTGAAGACACTCGAGGAACTCTGTTTTTTGAAGTCGCAGAAATCATAAAAGCTAAAAAGCCAAAAGCTATCTTCTTAGAAAATGTTAAAGGTTTAAGAAGTCATGATAAAGGGAAAACATTAGCAACTATCTTGAATGTACTTAGAGATTTAGGATATTTTGTTCCAGAACCTCAAATAATAAATGCCAAGAATTTTGGTGTTCCGCAGAATAGAGAAAGAATATTCATTGTGGGTTTTAGAAAAGATTTAGGAATAACTGATTTTACTTACCCTAAACCAGTTAAAGAAAAACCGACTTTAAATGATATTTTGGAAAAAGAAGAAGTATCTGTAAAATACTATTTGTCAGAAACATATCTTGAAACTTTAAGAAATCATAGAAAACGTCATGAGAGTAAGGGTAATGGGTTTGGTTATGAGATAATACCAAATAATGGAACAGCAAATGCTGTAGTTTGTGGTGGTATGGGAAGAGAAAGGAATTTAGTTTTAGATCATAGACTTAAGAATTTCACTCCTGTCACAAATATTAAAGGTAAAGTTAATAAAGAAGGTGTGAGAAAAATGACTCCTAGAGAATGGGCAAGACTTCAGGGCTTTCCTGACAAATATAGAATTGTTGTTTCAGATGCTCAAGCTTATAAGCAATTTGGAAACTCAGTTGCTGTTCCTGCTATCCAGAAAACAGCAAATCAATTAATATTAAGATTAAATAATGACAACTTATAACAAAGGAGAGTGGAGTGAACCTTATTTGCTTTTAAAACTTATTGTCGATCAGAAAATATATTTAGGAAAGGAGAATTTTGAAAAAGTTGAGGATATCTTCTACAGAATCATTAGAATTTTGCATTTTGAAGAAAGAAAAAAAACTGAATTTACTTTTAAAGATGATCTTGTAATTGTTAAAGGAGAAGAGGAAAGTTTTACAATTCCGATTAAAGATTTTATCGATATATCTAAAACAACATTACACAGAATTAATAGTGTACGCTCCAAAAAGGGAACTTTCGATATTCCAGAATTAATTGAATTTTTGAATTCAATTAAAATTCATAAGGTTAAAGCAAAATCTGCTTCCAAAAACGATATTACAATTCAAATAGAGGATCCCAAAACATTAATTACACCAACATTGGGCTTTAGTGTAAAATCTCAACTAGGAAGACCTGCTACCTTAATTAATGCAAGTGGTGCTACGAATTTCATTTACAGACTAACATCAAAAATCGAACAAACCCAAATTGACGAAATTAATAGTACAAGATTGTTCTCAGATAAATTTTCATTGTTTAAAAAATATGGTGTTGATTTTATTTTTGAAGATGTTAAAAATGAAGTGTTTAAAATTAATTTACAAACCGTAGACTATAATTTTTCTAAAGTTTTGTCTGATATCCTTTTAATGTATTATCGAAACAACGATGCTTCTGCTAATACAATCGAAAAATTCATTGGAAGAATAACTGAGAAAAATGAGTTTAATTACAATTTAGGCCTGAACCCGAACATCTATGAAATGATCATTAAAAGATTTCTTGTAGAATACGCTTTAGGAATGAGAGCATCTCAAATTTGGAAAAGAGACTACCAAGCAGATGGGGGGTATTTAATAGTTAGAGAAGATGGAGAAATTATTTGCTATCATTTTTACTTTGTAAAGAATTTTGAAAATTATCTATTTCAAAATACCAAGTTAGAAACTCCCGACCCTAAAAGATATAAAATGGCTCAAGTATTTGAAGAAAATGGAATTCAAAAAATTACACTGAACTTACAAGTAAGATTTACGAAATAAAAATTTCTATATTGAATGGGAAATTGCCACAAGCAAGTTATATACTCTCTCCTAAAACTCTCAAACCAATTTTTTCAAAAACCCACTACTCCCCAACAATCAACCGACTACCCAACTGCAACCTAGACCCAAAACCTAACTTATACAAATACTTAACATCATCTGCACTATAATCTTCCACCACAATCAAACTACTACCAAACTCCGGTTTCTTCTGATAAGCAGTAAAACCTTGTCGGCAATTCGTCAGCGAAATCGACTCAATATTCAACGTTGAAAGATCTTTGGAAGCAACACCAATGATAGCATTTTCAATGGTTACATCTTTTAAATATGCATCACTTTCTTCACCGACACTGATGGCTTTGTCGCCACAATTAGTAAAAGAAGTCTGTTCAATTAACACTTCACTTCCGGAGACATCGACGCCATCATTTTTAGTATTTTTGAAAATGCAATTGATAATATTTCCTTTGCAAAAATCAGCATCGAATCCATCAGAAGCAGCGCCATCTAGAGTTACATTTTCCAGATTGAATTTAGAATAAACAATATTTAATCCATCTTCACTTTTTCCATCATTGAAAGAACTGTTCATAATGTTTACATCAGCTTCATAAAAGGTAACAGCACCTGTCAATGTCCAGCCATCGTAATTCAAAGTGTTGAAGCCAGTGAAATGAGTATGCGTTACATTGCTTTTTCCACCCGCTTTTAAAATCGTAAAACCATTGGCCAATCCATCTTTGGAAGTGATGGAAATCGGGTCGGCTTTGGTCCCATTCATTTGAATAGGCGACTGACAGATAAATTTTGCCTTCCCAATAAAATTCAGTTGACAACCAGCTTCAAAAGAAACTTGGTGGCCAGCTGGAATGATAATATCTTTTACTACATCATGATTTCCTTTTTGAAAGACAATGTTTTCTCCTTTAAGTTGATATATATTGGAAGGAGGCATTGTTTTAAATCGATTTAATTTTTGAATGGGAGATAGATTTCGCCATTTCGAATTGGTTGGAAGTGGATTGGAGAAAATGGTATCAATTCCAGGTACTTCAAAAAAGATTCGAGTGGCTCCAATAGCAGGTGTTAATAAACGGGATTGATTTGGATTCAAAATCTTATTGTTAGGTAATTTTTGTTTACCAAATCCATTAATCAGAAAAGGGAGTTTACTTAAATTGGTGACTTCGATTTGAGCATGGCCCTCGTTATGAACCCATTTTGTTTGAAGGACAAATGCTGACAATGGCAAATAATTTTTACGAATCAATTCGGCACGACTTTTTAAATCATCGATATCATAATTGAAATCGGAAAACTCCTTTTTAAGATATTCTTTTCGTTGATTGTATGGTGCTCTCATTTTTTCAATGAAATCTCCTAAATATTTTTCCTCCGTAATTCTAAAAATAGCTTTCATATAAGCGGAGACCATTTGTTCATCCTCAAAAATTCTCAACAATGCTTTTAGGTCTTTGTCACCTTCAATTCGAAGTGTTTCTTTGGCGAATAATTTAGGAGTAGGAGTGGGCTTTGCAACAAAACCATCAAAGCCAATCGGTTCCAATTTATTAGAAATCGGATTGTAATAAAATCGCATATTGTGCCAAATCAACGTATGATAAGCACCCATCAAATCCGTAATTGCTAAATAATTGGCCATCAATTCCACATCAAAAATTTCACTAGCTTCTTTGGTTCCTTTTTGAAATTGATATAACAATTGTTTTCCAATATTGTATTGTTTGGAAAGGGTAGCAGATTTGAAAATTTTCTTTTCCTTGAAGGCATCAATTTTTGCATTTTCCATATTGGCTGCAGGGGTAATGACTCGATTGTCAAAAGTATTTTCCGTTTCCATTTGATGCAAACGCAATTTCCATAAAGCATCTTCAGAAAATTTTAGAATTGGACCTTCTCTTCTTGATTTTGACTCCACCAATTGTTTTTCAAAATGCTCTTCATAAGCATAGATGCCCAATGGCTCTTCATTCAATGATAAGTCCAGAAAATCATATCGAGTTGTCAAAACATTTTCATGTTCCCAAAATTTATGCAGCAACCATTCCAATGCATGATAACGAGCTTTTGGTGTATGGACTGAAAACGTAACCAGTCTGTTAAACGTTTGTGGATCTTTTAGTTTAACTCGAAAAGACCATTTGTTTCCTTTCAAATGATCCAACCAATCTCCTTTCAATCTGACCGTTGCATCTTTCTTTTTTCCTTCATCTAGTAGTTTTCCTTTAGCCCAAGAATCATCACTAGTAATAATTAAACCAGCTTCCAATGCACGTAATCGGCTTTGTTTTATTTTGTCAAATTGTTTTTCATTCAACTGAATTCCGATTGCTTTTGGTTGAAAAACGGAAGTGTTATTTTCAATTGGACTAGTAAGTTTTCTGATTTGAAGATCATCGAAGTAAGTATCTTTCCCTCCATTCGTGTACACATATATTGTCAAATGATCGGCATTGAATTTGGCAGGAATGGTATCTGTAAAAAGCAATTGAGACCAACCTTGCTTGTCCGTTGTGTTTATTTTATTTGTCGCTTTGTAATATTTTGCATCATCATTGGTAGCCGTTATAAATACTGGAGCATTCCCTTTGTCTTGATAAAACCAAACACTAAATTCATAAATGTTACCTGGTTGTACGTTGGTTAATTCATGGCCTAAAGTATATTGAGTTTCCTTAGCTCCCCATATAAAACAACTGTGTTTTCCTGACTTCGCATATTTATTACGTTGTGTATCGCCACCAGAAAATCGTTTTCCGTTGGTTATAAATTCTCCACGAAAAGTGTTTTCCATATCACATAAGATGACATCGGGGTCCGCATTTTTGTCTTTCCTAAGAATGAAAGCAGGATAGGCAAAGAAGTACAGTAAAGCACCTATTGAAAGGAATGCAATTCCATTTCTAACAACTCGTAGTGGTTGGATCGGGTAAGCATTTTTATCGGTAATGAGCATAGGGGATTGTTACCTTTTAATCATGATATTGCCCACATGATTGGTGTCATCATTGATGAGTCGATAAAAATAGAGACCATCAGCAAGATTATCTGTGATTTTAAAAGTCTTTGTAATGGTACTGTTATCAAAAACATACCAAGTATGATCTACAACCAATTTCCCATCCGTCGCATACAATTCAAAATCAACTTGTCGACTATTGGTATTGTAAATGAAAACAGAAATTTCTTCTGTAGCAGGATTTGGAAAAACAGCAAATTCTGGTGGACGTGGAAATAGAATTTCTACTTCATTAGAATAATGAGGAGCACTATTTTGATCCACAGCTTTGATTCGATATTTATTATTTCCTTGAATCGGATTGGTATCTAAAAACGAGTAACTCGATGGATTGGTAGCTACTTGACCAATAGCAACAAAAGCGCTAGAACCTTCTGACCGCTGAATTTCAAAATGGCTCAAGTCCACTTCATTTTGAGTTTGCCAAGTCAATTGATTTCCATTTTCTTCAGCAACACCTGTCAATGAATTATTAAATTCAACAATTGGATCACCGCAATATGGATAAATTTGTTGTTCCAAAACGGTACTCAAACCAGCTGGATCTGTCACTGTCAAAACGATACGATACCAATAGGTTTCTGTTTGACAACCGACGGGGTCAATAGGTGTGAATGCATTTTGAGTCGTTTGATTATCTTCCTTGTGAAAATGAGTATTGTGATGTAAGTAAGTTTCCCATTTAAAAGTCAATTCATCTAAACTATGCTCATTATCAACCACATCTGCTTGAAGCGGTAAGTAAGTGGTACTATTGATAGAATAGAAATCCCCATCTTCAAAACTAGTTATATCTACTTGCGGAGGTGTATTGTTGAGTGAAATGATAATTTCATCCGTTGCATAATTATTGATTGAATCCAGAACCGTTAATGTTACATTAAAAGGAGTGGGAGTGCCAGCATCTGCGGTGAAAGTATGGGTTGGATTGCTTCCAGTTTCAGTATTTCCATCACCAAAATCCCATTCAAAAGTTAGATCTTCACCAAAAGGGTCATAAGAATCCGTTGCATCAAAATTGACAGTCAATGGACTCACACCAAATATTTGATCTGCTGCAGCAATGGCGACAGGAGGTGGGTTTCCACCATAACAAATTTTATGCAAACGGTATTGCAAATTCGTATAGTAAACACAACCATCAACAGGATTAAGTGCAAGGCTTGTTAAATAATTAGCATCCGTATGTAGCGAATCAATACTGACAATATTTTCAGTATCATCAATTTCCATTGCTCGTATCCACCAACTGTAGTCTCCTTGGAAATATTTGCCATGAAATTCGATAGGATAATTATCGGCTGTATAAAAGAACCCAGGAATACTTGAATAACCGTCAAAACTATTGGAAGTGACGGGTGATTCTGGAGTAGAAATTTCAATTTGTGCAGCATAACCGGTACTATCAAAACTTGGAACCATGGTACGAGTAGGTTTGTTCCATAGTGCGTTGCTCCAAGCGACGTTTGGGCGCTTATGCATAAATAAATTTAAGTCATAACCTTCGATCGATTGGTCCGGATTGCAAGGATTCCAAAAGTCGGCATCTCCATTTTCTCGATCTTGTCGGATCAAATCCTGGAATGTTACATATTGCAAATCACAACCATCGACTCCATAATAAGGATTGATTGCATCTGTATTGTTAGTATACTGCCCATAATAATTCCAATTGGTATTCATTCCTTCAAACAATGGCCAACCCAAATTTTCAGCAGGCTTGGTTACAATAGTCAATTCTTCCCATTGTCCACCTCCGACATCTCCAACGTACAATGCACCCGGATCACCATCAGCTGGGTCAGTACTCCCACTTTCTGGACGGACCGTAAAACGAAACGGATTTCTCAAACCCAATGTCCAGACACGAGAGCGAGGCGCGCTTGGATCACTTTCATCATAAAAAGGATTGGAAGGAACACCATCACCTGTTTCAGGATCCAGTCTTAGGATTTTTCCAGCTACACAATCCACCATTTGAGATCGCATGGCGCCAACATTTTCTTTTGGTTTTATAATTCCTAATTCAATGGCTTCTTCCCAATAAGTTCCAGGGTAACTACCAACATCATATCCTGTAAAACTACTTCCTTCACCACAAGAAACTAACAAGGTGCCATCGGTTCCAAAACGGATGGAGCCAATCCCATGAGAAGTAAATAAAATCGGAAAAGCATTTTCGTAAGTTTCACCAATTAATATTTTTCTAGAATTTGGAAGCACTGTGTTGTAATCATTATTTGAATCAGTTGTATATCGCACCAATCTCCCAATAGTAGCGACTTGCGTTAAGGTTGAATCAGGATCATAATTTGCGTCATTGTGATGATCTAGCCAATATCGATCCACAGTGTACATCAAATAAACATATCCATTCTCTTCAAAATTTGGATCCAATTCAAATCCTAATAGTCCATGATCGCCTGTGCCCAATACTTCTTCACTTAAATCAATCAAGGGTTCATCCAAAACATTTCCATTTGGATCGAGGACATAAACAATTCCCCTTTTTTCTTGAATATATCCTTTCCCATCTTGCCCAAAAGTAATTCCAACGGGTGCATCAAATTGATCATAGACAATCTGATCACTAAATTGTTCAATCAATTGAGCCGACGCATGAAAAGCTATAAAAGAAGTAAGGAAAAGTAATATTGATTTTTTGAAAAACATCGAATGCCTTTTGATGAATAAGATTTCGTTACAAATATAACGAAATCAAAGTGCTAAACGATAAAATCAGGCTGGTCAACAATTGACAATTTGGTGTTTTCTGACAAATTAGTGATCGCCTCTTTCGCATTTGCAATCTGATCAATCGATTCTGCTTTACAAATGAAAGAAAGGTCAAGGCCGTTATCAAGTGTATCCATCCTTTTTAAATCTACAAATGGGAAAATATCACTCAGTAATTTGGAAATCTTTTTGAAGTCATCCACATCTGTATTGATGTTGACGAACAAACGATCTTCCTTTTTGAAAACTTCTTTTGAGGTAAACAATTTGTGCAAAAATAAAATCAATAATATGGTTAAAAAAGCGACAATCGCCAAGATAGGTTGATTGGCTCCACCTGCTAATCCAATTCCAATTACCAAAAACAAATAGGTCAATTCCTCTGGATCTTTGATAGCTGCTCGAAAACGTACAATAGATAACGCTCCAACCAATCCAAGAGACAATGCAATGGAAGACTTGACAATCATTATGATTAATGAAGTTGCCAATGCCAATGGTAAGAAGTTGTTAGCAAATTTCACTCGATTAGAAATAGTCGTCCCATACCGAATATAGAAGACACGAAGCAATGAAGCAAGTAGTGCAACGACAAGAATGTTCAACAGAAATTCGTCTAGAGGGACGTTGTTGTTGAACTCTGCAATATATTGTTCCTGAAGTTTTTGTATGAGATCCATTAGCGGCAAAAATACATTTTTTTAGGTCTTTCGATTGAGGACCTGAGGATTATTTCACATAGAAACCGTATTTCGAACACTGTTGAATCCAAACGGTAATGCTATCCATTCTCCAAAACCAACTTATTCCTTAAAACACCTCAAAATTCTCCAAAAAATCTGGTCATAACACGTCTTATTTTTGCGATTTCTCTGCGTGATTTTTCACGCACGCATTCTGCGTTAGGAAATCTTACGAAACAAGATCCTTTGTGAACTTTGTATCTTAGGTGAACTTTGTGGTAAAACACGTCCTCTGCAACTTGTCGCATTAAGCAACTCAGTCTAATAAAACAAAAAAAAGCCGCTCCAACAGGAACGGCCATTTATTGTTATATTTAAAATCCAGATTAAACCTGTTCAGTCAATCCTTCCTTTAATTCAGCAATGGTGATATCTAAATGAGAAGCATCATAAGTAACATTTCCATTTCTCAATAAGATAATTTGAGGAGACTCGTGATGTACCTCCAATTTTTCAGCAATGTAATTGGAAACCTCTCTGAATGCGATAAGATCTAAATAATACATCTCTATATCCGCTTCGGGTAAATCCCATCCAGATTCCAATCTCATTTTGGCCATTGTGCTTATGGAGCAACGGGTACTATGCTTCAAAATAGCGCAAGGGACTTCTTGACTTCTTTCAACAATCTTATCAAGCTCATTGATAGAAGTCAGATTTTTCCAGTTTAGCATAAATTCAATTACGGTTTTACAATTAAAGCAACAGGTAATTCAACAGCGGCTTCAACAGCAGTTGATATACTAAAAGTAGGACATCCTACACCTCTGTTACAAGAACTGAAACATAATGCGACTACTAATAAAATCGCACAAGGAATTAATTTTTTTGAAATGTTCATTTTTCAATTGTTTAAAAAGTTATAGTTACAAATTTAAGCAAAAATCAGTTTATAATAGGTTGTTGTAAACACAACGCTCGTTAAATATTGATTATTATATACTTTACCTTAGGTTTTTAACGATTTCGCTATTTTTGACCATTTTTCTGACTATATCACCTAATGAAAGACAAAAAGCGTATTCATTTAATAGCCTGTGGAGGAGCAGCCATGCACAACGTTTGTATTGGTATCCATCTCAACGGTCATATTGTTACGGGTTCTGATGATGAAATTTACAATCCAGCATATGATAGGCTTAAGAAATATGATCTATTACCTACAAAAATGGGTTGGGACTCATCAAGAATCACTAAAAAAATTGATTTTGTGATATTGGGTATGCATGCAAGAAAAGATAATCCTGAACTACTTAAAGCACAGGAATTGGGATTGACAATCTATTCCTATCCTGAGTATATCGCAAAACATGCCAAAAAGAAAAAAAGAGTCGTTATTTCCGGAAGTCATGGTAAAACAACGACAACTTCTATGATTATGCATGTACTTAAGCATGAAAAAGTAGATTTTGATTACCTGGTTGGGGCTTTAGTGGATGGATTTGATGTCATGGCTCGTTTTTCGGATGCACCCGTAATGATTATTGAGGGAGATGAATATTTATCTTCACCGATAGATCGTCGGCCGAAGTTTTTGCATTATCAACCACACATTGCAGTCATGACTGGAATTGCCTGGGATCATATTAATGTTTTTCCAACTTTTAAAAATTACAAAAAGCAATTTCAACTCTTTATTGAAAGTATGCCTAAAAATGGAATGTTGTTTTATTATCAACCAGATAAACACATTCAACAACTGGTAAAAAAAGTTGGTCCCAAAAAGTCCATTCCTTATGAAGCTTTTGACCATGAAATCAAATCTAATAAGACGACAGTTTTTACACCACAAAATAAGCAAGTCACATTAAAGATTATCGGGCAACACAATCTCGAAAATATGAAGGCAGCATTCTTAGTTTGTCAAGAACTTGGCATCACCGAAAAAGCTTTTTTCAAACAGATCAAATCATTTAAAGGGGCAGACCGACGATTGGCAACTTTGGTTAAAACAAAAACGAGTATTGCTTTTTTAGATTTTGCACATGCACCCTCAAAAGTTGAAGCAACGGTAAAGGCTGTCAAAGCTCAATATCCTAAACGGAAATTAATTGCGTGTGTTGAGTTGCATACTTTCAGTAGTCTGAACAAAAAATTCCATAATCAGTATAAACATACATTGGCAGAGGCCGACCGCGCATTTGTTTTTTATAGAAAACATACATTGAAAATGAAGAAATTGCCTTCATTTTCAGATGTACAATTAGCAAAAGCATTTGATCATCCCAATTTGACAGTTTGTACAGACAATGAAAAATTGCTTCAAATGTTGAATCGGTTTAATTGGAAAAACAAGAACTTATTATTGATGAGTTCTGGAAATTTTGGTGGATTGAATTTGAAAAATGAAGCTCGGGTATTGGTGGACGGTTAATTGAAAATGGTTGATGGTGAATGGTTGACGGTTAACGGGGAGTGCGCGAGGAGTACTTGTGTATACGCACTCTTCGCGAACTCCCGTTAAGCGTTTACCGTCAACCGTTTGCCGTGATAATCTTTTTAAAAAGATTAGAATTAACCTACCTTTGCATTGCCTCCACTTTTATTGAAATTATTGAAAAAACTATTATTAACCATTTAACTTAAAAAGATTATGTCAAGTAAACTCATTAACGCTTTTATGGCTGGCGTTAAGTCTAGAAATCCGAATCAACCGGAATTTCATCAAGCTGTTGAAGAATGGGCGGAAGTAATTGTCCCGTTTGTTGCAAAAAACAAAAAGTATCAAGGGCATGGATTGTTAGAAAGAATGACAGAACCAGATCGTACCTTTCAGTGGCGTGTGACTTGGACGGATGATAAAAATCAAGTTCAAGTAAACAAAGGATATAGAGTACAGTTTAACAATGCAATTGGACCTTACAAAGGTGGGTTGCGTTTTCACCCTTCTGTAAATTTATCAATTCTTAAATTTTTAGGTTTTGAACAAATTTATAAAAACAGTCTGACTACATTGCCGATGGGCGGTGGAAAAGGAGGATCTGATTTTAATCCAAAAGGAAAATCAGATATGGAAGTGATGCGTTTTTGCCAGGCGTTTATGTCGGAAATGCAAAAATGGATCGGACAAGATACAGATGTACCTGCTGGTGATATTGGTGTTGGTGGTAGAGAAATAGGGTATATGTTTGGACAGTATAAAAAACTACGTGCAGAGCATACTGGAGTATTGACAGGAAAAGGAAGACCTTATGGTGGTAGTTTGATTCGTCCGGAAGCAACTGGTTATGGATGTGTTTATTTCATGCAAGAAATGTTGAAGACAAAAGGAGATTCCATTGAAGGAAAAACTTGTGTCGTTTCTGGTTCTGGAAATGTAGCGCAGTATACAGCGGAGAAATTAATTGAGTTAGGTGGTAAAGTGGTAACAATGTCTGATTCATCAGGAATGATTTATGACAAAGCTGGAATTGATGCAAAGAAGTTGAAGTTCATCATGAATCTGAAAAACGTAAAACGTGGTCGAATCAAAGAATATGCTGCTAAGTATAAAGGTGTCAAATATGTAGCAAAAGGTCAGCCTTGGACCGTCAAATGTGACTTAGCATTCCCTTCAGCAACTCAAAACGAAATCGATGCAAAAGAAGCAAAATTGTTGGTAAAGAATGGATGTATCGGAGTAGGAGAAGGTGCCAACATGCCAACAACCAATGGCGGAATTGCTGTTTTCCAAAAAGCAAAAATACTTTACTCACCAGGTAAAGCAAGTAATGCAGGTGGAGTCGCAACTTCCGGATTGGAGATGTCGCAAAACAGCCTTCGTATGAACTGGTCGAGAGCAGAAGTTGATGAAAAATTACATGGAATCATGGTAAGTATTCATGAGACTTGTGAAGAATATGGTCGTGTCAATAAAAATTATGTTGACTATGTAAAAGGTGCAAATATTGGGGGCTTTGTAAAAGTTGCGGATGCAATGATTGCGCAAGGAATCATATAAGTGAACCCAACATAATGGACAAAAAAAATAGGGTAACTTGCAATTGCAGGTTACCCTTTTTTAACTTCTCTTTGGGGTCGGTATCATGTTTGTCTAAACCAAAACAAACCAAAACAAATTTACTCTTCTTGGGGTTAAACAAGGCGTTCTACTGTAAATCTTAGTATTGTTCTCATGACATCCAAAGATATTAGATTAAGTTCAAATATCAGTCCAAAAGTGACATCGTAAACGTGTTGTTTAAAATTTTAACATTCAGTAAAAAGCTAAGAATTTCTTAATTCATTGGTTACCAGTGTTAAATCGCTGTTAACAATTTTATTAGCCATTAAAAATTAATTAATTTAATTTCAATTAATAAATTTTAACCTCCATTTTATGCTGAATTTGAAATCTACAATTATTATTTTATTGGTTTTTTGTACCCAAATTGGTTATATGTTTGGTCAGAACAATTGTGATAAATGGGCTTTTGCAGCTGATTTTGATATGTTGAATCCGGTCAAAAATTTAAAATTGAATGGATACAATTTAAATTACGGTGTCAATTTCGATTTATTTTATTTGGGTTTTGAAAGAAATAAAATTGGGTTCCATCCTGGAGTTAGATTACGAGGAGGCGCCACAGGAATGAATAGTAGAAGTGAATTTATTGGCGAGCCGATCAATCAAGATGGAACTCGTGGAATTTATAACTCAGCTTTTGATGGCAAATTTGTTGGACGGATTATCTTCAATCACTTTTATAAATTTAGACCTTACTTAGAAGCAGATATGGGGGTTCGTTTTGCTGGAGCTAATGAGCAAATCGAAACCTTTGGTGTTGATGAAGAAGACTCCCTAGATTATTCAGAGTTTATAACTAAAGGCGTTTCTGGCACTTATGGTTTTGGATGTGGTATCCTGATTCGTCTAACGGATAGAGTGGATTTAAATTTACGCTCCAATTTTGATTTAACCAATACAATCAAACATGTTGATTTTAATACAGCATTTCCTTTTGAAGAAACAAGAACTAATGATTCGTTCAATCAAAGATTTGCAATTGGTTTCTACATTCATATTGGTTGCGAACCAGAAGAACGGGAAACGAAAACGAAAAATAGAATCCGTTCGAACACAAAAACAAAACGGAAGAAAGTCAAGCGACCAGATACGGATATAGATTCCAGGAATAATGAATCACCAAGGAATAAAGTGGATAATTAAAAAGCAAAATAAAAAAGGTTGTACTCAGTACAACCTTTTTTATTTTGCTTTTTAATTCGATTATTTATATCCTTGTATCATTATCAAATTAAAAAAAATCATAATATGAAAAAAGCTATTTACACAATCTGTTTTCTGTCAATTTTTGCTACTGGATTATCTGCCCAATGGAGTGTTGAAAATCTCTCTTCTGTTCGTTACAATATTGGTTTGGGAACTGCTAATGGTAAAGTATTTTTTGCTGGAAGTTCGCCTTCAACAGAGGGAATGGTTGTAGACATTTATGATATTGCAAGTAGTAGTTGGACTACCCAACAATTATCAGTTTTTAGACAATTTACATTTGCAACTGGGATTGGAGATAAAATGTATTTCGCAGGATATACACAGACACAAGAGCCAGATCAGGAAGTAATTGAGATTTATGATACTACTTCAGATGAATGGAGTGCGATTGACATGCCAGATATGGATGGAGCAACGTCTATGACTTCTGTAGGTGATCTTTTAGTATTATGTCATGGAGGATCTGTCAAAATGTATAATACTACAACTGGGACTTGGACATCCGGATCATTAAGCGTTAGTCGAATTTTGGCATTGGTAGTTGGTTGTAACGGAAAAGTAGTGTTTGCAGGTGGCGGATTTTTGGCAGGTACTCTTTATGATTTAGTTGATATTTATGATGTAAATAGTAATAGTTGGACAACAGCCACCATGTCGGATGCGAGAAACCAAATCGAAGGAGTTTGTTTAAATAATAAAATTTATTTAGTAGGTGGAGCAACTGGATTTTCTACTTATTCGACATCTATTGATATTTTTGACACCAATTCAAGTACTTGGTCATTGATGGAAATGAATGCTGTAAAATCAAGTGTCGGGTTGGGTGCTACTGATACCAACTTATATATTACCGGTGGGAGAGATGAAACGACTTTTGACCGACTTTCTGAAGTAGAAGTAATCAACGGTGTTACTGGTGTAAAAACAATGGACAATTTATCTACTGGAAGATCTGCAACCTCAACTATCGGTGTTGGAAATATGCTTTTCGTCGCAGGTGGTTTTGAGGAAACTACAACTGAATGGGTTAGTACCGTTGATGTATTTCAAGAAGGTCCAGTAAGTGATGTGATTGATTTTACTTCTTCAAAGATTCAAGTATACCCAAATCCATCTCATGATAACATTACAATTACTGATAATGATGATTTTAACTTGATTGGTTTAGATTACGAAATTTATGACATCAGTGGAGCATTGAAAAGTCAAGGTAAAATTCAAAACGAAATTTCAATTAGTAATTTAAGCCCAGGCATGTATTTTCTGAAAATTGGAGATACCACTGATGGTTGGAAGAAGTTTGTGAAAAATTAGTAACGTATTTTAATTGTTATTTTAAAGGGTAGTCCAGAGGTGTTCTGAAGCAAAATGGTATGTAATGCTCTTACCTATAAATGTAAGAATTCTGCCTTCAAACTTTCAAAAACGGGGTGATAAATTAAATTTGTCACCTCGTTTTTGAAATTGTTGCATATCAGCTTGCGAAAAGCCATGAGTAGGATATTGAAGCGGGTGGCGGATTTTAAATGTTTGAGGGACGAGCCTGCCTGCCGGCATAGGCAGGTTTTTAAAATCTAGAATTTTGGTTGCTTTTTTTCAATTGAAAAAGTAACAATAAACAGATTCCTTGGAAATTGAAATTAAAAAAAATCTAATTGATGATTATTTTGATATGGTGAAAATCGAATTTCTTGTATTCAAAATCTATTCCGATGGCTAACGGAATTTGTTACTTCTGAATATCCCAATTTTAATCAGATGTTGTGTTGCAAACTGATTAAAAGATTACCCTTTACTTTTTATTAGCAAACTAAGAACTACACGATAACATAGAACACCCAACTTTGTTCCTCGCCCATTCCGGTCGCTTAGCAAACCATTTAGAATTACTGGATTGTTCTGAGTAAGGCATTTTAAGTAGTTCATACAATTCATTCACTATACTGTAATCCCATTTTTCAGCGGCCTCAATAGCAATTTGAGCCATGTAATTTCTCAAAACATATTTTGGGTTGATTTGATTCATGGCTGTTTTTCTATCTTCATCTGATTGCTTATCACTTTTTAATCGTTCCTGATATCTTGTAAACCAAGTTATCCACGATTCCAAAACTTCTTCTTTTACCTCTTCCGGTTTATAAAAAGATGATTTAACAACTTCTAAAAATTGACCTTCTGAATCGATTGTTGTATTAATTTTAAAATCACCTAACAATCTGAAGAAAATAGTCATGTCCGTTTCCGTACCTTGCAATGCGATTTGAAGTGATTCAATTAAGGTAGCATCTTGTTGGGTAATCTGTTCCAATCCAATTTTCTTTCCCATCATCTGAAGAAATTCAGTTTTGTAGTTCGATTGAAATTTTTCTAGAACTGCTTCAAAAGGTTTCGCTTCTTTCGATAAAGGATATAAAGCATTAGCCAATTGAATTAAATTCCACAAGGCAATCCTTGGTTGATATCCAAATCGATATCGTTTATTTTGATTGTCTGTCGTATTAGGTGTCCAGTCAGGGTCATATCCTTCCAACCAACCATAAGGACCATAATCTATTGTCAATCCAAGAATGGATAAATTGTCCGTATTCATCACGCCATGTACAAATCCAACTCGTTGCCATTCAACAATCATTTTTAAAGTTCGTTCTGCAACCGCTTCGAAAAAGGAAGGGATAGATGCTGGACTTCCAGTTTTTATATCCGGAAAAAATGACTCGATTGTATAGTCTACCAATTTTGAAAGTGTCTTGTTATCTTCTCTTGATGCAAATATTTGAAAATTCCCAAATCGAATAAAAGAAGGAGCGACTCGACAGACAATAGCACCGTCTTCATATTGGACATTGCCATTGTACATCATATCGCGAGCTACTTTATCGCCAGATTTGATCAAACTGAGTGACCTTGTTGTAGGAACCCCTAAATGATGCATAGCTTCACTACACAAATGTTCTCGGATAGATGAACGCAGAACGGCTAAACCATCTGCCGTTCGAGAATAGGGAGTGGGTCCCGCACCTTTTAATTGCAAAGCCCATCTTTTTCTATCATGTTCAATTTCCATCAAATTAATTGCACGGCCATCTCCTAACTGACCTGCCCAATGACCAAATTGATGCCCACCATAACACATTGCATACGGGCGTGTATTGGCCGCTACTTTTGCTCCAGAAAATAGCTCTAAAAATTCTTTTCCTTTGATATCTTCCTCAGAAAATCCAAGAAAATCAGCAACTTCATCCGCAACATGAACGATTTCAGGCTTTGAAGTCGGTGTCGGATTTACGTATGAAAATGCAGCTTCGAAAACTTGACGTCGACTGTTAGATTCATTAGGATCTGCAGGTAGTTTTTCAGAAAATGTATTGTGAATGTTTAGTTTCATATTGCTTAGTTCAATAAATCTGGAAGCCTAAAATTTGGCTTTTGATCAACAAAACTCGCTAAAAACGGTCAGTTTCATGCATAATTCTGTATAAATTATATTTTTGTTTAAGAAATGTGAAAAAAGATTAAACAAAATTACAACTAACCTGTTTTTAAGCTATTAACTCATTCTACAAACTTATAATTTATTAAAATGAAAGACCTTAGAAATTTATCCTTACTCTTATTACTAGCTGGTATGTTTACTTTTTCTTCTTGTGGCAGCGATGATGATACGCCAGAACCGACACCAGATCCACTAGATATCGTGGAGACTGCTCAAGCGACTGCAAATTTGAGTATCCTAGTAGATGCTGTTACACAAGCAGGATTAGCAGATGCATTGAAAGCGGATGGACCCCTAACGGTTTTCGCTCCAACGAACGATGCATTTCAAGCATTATTAGATTCTGAACCATCTTGGAATTCTTTAAGCGACATTGATAACACGGTATTGACAAATGTTTTATTGTTTCATGTTTTAGGTGGTGAAGTAAAGGCCGCTGATTTGTCAGACTCTTATGTAACAACCTCTAGCCTTGGGCCAAATGACGAGCCAATCGTTTTGCAAGTTGATGTTACAGGTGGTGTGAAATTTAATGGTGATGCTGAACCAGTCACAACAGATGTAGAAGCATCAAATGGTGTTGTACATATTATTGATAAGGTAATGTTGCCACCATCAGTTGTTAACTTAGCATTGAACAATCCAGTATTTTCTTCATTAGTTTCAGCGTTGACAAGAGCAGATTTAACAACTGATTATGTTTCTATATTGTCAGGTGCGGGTCCATTTACTGTTTTTGCTCCAACAAATGATGCATTTCAAGCATTGTTAGATTCAAATGCAGATTGGAATTCTTTAGCAGATATTCCATTGGCAACTTTAGAAGCAGTTTTGAATTATCACGTTGTTTCTGGTGCAAATGTGCAGTCAGATCAGTTAACAGATAATCAAACAATCACAACTTTAGGAGGAACTGTAACGACTGACTTGTCAAATGGAGCTAAGTTGGAATCAACTAGTGAACAAAGTGTTGGAATTATTTTGACAGATGCACAAGGAAGCAACGGTGTTGTGCATGCGATTGATACCGTATTGTTACCTTAATGAAGAAATTAAACCCTAAGAAATAACATTAGTTTAAGTGGAAGAGTCATGCCTAAAATAGGTATGGCTCTTTTTTTAAAACCGCCATTGCACTCGCGCGAATCCTTCGGAAAAATCACGCACATCTTTATATCGACGATTCATTAAATGTTGCGCTCCATTTGGTTTGACAAATCCCATTCCTTTCGACTTATCAAAAATTCTTCCGAAACCTTCTTTAAAATCCCAGACTAGGAAATACTTTGTTGGACCAACTTCATTTCCATCTGGGTCAATAAATCCCCAATTATCTCTACGTTTAAAACCAGCTAATCCCTCAGAAAAAGAGTAGAGCTGATCATATTTTGGAACAATCACTTCTTTCCCTTTTTCATTGATGATTCCGTATTTGCCATTACTTTCTATTCGCCAATGACCTTCTAATCCTGTTTCAACGATCTGTCCATATCTAGGTTCTAACACATATTTTCCGGATTTGTCAATCAAGCCAAAAAGTGCATCTTCTTTTACAGGAGCTATGCCATTGAGGAAATCCTTTGCACTTCGAAATTTAGGTGGGATGACCATATTGCCTGCTTCATCAACGTACCCAAATAATCCATTTTCTTTTACGCGCGCCAGGCCATTTTGAAAAACACTTACCCGTTGATATTTGATCGGTAAAATTAGGTTTCCTTTTGTATCAATCAGTCCATATTTCCCTTCGAGTTGTACACGTGCTTGTCCATTTTTAAAATTCCATGCTTTTTGATAAGTAGCCGGAATTACTTTGTTACCTGTTTGATCCATGAATCCTTCCGAGTCACCTTCTTTAAATTTGGCTAAGCCATCATGAAAATCTGCTGCTTCTATCAATGACAATGGGATAACTTCCTTTCCAGATTTATCCACAAAACCCATCAAATCATTTTCATTTTGTACCCGAGCTAATCCCTCTGAAAAAGACCAAACGTTTTTGTATTTCGCAGGAATCACCAACTTGCCTGACTTGTCAATAAAACCCCATTTTTTTTTCTTGGTAACAGCAGCGAGCCCTTCAGAGAAGTTTTTGGAATCAAAAAAATCAGGTTTAATAACCACCTTCCCGTTCGTATCCATATATCCCCATTTGCGACCTTGTTTGTCCATCATTTCGTAGTAGGCATCGGAACGCTCACCGTTTTCAGTGCCGCTATTATTAGTATAGTCTTCTTCACAGCTTTGAAAGAAAAACAATGAAAATACAAATAGGTATAAAATTGAACAAGAATTTCTCATAAGGGTAAACGAAAATTAAGATGCCGCTAATTTAGCTAAAATTGATTTTATTTCTTTAGAACTTGGAAGCGGAGCATCCGCATTAATTAATTTTCCATTTTGATCAATTAATATAAAACGAGGAATGTTAGAAATTCCATATGCATTCGCCATTTTGGATTCAAATGCTTTAGGAGAAATGATATGAATTCCTTTTAGGTCAGTTTTTTCCATGTAGCGATCCCACATCTTTTTTTTCTCGTCGAATGAAATGCTAATGAAAGCCATTTTTGGATGATCCTTATAGGTTTCGATTAATTTTTCAAAATGAGGTGTTTCTTTTTTACAAGGTCCACACCAAGTTGCCCAAACATCGATATAGATATATTTACCAATTAATGAGGAAGACATAAAAACATTTCCATCTACGTCGATACCCGAAAAAGTAGGGGCTACTTTACCTGGACGAAGTGCTTGACATCGATTGGCAAAACTATTAATTCGAAGTGCATCATCAGCATCTGGATTCGTATTTTTAAAAATGGTAATTAAACTATCAATATTTTCGCAAGCATGATGGTAAAGATGCCATTCAACAGATTCTGTTATTAAATTAGCTCTGATATTGGGAAGTGTTACTTCGTTTTCAATAACAGCGATTTTAGATTGAGTCCAAACAAGTGGTTGATTTATTTGATTGATATTATCGTGGAGGGTTGATAATTTTGTTTTTCTAGCAATATAACTTCTAATAAACGAATTGTATTCTATGGTATTTTGAACAACCGCATTGTTCAATTCAATTTCGGATAAAAAATTAAAATAATCTTCAGGCAATTTCAACTCACTAAAACCATCATTTTTGAAAAGTGGATAATCTAACAATAGACTTCCCATTTCGTATTTTGTCAAATAACTTTGTTGTTTTTTAAATAACGGATCCATTTCAAGTGGCTTACCAACGTATTTTTTAAGTAATTCGTCAACACTATTTTGATATTGCTTGGTGATGTTACTAAAGTCATTTGGAGATTTATTGAAAATACTGGTGTCATTTAATTTGAACGACGACTTCAGTTGTTTTTTTTCTTTCAAAAATTGATTTTCGATATTTCGACCCCCAGAAAAAATTAATTCGTTATTTCCATCGACAGGATTGAATTGGATATACAAACTATCGCCTGGTCTTAAAAACAAATCCGTTAATTGGTCCCCATGATTAAATGTTGCATAAACAGATTTGTCTAAATCAATTTCAAAACGAAAATCACCACCATGTAGCGATTCTACTAGTCTTTTATCTTCGATCGATAAAACCACTTTTTCATTGATTTGATTATGAATGTGTCCAACCACAAATGCTTTTTGATTGTCAAAAACACTCGTATCCTGATCGGTTTTGCAACTGAAAATTGTAAAGATCAAAATTGAAAGTATGAAAATCGGTTTATGCATATGTTTTAGTCTTTCCTTAGTTAGTTTTGGCGTCTCGTCAAAGAACTTTTTAATAACTTTATAACATTCAATCGCATATAATTACAACATATTCCCTTTCAACTTCAGAATTCTAAAAAAACTAGCTAATAATTGCACGAATGCTGGTTGTAAATTATAAATTTGCTCCCTACAAAACTAAAATAAAATGGCAAGAGAATTAACTTTAAGAGACGCTATTAAAGAAGGCATGCAGGAAGAGATGAGAAGAGACGACACTGTTTTCTTAATGGGCGAAGAAGTTGCGGAATATAACGGGGCTTATAAAGTCAGTAAAGGAATGCTTGACGAGTTTGGTGCAAAGCGCGTTATTGATACCCCAATTGCAGAACTTGGATTTGCAGGAATTGGTGTTGGAGCCGCTATGAATGGTTTAAGACCTATTGTAGAATTCATGACTTGGAATTTTGCAGTCTTAGCATTTGATCAAATTGTCAATAATGCAGCCAAGACCTTATCCCAGTCAGCAGGTGATTTTAATTGCCCAATCGTATTTCGGGGACCTTCTGGTTCAGCAGGGCAATTAGCACAACAACATTCACAAAGTTTTGAAGCGTGGTTAGCCAACTGTCCTGGATTGAAGGTTATTTCATGTACCGATCCAGCTGATGCAAAAGGATTAATCAAATCCGCTATTCGTGATGATGATCCGATTTGTGTGATGGAATCTGAATTATTATATGGATCAACAGGCATGGTGCCAGATGGTGAATATTTAGTACCGATAGGAGTGGCTGCTGTCAGAAAAGAAGGCACTGATGTTACTTTGGTATCTTTCAATAAGATGATGAATGTTTGCATGGAAGCGGCAACTGAATTAGAAAAGGAAAATATTTCTGCGGAAGTAATCGATCTTCGGACCATCCGTCCATTGGATTATGACACCATTATAAAGTCAGTTAAAAAGACAAACCGTTTAATTGTCGTTGATGAATCATGGCCTTATGCTGGTATTTCATCTGAAGTCGCTTTTGTTGTTCAATCAAGAGCATTTGATCATTTAGATGCGCCTGTTATTAGACTGAATGCAGCAGATGTTTCACTTCCATATGCACCAACATTGGTAGAAGGTTATTTGCCGAGTCCTGCGAAAATTGTAGAAGCTGCAAAGGAGGTGATGTATATCAAAAGGTAGAAAGAGCATACAAAATATATGATTTTAAAAAACAAACGTGATTAAATGGAAATTTAATCACGTTTATTTTTTGTGAACCTCACAATTTTGAAGAGTCATTGTTGTAAAGTTTATGCCCATCTATTTACAAATTGCATCAATGTGTAAAAAATATAGGTTAAAAGTCCTATATTTAATGCGTTCTACGAACTATTTCACCCACCCTTGCACATCTTAATTGGTACCTTGCTGAGCCATGCTATGCTTAATGTTGGCCTACTAACTAATGCTACACTACATCCCTTAGTGAGATTTAATTTATAAATCAGAATTGTGATCATGCGGATCTATTGTCTTCTTGTGTTCTTTACTTTTGTCCTGAATAAAACTACTTTTTCACAATCGTATATTCAGACAAATTACCACTACAATTTGGAGAAAGGATTGGAGACGCGAAATATTCGATCTACTTTCAAGGATAGTCGTGGTTTTATGTGGATAGCGACAGATGTAGGGGCTTATCGATTTGATGGGTTTGAATTTCGTCCTTATAAACGTAATATCAAACATAATGTGCCCTTATCTGTAGAGAGAATTTCAGAAGATAAAGAAGGTAACCTCTGGTTTTATCATTTTAATTATTCTGAAAGTTCAGCAGATTTTTCAATACTTCCAACAAATAGCAGTTCATTAATTCCTATTAAGGACTATCTGAATGGAGCCTTGCCATTTCCAATTGAAGAATGCTTTGATAATGTTCCTAGAACTAATAATGAAAATGGCATTTGGATAACAAATCGAAATACAAGGGAAGTTTATGAGTATTTCGACGGAGCTTTTCATAAAATCGGAACCATCCCACCTTACGTGGATGATGGTGATGGCAAGCATCCGCATACTTTTTTCAACTTAGATAAAGATTCTGCAGGCACAAATTGGATGGCTTATAATGGTTTCTTATACCGAGCTAATGGCGCTAAAGGTTATGAACGATATGAAAAGCTACCTATAAGTGACCTTTATTTTCGGATTGATAAGTCTGACAGGTTTTGGTTTGCGCTTGGCAATGAAGTGTTTTTGAAAGAGTCCAAAGATACCCCAATTTCAAAACCTAAATTTCTAAAAAATATTGATTTAGAAAAAGTTGAACACTTTAGGATTGAGTCAATCAACGACCAATTTATAGTAGCAAGCTGCGGCTCTATTAGTGAAACGCTACTAATTGACCATAGATGTAATCATGTTACTCCGATTCTGAATCTAAACGACAGCAGCATTATCCAAATTACCCCTACTCATATCAATGTAGATCGTACCAATACCGTTTGGCTGAGTACTTATGAAGGAGTTTTTCAAATAGGCTTTCAGAAAAATCCATTTAAAAAATATTTAAAAGGAAAAAGTACAAGAGGAATTTTTCAATATGATGATGACAATTTATCTATAGCCTCTTATTCTGGTTTTTATAATGCAAATACAAAAACTGGGAAAGAAGAATTAATAGATCCAAATATTAATCTTGGTCAAGGAATATATGCTGATGCTGTTTCAAAAAATAAATATTGGTTAGGTGGTCCAGTAAAAGAATTTTTTGGTATTCAATCATTCGATCCATTTGAGAAAGAATTGCAAGAAGTTGATTTGGAAGAAGGAACGGTTTTTAATTTCTATAAGCACGAAAATGATCCAAGACTATGGGCAGGAACAGAATTCGGGTTGTGTGTATATGATGAAAACAAAAATAAATTTATCAAGTATGATAAAATAAATAAATTCTCGAAAATCAAAAAAACAACGATTTTTGATTTTGAATCTATTGATGAATCGAATTTTTTGATTGCCACCAGCAGTGGAATTTATCAATTAAATATTCAACAAGGTTTGGTTGACCATTTTTATTCTGGCAACAATAATTTTCCGTATGATTTTATTACCTATATCCATAAAGATGAATCAGATCAGTCGCTTTGGGTTGGGACTAAAATGGGAGGTTTGATGAATTGGGATTTTCCCGACGGCAAACTTAACACAATAACTACACAAAATGGTTTAGCAGATAACACGATATATGCAATTAGAAAAGATATTAGCAATCCTGATTTTTTATGGTTGCCTAGTAATAATGGATTGATGCATTTTAATAAAAAAACAAATGAAGTCACAACTTATAAAGTCGAAGATGGAATTTGTCATAATGAATTCAACTTCAATTCTAATTACATTGGTCCAGATAGTACTTTTTACTTTGGAGGTATTCAAGGTATTACTTCATTTCATACAAATGACATTAAAGTTTCCGACTCAAAACCTCAACTTTATGTATCAACACTTGAATTTTTAAGTGAAGGTGAATCGATAAAAGTACAATATTTGGAAGATTCCAAGCCTATTGAGCTCAATCAACAAAATAAATTGTTTAAAGTTTCACTTACATTGGCTGATTATGAAAACCCAAGAGCGTCCAAATATTTTTCTAAAATTGAAGGGGTTGATAGCGATTGGATTTCGATGGAAGGAAACTTATTTGTTGTAAATGGGTTGCCATCTGGAAATAATACAATTTCCTTCAAAGCAAAAAATGCAAATGGAATTTGGGCGCAAAATCAAATTGATATTCCGATAAAAATGCTTCCTCCATTTTATTTTAGATGGTGGTTCGTTGCCTTAATGTCATTTTTACTGATAGGTTTAGTAACGATTTTTATAAAACGTAGAACATATAAACTGGAAAAAGATAAAGAGAATCTGGAATTAGAAGTCGCACGTCGAACCCAAAAAATACAAGAAGATAAAACCTTAATTGAACAACAAGCAGCAGAACTTCAACAACTGGATGAGATTAAGTCCCGCTTTTTTTCAAATGTAACACATGAATTACGGACGCCCTTAACATTGATTATTGGACCATTGCAGCAGCTGTTAAAATCTGATAACTTAGATTCTGTTAAAGCAAGAAAAACCTTACAGTCTATTTCGCAAAATGGTGATCAACTAAAGCAATTGGTAGAAGAAATTTTAGATCTAAATCGATTGGATGCTCGGAAAATCTTATTAAATAAAGCACCAATTAGACTGAAAAATTTGATTGAGAAATGGATTAATAATTTCAATCCAGAGGCTGAGAATCGAGGAATTAACTTCAAGTTAGATTATAGTGCTTCCACCAATCTATATTTAAATATGGATGCTCAAAAACTGGAACGAATTGTAGTCAATTTGTTATCAAATGCGTTTAAGTATAGTGAGAATGGTGATACGATCAAATTGAAAGTGACAGAAGCGGAACAACAAATGAAAATTGTCGTGGAAGATACTGGATTAGGAATTCATGAAGCGGATTTACCGCATATCTTTGAAAGATTTTATCAAACAAAACAAGCTGAAAATAGCCTAATGGGTGGTTTAGGAATTGGACTTGCCCTTTCTAAAGAGCTGTCAGAGTTAATGGGAGGAAAGCTGTCCGTAACTTCAAAACTAGGAGTAGGATCTACGTTTGAATTCTCATTTCCTAAAGAAGCAGTTGAAGGCATATTGAAACCAAGTGTCAATCAAAATTTGGGTATTATCCAAATTAACACAGAGCGCCCTGACGTGATAGTGAATCGAAGACTGAAAAACATCTTGGTCGTCGAAGATAATAGGGCTATGCAATCATTTGTAATTGATTTGTTGGATAAGGTTGCGAATGTACACACAGCAAATAACGGGAAGTTGGCGCTTGAATTTTTAGAAAACCAAACGACTCCTATTGATTTGATTGTTTCTGATGTAATGATGCCAGAGATGGACGGATTTACATTTCTGAAATTGATAAGACAGCGTAAAGAGTGGCAATTGACTCCAATCGTTTTTCTAACGGCTCGTGCGGATATTATAGATCGTATAAAAGCATTCACGATTGGTGTCGATGATTACCTAGTCAAACCATTTGAGCCAGATGAGTTGATTGCAAGAGTCAAGAATTTATTGGACAAAATTACAAGTCGACAAGAAATTGAAATCTCAGATGAAAAAGAGTCCGTGATTGAAAAATCTTCAACTATTGAAAAAAAATCAGCTACAGGTCTAGAATTAATAAATGAATTTGAAGAAACGGAATCAGCAGACTTAATCTGGTTGAAAAATTTAGAACAAAAGGTAATTGACAACATTGAACAACCGAATTTTAATGTAAGTCAACTGGCATTTATGGTCCACATAGGAGAACGGCAATTGGGAAGAAAGTTGAAAAAATTGACTGGAATGACACCAGGAAGTTACTTGAAAGAAGTCCGACTTCAAAAGGCGAGA
>CALDGQ010000038.1 GCA_937941765.1 uncultured Saprospiraceae bacterium
GACAATTAAGCATGAAATTCGTTAATATACGTGTATACTCGCGTACTCAACTTCTACATTCTGCGGTTCCCTGTCTGCTTTGACGGCAGTCAGGCAGGCTTGTTCGATATTTTGCGGTTCAATTTCGTTTTCGCACAGTCTCACGTCCTCCTACACGGTGTCCCCGTCAACCGTTCACCGTCAACCGTCAACCGATACCGTCTACCGTTCACCGTGTTTCAATTTCAAAACAAAAACATCCATCATACCGAACTCACCATCATAGGTAGCACCGGTTACAAATACACCAACACCAGCTACATAGCAAACAGACAATGCACGCTCTTCCTTTTTTCTATCGATTAATTTTCGCCAAAGTTCTTTTCCTTCTGTATCAAATTTAGCAATCATGATCTGCTCTACAACCTTCATTGGATCTTTTGCTAAATAATCATATTCCAAATAAGGTCCTCTTTTTCCTTGTTTAAGCTCCCACCCTTCCGAAATGTATTTTTGTTGTTGAGTTTCTGAAAGTGAACTACAGTATTTCCACAACCTTTCCGAATTAAAAGTAGTTCCTGTAATCCAAATATTTTGATGTTCATCGATTGTAGCCGTTCCTCCTAAGAACTTATTACCTTCTGAAAATTTCTTTTCGAAAAGTAATTCACCAGTAGCTGAAAATTTCAATAACCACATACTTACTTTAAGTGCTCGTTTGTCATAATTTTCTCCTGTTACAAAAATATTGCCTTCATCATCCTCAAATAATCCTTTCAAATCATCGCCTCCAAATGCACCGAAACTTTTTGACCACAATTTATTGCCGTCCTTATCCAACTTACATATCCAACCATCCGTTGCCAATCCACCAATCACATCAGTCAACGTATTTCCAGCCATTAAAAAGCCCTTATCTATTGTTTCAATAACAATATTTGCACTCTCTCCTTCTTCCATCATTACAAATCGTTTATCCGTTGATTTAGGAGTCGTTTTTACTTCATTTATATTTTTAGTCCAAATTGCTTTTCCTTTTCTATCCATTTTCATCAACATGGCACTTGGAATAATTGGGTCAATATTTTGTGCACCGCCAATCATGATATTTCCATCAGTTCCTATGAAAATACTTTTAGGCAACTCATTGTAAGGTCCACCGATAGAATGTTCAGCAATTTGAATTCCATTGCGATCAATTTCGAGCAAATAAATATTACTTCCATTGGTTGTAGTTTGGTGTTCGCCGACAATCATCCAATGACCATTCTCCAATTCAACAGCATCATAACCTATTTCCGATTGAGGTCCTCCATACGTTTTTTCCCAAATTAGAGAACCATCTATACTCAATTTGAACACCAACAAATCCAAATTTCCCAATTCATTTTGTCGATATCCAACTAACAATAGTTGACCATCATGCGTCGGAATAATTTTGTTGGCAACTTCATTTTTAGAAGTTCCAAAACTCTTTTTCCAAACCATTTCGTTTTGTCCGTATGCATCGAAAAAGAGTACATTAAGGATTAATAAAAATCCAATTAACAATTTAAAATTCATTAGAATTAATTTTGATGATTAAACTGCTGCAAGTTAGTCAATCATCAATCGTTTATAATTGGAAAAATCGGAAGTGAAGGAGCGATTTTCGAAATATTTTTTAGGTGTCATCCCCGCAAAAGACTTGAATTCATGTATAAAATGAGACTCATCATAACAACCTATTTTGGTCGCAAATTGTGCCATATTTTCTTGAATTGTAGGTGGCGCCGTTAAGACAGATTTGAATCGAATCGTACGTATAAATTGCTTTGGAGACAAGCCAATTTTTTCGTTAAAAATAGTCCGTAGTTGTCTTGTTGATATATTTAACTGACTACTTAATTCAGCTACATTCAAATTTCCATTTAATCGTTCAACTAGATTCACAGCAAATTGAACACGATTAATAACTGGCTTTAATTGACGCAACAAAAATGATTCAAAAATAAAAAGACGTTCGTCAAAATCTTTGGCCATCATCAATGCATCCGAAATTCTATATATCTCTTTTCCATAAATGTCTTCTAAAGTAGCAGAAGCATCCGCGATTTTATTTACTGGAATATTTGGTAAAAAATGCCATAATCCACCGGGCTTAAAAACAGCGCAAAAGGTAAAAATGTCATCACTTGCTTCTATAAAATTAGGTGTTTGTATCAACCCGACAATCCGATGGGTATCATTATATAAGTAAACCCCTTTCTTATAATTATGTGTATGACCGCTCAACATAAAAACCATCCCAACTTTCCCTTCTGGCAATGAGATAAATTGTTTCACCGTATTTCCATCCCCTTCAATCGAATTAAAATATTCGATGTGCGGTGCTAGTAACGGGTGTTTTGATTTTTTTTCTGTGTATTTCATATGACGGTTGACGGTTGACGGTGAACGGGAGGTCGCAAGGAGCACGTGAGCACAGATATGTATACGTGCTTTTCGCGCGCTCCCCGCCAACTGTTTCCCGTCAACCGCCAATAAATATATTGAATTAAACTTGGAGAATAAATTTATTCTAAGGAATTTGCAAAACAATAAAATGAAAACAAATGGAAGCAACTGAAAAAAATGCCTACATCCTTGGAACGGATCGCGAAGAACTTTGGCGATTGGGATATCAACATCAGGTTTGGAGTGGTGAAGCAAGGCGTGGATGGGAAATTGCAGGATTTTCTATTGGACAAACTATTTTAGATTTAGGATGTGGACCTGGTTTTTGTACTCAGGAATTAGGCTACTTGGTAGGTGAAAAAGGAAAAGTGATTGGTGTCGACAAATCTGAAATTTACATCAAGTACTTAGATGAGATCGCTCAATTCCACCAATTGAATATCGAAACACAAGGATGTGATTTCAATGATATGAAACTAGCACCTAATAGTTTGGATGGTGCATATTGTCGTTGGGCGATGGCTTGGATTCCAAATCCTGAAGAAATTATAACAAAAGTAATACAAGCTCTCAAACCTGGTGGCCGTTTTGTCATTCATGAATATTATGATTGGTCTACTTTTCAGACACAACCTGAATTCCCAAATTTAAAAGAAGGTATTTTTCAAGCACTTTCTAGCTTTGATAATGGAATCGGTAACATTAATATCGGTAAAAACGTTTCCGAAATTTTTGAAAGAAATGGGCTTACCATCCATCACACTCGTCCACTCAACAAAATGGCCAAACCTAATGATATCGTCTGGCATTGGCCTAAAACATTTTTAAGAATCTATCTTCCTAAGGTCGCTGAAATGGGTAAGATTGATATGGAAACCGCTAAAAAAGCAATGGACGAATTTGAATTGTTGGAAAAGATACCTGGTGCCACTATTTTTACGCCTAGTATGATTGAGGTGATTGGGGAGAAACGGTAAAAACTGAACCGCAGAATATCGAACCGCAGAATATCGAATGTCGAAGTAGCGTTCGTGCGCTCAATGCGTATGCTCGCGTATGCAACTTAGATATTTGACATTCCTTATTCGATATTCGATATTCAAAAGTTTTGTTAAGTATGATGAAAGCAAAGTGTTAACTGTCAGTTTACCTTTCAAAAACAAATACATGAAAAAAAAACAAACCCTCTCCCACATCCTAACCCACCTCGGAGAAGAACGAGACAAGTACTTCAACGCCATCTCCCCTCCTATCATCCAGTCAAGCAATTTCGCTTACAAGACTTTGGATGAATTCAGAAGTGCATTTTCAGATGAATTAAATAACCATATATACACGAGAGGAAATAATCCAACGGTTCAAATTCTACGAAAAAAATTAGCCGCACTCGAACATGCGGAAGATTGTTTGGTATTTGGAAGTGGAATCGCAGCCATCGCAGCAGCCGTAATGAGTAATGTAAAAGCAGGAGATCACATCATCTGCGTAGAAGCGCCTTATGGATGGATCAATAAATTACTAACAAAATATTTACATCGATTTGATGTCGAACATACGTTTGTGGACGGAACAGATATCAAGCATATAATTGCTGCAAAAAAAGACAATACTTCGCTTTTAATTTTAGAATCACCCAATTCTATCACTTTTGAATGCCAAGATTTAAAAGCATGTGCTGATTTTGCAAAATCCAACAATATCATTACTGTAATTGACAATAGTTATTCATCGCCCTATTATCAAAACCCAATTGATTTTGGGATTGACATCGTCGCTCATTCTGGAACTAAATATATCAATGGACATAGTGACGTCGTTGTAGGTGTTGTTTGTAGTTCAAAAGCAATGATCCAAAAAATATTCCATTCAGAACTAATGAACATCGGTAGTATCTTAAGTCCTAATGACGCTTCGTTGGTCATTCGTGGATTGCGAACTTTAGAATTGAGGGTAAAACGTAGTCATGAAAGTGCTATGAAAATTGTAGCCTACCTTGAAAAACATCCAATGGTCGAACAAGTATATTATCCATTCTCCAAAAACTTTCCGCAATATGAATTGGCAACAAGACAAATGCGTGGTGCAGGTGGTTTGTTTTCTATTAAACTAAAAGTAGACTCTATTGAATTGTGTGAAAAGTTTTTCCATACTTTAGAGCGATTTTTATTGGCAGTTTCTTGGGGTGGACATGAGTCGTTGGTCATTCCGTTTTGTGGTTTTTATAATATTCCTGGACAAGAGGATTCTTCTTTACCTTTTAATTTGTTTCGATTTTATATTGGGTTGGAAGATCCGGATTGGTTGATGGAGGATTTGGACAAAGCCTTTGCGGCTTTGGATGGTTGACGGCAGGGCTGTTAAGTTCTGTCGAGCTCCAACGAAGCATAAACAATAAAATACGGGCAACGCCCGTATTATTGTAATGATGAAATGGAAGCTCCACCGGAGCGCCAGCAATTTTAAAACGGATAAAATACTTTTTTGAATAAATAAGATCCCACTTATTACGCTTGTTCAAACGGTCTATATCGAATTACCCTTAAATTTAAAATACTTACGCACCTTTGGCGCTAATCTGAAGAACGTGTTTAATAAATGGGCGTTGCCCATTTTTAGTGCTTCAGCTCCGTTGGAGTTTTTTAGAACTTAACAACCCTGCGATTGACGGGGAACGGAGAGTGCGCGAGGAGCACGTGTACACAAGTCGTGAGCACATGCTCCTTGCGTACTCCCCGTTAACCGTTCACCGTCTACCATTCACCGTTCTAAATTCCAACCTCTATCACATCAGGCGCCGCCCAACTAACCTCCTCATTATTATAATACAAATAAGCAGAAGAAGCAGGTGCAATAAAAGTTCCAGGAATATCTGCTTTCAAATCCAGATTGATTTCATGAACTTGATTCGCATCCATTTCCGTCCAGTGGAAAACAATATTGCCTTCAAAAATTTCGTAATAATCTACCAACTCTTTATCCATTAATTCACGTAGTTGCCAAGGTTGTAGATTCAATCCCGCAGGAAGTCCTACAATTGCAGTTGTGTTTGGAATTGCACTGTTAGAAGTATTCGTTATTTTGGTAGATAGCCGAACGGTCTCGCCCATTTTAGTTCCTACTGCTTTGAAATCAGTGTCAATTGCAACCACAGATTTTGCTTGTCCTGCCTTCATAGATTGCATATAATCGACATTAATATCAAAAGGAATTGCTTTTTGGGTACCTGAAAATTCAACTGTCACTTTATTCTTACCTTCTTGAATGTATTGCGCCAAATCATTTATTTTGATGGCTTTGATTTGATTCGCAGTATAAGATTGAATCGGTAATGCGGTATCGTTGATCACCACTTTAATATTTCCATCTCCTTTACTTTTATCAACTGATTTTGAGTAAGCAACTAGTCCTTTCAATGCCAAGATCGTTGCTTGCGTTGAACCATACCCATAAGGACTTTTTGAGGCTGCTAAATATTTCACACCTTGTAATTTAACACCATCTTCAACCCCACTTTTGGATAATGCTAACACGGCTAATCCGGTGGTCTCAATAGCTAGATTAAAACCAGAAGAAACAGTTACACTAGTTGTTTTTCCGATCCAACTGCCATCTGATCTTTGTTTTTTTACGAGGCGTCTCAACAATTCGTTTTTCCGATTATCATTTGAATTTAACATTACATTGGCCATCAATGCCAACTGGTATGGATCATTAGATTCAATTGCTTTTTTATAGCTTGCAGTGATCTCTTTTTGAATATCTTTTGCCATCCCTACTTCACTCAATGCCCAACAAATGTAGGCCGATCTAACATCACTTATACCGGTCCATTGATGATACGTTCTTCCTGTTCCAGATTTCCAACCACCATTTCCATCTTTTCTACTTAACAACCAGTTGGTGGTACGTTTGATTAAATCATCTGAGACTGGATAGACTTTTTTCATGTCCACAAACTGCATCAATCCATAAGCCGTCAATGATTCATGTGCAGGACCTCTTCCAAACCATTCGAATCCACCTCCTTGGATTTCAAAACCTAGTAATTTTTTGTATCCGACCTCTAAGAAATTAGAAGATTTCTTGTGCAATGCTGCATTTACATTTCCATTTTCAATAATCATTTGCATGGCCATGATATTCGGATAATTGGCACTTGAAGTTTGTTCAAAACAACCACCTGGTTGACGCAACATTTTTTCTAAACTTCCCATTATTTCTGACAACATACTGGGGTGCGCATAAAAATTGGCAGTCATTGAATTGTCTACTAAATTGGCAATTTCGAATTCAAATTCACTTTTTAATTCATTGCTACTGAGTACTTCTGTTGTTGGAAAACCTGAATACTCGGTTTCAATATTTTCAGAAATTTGATCTTCAATATCCTTTCCTTTGAAATTAATAATTAAAGGTTGTGGAAGAATGCTTTTTGAATTTTCAACTTTATATTCTAAATAAACCGTCTTGTGCTCATTCGGCGCTAATGAAATCTCACTTGGAAATTGATTGTTAGATTTAAAATGTAATGGTTGTTGAACGATCTTAAATTTACCAGCATATTCTTTATCTGTATTATTGCTAAGCATTACCGGTACTTTTACAATATCACCTGTCAATACTTTTGATGGAATTTTCGCATCCAAAGCGAATGGCAATTGGGTGAAATATTTATGTTCTGCTCTTCCTACTTGCCCCGCATTTCCAAATCCTTCTACAGTAATTTTAAAAGTATTCAAATCATCTGAATTCCAAAACATCAAGTTTGCCTTCCCATTTTTATCCGTCGTAATTGTTGGTGCCCAATGAATGGTCGATCTAAAATCTTGACGTTGTCTTCTTTGTCCACGATTATGACCATATCTAGGTGCATAAAATTGACGTACGTTTTTATATTGTTTGTTTTTAAATTCACCATAATCTTCTAGATCCAATTTGACACGAACTTTTGAAGCAACTGCTTTTCCGTTTTTAATGGCAGGTTGCCAATTGTTCACTTGATAAAATGAATAATTTAAGTAATATGCTCTATTATCATTTCGATTTACAACTTGAGCTGATTGAAATCCACCATTTTTTGAGATGGTAATTTCTACATCAACTGTCTCCGTAACTCCTTTGTTGACATGATAATATCTACTCAAATATGTGTCCTTCACCACTTCCATCATTTGCTCATATGAACAATCCATGAATCCTCTGTTTTGCTCATCACAATTTCCAAAAATTGGATAGGCAATGCGGTCTACATTTTCGTGTATTTTGTCTGTTCTTTTTTTCCTTGATACATAGCTACTCGATTGTACTGATTTTGCACTTCGTCCTGCAGTCGAACCAAGAATTGCGTCAATGTTGGCACTCCTTGGAGCAGGTTTATCTTTTGATTCTTTCTTTAATCTTTTGCCCAAACCTGATACGACAATTTGTTCTTCTAGTTCAACAATTCCACCTCCAAACTGTGCTTCTACACCACCTGTAATCACCTGTATTTGTTCAATTTCAGAACCAGGAATTAAGGTTCCAGACACTCTAACACCATCTATATAGTACTCTGTACCCGTAGATCGTGAGCCTCTCACATTGACTTCATCTCCTTCATCCGCCGATGATAATCCAGCTACTTGAGCAGCAATTGCATTGATATTTTTTGTTGGTAAATTTCGAATTTGTTCTGCGGTTACAATACCTCCACTTGTCGTATTATCTTTGCTTATCAAAGGTACTTTATAAGAGGTAACCACTACTTCATCTAAATTAAGTCCTCCTCCCGATTCATCACCAAAATCAACCATCTCCGCCATATCATCAACGCTTGCGAAAACATGATCCATTAGTTGGCCAGGTTGCTTGTAAGTAACTTGTTGTTCTTTACTTTTGAATTTGAAATTTCCTTTTTGAATCTCATTACTAAATGAAGTAACCACTTCATTTTCTCCTGTAGAATTACTAGTCTTTTCTTTTGTCAAAACATGGTCCATTTCAATTTCCATTTTTCCATTCAGCCAGATGTCCTTTACAATTTTCTTTGGATAATCAACTGCTGATATTTCCATCGTATATTGTCCAGGATGTATTTTGTCAAATTGATATTTTCCTTTTACTTGTCGTTTAACAGAGTAGTCAAATTGATTGGTCAAAGTAACATAATAATTCCGTGCTTGCTTGCTGTCATCAACTGAAATTTGCCCTTGAATCGTCGCTTTTTTATCATCCAAAACAATCATCAAATCGCTATTATAGTCATTACAAATATGACGATAAGTTGGATATCCTTCCTTCGCTACTTTGATGGAAATACCTCTGTTGCGAAATTTAAATTTGTCCAAAGTAAATCGACCATCTTTATTCGTCTCAACATTAATATTGTTAGCCAAAATAGTTACCATTGCTCCTTCAACAGGTTGATGCTGATCATCTAACACGACTCCTCCAATTGTAGTCGTTTCCTTTTCAAAATTGGCAATTGGTAACTCATTTGATAACACTTCTTTCCACTCAAACCGTCTCCATCCTTGTGTCATCATTAGTAAGTCCAATGCTTTGGATTTGTCTTTCTTTGAAAGCGCTTCTGCTGCTGTCTCGAAGTAAAAATTTGGTTCTTCAATTTTTCCTTTCAATTCACTCTCCAACAATATACTTGACAAAATATGTCCTTGCTTGTCATCTGAAAAAGTTAGCAACGATTCATCTGCAACAGACAAGGAGAATTTTCCTTGAACTGGATCATCATTTTCATCAGTAACTTTAATATCTAAACTTACTTGTTCACGAGGTAAATACTTTTCTTTATTCGTTTTTACTTCAATATTCAATTGCTTTTTCATGTTGCAAAATACCAAACGTTCACATTGAGGATTTTTCAATTCATCCATCAAAGTAAGTCTACTAATACCTAGCGGAAATTCTGCCGTTGGAATGTAAATAGATTGTTTTTTATTTAATTGAAATGAATTTGAATATAAAACCGTTGATCCGTTTTGGGCAATCAAATGAATGTCAGATTGACTATTTCCTTTTATCTCAACGGTGATACCATTTTTTGTCTGCTCAATAATATTCATTCCATAGCCTGTATATTTGCTTTGTGGTAATGGGTAGGTTTTATCAAGACCTTTTGGTTTTGTTATTTTGGCTGCATAATTTTTAGTTCCTCTAGGCTTAAAGTTAAATGCCCCCATGCCATCATGATAACTTGAGAAATTAGCTACCTTCAATCCAAATTCATCGATGATAATTCCTTCCACATCAGTCGGCTTACCGAATTCATTCAATGCTTTAAAAGCTACTTTCGTTTTCATATTGTTAATCAAATCTCCTCCTTCTGGAAAAAATTGAAGATCAATATCATTCAATACAATCGGAATAGAACGAGCAATCGATTCGGTCTGACCTTGATACGGTATTAGTATGTTAAGCAATCCATCATTAGTACTTAATTTTTTTGGTAATTTGAATTTAACGTCTGCTTTCCCTTGCTTGTCTGTGACTCCAGATAATGTTTTGTATTCTGCTCCTTCCAACTTCACTTTGACATCAAATTTATAATTACTCAAAGCTCTATTTTCCAAATTTTCGAACTTGACATGCGCCATTACTTCATCACCAGCACCATATCCTTTGGCTTCAAATTCCATTTTCATATTCAAAATGGGCAATACTGATTTTTGGATCATGATATCTCTTTCAAAAACAGCTGCTTCATTTTTCATCCAATTGGTCCATGCTTTTATTTTGTACATGCCACCAGATTTGTCAGGAGTAATTTGAAATGAACCACTCCCACCACCATCGGTCAACTCCATTTCTTCTTTCTTGATTACGGTACCTTTTGGGTCTATAAATTCAACATACACCAGCCCACTGGTATTTTCAGTCGTCAATTGATCTGCATTTCTGCAATAGACATTATACCAAATCCACTCTCCAGGTTTGTACAATGTTTTGTCAAAGTGTAGGTATATTTTTTCGGGTGCATCTTGTGCAAATAATTTTAGTTGTGCTTTTATCTGCTTTACAACAGGATGATGATTGATTTCAAATGCTTTAAATGAAGTCATCACTCCAATTGAAAATATTGCGAATAGGCATACGAGTGTCAGGTTCCTTAGTTGTTTCATATCTAAAGATTTAGTTTTTGCACGATGTTGCTCGTTGCTTGAAGCGTCTCCGCTTCAGAAGCTTGGACAGCTACTGTGCGTTTTAAGAAATTATTGATTATTATTACAAATTGAAATCTAAAATCGAAGATTTCTATGAGAAAAATTTACAAATCTCTGCGTTGGAAAGCCTCGATGTAGCTAAGGCTATGTCTACGTTTTCTGCCTTGACCTTTGTAAATTTTTTTTCCATATTATCTCCTCCATTTTAGACTCCAATTTGTAAAAGAGAACGGCGTTTTTCGGTTCTTCTTTTGTTTTTATAGTTGGAAGATGCAGATAGATTGGGTTTTGGTGGCAGGAGATAAAAAAAACTAAAAATTTATCGAATCAAGCTAATCATTCCTTGTTCCTGAAACAACTTTCCTCGTCTAGTAGTATAGTTCATTAGATAAACATAGACACCTTTCGACACTATTTTACCATCTAGTTGATGATTTCCATCCCACTCAAAATTAGGATTGGTTGTTGAAAAAAGTAAACCACCCCATCTATCAAAAATACTCATTTCAAAATCCAACATTTCATCTACAATTCCTTTTGCAGAAAAGTAATCGTTTTCCCCATCTCCGTTTGGTGAAAAGGCATTGGGTAGGAAATAAGTAACTTGTGGAACGACATCTACAATTTGCAACATCGTATCTGCGCAACCATAAAAATCTTGCACAATCAATTCAACTGTATGTTGTCCAGTATCTGCAAAAATATAAGTTGGGTCTTGCATCCAAGTACTATCCCTTTGATCAAAAAACCATCGCCAACTAACCGCTCTTTCTGACTTGTCCATCAGATCAATACTCGAGTCAAATTGAGTAGGCTTATCTGGTGAATAATCAAAATTAGCTATGGGTGGCGCTTCTACGGTTATCAAATTTTGAAAAACAGTATCAACATAACAACCGATTGGCGATTCTATTGAAATGGTAACATCAAAAACTCCTTCTTGCAAATATTCATGATTTGGATTCATATTGTTAGATAACATAGAACCATCTCCAAAATCCCAAGTAAATGAATAGGTTGAATCAATTGGCCATGACAAGTTATTAAAAGTCGTGGCTAAAGGAGCGCAATTGGCTGCTGTTTCTGGTGATACGATAAGGATCGCAGGCGCAGGACGCCAATCTATCAATCCACTAATACTATCTTTACAATTAAATTCATCAGTCACTTGGAGATTTATTTCAAATTCGCTTGGTATTTCATAAGTTTTTAGTGGTGCAAATTCATCAGAAAAAGTACCATCACCAAATGACCATTGAAAGGATGTCAACTGACTGCCTTCTGAAAATGAATTGTTGTAAAATTGAACTGGACCACTTATACAGGTGTCATATTCCGCCATAAAATCCGCTTCAATATCAGCTACTACATTGACTATAAAATCTAAGGTATCGGAACATTCTCCATCTGGATTTAAAATTAAATTGCCATTATAACTTCCTGGTTCTTCGAAATAAATTGATGGACTCCACTGGGTGGAGGATTCTATTTCATCTCCAACGTTGAAAGACCAAATTAGATTGGTGATGTTTTCTTCTTGGGTGCTTAGATTGTTAAAAGTCGGTGCTTGATTGTTGCAAGAGTTGATGATGTAAGTGCCGTTTGTGTCTATTTCATCCGCTTCAATATTTGCTGAAACATATGGCTCGCATGACACTACATTTAGTTGGATGTCTCGGCGGGTTGTGCTTAGGTATGTACCGTTTCTGTATTCCGAAACACAAATTCCTACTACGAAAGATCCTGTTTGGGTTGGGGTCCCTGATAAAAGACCAGTATTTGGATTGAGACTCAAAACTCCTTGACCAAGAGGTTGTGCCATAGAATAATCAGGGAGATTATAAGAAAGAGGTAAAAATTCAACAGATTGATATGGAGGTGTTGTGGTAACACTTTCATATGGTACACAAAATTCATACACTAATTGATCGTTATCAACATCTGTTGCATCTTGTAATAACTCGAAAAATTCATCTTTACAAAGCATTTCAATAAATGAATTTTCAATTTTCGCACTATTATTACATAATTCAAGACAAGTATTGCTAAGACACACGCTGTGAATTGCACCAATATCATTTGAAAATAAATCAACATTAAGTAAACTATTAGATCGACAACAGGAGGAATTATAGACACATACATCAGATACGTTTAAGTTTATATCTATAGTGTGAGAATAAGAAAGTTTATTATAACAAAATTCTTCGTTCATACCTGTGCAAGAATAAAGGTTTTCCTCAGTTTCAATTATTGAATCAAGCTCAAACATAAAGAAAGTGTCAAGTCCATTTTGCCAAAACTTTAGGGGCATCAAGTCTAATACAAGATTGGACTCACAATCTTGATATACAACATAATTAAAACGCAATAAACTACTGTTTTCAGTATGATCAATACAAACATATGTTAGGTCGCCACCAAAAATATGATTACTCTTAATTTCAATATTGAATAAAATTAATAGCAATAACAATAATGACAACCTAATTTGATACATTGAATTTTATAATTCTAATTTAATAATTGGTTTTTTGTTTTTTCCAATGGTAAACAATTGTTATCTCAGGGTAAAATATTGGAGTAGAAATCAAAAATAGACTACTCAAAATAAAAAATAAATTTTCATCACTTGAATTACATTTTTGGATTTTGTCAGAGAATATCCACAAAGAAAAAAAAGATACTTTTAAAAGATTAAAAACGAGATATTCAGTTTTAACCAGAATTTTTGAAATATAAATGTGTAATAAAAAAAACACGATAATTAATAGTAAAACCACAAAATCACTCCACCACTTGTTTGTTATATCAAATAACAGAATGAAAATAAAAGTCAATCCATATAAAATTAAGATTTCTTTTTTCAATTTTGGAATAAGATTATTCTTAAGTGAATTAATTTTACGTTTATCAAGAACATTTGCAATAAAAGTATAAACTGATTTAAACAAATATGGAAGAAGAAATGAGAAAATAATTAAGTTTTGTAAATAAATTGTTGTAATAAGACTAAATTTTTTAGAAAAAAATAAAAGTAGTAATAAAAGTAGTTTTATGAACGATGCATATTTCAAAATTGGATTTGATATACTAACAGCCATAAGAATTAGTAGAAATATATATATTATGTTAACACCGTATTGAACGCCCTTTACAATATTAGGAAAACATTCAGTATGTATAATTTGGCTATTTATCCACAAATAGATAAAAGAAATCTCAAAGATTATATAAATGCCTAACAAATATCTATTGTTCATTGATAATTATTTCTTTTTTTAGATAAAATTGTAGCTCCCACAAAAATGGGGGCTACAATTTTTAAACAAATGGCTAACAACAACTAGCACTATTTATAGAACAGCAATTACGCAAGTTAAGTAGTGCCTCCCTAAAGTCATCATCTAATAATGCAGCTGTCACCACTGCAAGTAGGCAAGCTTCTTGCGCAAGTCCGTAAATTACAGCAGTCAACGGTGGAATTGATACCTCAATCGCAATCACCCCTGATACCCCGATAGCTGGAGCAGCTGGACCAGTTTCTACAGCAAGACCTGTTAAAATCGCACCAACTACCGTTCTCACATGTCCATCATACCAATCATCAACAAATTGATCACCCAACTCATATCCATTCGTTAGAGCACTCTCTAAAGTTCCACACCTCATTTCAGCAAACTCATCAAAATGCACAGCTTCTGCAGCTAGAGTATTTCTAAATGGTGCACACATTGTACAACTAGACAGACCAGAGAAGCACTCTGTACAATCAAGAAGTCCACCCAAACCACTATAAACATCTGGTCCCTTCTGCTCTGCATCTTGAACAACTTTATGAATTTTATTGCTAAATTTCTCATCTGTTAAAAGAGCTATTTTATGAGCTTGGTCAAAAATTATAGTCAAATCAGTTTGATTGATTTTTAAAATTGATGGGAATTTTTCAAATAATACTTTTTAAGAATTATAAACTTCTTCGGAAAAGTTATTTTCTTTCATGAATTCGTCGAAAGAAAATTCCGGACTTGAAAGAACTTCAATGACAACTGCATTAGAAAATTCTTTCTTCAAGATCGAATAATTTTTGAACTCATTGGATTCAGCTAATCTAGTTGCTAAATCAGTTTCATTTTCAATTATGATTTCTTGAGTGAAAATCTCGTCTTCGTTGCTGTTACATGCACTAAATAATATCATAAAAAGCGAGATTAACACAGTTAATACAAATAAATTTTTCATTTATTAAGTTTTTGTTTTAAAATACAACCACCTTATCATTTTGAGGTAGGCAGTCAAAGACCTTATACAGATTGTTGGCCAAACAATAGCATTACGTTTTTAGGCAAAGTGATACAATTCACTTTACAGTAAGTCCATTTGCTTAATGCTCAACCAAGAAGCTGATGGTAATGTATAACAAGCTTTTTCTTTATATACGACTAATTAATGGCTCTTATTTTAGTCGTTTTTTCAGATGTGGGGTTCTAAGAATACAATAGTAAAAAAAAAAAACGAGAATCCTAGACTTTTTTATTAAAATGTGTATTTTTTGTTGGAATAATTTTAATGAAATAAACTAACTGAAAATAGTTAAGGAATAAATCCAGAATTCAGGGAAAGAAATACTAACAAGTAGTACCATAACAACAATAACACTTTGGACAAGAAGTAGTAATTTATTTTGTCTTATTAATAGTCTAAGTAAGATATCTAGCACAAAAAAAATAATTGTGTAAACACGAAAAATATCGATCCAGAATGCAGCCCAATTTCCAGGTTCACCAGGATTGATTTTGATATACAACATTAACCCAAATGTTGTCAAATACAGAAAGGAAAGTGGAGTCAAAAGGTGTTTTAATTTACTTTTCATAGCATAAATAAAGGCGACAAATCAATGATTCTTACTTAAGTCGTTTTATCAGATATTCATTCTATCAATGTAACAGTAAAAAAACGAGAATCCTAGACTTTTTATCAAAATGTGTATTTTTTGTTGGAATAACTTTAAAAGCTTAGGCTAGCAGTTACGAATATTTTTTAATAAATTTCATTTCGCCAATATTATTTTGCCAACAGAACATGCCCGATGGCAGTCAGGACTAGCAGTTATGCTGAAAATTCAAAATAATAAATAAACCACCATTTGACTTTCCAGCAATCACAACTTAAAGAATTCAAGAAAACAAAGTCTGAGTAAAATAAAATAACATTCAAAACAATTTGTTTTATATTGAATAAGTTATATATTTGTTTAAAACAATTTATATTTTACAAATTGACTACCGATGAAAAAACAAGCCACACAAAGAAAATACAATATTCCAGATGCAGACTTATATTTATTGTGTTTGGAAAAATTGAAAATGCTCAACCGTGATCGGAAAGAATTTATCAAGTATGGATACAGTGCTTCGAAATTAAAAGGTTTTGCAAATCAAGTTGAAAAATTTAGACAACTCCCAGATGATGATGAAATGGTGGGTGATCAAATGGTCGTTACGGAGAAAAAAGACATCGCAGCTGAAAAATTAAAAAATGCCATTCGCAGTATCATGACACGAGTCAATATGAAATTTGGCAATCGGTCAGGTCGTTATCGCAAATTTGGAACCGCCAAAATGGGTGATATGAGTGATGCGCAATTGCTTTTTTGTGGACGACGGGTAATCAGAGTTGCTAGAAAAGAAATTGATTTTTTAGCTGATGTTGGTTTGAATGAAACGGCCATTGGAAAAGTCGTCAATGCTTGCAAGACTTTTGAAAATGCGCTAAATATTCAACAAGATAAGGTGGCTGATCGAGATATCGCTGTCGAAAATCGGACCCTGCAAGGAAATAAAATCTATGATGAATTGATCATCCTTTGCGACATCGGAAAAGACCTATGGGCTGACAATGATACCGTTAAATATGAAGGATATGTTCTATATGAAAGTAACAATGAGCAGAAGAAAAAACGTAAGAAAAAATTAGCTGAAAAATAAGTTTTAAAATCCTCTATTTCCCAAACATCGTCGAGTGATTCTCGTACACTTCTAAGTACCTATGCCTTAGGTATTTTACACATCACTTCCCTTCTTACTCCATATATTTTGTGGTAGACCGCTATATAGCATTGTGATATTTGGTACAATATTATATAGAGTAATCGTAATACTCCGCTTTCATGAACACTATCAAAGAGAAGACAACCTATGCTATTAAAGAACGAAGAGAAGATTCCGGGAATCAATTTTAAGCTAAAAGACATCAAGGTTTTTGGTTCAAAAGAAAACCTATATCAGAATGTAAAGAAATATCGCAAAGTCTTTGATGAGACGGAAGCGAGATATCTATATTGCGAATTGTCATTTTATAACAAGATGTTTGATGAAGTCGATTGGGAAACCAAAGTACGATTTGTCTGCACTAACTATAAAACAGGTGAACAAGTTTGCGAACTTTTCAAAAATATCTACATCACTCCAAATCGTAACATCATATATGTACGGGAAGGTTGGGGCACACCCGATCCAGGATGGTGGAAAAAAGGAACGTATCGTTGGGAAGTTTTCATTGGTGACAAATCTGTCGGAACCAGTTATTTTTACGTAATTGATGGTGGAACAGTCGAGGAGGATCAAAATCCTTATTTCTCAATTAAAGAAGTTCGTTTATTTGAAAGTGCTCGAGAAGGTTTGCCAATGGATAAGCGAACGTATATGAAAGCATTCGCTAAAGACACGACTCGATATGTCAATGTAGAAATGAAGTTGGAAAATTATCTGATCGAAGAAGATATGTTTCCATTGGAATTGCAATTTAATTTTTACAATGATGCTGGCCAACATAAAGCTTACATGTCTTACTTCAAAGAGATCAGAGATTTTCCTGAAGAAATAATGTTAGATACTGGTTATGGGTCAGACAATGTTGGCTATTGGTTCAATGACAACTATACGTTGGAAGTCATTTATATGGATCAATTAATTGCCGTCATCCCATTTGAAGTCGGTGAAGAAGATGTAGAGCAAGAAGGACCACATGCTTTTTCTACAACCAAAGAAAGATCCTCTAGTGTAACAACTGGTGGGAAGAAAATAACATTCGAAGATGCGAAGGAAGAATTGGATGCACTCATCGGACTTGGTTCTGTAAAGGCGCAGATCAATGAGTTGGCTACTTACTTGAAATTTTTGAAAATAAGAAAAGATAAAGGGCTGGATGATAACGAAGAAATCAACTTACACACGGTTTTCACGGGAAATCCTGGTACTGGTAAAACAACCGTAGCCAATATGTTAGGTAAAATCTACCATTCACTTGGACTATTATCACACGGTAAAGTTCATGAAGTAGGTCGTGCTGATCTTGTTGGTGAATTTATTGGACAAACCGCTCCTAAAGTAAAAAAGGCCATCGAAAAAGCAAGAGGTGGTATTCTTTTCATCGACGAAGCATATTCATTGACCAATCGTGGAGATGACGGGAAAGATTTTGGTAAAGAAGTAATTGAAGTGTTATTAAAAGAGTTGTCGGATGGTGATGGTGACATTGCAATCATTTGTGCAGGTTATCCTGAACAGATGCAAAAATTCATGAGTTCCAATCCTGGTTTGACATCAAGACTGAGAAATGTGGTCAACTTCCCAGATTATACACCTGAAGAATTGATGGAAATTGCAGAATACTGCTCGCACAAAAGAGGCGTAGTTTTAAATAAAGCTTCTCGTCAAATTATCCATAAGAAGTTAGTAGAAGTCTATAGAAATAGAGATGAGCAATTCGGAAACGCACGTTTCATCAACGGTGTAATCGAAGAAGCGAAGCAAAGTATGGCGATTCGTTTGATGGCTAATGCGGAAAGTGTAGATGACATGGAAAAAGAAGCGTTGTCAACACTTGATAAAAAAGATATTGAAAAAGTTTTTAACAGTGACCACACGATTAGTGTTCAAATGCCAGTGGATGAAGCTTTGTTGCAGGATTCACTCGCACAATTACACGAGATGGTCGGAATGGAAAATGTGAAGCAGGAAGTGGATGAAATGATTAAGTTGGTCAGATACTATCGGGATATCGGTAAGAATATCAAAAACTTATTTCAACTACATACTGTTTTCATGGGAAATCCAGGAACAGGAAAAACAACGGTAGCCAGATTGTTGGTTCAAATTTATAAGGCGCTTGGAATCTTAGATCGTGGTCACCTTGTTGAATGTGATCGTAAATCTTTGGTAGCCGGATACATTGGTCAAACGGCTATTAAGACTTCAGAAGTCATTGACAAAGCAGTCGGTGGTGGTCTTTTTATCGACGAAGCATATGGTTTAAATACAAATGGCACTGGTGATTTTGGAAAAGAAGCAATCGAAACTTTGTTGAAAAGAATGGAACAACAACGTGGAGAGTTTATGGTCATCGTTGCTGGATACCCTGAAGAGATGAAGGAATTCATTGAATCGAATCCTGGATTGATGTCTCGTTTTGATAAAACATTCAATTTTAAAGATTACAGTTCTGAGCAATTGTTGTCAATTACCAAATGGATGTTTGACAATGAAGAATTGAAGTTGGAAGAAGGTGCCGAAAATCATTTGTTAGAATATATCAATAAATTAGTAGAAAATAAGCATAAGTATTTTGGTAATGCTCGTACCATTCGAAAAATTGTACATGAAACGATCCGTCGTCAAAATTTAAGAATGGCAGAAATTCCAAATGAAGAACGTACTTGGATTCAAATTCATACCATTAAATTGGAAGATGTTTCTGACTTTAAATTGATGGAAGGTCAGGTGGATGAGAAACGGTATATTGGGTTTCGCTAAGCAGCGGAGCTGCTAGCTCAAGTAGATAGTATTTAGTAGCAAGTATTTAGACGATCTTTTAGCGCGGGGTAGGATGTGAGTTCGTAAGCAAATATAAAAAAACGACCATTTTGAAAATTCAAAATGGTCGTTTTTTTATCGCGCTCACTTCCTACCCCGCATCCTTAGATCGTCTAACTACAAAATACTAATAGCGCAAGCAATCTAATTACTAAAAAGAAAAATTAATTTTTCTTAAAATCCAACGACACTGCATTAATACAATACCGCATCCCAGTTGGCTTAGGTCCATCCGGAAAGACATGCCCTAAATGACCATCACAACGTGCGCACACTACTTCCACCCTACGCATTCCATGCGAATTATCCACATTTTCACCTACATTCGTTTCATTGATGGGTGTATAAAAACTCGGCCAGCCAGATCCTGATTCATACTTCGTTTCAGAAGCAAACAATTCTAGACCGCAACCACGACAAGTATAGATTCCTTCTTCTTTATTGTTTAATAGATCGCCGGTGTGAGATCGTTCTGTTCCTTTTTGACGTAAAACATTGTATTCCATTTCTGTCAATTCTGCTTTCCACTCTTCATCCGTTTTTACTATTTTTTCCATCGTGCTATTATTTTCTGATTTAACAATAGGTTTACTAATTTCCTTTTTAACTTCTTTTTGAGTAGCCAATTTATCCGTCTGATTACAAGACATAAGAAATAAACTGGTCATCAATATTGCAATTACAATTCTCATTTTATATTGTTTTTAATTCCTTATTTTTTCAGTGCATCCATTTCTCGATCTTCTTGTTGTGCTAGAAAAACAATTCTCCTCATTCCACGAAGTATCGATAAAAAAACGAGATAACAAAATCCTAAAACGGTATAAATCCATTTGAAAGATCCGGCTTCTTCCAATTTTATTCCAGATAATAGATACGCTAAGACTGCAGATCCTATTGTCAACCCTGCAAATGCGATTGTCGAATGAAACCAATATTTATTCATATCGTCCGCAGTAAGACTGAAAATACTATTGAATAGTGCATAAAAGAGGACAAAAGCTGCTGAAATCATATAAGGAAATCGATCCGACAAATGCAGGATCCCCATGTTTATTAGTAACTTTGTCAGCAACATAACGGCTAACCCAGCACCAAATATCACACCCGCTTGTAAAAATGGATTGATTGTTTTTTCAAAAAAAGAAGTGGATTTATTCTGGATACTTGTGTTGGCCATGGTTTTGTTTTTCATGAGACTTTATCAAATTTAATAAATCTAAACTCAATTTGTGAACATGTTACGAGCAATTAAGAGATTGAGAGAGAATCGTTTTTATCAATTGGCTGTTTTTACTTTTTTCTTTGCACTGCTTTTTAGCTTTTCTCCTCCCCCGCCTCCTATCGATTTGGAAATTTGGGAAGTGCAAGGAGCTGGCAATTCAAGTCCTTTTGAAGGTGATTTGGTTACTTTATCGAATAATATAGTTACGGTTGTCACCAACAATCGTTTTTATATGCAATCCACTTCATCAAATACGGACAATGATCCATCGACTTCTGACGGTATTGTTGTTTATGTTGGCTCGACACCTAATGTTCAAATAGGTGATATTGTTTCCGTTGAAGGCTATGTCGACGAATTTGACGATGTAACAACTATTGACGATAATAGTTTGGAAATAAATATCATTTCATCCAGTTCGACACTACCTACGCCTATTGTTTTTGATGAAAATTTTCCAAGCAAAGATCCTAGTCCAGTTCATGACCTAGAAAGTGTGGAGGGAATGTTGATTGAATTGCAAAATGCATTGGTGACTGCCGCTACTTCTGAATATGGCTTCATCAAAGTTACTGCTGATGATAAACGTCCATTCCGAGAACCTGGAATTAAATTTCCTGGTCAACCTGGACTTCCAGTTTGGGATGGTAATCCAGAAATTTTTGAACTCGATATGTTTTTCCAAAATGTTCCAATCTTAGCAGCAGGAAGTACCGTAAGTGCATCTGGTGTTATGTCTCAAAATTTTTTTGGTGCCTACGAATTTTTAGCAACTGAAGCTGATTTTCAATCAAACAATATAATAATTGATGCTCGTGAAAGAAATGAGGATGAAATAAGTTTTGGATGTATCAATGGTTTATTCTTAGACAATGATGTCAATAGAGTTCAAAAAATGACAGACTATATCGTTGACAAAATGAAAACACCAGACATTATTGCTTTTCAAGAAATAGTAGGAGTCACTACTTTGGAAAGTATTGCTGAAAGAGTCGAAGCGGAATTGCCAGAAATTCAATACAGTGCACATCTTGTTTCATCTGGTTCTATCAGTTTGGGCTTTTTAGTACGAAATACCTTAACAAATGTCACCGCCAATCAAATTGGACAGACAGAAGAAATAAGTACAACCGGTTGGACACTGCATGATCGACCTCCTTACTTATTGGAAGCTGAAATTAACACTCCTATTCCGACACCAATTTCTTTGTTGAATGTCCATATCAGATCATTGAATGGAATCACTGGAAATGACGCCAATTTTGTAAGAACTAAAAGACATGAACAAGCCATCTCCATAGCAAATATGGTCAAGGAACGTCAAGATGATAATTTATTTGTTCTGGGTGATTTCAATGCATTCCAATTTTCAGACGGATATGTGGATGTGATGAATCAAATAAAAGGAACGCCTTCAGAAGGTGCCTTATTTCCAGTTGTTCCAGTTTTAGAGGAACCAATGGTGGAATTGACAACAGATTTTGTATCCCAAGATCAACAATATTCTTACGTATGGCAAGGAAGTGCTCAAATTTTGGATCATTGTCTTGCTGTACCCAATTTGGACAATCTATCTGTGAATGAAGTCATCTATATTCGTAACAATGCAGACTTCTATAGTGAGTATTTGGAAAATTTCAATACTTCATTGAGAGTTTCTGATCATGATGGGTTTGTTGTTTATTTGCAATTGGCAGATACGGTTAGTGCCATTGAACCGGAACCTCCTTTTGCTGGAGAAGATATTACATATCCGAATCCAATGAATCCAAGTGCTGAAATAAATATCAATTTACCTAAGCCTGGTTATGTTTCTGTCAAATTATATACAACAGATGGGAAGCTAGCTATCCACCGAAATTATGGGTTTTATCAAGATGGTCAATTGGTAATTGCAACGAATTTTGATGTTACGAGTGGTGTCTATATTCTGGAAGTGGAGTCAACAGACTTTTTTCATTCGGGGAAGGTTTTGATTGTGGTTAGCTGATTTTTTAACACAAATATTTTTTAGCGACAAGTCGCATGGGACGTAATTTACCTCAAAGAGCACATAAGAAACATAGATCACAAAGAAAGGATGTAGAGATCTTGTTTTCGTAGAATTCCTTACTCACTCATTGACGTATATTCTTTGTGCCCTTTGTTTCTTTGTGGCCTTTGTGGTAAAATAGCCTTTGTGGTAAAATGGCCTTTGTGGTAAAAAAACTACGTGTTAAATACCCGCCCAAATAAATCATACTCCCGTGCCTCCGTAATTTCCACCATCGCAAAATCCCCTACTCTAACAAAGTTCTCCTTAGCATCAACAAGCACCTCATTATCCACCTCCGGAGAGTCACCTTCCGTACGACCAATAAAAAACTCTCCTTCTTTTCTGTCAAACAACACTTTTAAAGTCTTGCCTACTTTAGCCTCATTTTTATCATAAGATATCGATTGCTGTATTTCCATAACACGATTTGCACGATTTGCTTTTTCCTCTGGTTCCACATCATCTTCCAATTCAAAAGCAGAAGTATCTTCTTCATGTGAATATTGAAAAACCCCTACTCTTTCAAACTTCATATCTTGAATAAAATCAAGCAATTCTACAAACTCCTCTTCCGTTTCTCCAGGAAAACCGATTAACATGGTAGTTCGAATTGTGATATCAGGGACCATTTTACGGGCGTATTCTATCAGTTCGCGAGTCTCTTGTTGAGTTATTTGTCTTCTCATTCTTTCCAACACCGTATCACTGGCATGTTGTAGAGGAATATCGAGATAATTACAAACTTTGGGTTGACGTGCCATCACTTCAAAAATCTCTTTAGGAAATTTACTCGGATAAGCATAATGCAAACGAATCCACTCGATGCCTTCTACTTCACAAAGTGCATCTAGCAATTCTACCAATGCTCTTTTTTTGTAAATATCCAATCCATAATAAGTCAACTCTTGGGCAATCAACATCAATTCTTTCACACCCATTCTTGCTAAATTCTTTGCTTCTTTTACAAGCGCTTCGATTGGTTGAGAAATGTGTTTGCCTCGCATCAACGGAATCGCACAAAAACTACACGTTCGGTTACAGCCTTCTGAAATTTTTAAATAGGCAAAATGCTGAGGTGTTGTCAACGTTCGTTCTCCTACCAACTCATGTTTATAATCCGCATTTAATTTTGCCAACAATCCTGGTAATTCCATTGTCCCAAAAAAGGCATCTACTTCTGGAATTTCCTCTTCTAAATTATTTTTATAGCGTTCAGATAGGCATCCGGTGACATACAATTTTTCAATCCCACCTTCAGACTTAATATCGGCATATTTAAGAATTGTGTTGACAGATTCTTCTTTTGCTAAGTCAATAAAACCACAAGTATTTACAATGATGATCTCAGCTGGTTCGTTACTTTCATGAGCAACCTCATAATCATTTCCTTTTAACTGTGTAATCAGATTTTCGGAATCGACTAGGTTTTTGCTACACCCCAAAGTGATGACATTGACTTTATTAGATTTGAGTGTTTTAGTTTTCAATAGTTAAAATTTAGATTGCGAAGATACAGTAAGTTCTTCAGTTTCACACAGTAGGTTCAAAATTTCGAAGAAAACTCATGTAACGTTTCTACTCCTTATGCGTGATATTAGATACACGATATCATTAAACGAGATATGTCGCGTTATAGTCGAAGATTTGCTAAAACGTTATTAGCTTTATAACCATTAAATGAATTAACAATGAAACAGTTATTGGTGCTTTTATTATTTGCTTTTTCGATTCAATTGCATGCGCAAGTTGGGATTTCTGCAAGCTATGTTCAGCAGGATGTAGAAGATTGGCAATTGGTCGCAACCGAAGAATATGGAAATGAAGTGGAAAATAAATTTCTAAAATCTGGTTTTGAGGTCGGAGTCGACTATTGGTTTCGGTTGAAGAAATATAGAATTGAATTTTTTCCAACGATTTCTTATTCTACTTTCAGCAATAAATTAAATAATCCGTATATCGAATTTAGTCCAATCGAAGTACCCAGCATTGAAGGGAAATATCTTCAAAATAATTACGCTTTTCATCTGAAAACGAATATCTACCCACTAGATTTTGAAGGCGATTGTGATTGTCCAACTTGGAAAAAAGATGGGAATGTGATCAAAAAAGGTTGGTTCGTTCAATTGATTGGTGGTGTCAAATCCGTCAATAATAGTTATGAACTTAATGACTTTTCTAAATCACAAAGCGGTATCGTTTATGATGCAGGTATCGGAACAGGTTTGGATATTGGAGTGAGTGAATTTTTGACCGTGACGCCTTATGTCAATTATCTATTGTCTTTTGGTGCAGAATGGGAAGGGCTTCATCAATTAGCTGGTGATAGTGTTGAAGCTCCCACTTTAGACAACATTGATTTTCATCCCACTGATATGAATCGTTTGGCTTTTGGGATTCGTCTGGGATTTCGTTTTGATGAGTTGAATAAGTATGGGTTTAGGTAGGTTTTTAGATGTTTAGATATTTTGACTTTTAGATATTTGGACAATTCGTTTTTGGTTGCAAAGAGCGTTTAACAATTATAATTCACTTTTATAAAAAAAGGAAAATTTATTTGGTTTAAAGCTTAGATTTTATTTTTATAAGAAGTCAACATTTTTTTTATTGCAATAACTTTTCCGTTTAACTCTGTATGTTGGTTTTTATTTATTAACTCAATTTCTGAAGCAAAGAATAATAAATACTCAACCTCAGCTGCTGAGCCGCTTGCAATGACAAGATATCGTTTCAATTCTTTTTTACTTTCTCTACCACATCCTTCAACAATATTAGTTGGGATTGACAAAGCTGCTCTTCGAAGTTGAGAAGTAATTCCATAATTTTCAGAATCAGGAAATGATTTAGTTACTTGATAAATTTCTTTGGCAAACAAATGTGATTTTACCCAAAAAGAAAGTTTCTTATAGTCCTTCACTAGTATGTATTGATTTTAAAGATTTTCATTTAATATCATAATTTCCAACCTCTGATAAATTGTCGAAACATCTAAACATCCAAATATCTAAAAGTCTTAAACAACTCCCAAACAACCACCCCAACACAAACAGAGATATTCAAAGAATGCTTGGTCCCAAATTGCGGAACCTCAATAGCTCCATCAGCCATTTCCATCACTTCATTTTGAACACCTTCTACTTCATTTCCGAAAATCAATGCGTACTTATTGTTAGAATTTACTTCAAAATCTTGAAGCATCGTACTTTCTGCAGCTTGCTCAACGGCAAATACTTTGTAACTTGTGTTTTTTAAATCCATAACAGCATCCGTCGTATTTTCAAAATATTTCCAATCCACGGACTCCGTGGCACCAATAGCTGTTTTTAGAATTTCTCGATGAGGAGGTTGAGCAGTGATACCACACAAATAAATGGCTTCTAATGAAAATGCATCGGAAGTACGGAAAGATGAACCTACATTCAATGCAGATCGAACATTGTCCAATACCAAAATAATTGGTGTTTTCTCTTGAGATTTGAAAGTAGCAACATCTACTCTATTGAGTTCTTTTAGTGTTAGTTTTTTCATGGATGTTTGTATATGATAACTTCAACGCCTATTTTTTTTGACTCGTAAATTTTTCGCCAACGAAGTTCCAACGTTCGTAATTCTTCGTCGGTAAATTCATTAAAAACATTGGAATAAAAAAGATATTCATTTGTTTCGAAATTCTTATTCGCAAATTTCCAATTTTCATTTGACAAGTCAATGTGTTTTGTACTTGCGGTGTTTGGAAAAGTAGTACCCGTTTTATCGAACGGAATATTTTCCTTTTTCATAAATTGAATGGCATCTCTTCTCAATTCGTAATAAGGCAAATGCCCCAATGTTGCATCCCATCCTTGTGCCACATGCCTTGGATACACTAACAAATTGCCTAATGCCATTGCACCAATGACTACTACTAAATAAAGTCGACGCCATTTGATATCTTTTACTTTATTGAAAATTAACTTCAAGACCAACAAATCAATTACAATAAATATCGGCAACAAATATCGACTACCCAACAACCCTTTATGAATCAATAAACTTGGTGTTAATATAACAATTGAAATAGCTAAAAATTGAATCAATGATTTTAATCGAACAGCATCTGATTTTCTAAATATGAGATAAGCAATAATAAGTATCGGTACGATTCGCCCCACATCTACTACTCGCCATATCAAGATTCCTATGTTTCGAATAAACCCATTAAAGCCAACTTTATCAAAACTTGTTGACCATGAAGAACCTGCATGATACCCAATCCAACCTGTTTGTTGTTGATGATAGAAAAGAAATGCTAAGGAAATGATCCCACTTAAAATATAAGGAAAGGTTGTTTTAAATGCACCGGCAATTGTAAATCGTTTGTTGAATAACAAGTCAAAAATAAACAAAACAACTACTAACATCATTCCTCGCATACTAATCAATACTAAAAATGAAGTGGCAATTATCAATGCCCATTTCCGATTTTCTAAAACTGAATTCCAGGCCATTAAGAAAAAACAAATGAGTGCAATGTCAGGTGAGACTAATATACTTTGTCCTGCAAAAACTGGATCGACCATTAAAAGTAAAAGAAAGAAAATAGCATTTCTTCGACCGAGATAGTAACTGCCAATATCATAAGCATACCAAACAATTCCAATCAAAAAAGGCAACATGGCATAATGAGAAATAGCTAGTGATTTACCAAACCATTTCCATAATCCTGCAAGGTACATTCCAAAAAATGGAGGATGTCCACTATCGATTTCAGTAGGTAAAATTAAATTGGAAAATCCATTTTCAAAAAAATGAGTAGGATGTAAACCAGAGAATTGAACGGTATCCCAAAAGAAAAAGTTATTGCGAACAAAAACAGTCAACAATATCACCCAAACAAAAAATGGGAAACACTTTGCTAAATCGGTTCGCCATTTCATTTACTTACTTTGATTCTGAATACAGGCTTTTACAAAAGCAACGAATAGTGGATGCGGATTTTCAACGGTACTTTTCAATTCAGGATGAAACTGTACACCCACAAACCAAGGATGATCTTTTAATTCAATAATTTCAACCAAGTCCGAAGTTGGATTGACACCTATCGCTTGCATCCCATTAGCTTCCATCATATCCAAATACACATTGTTATATTCATAGCGATGACGATGTCTTTCGTTGATCAAACTATTGCCATAAGCTTCATAAGTTTTGGAATCTTTTCGCAAACGACATTCATAGGATCCCAATCGCATCGTTCCCCCTTTTTTCTCAATATTCTTTTGTTCTTCCATCAAATCGATAACTGGATTTTCTGTATCCGGATCCACTTCAGTAGTATTGGCACAATTTAGTTTTAAGATATTTTTGGCAAATTCAACTACCGCCACTTGCATCCCTAGACATATTCCAAAAAACGGAATCTTGTTTTCACGAACATATTGAACCGCTTTTATTTTACCCATAAAACCTCTTTCTCCAAATCCCGGAGCTACCAATACTCCATCCAATTCAGCCAAAGTCGCTTCAATAACATCCGGACTCCCTTCTAACTTTTCTGAATGAATAGGAATAACATTAACCTTACATTCATTGATCGCTCCAGCATGCACAAATGATTCGTATATGGACTTATAGGCATCTTGCAACTCATTGTATTTTCCGACCAATCCGACATTCACTTCATGCATTGGGTTTTTTAATTTGCCCAAGAAGTTTTTCCAAGTTGTTAGATCAGGCTCACCAGAAGGACGTAATTTCAATTTAGTAATTACTTGTTCATCCAACTTTTCTTTTAACAACAATAAAGGTACGTCATAAATCGTCTCTGAATCAATCGCTTCAATTACAGAACCAATATCCACATTGCAGAATAAAGCTAATTTCTTTTTTAGGTGAGATGGCAAATGATGTTCTGTACGACAAACTAAGATGTCTGGTTGAATTCCAGTTTTCAACAATTCTTTTACGGAGTGTTGTGTGGGCTTCGTTTTTAGTTCTTTGGCAGCTTTTAAATATGGAATTAAAGTCAAATGCACACACAAACAATGGCTACTCCCAAATTCCCAACGCAATTGTCGAAGCGCTTCTAAATATGGTAGTGACTCAATATCACCAACTGTTCCACCCAATTCTGTGATCACAATATCGAATTCTCCAGAATTACCTAACAATAAAACTCGGCGTTTTATTTCATCTGTAATATGCGGAACTACTTGAACAGTCTTCCCTAAATAATCTCCAGCTCTTTCTTTATTAATGACGGTCTGATAAATTCTCCCGGTTGTGACATTATTGGCCTGACTGGTAGGAATCCCTAAAAATCGCTCGTAATGTCCCAAATCCAAATCGGTCTCCGCTCCATCATCTGTTACAAAACATTCGCCATGTTCATACGGATTAAGCGTGCCTGGATCGACATTTATATAAGGGTCAAACTTCTGGATCGTTGCTCTGAAGCCTCTCGCTTGAAGTAATTTAGCAAGAGAAGCGGCAAAAATTCCTTTGCCTAAAGATGAGGTAACACCGCCCGTAACAAAAATATACTTAGTCATTAGTTTCTTTAAAATTCAATCTACTCATTACGGAATGTAAAGGTAAGTATTTAAAATTTCAAATGTTAGTTAAGAGTTGTTATTTTATTTAGGTTTTTTGATGATGATTGATTTTATGATGTATAATGTATGATGTATGATATTGACCTTGTTTCGTGAGCGACTTGTTCCACACGTATCTACGTCATATCATAAATCATATATCATACATCTGCTAGCGTATCTTAGTCATATCATACATCATAGAACCATACATTAAAAGATCATTCGAACCCGATTTATCAGTTAAGAAAACCGTCATACATTAAAAAAAATTCTACCTTGTAATCTATGCAATATCTCGATACACTTACCTCAGAATTTGAAAACGCAGCTAACCCATCAAAAGCGATTGATCAAAAACGATATATGCGAGACCAATTTGAATTCTTTGGTTTGACTTCCCCTCAAAGAAGAGAAATTGTGAAACCGTTTTTAGTGAAAAACTATTTACCACCGAAAAAAGATCTTCATAAAATTGTAAAAACTTGTTGGAAAAAACCCCAAAGAGAGTACTTTTATTTCGCGCAAGAATTGACTCAGAAATATATCAAACAATTTGAACTATCCGATATTGAATTGTTAGAACACATGATTGTCAATAAGTCTTGGTGGGATACGATTGATTTTATTGCGAGTAATTTAGTAGGTCCCTATTTCAAAATGTATCCAGATCAAATTGAACCTTGTGTTGAAAAGTGGTTGGATTCTGGAAATATTTGGTTGCAACGTTCTGCCCTACTCTTTCAATTAAAATACAAAGATCAATTGGACACTACGTTGTTAGAAAATATCATTCCTCGATTATTGGGAACAAAAGAGTTTTTTATAAATAAAGCGATTGGTTGGATTTTGAGAAGTCATAGTCGGGTGGATGCTGATTGGGTGATTGATTATGTTGATAGAACGGAATTGTCTAATTTGAGTAAACGAGAGGCTTTGAAATTGCTTTAACCATGAGGGCGTGGTTTTAACACAAAGACCATAAAGTAACATAGTAAACACTTAGAGAGGACTTGAGCATGTGAATTTCCTCACGTAGAAGGCGCAGAAATCCGCAGAAAGAATATTGGTGTTTCCCACGTAAAGGTTTCTGTGTTCATCTGTGACATCTGCGTGAGAAAAAAACATTCTACACTATGATTTAAAATAACAATACAAACACTAAAATGAAATACTTATTAAATCTTCTTTACATCTCCTTTGGTCTAATTTTATTTTTAGCTTGTTCGCCAGAAACGGAACCAACTAACTCCAATCCAACACAAGAAGAAAGAACAGCACCTAGAAATAATCCAGAACAACTGCAATCCACTTTTAGTAATGGACAACGAAATTTCAAAACAGTAAAAGAACTTACTAAATTTATTGCTCGAGGTGCCTCCAATGATTATGAAAGAGCAGCACTAGCTTACGCTTGGATAGCGAACAATATCAGTTATGATGATGCTGCTTTCAATTCTGGAAATGTAAAAGAAACAAGTGCAGAGACTGTTTTGAAAACTAGGAAAGCAGTCTGTAATGGATATTGTAATTTGTTCAATAAAGTTTGTGATGAGATGGATATTGAATCGATTAGAATTGAAGGTTATCCAAAAGGGTATGGTTATCAACAAGGAACTAAAATTGCGAAAGCAGATCACGCTTGGAATGCCGTTAAATTAAATGGAAGTTGGAAATTGGTGGATGTAACTTGGGGTGCTGGATACGGCAAAAAAATCGGTGGTCGCTTAAAAACAGTAGACAAATATGATCCCTACTATTTCGATACTGATCCACATGAATTTTTATTTAAACATTTGCCAAAAGACAAAAAGCATCAATATATTGCTAACCCGATTTCAAAATCTCAATTTGAACAATTGCCTTCCGCAAAACCTGGTTTGTTTAATCTAGGTATTTCCGCAAAAGATATTCTTCAACAATCTAAGTCCAATCCTAACATGACATTGCCGAAAGCATGGAACCTGGAATATGATATTAAAATTATCCAAGCAGAATTGAATAAAACACTTTCTTCTGGTCGTAGTTATACTTTTAAAATCGAATGCGAAGAAGATGCTCAAATCATTTTTAATAATAATGGTACTTTGACAAAATTGGAAAAAGTTGGGAATATTTATTCAGGCACAATACAACCTACTCGTGGTAATTTAACAATCAGCAGTCGGAGGTATCCTAAAGAGAAGGAATTTGTTAGTATTTTGGAGTATCAGGTTCGGTGATTGTTTTTGAACATACACAGAACACAAAGGAAAATTTTGTTTCGTAAATTGCAGCACGCAGAAATCTGGTCAGGTAGCCATCGAGCATCGCAGATAACAGTCATTCAAATGTTTTAAATATTTCCATCATCAAAAGCATCTTTAAAACCAAACGAGAATTAGAAGTAGATCTTCAGAAAATGACTTTGAGGGAGGTGCTTGATTTTCCAGCAAGTTGGGAAGATTTAGAATACGAAGAAGTTGATTTGGAGGCTGCAAATGGGCTCCATGATATAATAGATAGTTCTGAATTAATTGATGACCAAATTATCTGTTTCAGAATTCAAGAATCTCGTTTCCCTGACTCGTATCATTACATCCAATATTTTCCTGAAGATAAAAAAATAGTAACTAAAAGTCATTATCAAAACTCATTTAGAACTCCATATTTATATATTTTTCTTCCATTAGTCGCTTTATTTTTTGCAAAAGAAAAGGATGTATATCCTATTTTTATTCTCACTGCACTGTCGATTTTCATTTTCACAACTTGTTTTTTGTACGTTAGTATTCGAAGTGAAGCAAAAGCAATTGAAAGAGAATTAATCATCAGAATAAACTACCTTAGACGGCATGGAAATAATAAAAACAGATCCTAAACATTTCAAGTCCATCAAAGACTATCCATATCCTGAAAAGTATGTCGACTTTGAAAATTTGCAAATGCATTACATTGATGAAGGAAAAGGTGAGACAATTTTAGCATTTCATGGCGAACCAAGCTGGTCCTATTTATATCGAAAATTTATTCCTATCCTAAAAGACTATCGATTTGTTGCGCCTGATTTAATTGGATTTGGGAAGTCTGATAAAATTGTCGGATTCAAAAATTATTCTTTTGATTTACATTTTCGTTCAGTGATTAATTTTATGGAAAAATTGGATTTACAAGACATCACTTTGGTTGTACAGGATTGGGGTGGTTTGTTGGGATTGAGTTTGTTGGGTAAATTTCCAGAACGATTCAAACGAGTTGTTATATTAAATACTTTTTTACCTGTTGGGAAACCACTTCCTAAATTTTTCAAAGCATGGGTCAAATATGCAAAGTATCATTTGAACTTACCTGTTGGAAAAATTATTCAACGTGCCTCTTTTGGTCAACTTGCACCAGAAGTCATTGCAGCTTACGACGCACCTTTCCCTACTAAAAAACACAAACATGGAGCCACTTCTTTCCCATCTTTAGTCCCTGGCAAACCAACAGATGGTGGCGTTGAAGAAATGAAACAGGCCAGAAAAGTTTTGTCAGAATGGAATAAACCTGCACTGATTTTATTTTCTGATAAAGACAAAATATTAGGTGGAATGGACCAATTCTTTTTGAAAATAATGCCTGATACTGACCATCGAAAACATGGAATCATTAAAGATGCAGGACATTTTTTGCAAGAAGAAAAAGGGGAAGAGATTGCTAAAATTATTGACAAGTTTATAAAAAGTGAATTATAAATTTGAAAACAAAATGTTATTTTTAAAATAAACCATTGACTATACTTATCAAGTTATGAAAAAACTAATCATTCTATTTATCTTCATTTCCCCTCAATTTATTTTTGCACAAAGTAATTCTAGCATTGATATCGCAATTGCCATTAATAGTTCCTATCGGACTTTAGAAATAACTGATCGGGATGAATTTCACGCTACTATTTTCAATGATAGGCAGAGGTTTGAAAAAACCAAAATAAAATATGCAATCGGCATCCATTACAACAAATCACTTACAGAAAATTGGATTTTGCGATCAGGTTTAAGGTATACACAAATGGGATTCGAATCTGATTATGATACTGGCTTACAATGGCCTAGTCAGCAAAATGGTTCTGGAGCACATGATCCTAATCTTCCATCACTAGAACCACAATACGGTGGTGAGCCATACGACTATGCTTTTGTTGATTTCGCAATTTTAATCAGAAAACATTTTTCTAAAAAAAATTGGTCTCCATTTTTTGAAGCTGGTATAATTCCTAGCTATTTGATGAGTCCAAATGGTAACCTTCTCTCTTCTAGTATCAACAAATTCCAATTAGCAGGTGTTCTATCTGTTGGTGTCAATTATTCATTCAGTAATTATCAAATATTTTTTCAGCCTGCTTTTAGATATCATATCACAAACACTGTAGGAAATGCCACTATTAAAGAGCATTTGTATGCTGGTGGAATTGAAGTTGGAATACGGAAAATATTTGGAGAAATGAATGTCAATTAAAAAAGACCTTCTTATATTGCTGTTAAGAAATTTCAAATTCGATAATTTGATTCGTCATTTTATGAAAGAATACTGTAATTTTGTTCTTTCTTAAAATGAATGAATCAAATGAAATTTAATCTCACATTTTTACTTTTCATCTTCTTAATTGTAGGATGTCAAGAAACCGAAAAGCCAACAACTACAACCACTCCAAAAGCAACTCCAACGGCTGTCAAAACATCGCCTGCCAATCCTGCTGCTTCAGATCAAACTGTCAAAGATCCAGTATTGGGAGGACCTGCTGATTTTTCACTCAAAATAAAAGGCGCTACTCCCAGTAAAGCTTATTTGATTGGTACTCATGGCGAACAAAGATTCACCTTAGATTCAACTATGGTGGATGCCAGTGGTACGATGCGTTTTAAAAATCCAGAAGGTTATCCTCAAGGTTTATATGCAATTTTGTTTGGAGGAAACAATGTCGTGCAAGCCATGTTGTCCGAAGATCAGAAATTTTCTATGGAAGCAACTTTGATGCAAGAGAAACAAACTATGAAAGTGGATGGATCTATTGACAATCAATTGTATTATGAAGCAGCTCGTTTTGAACTAGACATTCGACCTAAATTTAACGCAGTTGCAAATAAACTAAAAGGATTACAACAAGGAACACCCGCTTATCAACAAGCAAAAGCAGAACAAGATCAGTTAGTTCAATTGAGAAGAACGACCTTGCAAAATGTTTTCAAAAAACATCCCAACACTTTATATGTAGCTTTCAAAAAAGCTGGACAAAATCCGATAGCAAGACCTGAATTATCAGATGCAGAACGCGTTTGGTTATACCGAAAAGAATTTTGGAATGATGTAGATTTTTCTGATCCTAGATTGATTCGAACACCAGTTATTTTTAACAAGCTTAAAAGGTACATGACGGAATTGACACCACAAAATCCAGACTCCGTTACCCAATCAGCCATCTATATTACTGATTTGGTAGAACCTTATCCTGACTATTTTAAGTTAGTTGCTAATTGGATTCCTCTTCATTACGATCCTTTGAAATCAACATTGATGGATCCGCACATGGTATATGTCAATATGATTGAAAGATATTTTACTCCTGAAAAAGCTTTTTGGTCTGGGAAAACGGAAGTATTCGGTCTACAACAAAGAGCTGGTGAAATGAGTGCCAGTCTGTTAGGAAAAATAGGACCTGATGTTGTTTCAACAGATAACTTTGGCAAGACAAAATCCATATACGAAAAGAAAGCAGAATACGTCATCGTATACATGTACAACCCTACGTGCGAACATTGTTTAGAGCAAACACCTAAAATGGTCCAATTCTATAACGAAAATAAAAATAAAGGGTTTGATGTATTTGCGATTGCCCTGGATACCAATGATAAGGAATGGAAAGATTATATCAAGAAAAACAACATGACATTTACGAATGTTTATGATCCAACAAATAAATCGATCTATGGGAAGTATTATGTAGACAATACACCGGAATTATATGTTCTAAATAAGGATCGGAAAATTATTGGTAAGAACTTGAAAGTGAATCAGATTATGACGGTTGTGGGTTGGGATAAGGAGAGACGGTAGACGGTTAACGGTTGACGGGGAGCTCGTTTGCATACGTGAGCTCGCGTGCTTCCCGTCTACTGTTCACCGTCAAACGTCAACCGTTCTTAAAAAACAAAACTATGGGAAACTTTAAAGAGCTTAGAGTTTGGCAAGAAGCAATCGCCTTGTCTACAAAAATTTATCAGATAACTAGAGTAAAACCATTTTCTAATGATTTTGGATTGAGTGACCAAATTCAAAGAGCTTCTGTTTCTATTGCGTCAAATATTGCAGAAGGCGATGATAGAGATTCTAATAAAGAAGCTGTTCGGTTTTTTCATATTGCAAGGGGATCAGCAGCGGAAGTAATCACACAAATAAATATAGCACAAAATATTGGATATCTAGATAAGGAGACTTTTGTATCAATTGAAAATTCAACAGAAAAAATACGAGCTTCGTTAACTAATTTAATTAAAGCAAGAAGAAGAAACGGTTGACGGTAAACGGCTAACGAGGGAGCTCGCGGGAAAGACGCGCTCTCCTCGCGAGCTCCCCGTTCACCGTCAACCATCAACCTTTCACCGTTTTTATAAAAAATTATGAAAAAAAACATACTTATACTTTGTACTGGAAATTCTTGTAGAAGCCAAATGGCACATGGATTTTTTGAGAAATACGGGAAAGATACCCTAAATGTCTACAGCGCTGGAATAGAAACGCATGGTGTCAATCCAATGGCGATTCAATTTATGAGTGATGTGGGAATTGATATTTCTAAGAACACATCAAATAACATTGTGGAGTATAAAGAAGTGAAATTTGATTATATCATAACAGTATGCGATCATGCTCGTGAAAATTGTCCTTGGTTTCCTTCTGATGCAAAACGTTTTCATTATAACTTTAAAGATCCGTCTAAGATTGATGGAGTGAATGATGCGGTGATTGCTGCTTTTGAAGAGACTAGAGATGCGATTGATGATTATGCTCGTAAGATGGTGGAACGGGATTTTGTGGAGCAATGAACGGTTGACTTGAGTGTGTAGGATCCACCTTCTAATCCTTTGGATAGGCTCCTCCTTAAAAAGGAGGAGTGTTTCGCGGGGAGTGCGCGGGAGGTGTCTCTGGAAAATTCCAACATTAAAATTAGGTATTCACGTCTTCATGTGCCGCCTTCCTTTTTAAGGTAGGGCCTATCTGAAGGATTGGAGGATGGATCCCTGCGCAACACTTGAGCTCGTAGGATCCACCTTCTAATCCTTTGGATAGGCTCCTCCTTAAAAAGGAGGAGTGTTTCGCGGGGAGTACGTGGGAGGTGACTCTGAAAATTCCAACATTAAAATTACGTTTTTACGTCTTCATGTGCCCCTTCCTTTTTAAGGTAAGGGCCTATCCGCCTCTGACGGATTAGAGGATGGATCCTGCGCAACACTTGAGCTCGTAGGATCCACCTGCTAATCCTTTGGATAGGCTCCTCCTTAAAAAGGAGGAGTGTTTCGCGGGGAGTACGCGGGAGGTGTCTCTGGAAAAATTCAACATTAAAATTACGTATTCACGTCTTCATGTGCCCCTTCCTTTTTAAGGTAAGGGCCTATCCGCCTCTGACGGATTAGAGGATGGATCCTGCGCAACACTTGGTACTCAATCAGGCTGTCCAGAACAACTATGTAGTTGTTTCCATTACTGCCTTCAAGCTTTCCTTCAATACATACAACAGATAAGCCTCATTTTCAGGTTGTAAGAATCCCATTCTATTATTCAAAAGATGATATAAATCGACATAACTCGCCCAGGTCATTCTTTGAGATTCAGATAGATGTTCTAGTCCTTGAATGAACGATGGTTTCTCTCTCCAAGATAACAATCCTTTTTCATAATAGTCTTCCATCACTTCTGTCATCTGCAAAGTATGGTTGTAGAAGTCGTGGCTTGATTTATCGACATCGTCATCATTGAGCATATTCCAAATTTGACCAAAAACATGTTGGATGCCTTCTTTTGATTTTTCGTAGGAAGTATTGAAATCTGAAATGGCTTTTACTTTTTTGGCTTCATACTCCTCCCCTTTTTCTATCATCGAATTCATATATGCTTCAAATGCAGTTTCCAAAAATAACAAAGTTTCTTCATCATCCATTCCTAGACCATGGGCATAATAAGTTTGCATTTGCAATACAAAACCCAATGAGTTTTCATCGTTGTAAATATCAGCTGTTTCATTCATCATCGACAACGAGAACTCAGACGCTACACAAAAATGATCTTCGATTAAATCAATACTGTTGGCTCCATATCGGTCCACTTCCCTTTCGTAATCGATAATTTGAACAGAATTCATTGGATAATTTCCGTCTCCCTGCAATGCTGCATCCAGCTCATATACATCCTTGTATTTGTTGGCTACATACTCCATTACTTTCGAAATTTGGTCCTGATTTTCGCACAGCAATCGCAATCGAATGTGTGGGCCATTTTCACCATATCTTATGTAGAAAAATTGAAGAATCAATTGCTCATCATATAGATCAGAAACTAAAGGATAAATTTGGGTCAGTAAAAAATCAGTATGTGGTTCCGCTACAAAGAAGTGGAAGGACAACCAATTTTGTGGATCTCGTTTTTGCATGTGGCGAAGTTAGGAAAATACTTACGAACCGCAGAATATCAAACCGTAGAATATCGAATGTCGAAGTGGAGCTCGTGGACGACTAGAAATGAGTAATTAAGATTAAGGCCTCAAGCAGAAAAAGGCGCAGAAAGAAGATGCAAAAAAAATTCTTTCTGCAATTAACTACTTATTTTCTTAATTGTAATTGGAGACCTTCATTATTTAACATGAAACTTGCGAAATCCTTTGCCCAAGTCTGATAGGTCAATTTCGAAGGATGAACACCATCACTAAAAAAATCTGATTTGTTTCCTTTGATATTTAAGCGATCTACCCAATCTTGTAAACTTAATTTTCTGGAATAGAAGAAAACCTGATCAAACTCTTTGGTTACTTTCTCCAATTCGGTTCCAAATATCTCAACTAAATTTCCCATTGTAAATTTTAGGATTTTTGTAAATGCAGGAAACTCTTTTATTGGTGGCATGTTGATGAACACAATGGGTACTTCTGGAAATTTCGATTTCAAAGTTTGGATGAGTTCTTTAACTTGTCGTGCCCATTTTGTTGGAGAATTTAAAGTAAACGCATCGTTGGCACCTAAACCGATTATTATCAAGTCTGCCTTTTTTTCTTGTATTGTAGGTATAATGTTAGATAATACTCTTTTTGCCGTAAACCCTTTTTTTGCATACACTTTCCATGGCACTTTGACATTGAGGCGTTGTGCAATTTCATTAGCCAACGTACCTGTGAATCCTTCTTCATGTGTCTTCACTCCCACTCCGGCAATCGTACTTTCGCCAATCGTTATTAATCGAAGTGCTTTTGATTCTTTTGAGTTACTGACTCCGTTTAATCCGGTCGCTTCTGGAAGTACAGGGACAGCCGCTTTTACTCGTTTGCCTTGGAAGTACATGATTGGTAATAATGGAATGGTCAATATTAAACCTAAAACGTATCTGAGATTCATCGTGTTGTAGTTGCTACTATAAAGATAAAATTTTCTTTAGTATTTACGTTTGGTGAGGTATATTGTTTAGATGTGATTATTGGGGGTTGGTCACATTTGGGTTTGATTCTCGCTTTGCTCGTTGGTCTGATCCCTGTCTGCTCTGACGGCAGTCAGACAGGCATCCCTGTACCGACTACGTCGGACGTCCCTTGCCTTTTTATAAAAAGGAAGGGATGCATACGAGAGCTCGCGAGTCTACGTACTCATATTTGCTCAGTTGTTTTTTTTAAGTAAGTGAAAATACGTAAGCCCGTAAGTCCACGTACTCACGTCAGACTGTGCGAAAACGAAATTGAACCGCAAAATATCGAACAAGCCTGCCTGACTGCCGTCAAAGCAGACAGGGAACCGCAGAATGTAGAAGTTGAATACTCGAGTATACACGTATATTAACGAATTTCATGCTTAATTGTCCACGTACTCTACTTCGACATTCGATATTCTGCGGTTGGATATTCTGCGGTTCAGTTTCCGAAAGCATATTCGCACAGTCTCACGTGCTCCCTCTTCCTTTTTTTAAAAGGAAGGGGCGTCTAGCTCTGCTGGTATAGAGATGCCTGTCTGACTGCCGCCAGAGCAGACAGGGATCAGACCACCGAGCAAAACGAGCCACCAAAAAAGGCCATCTCAAAAGAGACAGCCTTTTATTATTGCCATATAAAAAATAGCTATGGTCTGGATAAGTACAATCTGTACTTTAGCTATTTGTATCGTCTTCTACTTCTTCAAATTCAACATCCGTCACATCTTCAGAATTGGTATCTTCCGTTGTACCTTCAGCACCAGGATCAGCAGAACCAGTTCCATCAGCAGTAGAACCGCCGTTGGCATCTTGAGTTGCTGCATACATTTCCTGAGAGGCTGCTTGCCATGCTGTATTTAAAGTAGCCATTGCAGTATCAATCTGACCCAAATCTTGTGAAGCGTGAGCAGTCTTCAATTCTGCTAATGCAGATTCGATTGGTGCTTTCTTTTCATCAGGAATCTTATCACCATACTCCTTCATTTGCTTCTCCGTTTGGAAAATCAATGAATCAGCTTGGTTGATTTTATCTACTTTGTCACGAGCTGCTTGATCCGATTCTGCATTCGCTTCTGCTTCTGCTTTCATCTTTGCAATCTCTTCATCTGACAAACCAGTTGACGCTTCAATTCTAATATTTTGTTCTTTTCCGGTTCCTTTATCTTTAGCAGTTACACTCAAAATACCATTAGCATCCATATCGAAAATTACTTCGATTTGAGGCATTCCTCTTGGTGCTGGTGGAATTCCATCTAAAATGAAACGTCCAATTGGTCTATTGTCCGCAGCCATTTTACGTTCTCCTTGAAGGATGTGAATCTCAACAGAAGGTTGGTTGTCAGCAGCAGTTGAATACACTTTAGATTTCTTAGTAGGAATCGTAGAGTTAGACTCAATTACAACATCATATACACCACCCATTGTTTCAATACCCATTGACAATGGTGTAACATCTAATAACAATACATCTGTAACATCACCACTCAATACACCACCTTGGATAGATGCACCAATCGCAACTACTTCATCCGGGTTAACAGATTTGTTAGGTTTTTTTCCGAAGAATTTTTCAACTGCTTCCTGAATCATTGGAATACGAGTTGATCCACCTACTAATATAATTTCGTCGATATCACCTTTGCTCAATCCTGCATCTTTCAATGCATCTTGACAAGGCTTCAACGTACGTTGTACTAAGCTGTCAGCTAATTGCTCAAATTTTGAACGAGTCAATTTTAAAACCAAGTGCTTAGGCACTCCGTCTACAGCAGTAACATATGGAAGATTGATTTCAGTTTCTGTTGAAGAAGATAATTCAACTTTTGCTTTTTCAGCTGCTTCTTTCAAACGTTGTAATGCCATCGGATCTTTTCTCAAGTCGATTGCTTCTTGTTGCTTGAAAGTTTCTGCTAAGTGCTCAATGATTACTTCATCAAAATCATCTCCACCTAAGTGCGTATCACCATTTGTAGATTTTACTTCGAATACGCCTTCCCCTAATTCAAGAACAGAAATATCAAATGTACCACCACCTAAGTCATAAACCGCAATGGTCATGTCTTGTGATTTTTTATCCATACCATATGCCAATGCCGCAGCTGTTGGCTCATTGATGATACGTTGTACTTTTAGACCAGCGATTTCGCCGGCTTCTTTGGTAGCTTGTCTTTGTGAGTCATTGAAATAAGCAGGTACCGTAATTACCGCTTCAGTTACGGTAGTTCCCAAAAAGTCTTCAGCTGTTTTCTTCATTTTCTGAAGAACCATTGCAGACAATTCTTGAGGCGTGTACTTCTTACCATTTAATTCAACTCGAACGGTATTGTTGTCTCCTTTTACAAGCTTATATGCTTGCTTGCCAACTTCACCTTTAATTTCATCAAAACGACTTCCCATAAAACGCTTGATAGAAGAAATAGTACGCGTTGGATTGGTGATCGCTTGACGTTTTGCAGGGTCACCGATTTTACGGTCACCGCTATCTAGAAAAGCAACAACAGATGGTGTTGTTCTTCTCCCTTCGTCATTTGGAATAACAACTGGTTCATTACCTTCCATTACAGCAACGCAAGAGTTGGTTGTACCTAGGTCAATTCCGATTATTTTACCCATGATTTGTATAGTTTAAATTTTATTGATTTCGATTATCAATTAGGTATGTTCAATAGATGTGCCATGCCAACATATCTGCCTTTTTGGTTCAAATTAGAACAAATTAGCATATATTTTGGCAGTTCTATGACTGACAGAATGTCAAAACGGCAGTTGTTATTGGAAATTTAAGTCTTTTGTGTACTGTCCGAATCTTAATGAATCCTCTGTTTCGGTTGTCAAAGTGATTCCTTCTTTTAAACTTGTGTTTTTCGAGCCGAAAATTCCAAGTCCTTCAGAAAGGTTGGTATAAGATGGAATTTCTTGAGCACTTGTAATACCTGTATTTGCTTGACCAATATTGATATAGTCAAATAAATTCTGATCACCAGCAGTTACAACTACATCTAGATTTTTAAAATCTCTAGTTAAATTACCAGCATCTTGAAGCGCAATTGCGATGAATCTAAAAAACTCATCTCCGTCTTCTAATTTATACTCACCTAAATCTTGGTCAGCATCTTTATCGATGTTTTTAGCAAGTGGCCAGTGAATTTCTTTTTCTAAAAATGTGTTTGGATCGGCTTGTGTATTTTCTAAATAATTTAGACGTAGTGTTAAATCAAAGAAGAGTGCATTTTCAGAAGAATTCCAACGGAAATTAGTGCTTTTTCCTCCTTCAAATTTAATAGTTGTCAAAGGTGCAGCAACATTCATATCGCCAACAATCACTGTTTCTGCCGTCACTTCGGGTTTGTTATCTCCTCTCGTCAATTTTAATTTATAAGTTTCACCACTTTCTAATTTTTCATCATCTTCTAATTTAAATTTGTATAGATAATTAGGTGAATTGGCAAATATCCCTTCTGCTCGTGGATATCCTTCCAACGCGCCATCCACTTTATCCAACTCATATATCTCACCAGTACTCACTCGCTCAATAGCCACCCCAATTGAAGCATAATATAATGAATCTGGAATTTGCGCTAATTGTAATGCGCTAGTAGATGGATCTACGAAAGCTTTTTCTACTCTTATATAATGTGCAGTATCAGCACGTGACAATAATCCATAAACAACTGGAATATCTTTCCAATCTTCAATTAGATCAAAATCATTGGAACAAGAATAGGAAATTAACATCGTTAGAACACCTACAAGAATCATTACTTTTTTCATGCTACAAAGGTATAAGTTTTTGATAAATTTCGATAAAAGATTGAATATCTCAACGATAAATAACAGGTTTTAGATGAATGGCTACATTTGATACGGTAAACGGCGGACGGTTGACGGCAGGACTGTTAAGTTCTAATTTATTAAGAAAAATAGTAATTTGTTGCAAAACAATATTCTGCCATGACATTTATTTCTTCTTTTTCCAAAATAAAAGATCCGAGACGAGGGCAAGGCCTTCGAACAAGTT
>CALDGQ010000039.1 GCA_937941765.1 uncultured Saprospiraceae bacterium
AAGGTTTGTATTATTTTAGAGGATTTGGACAAGAAAAACTAGAGCTAAGACATTTGAGTGAAGGGTATAGAAACAATGTCTTGATAATTTCAGATATTCTTATTAAAATCATGAGTGCTCGTAAGGTCATTGAAAATATTAATTCTACATTTGAAATTTCAATAAATGATGTTTATGAAATGGCTAAAGGCGTAATAATAATAGACGAGTTTGACAGGCATTTGCATCCTACTTGGCAAAGAAAATTAGTAGATGCTTTGATAGATGTTTTCAAAAATATCCAATTTATTTTAACGACACACAATCCAGTTTCCATTCTAGGGAGAACAAAAGAACAAATTCACCAATTGTATTGGGATGATGAAAATAAGGTTTCCGTTTATCCTTATCACACACGAGGCACGGAAACAATGGATGCTGGTCTTGCTTTGCTAATTTATTACGGCTTGGAGTCTATTTTAAGTCCTAAGATGCAGAAAAAGGTTGAGCGATTCAATGAATTAGAAAGAAGCAAAGAAACAAATAGTGATGAGTATAAATCCTTAAAAAAAGAAATTCAGGCATCTTATCTTGGGCAGAATATTAATAATGAAAAATACTTGACATTTATTAAATTTCTAAAAGACAAGGGTATAAAAAATAGTGAGATCGTTGATTTTGAGTATAAAGAAAAATTGACAAAGGATCAAATTAAAGAATTAGAGCTACTATTGAAATAATGAGAGACTTGAGAAATATTTACATAGATAAACCTGATTTAGAAAAAAGGGGCAAGGAATTTAATGAAAAATACAAAAAGGAAAGAATAAATAAAGCTGCTTATGATATAATTAGGGCAAAAGGTAACAGTAATTCTTGGGGGGAATTTAAGTCTGATTTTACTTTGTATACCGAAAACAGATGCCCAGTTTGTGAAGAACGAATAAATCAGTATGACGATATTGAACACTATCGCCCCAAAAAAGATTATTGGTGGCTTGCCTATGATTTTTATAACTATTACAATTGCTGTGATTTATGTAATACAACTTATAAAAAAAACTTTTTTCCATTGTTTGATGAATCTAAAAAAGTGGATTTTGCAACGAAAGACAAAATTTCAGATGAACAACCATTGCTTTTTAATCCGTTAAAAGACGATCCTTTGGAGTTATTTTATCTGGAATTTTTTATGTCTTCTTCTGATGGTTCTTTTCCTTCAGTTCGATATATTCCTAATATTAATTTAGATAGAACTAGTTATAAATATGCAAAGGCTTTAAAAACTATAGAACTATTTAACTTAAACAATGAAAATCCTAAAAATGATCCTGCTCGCAGATCAACATTAAATGACCTTTCTATTGCTATAAAACACTTTAGGAAAATTGTGCGCAGTTGGAGGAGTGAACCTGACCTTGTTAAAAGAGCTGAACAGGGAAAAATAATTAAAGAATTTCGGGATAAAAGTGGTCTGTTTTTATGTCAATTTGTGATCAAAGGGCTTTATATTGATCTTACAAAGTCTATTTGATAATTGCTTTTGATATTAATAGAAACAGCGTGATATTGTATTTTGTAACACAGGACTATCTCTTCCCCAATCCAACAGCACTTTCCATCAAGCCAATCATTTCACCTCGATAGCCGTTTGGATCATTTCCTTTACTTGCCTTTGCCAATTCAATGGCAGATTGCCAAGAAGTTTTTCCTTTAAATTCTGAGTTTCTCAATAACATTCCAAATTCTACAACTGCTGTGGAAAATTTAAAATTGTTTGAGGTTGCATCAAAACCGACAGGTTCATTTTTTACAGCTTGTTCTATTAGTTTGCTTTTTCTATGATGAGGTAATTTATATCGCAGTTTCAAGTTGATTAATTCGTTGTTTTCAGTGGCAATTGTTGTTAACTCGGATTTTTGATATTTTAGGTCATTGGATTTTTTCTTTCCTTTTTTCAAAACTATTTCATACAAAGCTGTAACACTGTGTCCTGATCCAATATCTCCCGCATCCTTTTTGTCATTTTTGAAATCCTCCTCTTCTAAAATCCTATTTTCATAACCTATTAAACGATACTTTGAAACTATTGCAGGATTGAATTCCAATTGAAATTTTACATCCTTTGCAATTGCATGCATTGTTCCACCGAATTCTTTCACCAATACTTTTTTGGCTTCATCAATATTGTCGATATAAGCATAATTGCCATTTCCATTATCCGCAATCGTTTCCATTTTAGAATCTTTGTAATTTCCCATCCCAAATCCTAAAACTGAAATGAAGACGCCTTTTTCTCGATTGGTTTCAATTAGTTTTTTCATCTCTGCATCGCTACTTTGTCCTACGTTAAAATCTCCATCTGTTGCCAACACAATTCGATTGTTTCCTCCTTTTATGAAATTATCCACCGCGACTTTGTAGGCCAATTCCAATCCTGCTTTCCCTGCGGTAGAACCACCAGCTTTCAATCTGTCTAGAGCTTCTGAAATTTTGATGTCATCATTTCCTGGAGTAGAATTTAAAACCAATCCAGAACTTCCAGCATAAACAACGATCGCTACTCTATCTGCTGCTCTAAGTTGTTTCACCAATAGTTTTAAGGAAGATTTTAGTAATGGCAATTTGTTGAAATTATTCATAGAGCCAGACACATCTAACAAAAATACAATGTTGGAAGGTGGAAGTTCGGAAGTTGGAATTTCTTTTCCTTGAAGTCCAACATGTAACAATAAGTTTTCATTATTCCATGGACATTGTCCCAATTCGGTATGAATGCTGAAAGGGGTGTCATCTTTTGGTTGCGGGTAGTCATAGTTAAAATAATTAATCATCTCTTCAATTCTCACCGCATTTTTTGGAGGTAATGATCCTGAATTGATGTAGCGTCTTAAATTGCTATAAGAAGCAGCATCAACATCGACAGAGAAAGTGGATAAAGGTTTTTTGCTAGCTTGCAGGAAATCATTTTCTTTAATCTCAGCATAACTTTCAGAATGTTGGACTTGGATTTTAGGCGTCTGTATTTTGTTGGGTTTTCTTTTTTTAGCTTTCTTGCCTTTCTGTGCTTTTTTTGAAACACCTGATAAAGTGCCTTCAATTTTCTTGCCGTCAATATAATAGTTGGTTCCATTTGTACGGGAACCTCTTACATTGACATCGTCCCCTTTGTCTGCTGATGAAAGTCCGGCTGTTTGTGCTGCTAATTGATCTATATTTTTTGTTAGAAGATTTTTGGATTGTTTGTTTTGATAAGTACTCACTGACATCGGTGACTCTTTAACTTTTCTACTTCGTCGCCTACTTGTGACCACTACTTCACTTAGCTGCACTCCACTATCTCCCAGCTGAACATCCAACGTATTGGTTTTTCCTGCATAAATGACAATGCCAGTGATTTTATAATTTTGATATCCAATATAAGCAACTTCAATGTCATAAGTTCCAGGATCTAAACTTACACTATAATTGCCATCAAAATCGGTGGAAACTCCAGTTTTAATTGCCCCATTTTGAGAAATACTAATATTGGCACCAATCAATTCTTCAGCAGTTTCAGCATCGGTTATTTTGCCTTGTAGAGAAGTTTGAGCCGATAGGAACAGCGTAAAAAATAAGAAACAAGTGGTTAAGTAAACTTTGCATGTCATAATTTTTTGTTTTAATTATTGAATGGATAGACTACATAATGCATATGTGGCCTATCTATGACACGGTAAGTTCTTTGACGATCTTTTTTTATAGATGCAGTTGAAGAGGGTTTTGGTGGGTGGTTGCGTTTTTTGTGCGATTATTATTTGAATGGAGTTATTGTGCCTGCCATTTTCAAATGGCGTTAGGGAAATTAGATTTTGAACTTGTAAGAAATTTCGCTTTGCTTATTTTAGGTTGCTAACTGAAGTTAGCAGTTACGATAAGGGTGTTAATGTGCCCGCCATTTTCAAATGGCGTTTGGGAAGTAATTTCTGAACTTGGAGGAAATTTCACTTTGCTTATTTTAGGTTGCTAACTGAAGTTAGCAGTTACGATAACGGTGATAATGTAACGACCATTTTCAAATGGCGTTAGGTTTTGAAAAACGTCTTGTTATGAGGACGTGTTTTGAACCATAAAAGGCATTCAAGGACATAAAAGGAGTTAGCAGTTACGATAACGGTTAACTAAAAATGAAGTGTAACACTCCTAGTGAAACCAACAACCCAAACCCAATTTGACCAATATTCTTGGAAGCAACTTCCAGATATCGTTCCGCAGGTTTCCACTTCTTATCAATAACAGTAGGAATGGCAATAATCATAAATGCAATTATTATAACCCACATTGCACGTACGATGTAATTCATTTCAGGAAGAAATTGCATAAACAATAAATGTAAAGGAATGGTGGAAAGAAAAGCAAAAATAGCCGGTCGATGTTTCGGGGTAACTAAAAAAGCAGCAGCACAAATGATAGTTACAATACCCGTATTGATAAAGTATCTGAGTTCATTTAAAGTATGTGTAAATGCAATACTAGGATCACGAAATTTGACAAATGCTAAAATACAACCCATCGTAATTCCAGTCATCAAAGTTACCAAAATGGTATTCCTACCTGCGTTGACAATTTGACTTTCCGTTGCATTTTTGTTGATGTATTCTTTATAAATATCAATTGAAAATAATGTTGCTAATGAATTAAAAGTCGAATCTACGGTACTCATCAAGGAAGCAAATAAAGCACACAAAATAACGCCTCTCATTCCTTGTGGTAAAAACGTTTTAACTAAATATGGAAATGTATTGTCAGGATCAGTCAACGGGTTTTCCATCATAATTCCAGCCAATGCAATACCCGGAATGATAATGATAATCGCCATAAAATATTTCATCACTCCTCCTACCATTAATCCTATTTGTGCTTCTCTAAGACTCTTTGCAGCCAATGAACGTTGGACTACACTTTGATTCGCACACCAATAATTGATATTCAATAAAAACATACCGCCGATGGAGATCCACGGAATTTTCTCATGATCAGCAGGTAAATGAAGGTGCATTAATTGTGGTGTTTTTTCATACAATTGTGACCAGCCACCTAAATGTTTGATTGCAACAAGTAAAACGATAATTCCACCAATCGTCAAAATACTGAATTGAATAATATCCGTTTTCACAACCGCTGCCAATCCACCAAAATAAGTATAGATAGCAGAGAAAATTCCTAATGCAATGATTAAAACATAGATTCTTATAACATTGTCTTCACTTATAAAAGATAAATAATCCGAGAAGATCATATCTGCCGCATAAGCGCCCCAAAATAAGGCCGCTCCCAATCCTAATGTTGAAAAAATGGTGATATTTGCGCCTGAATATAACAATGCAACGGTCGATCCCAATCTTGTTTTAATAAATTGAGTAATCGTAATGACACGATCTTTTAGATAAAGTGGAACAAAAATAAATGCGGCCATCAAAATCCCTTGCATAGCATTAATTTCCCAATTGGCTTGAGCCAGACCATAGACATAAGCAGACCCCATCATCCCTAAAAATTGATAGCCTTGAACATTGGTTGCAATTGTGGAAATGGCAATAGACGGCCAGCGTAGATTTCTGGAACTCAAAAAGTATTCATCAACTGTAGCCTCTTTACCTACCCGACCCGACATCGCAATTACCATGATTACTGTAAAATATATCAATACAATGATAATGTCGATTAGCATAGTTTCTCAAGTAGTTGAATAAAAAATGGGTGTCTCTAAAACGAACCTTTTTGAACGGTGTATTTAGATGCCCTAATGTAGTAACTTTCTACGAGTTTACGATTATGAGTATGAAATAAAAAGTTAAAAGAAAAGTTATAACTACGTTATCAAAATTGATTCAATGCAGAAACAAAACGCTATTACTATTACAACACTCCTTACACGACTACTTGGATTTGCACTTTTAATCGGTGGCATCTTTTATTTAAGTCATTTAAACAGCAACATTTCGAAACCAATTGTTGAAAAACCATTTGATCCCAATGAAGATAGATTACAAACTGCCGTCAATGAAAAAGCTCCTAAACTTATAAAAACACTAAAGAAAAAAGGAATTAACTGGAATCAACTCAATATTTTTATTCGAGCATTTAAAGAAGAAAAGAAGTTGGAAATTTGGGGAAAGAATAATTCGCAAAATAAATTCACTTTAATTAAGTCCTACGAATTTTGTTCTACTAGCGGCGTATTAGGACCTAAACGAAAAAGAGGTGATTTACAAATTCCTGAAGGTATCTACCACATTGATCGTTTCTATGAAAAAAGTAGCTACTACTTATCTTTAGGTTTGAATTATCCCAACAAATCTGACAAAATTAGAGGACACCAAAAACATCCAGGTGGAGATATTTTCATTCATGGTGCTTGTGCTACGATTGGTTGTATTCCGATCACAGATGATAAAATCAAAGAAGTGTTTTTATTGGCAAATCAAGCGAAAACAAATGGACAAGTGAAAATTCCAGTCCATATTTTTCCGGCAAAATTATCTGATCGAAAATTAAAATCTCTTGCTGATTGGTATCCAGACGAAATAGTTTTATGGAAGGAACTAAAACCTTTTTACGATCATTTTGAAAAAACAAAAGCTGTTTCTCCTTTCAAAATTAATTCAAAAGGAGTTTACAGAATAGAACCGTGAATTTATTGTGTTGTTATAAATTAGGTTTTCAAAACCTTAAAAGGGCTATTTTTTTAAGACAATTTCATCAAAAATTAAACTTACATTTTCTACAAAAATTAGGAAGCCCTTTCAAGGAGTAAAATACGCCCCTCGCTACTTGTCGCATTAAGTTTTCCATACGCTAAGCTGGTAAAAAACTAAGCCACCGTCTCCCCTTTCGAAGCCTGCAACAAATCATACCAATCCTCCCGTTCCAACTCAATCTTCATCGCCCCTTTAGCAGACTTGACTCTTTCAATATTCGTAGTCCCTAAAACTGGAACAATGCCAGCTGGATGTCTCCTCAAAAAAGCCAACATTAATTGATCAAAAGTAACTTCATATTTTTTCAATAATGGTGCTGCCACTTCTTTGATTCGAGCAACATTTTCACTTTTAGATTCCAAAAATAACAAGCCGCCTCCGAAAGGAGACCATGCCATTGGTTTAATACCAAGACGCATACATTGTTCTAAAGTTCCATTTTCAAAAGCATTTAAATGAAGTAAAGAAGCTTCTACTTGATTGGTAAAAAGAGGTACCTTAGATTGTAATAACTCAACTTGATGTGTATTGAAATTGGAGACACCAAAAGCATGAATTTTGCCACTTTGATACAATTTAGTTACTGCCTCTGCTATTTCATTCGGTTCCATTAAATAATCCGGGCGATGTAATAAAAGTACATCAATATAATCGGTTGCTAATGCTTTTAATGAATTTTCAACCGACTTGATGATGTGTTTTGCAGAGGAATCATAACTTTTAATTCTGTGATCAGGTCGATTTGAAGCAACCATTTTAATACCACATTTGGTAATGATTTGCATGCTTCTTCTCAGCTCTGGTTTCCATTTGAGGACTTTTCCAAAATCCTCTTCAGTTGTATAATTTCCATAAATATCTGCATGATCGAAAGTGGTCAAATCCATTTCAAGACATGCTTCAATGAAAGCTTGTAAGTTATTGGTTTGTAGCTGGGCACCCCATGCACCTAAACGCATAGTACCTATGATCATTGGAGAAATATCGACTTTATTGATAGCTTGCATCATAATAATATAGTAGTTGTAAATTTAATGTTATTTTCTTTTCCCGGCAGCCAGTGGCGTATCCGGTTCTGAGTTAGGAATTCGATTTTGAACTTGAGGTAAAGAAACCGTTTTTAGTTTAGGCAACACATACTTTGCAAATAATTCACATTCCTGTTTGTGTGGATATCCTGAAAAAATAAAGGAGCGAATACCCATGTCCATATATCGTTGAATTTTTGCTACAATTTGATCTGGGTTTCCAACCAAAGCAGCACCACAACCCGATCTTGCTCGTCCGATACCCGTCCACAAATTCGGTTCAATAAATCCTTCCATGTCTGCCAGGTTTCTCATTTCAGCTTGTCTTGAAACGCCATAACTTTTAGCATCTTGTGCTCTATTTCGTATCTCTTCACCAGTTTCAGCGTCTAGCTTAGACATCAATTTTTTAGCCCATGCTCTTGCCTCTTCTTCCGTTTCTCGTACAATCATGTGAATTCTCAATCCAAAATCAACCGTGCGATTATAGCCAGCAGCCTTTTCACTCATAGTGCTCATGAGTTCTTGTAATCGGCTTTCTGTTTCTGGCCACATCAAATAGACATCACAATGTTCGGCACATAAATCAACACCTGGAGGTGAATATCCACCAAAATATAACAGTGGTCCTCCATTTTGCTGGTAAGGTTTGACAGGTTCTGTTCCTAGTTTTAAATTGTAAAACTGGCCTTTGAAGTCAATCTGTTCTTGTGTCCAAGATTGTTTCAAAATTTCTATTACCTCACGAGAACGTTGGTAGCGATCGGCTGATGACATTTCCTCTCCTGGTAAATTGGATGAAATAATATTGATTGTCAATCTTCCTTTGAGAATATGGTCAAGTGTCGAAATGGCTCTTGCTAACATAGGCGGATGAACTTCTCCACAACGTATTGCCGCCAACAAATTGATATTCGTAGTTTGAGGTGCTACTGCTGTGGCAAATGTCCAAGTATCTTGCCCAACTTGATAAGAGGATGGGCATAGAATATTCCGATATCCTAGTTTATCAGCAGTTAATAGTATTTCAGAAGCATTTTTCCAGTTACTTTTATATTCGTCTGGCATTTCACCTAAGAAGTCTGTGTCTCCATTACAAATTGGGGCGAACCAAGAAACTTCTGCACCATCAAGGTCTTTAGATCTTATGTTGATTGCTCTATTCATTGATTGAGGTGATACTTGGTTTTAAATCTAACACTTCTTCTGCAAAAGAAAAAGTTTCACTTAGTACACTTTCTATATCTTTGCAATAAGCTGAAGATGGGATGACGTGTGTCGCTACGGTTGGCATTGCAATTACTCTTTTATTTTCAGCCGAAGTTTTCACTACTTTTCCAAATTCTTTAATCGCATCAATAGAGATTACCTCATCATGATTTTCATCATCTTTATAATAATAGGCTGCTAAGAAAGGAATTTTTATTTTCTGATAATTTTCAGTTGTCATTGTCTCTTTCAACAAATGCATTAACGCAACCACTCCTTCAACTTTATACTCTACGGTTGTATATTGTTCCAAAGGTGTTCCAACCAAATCTGTTAATTTTCGAGTATTCCCTATCAATTTCCTAGCAATTTGTAACCCCCAAGGCTTTGCAAGCATTTTAGACTGACGATTTGCCAATCCCAAATTAGGAGAATACATAATCATGGAGTGCATCTTTTCAGGATGATGCGCTGCCATATAGATAGAAAGTGTACTTCCTGTTGAGCAAGACATGACAATTACTTTTTCACCAATCAAATGGCCAATTGCTAATGCCTCTTTGGCATCATCGATTAATGCTTTAGGAGTCAAATTTTCTAAAGAATGTTTATCATTGATACCATGTTCTGCCAATCGAGGAATGTAACAATTCATACCATATCGTTTTGCAAATTCAATATGGGTAGGATTTCCCTCCATCGGACTAGCGGAAAAACCATGAAGATAAACTAAACTATAAGGTGTCTTTTTTGTGGAATCTTCCCAAATCAATCGAGATTCATTATTGGGCTTCAGATTCTGGATATTGATATCTTTTGTAGAGACATATTTATCTAATTCACTAAACGAATAATTCAGAATCGGCAGTTTCGAATTATAGGATGGATAATTGGGTTTTGGGCCTAATAAATAAGTTATCAGTAAAATTCCAATGAAGACAAGAAGCCAAAGTATGACTTTCATTTATGTGTGGTTTTCTTTTTGTTTAGCGTGCTGCAATTTAAACATTTATTTGGTTCAGGCAAAAGGGATCAACACATATGTTAAACTCTTCATGTCGGTTATTTTTTCTGAAAAATTAGCTGTTTGAAATTTTTCTAAGATTTTTATTTCCTCACATTTTCAGAATTTTGATTCTATAATTAATTGAAGAAAAGGAATCTACGATTGCATCAAACTGACATAAGTTAAAACGGCATTTTTTTGAACACATTAACAGGCTTATACCGTTTATAGGGTAGATCATGCTAAGGTATATAATCCGATTCGTCTAGCACTATGGACGGATTCCTACAAAACCAATCCTCTTTTTCCTCCTATCCCCTTTTTCTTTCCATAAGCTATTTTTCTATTCAGAAAAACTAGCGGGCTAATTCCAGATCAACAACATATCATTTTAGGTTTTTTATTTTTAATCAGGTTGAAATTTAGTCAACCAAAAACTATTATGTTATGAAGAATGCAACCATTTTTCTTGTGCTAATACTATGCACAATTACAACATTAAACGCACAAAATGGCTTAACTGCCAATCAACACATCAATGAATACACTGATTATTTCAGACCAGGCATCAATCCAGGATGGTATCAACCTTGGACGGATGAACAACTAGGTCAAATATCGATGGGCGATCCTGCAAATGGAATTGCTGGTGCCGGCGTGAAAAGTATGAGACCAGGAATGTTTGAATACTTTTATGACTACTTCGGATATGACTTTAGAGTCCCTACTTTCGCAGGTTATGATGCTTTGGGAGCGAAAAATAACGTTGGATTTATCGGTTACCCAGCTGAAAAACATCGAGATTCTACTGAATATTGCGATGGACAGCCATCATGGGTATTTTCAAATTTGTATGAACCAATTTGGACTTATGAAAATGGTCAGCAAGTCGTTAATCAGGAAAACTATTTTGCTAAATACTGTTATGAGTTGGTCACTAGATATGGTGATTATATCGGTATTTGGGAAGTTTGGAATGAACCCGATTACGATTACACTGGCAATGGTTGGAAGCCTATCGGAATGGAAGGTAATTGGTGGGAAAATGATCCAGATCCTTGTGATTATGCATTGCAAGCTCCGATTTACAATTACGTACGAATGTTGCGTATTGCATATGAAGTGATGCACACGTATGATGATGATGCATACATTGCAGTAGGTGGTATTGGGTATTCAAGTTTCTTAGATGCTGTTTTGAGGAATACAGACAATCCAAATGATGGTTCACTTTCTGATTGGTTTCCTAAAAAAGGAGGGGCTTATTTCGATGTATTAAGTTTCCACTATTACCCACATATTGACGCGACATTAAGAGAATGGAATAACGATATTTATGATTTCGATTATTTCCGCCATTCAGATAGAGCTGCAGATGGAATTGTAGATCAAAAAAAATCTTTTGAAGATGTATTGTTGGATTATGGCTATGATGGAAATACGTATCCAGAGAAAATTTGGATTTGTACTGAAACCAACATTCCAAGAAAGAAATTTGGCAACTTCATTGGCTCAGAAATGGCACAACGTAATTTCATTACTAAGGTGATGGTTAAAGCGCAAATGCATGATATCAAACAAGTGCATTTATATAATTTGGGTGAATTCGAACAAGAAGATGCTGCTGTCAATGAGTTTCAATTGATGGGATTGTATAAAGACTTGACTAGAACACAACCATTTGAAGAGGAATTGACGGAAGGCGGTGTTGCTTTCAAAACTACTTCTGATTTACTTTTCGGAAAACGTTTTGATAAAGATAAAACAAATGAATTACAATTGCCTTCTGATGTTGATGGTGGTGTATTTGTAGATGAGGAAGATAATATTACATACGTACTTTGGGCCAAGACCAATAAAGATGACTCTGAAGAAGGAGCTGCGATTTATTCCTTCCCATCCGATTTTCCAATTAAGAAATTTGAAAAGAGAAAATGGAATTTTTCTGGTTCTGGATGGGTAACGCATGTTGGATCACGAAGAATTAGATTAAGAACCAGTCCTATCTTTTTGACTGCTCCTGAACCAAGTTCTGAACGTCAAGTAGAAGATTCGGAATTTTTGGAAGCAAATGGTGTTAAAGCGACCGTTTCTAACACTTCATTTGAACCACATATTAGCTTGAATTTGGAACTTGATGATGATGCAGAAGTTAGTATTCAATTGATTGATCGATCGGCACGAATCATTGATTTACCTGTCAAGGATCGGATGTTGGAAGCAGGAACCTACGATTTCGAAGTTGGGAATGATCTAATTTCAGGTATCTATTTTGTTCAAATTATGGTTGGTAACAAAATGATTACGAAGAAGATATTTAGAACACGAGATAATTAAGATAAAAACACTGTTGGAGATGAGAGGTTGGAAACCTTCATCTCGACATAAGCAAAAGGAAACCCTTACTGATGATTCAGTAAGGGTTTTTTGATACCACGATAGTGGAAATCGTGTTCATAGGATTATAGTGTTCAGTGCGTGTTATTATTGGATGATTAATTTTCCAGAATTTAAATGGCTGCCATCTTGTTGAATTTCATAATAGTAAATACCTGCGGGTATATTCTTTTTATAGAACCGATAAGTAGTTTTTTCGAAATTCTCTAAATGAAGTAATTTCCCTGTTGAGTTGTATAGTTTAAATTGTTTTTCATTATATAAATATTCTGGGTTGTCACTAACAATCTCAAAGTTTACAAACTCAGTGAATGGGTTTGGATAAACTTTTACTTCTTTGATATCGATACTTGGAATGACCTCATTTGATACGACCCAATTTTCTAAATAACGAATGGTATTCCATGTACAATTCGTGATTACTGGAGAATTAAAATCGAAATAAATCGCTGCACAGTTTTCAAATCTTGTTCCTTCAGGTAAATCTGGTTTTTGTCGAATGGTGTATTTTATAAAACCATTGGATGCCACTTCGTTAGTCGTACTATCTGGTAACATTATGTTTTCAAATGTAAATTTTAAATACCCATCATTTAAAATTTCATAACGGTATGGATGACTACTAGCTCCAGGAATAAAACTTTGTAAATCTAAATGTTCCGAAATTGTATCTCTAATAACCACTAAAAATGCAGTATCGGTTCCTGTATTTTGAAAACGTACTTTATATTCCATTGTTTGATTTGGCAAAATAAAATGGTCAATTTCTTCTACCCCATTTGGAATTACTTGTTTGTCATTTGGATCATATGACGAAACGATTTCGTTACATTCTCCAGCAATCCAAACCTCTCCGTCATCGTCTGCAAAATTACTATAAGTATATGGTGCGCTCGGAAATCCAACGCAACCTTCAACGGTCGCAGTAGCATATGGATCACCTAGCATTGTTGGAAAAACACTAGCTTGTTCAATTGAAAAATTCAAAGTTTTACCAATATTTGCGGGAAATCTTCTTGAAATACTTCCTCCTACTTGGATGTTATCATTTATGACACCTGCATCCATGATCACATTGTCTTCAATAACAATAAAAGATCGAGCACTTACAAGTGGACCAGTTCCGTCATTTATAACTTGGAATTCAATACTGTCTGTATCTTCAAGACAGAAACCTTCCACTCTTAAGTGAGGAATTGGGTTAACTGGTTCATCACATTGTGGGAATATGGTTGCTTCAACACATGCTGTAGTTCCAATGTTGTCTTCTTCACAAGTCAATTGTGTGGTGATTGTAAATTGACCACATTCGCCAACTTCAATGGTTCCAGGGATTTCAAAATTAAAAGTATTATTAGCTTGAGCAATTGGTGCGATAGGTGAAGCACTTTGAAAAGTTAATAGGTCATCTAACACAACAGACACGCTCGCATTCGTTGCAGCTTCTGTTCCATAATTGCAATAATCTACATAGTAAACTTGCTCATAACAAAAGCGAAGAATCGGAACGGATACTTCAACTTGTAAATAGGAACATATGAAATCAGGTTGCATACCAAAGTCCAACTCGAATACTGCGGGTTGATCTGTAGCAACAATTGAATAAGAAGGCGTGCATTCATTGTAATGTTCACTTGGAGAAGAAATAGTTACTTCATATGATCCAACTGGAACAGGAATAGAATAATTTCCATTTTCATTAGCTAAACCATAAAAATCAACTGCTCCATCTGCTTTGACCAACCAATTTGATAAAGGAAAATCTCCACCATTGTTTGCACAATCCGAATTCAAATCATAATAGACATTTCCTGTTATAAAGTTTTCGTAGATATCACCATTCGAATCTATTGATAATCTATAGGCTGTTCGGTCTGCACTAGATGCATAACTGTATTGACCGTGAGATACTATTTTGCTTTCTTTATCTATTGTTGTTGCAATAATCGTTGCTTCATCTGCAACTTGATGTTCTCGCGTCCAAATTTCATCTCCATTGGAACCAAATTTCATGAGGGTTGGATGGGACATTCCATTATCAACACGATGCCCAGTCAAAACAAAATTATTTTCTAAATCCAACATTAGTTTTGCTGCCGTAAACATAATGTTTTGAGGGACAGTTTTAAGTAGTGAAATATTATCTGTATTGACTGCATCTACTTGATAGACACGATTATCACCAGTTGCATCATCAACAAAAAACAAATTACCTACTTCATCTTCGACCAAAGTTCTTTTTATCGCGTTGAGTGTCTGATACTGCTCAATCCACTGCACAACCCCATTTGCATTGCTTTGAACAATTGCGGTTCCAGTTTCTGAGCCATCAATATAATGACATAAGATTGCGCATCCACCATCGTTTGTTGTGATATTTGAAAGCGGAATTAAATCGTAAGCCTCATTTATCGTAGTGGTTGAAAGTGCAATACCGTTAGCAGCTATTTTTACAAGGCTGGTATTTGTAATTGAATTGTTAATTCCTTGAGAAACAATGAATGCATGGTTGTCATCGGTAGTACTTGAGCTTATGACTAAATCATCAGTTGCGAGACCTAATTGTTCAGTTTGAAAGTGCCAATCAATTATACCATCATCTAAAACTTTTGCATATCCGATCTTCGGTCCAGTTATTAAAAAAGTATTGCCAGACTGAAATTCGTTTACAGTATATCCATTAGCTTGACCAGCAGTTTGTTCTATTATATCATAATTTTTTGAGAAAATTCGTCTTCCTTCAAGATCGATACGGTTCAATTTAAGGACCATTCCGGTACCAGGTAGAATTGTAGTACCAATAGATAAGTATCCTCCCTGGGAAGGAGCAATCATGTCGGCTGGTACTTCATAGGTGTCTTCTTCTATTATTTCCCATCCTTGAGCAGATGCAAAAGTTGGAAGCCAAAATAAGCTAACAACAATCATCCAAAACTTGTTGAATTGTAGTTTGTTCAAAGTCATTATAAGTAGCGTTTATAGAGGATGTTTAGCATTTTATAACAATTTGCGGGTAAATGCAGGTTATTACAAGAACAAAAACACGTATTTGTCAAAAAATATTTGTAATTATGTCTTAATATTATACATAATATACCATTATTTTGTCAATAAAATAATTTATGCAAAAAAGCGTCCTTTTTCAACTTTTTGCCGGTTTGGATAAGACAGACAGAAGAGCAATGAAGAAATATGTGCGTTCTGTCTATTTCAATAAAAGACAGGACGTTATAGATCTATACGAATATTTCAACAATAAATATGACGGGAAGGCCAATGCATTTGACAAAGAGTTAGTTTTTTCGGCTATTTATCCTGGTGAAAAGTATGACGACAAAAAGATGAGATATGTCATGTCTTTTCTGCTTAAAATTTTGGAGCTCTTTCTATTAAATAAAAGAAGAACACAAGATGAGATAAAAAATCAATTGACTTTGATGACAATTTATCGGGAATTGAATATTGAAAAAGGATTCCTCAGATCATTGGCTGCTGCTGAAAAAATGTTTGATCAGAGCAAAATTAAGGGAATTGATTATTATGAGAATTCATACAAAATCGAATTAGAGAAATATACTTTTAAAGAAGGTATTGAAAGATCCGCTCCTAGAAACCTGCAAGAGGTCAGTGATTCTTTAGACCTATCCTACTTGGCAAATAAATTAAAACAAAGTTGCCTTTCCCTTGCGCATCAAAATGTATTTAATATTCAATACGATACTGGATTGTTAGATTTGGTTTTGGATTATTTGGAAAAACAAGAATGGTTAAAAGAGAATCCTGCTATTGCATTGTACTTTTATTATTACAGATCAGAAACACATGAAGATAAGCATCATTATTTTGAGCAATTGAAATTAGGTTTAATTGATAGTGGCGATTATATTCCGGCAGATGAATTAAAGAATCTCTATTTATTGGCAATTAATTTTGCAATCAAACATTTGAATATTGAACAACAACGAGAGCATTTCTTATTGCAATCATTCCAGCTATACAAAGCGAGTTTGGATAAGAAAATAATGATTGAAAATGGATTCCTCAGTCGTTTTACTTTTATGAATATAGCAAGAATTGCAATTTTGCTTAAAAAGTATGATTGGGTAGAATCATTTTTGGAGGACTATTCAGGTGTATTGAAAAAGAAATATCGGAAACAATTTCACAACTCCGTTAAAGCATTGTTGCATTATAATAAAAAAGAGTTTGACTTAGCAATGAAGCTGGTTCATTCAACTGAATATGATGATTTATTATTGACACTAGATGCTAAAGCATTGCAGATTAAAATTTACTATGAATTAGATGAATTCGATGTGTTATCTTCTTTCGTTATCAGTTTCCAACGTTTCTTAGAAAGAAAGAAATCAATAGGTTATCACCGGGATAACTATAAAAATCTAATTCGCTTTACTCGGAAAATGTTAGAGTCAAATCTATTTGATAAAGATATCCGTAATGCATTGTTAAATGAAATTGATGAGACCAAGGCATTGGCAGAAAGAAATTGGTTGAAAGAAATGATACAAGCATCGAGAGGTTAAGAAAAATGAGTATAGAAATCATGTACCAACAATTTACTTTTTGTTATCCCTACCCCATTCTTTGAAAGCCTTTGTGAGTTAATTTCTAACAATTCGTGGTCTTTATTTAAAAAGATATAAATCGCCTTCGTTAATTTCAAGAAACGATCAATTTCAAAAGGTCCTGGCACATTCAATGTTTCTAAATTAACCATCATGCTTCGAAAAGATTCGTAGTGATATAACGTGTACTTTTCTGGATACTGAAAAGTTAGATATAAAAAGATCATTTCGTTATTATCATGAAAGTGATTGGTGTCGATGGATGTTTTGTGCTTTTGTTTATAATCCGCCACCATTTCATCACAACCAAATTTGAACCGAGAAATCCGCCCTTCTACATCCTTCTCCTCATTGAACAAGTCATTAAACATTCTCCTTACAAATTCAGCATCAATTTCAATGAGCTTCAACATCATCTCTTTTGGAAACCAAGCTTCTTTTTTCCATAGCCTACGATTGGTATCATTTTGCAAAGACTGGTTGTACATTTTCCCAAAGTCTGGTGCATCAATATCCCAATGTTCTTTAAAGTGAGATAGGGATTCCCACTTATACAATTCGTGGAAATCCCTATCTTTTTTTAAGTACGTTTTGTACTTATCAATATATTGCTCGAGTTTCTTTACCTGCATCTTTTTTATTTATGAGGCAAATATATCTCAATCCTTTTTATTTATGGACGTTGCAAAACAATTTTTTCATTATAAACTTCATCGTTTTGATAAATAGTCATAAAATACATTCCTTGCGAGTATTCCGTCAAGTCAATTGATTCTGTCAAATAACCATCGAATTGTTCATAAGATTTTCTCATAATTTCTTTTCCAGAAACATCTGAAATTGTCATGGTCACTTCACTCATATCTGTTGATTTGAAAATGAATTGAGAAACACCGTAACTTGGATTTGGAAACAAAACAACTGATTGATCCGCAACTTCTACAGAAGCAACTGGTTCACTTTGTATATCTTCATTGCAACATGGCGCAAATGAGATCATTGTTTTCAAACGGTAACCAAGTGTTGCATCCAATGTTTCAGGATCTTCATCTCTAACATAACGAATGGAAATGCGCTCTCCAACAGCATGATTACGAATTGCCATTGTCAAATCACATCCAGATCTGATTTCGAATTCTTCAATATTTGTAATCACATCACCTGGTTGAATGCCTGCTTTTTCAGCAGCACTATTTTTAATTACTGTTTCGATCATCACACCTTCAAAATCTTCAATCGCAACTGCACCAACTCCTAAATAAGTTTGCTTTTCGATGCTCTCAATTTTTTCACAAAATTGCGTGCAATCCTCCATTGAAGAAAAGTCTTTACTTGAAAAGTTAGTATATGTTCTTCCAGAACCCGTTTGGTGATAAGCTCTTATCGTAAAATCTTTTTTATTTAAATTATCTGCAATAAATGAAGTGAAGTCAAATGCTTTTGCTGCAGCATTTTCAAGCTTAGTAGTTTTGACTTGTTTGTTTGGCAAAGTCTCAGTCAAAACAATTTGTCTATTGTCAACTTGCGCATTTTGAGCCGTCAAGTTAAAAGATAGAAATAATACAAAAACAGGAACAAGCCTTAAAATTTGCTTGGTAGAATAGTACATAAGTAGTTGTAGTTTATGAGTTTACACAATAGCTCCTTACCAATCAAAAAATGATGATTCAGAGAATTTAGATACTTGTTTATTTGGATTTTGTAGGTGGGGAGCACAACTATAAATGCGATTATCCTGCCACTTATGCTTAGGAAATTGTTAAAAAATAAAAAGTAATGGAAACAGGGCGCTTTTGATGTTTTAAAGCGTTATAAATAAACGTAAACAAATCAATCTATATATAAATCTTGCATATATAAACACTTGATTTTATATGTTTAATGTAGCATTCAAACAATTCTATTAAACTTTACCTCCTCATGAGTCATCTGCGTTTTATTTCTATTTGCTTGTTATTCTTTTGCACAATATTTTCGCTTCAGTCACAAGATTGTTTAGGAACTTTATTTGTTGAACCATTTGAAAACTGCAATCCTGATGGTACGTTTAATATTGATATCTCTTTTGAAAACATTTCTGGAAATAATGAAGGCTTTAATTTAATCGTCAACGGAGATATATACGACTCATTTTCTAATTATCCTGAAGTTTTTATTACCATCGAAAATTTTGCAATTGGAAATGGACAAGAAATAAATGTTCTAATTCAAGACATTCAAGATACTACGTGTGTGTCTAGTTATACTTTTATAGCACCTATTTGCGAGATAGGTGAATGTGAGATTTTTGATGTCAATTTTGAGGTGTCTGAATGTGATGAGAATGGTAATGTGTTTGTAGTATTAAATTTTGAGCATAGCAATACTAGTGATGAATTTAGATTAGGCGGAGACGGAAATGGAATTGTTTATAGTTATTCATATTTGCCAATAACAATTTCGGAAATCCCAGCAAATGGCGAAATATTAAACTTTGAAATCATTGATAGTGTGGATGAAAACTGTTTTACTGAATTTGAAATATTGTTGTTAGATTGTCAAGATGAGTGTATTGTGAATGACCTGTTTGCAGAAGCATATGAAGATTGTAATGACGACGGAAGTTTTAATGTTGAAATAGAATTTGAAGTAACTAACGGCAATGAAAGCGGGTTTGATGTTTTTGTTGATGGCGCATTTCACTCGTATTTCTTTACTTATCCGACCGATTTTGTCACCATCAATGTAAATGCTGCTCCGAATGCTACTATTGAAATTATGGTGCGTGATAATGACAATGAAAATTGTTTTTCAACCTATAATATAATGAGTCCAGATTGCGCTGGAAATATTACCGCATCTATAAATGAAATTTCAGATAACATAAATATATTCATTTCAAATGCTACTCTATTTCTAATACAAGAAATGAATTTAATAAATGAAGTGAAACTTTTTATTTCAAAATCAAATGGTGTCTGTATTCAAAAGGAAAAAGTGAATAATCGTTCTCATCAAATAAGTTTGTCCGACTATCCCTCTGGTGTTTATTTTGTAACTTTGGAAATTGAAAATAGTTTTTATACAGAAAAGATATTTATTCAATAAATGAAACCAACTTACCAATTATTTCTACTTGCAAGTATCCTGTTATTTGGTTGCAAAGCTGATCCTACTGATGTTCATACAAGCCACGATGATAAAGTCCCAGCATCGATCGAAAATGTAGTTATAGAGGAATTAAAAACGGATCAACAAATCACTCAATTTTTAAATAATTTGATGCAACTCGATCAATACTATCGGAAAAAGTATGATAAGATTCAAAAAAAATATGGGCACAATTCTCCAGAGGCAAAATCTACCATTTCCTCATTGCAATCAACAGACTTAATCTTAAGAAAACAAGCTAAAAAATTTCTAGCTGTTCATGGTTTTCCTGATCCTCAAAAACATGGCGAAAGTGCTTTTGAAGGCATCCTATACGTGTATCATCACACGCCAGATGACAATCTATTGCGGCATGAGTCATTACCCATATTTTACAAAGCATATAAAGAAGGAAAGCTGGACGAATCAAGGTTTGATTTTTACTTAGGAAGAATGTATGACAATGAATTTGGGAAACGGCTCGAAATGGAATCTCCTTTTAAATCCGCAGATCGAATCGAAAGATATTTAGAAGCACTCAAATTTTCTCCAAACTAAGGAACTTCACACATAAACTACTGGTTTTATTATTCTCGAATAATCCTTACATTTGAGGTTCATTTTAAGATAAAAAAATTGTTGTTATGGGAAGAGCATTTGAATTTAGAAAAGCTCGAAAATTTAAAAGATGGGGAAAAATGGCTAAGGTTTTTAGTCGCCTCGGAAAAGATATTTTAATTGCTGTAAAGGATGGAGGACCTGATCCTGACACCAACTCTAAGTTGCGTGCCGTTATTCAGAACTGCCGGGCAGCTAATATGCCAAAGGAGAATGTCGAACGTGCAATCAAGAAAGCAAGTGACAAAGATACTTCTGATCTTAAAGTTGTAACTTTTGAAGGATATGCACCACATGGAATTGCTATTTTTATTGAAACCGCAACTGACAATAATAACAGGACAGTTGCCAACGTCCGTTCTTACTTCAACAAATTGAATGGAACTTTTGGAACAACGGGCTCGGTTGCATTTATGTTTGATAGACAATGTCAATTTAAAATTCCAAAAGCAGATGGACTAGATTTGGAAGAGTTGGAATTGGAAATGATTGACCATGGTGTTGAAGAAGTATTTGAAGATGATGACGGTATCATGTTATATGGACCTTTTGAAAATTTCGGATTAATTCAATCAAAATTGGAAGCAGATAAAGTAGAAATTATTTCTTCTGGTTTTGAACGTATTCCAAATGTTACCAAATCTTTGGATGAAGCAAAAACAGCTGAAGTTGATAAATTGATTGAACGATTAGAAGAAGATGACGATGTGCAGAATGTTTATCATACGATGATTTCGTAAGTACATTTGTTGAATATATTTGAACGGCGAAAGTAGACACATTCATTTTGATGAGCTTACGTTCGCCGTTTTTTGTTTGTCGTTTGCACTAATAGGTAGAAGCAACAATCAAAGCAATCCCTATCAATGCAGGAACCGTCTGCACATATAATATCTTCTTGCTAGCTGTCATCGCTCCATAAATTCCAGCAACCGCCACACACCCTAAAAAGAATAAAGCCACATTATATTTCCAAACTGGATCTGCAATTAAAAATGACCAAATTAATCCAGCAGCTAAAAAGCCGTTGTACAATCCTTGATTCGCTGCCATCGTTTTTGTTTTTGGAAACAAATCTTTTTCAAAACTTCTAAATATTTTGGGTCCACGAGATTCCCAAGCAAACATTTCAAACCATAATATGTAGATATGAATAAAAGCGACTAATCCGATAACGATGTTAATTGCAATGGTCATAGTAGTTAATTTAAATTGAGTTTCTTTGATGCTTAATTTTATACTTATTCAAATCGAGTGTGTATAGCCAATACTTTTTTCCTAGTCGCTCATCAATCTCTCGTAGGACTTTGAATCCTAATTGTTCATAAATATGTCTAGCCGCATTCATCATTTCTGACGTATGCAAAGCAATCGTTTGTTCCCGATTCTTGATGGCTAATGTAATACATTTTTCAGTTAATTTCGTACCAATTCCATTTCCTCCGTATGATGGATGAACAGATACAAATCGGATATAACACCAAGAAGCATCATAAATTTCGGTTGGGTTTCCATGTGGCACCAAAAATGCCATGCCAATTATTTCTTTATCAGCGGTTTCACAAACTAGGCTTTGTGATTGATATATCAAATTTGTAAATGTATTACTATTAGATATGAGTGTAAAGAGACTTAACCAATTTTCTTCTGTCAATTCTTCTTTGAAAGGACTCCAAGCATCAACAGCTAGTTGTTTGAGTTTTTCAACATCAGTGGCCATTCCATTTCTGTAAGTCCAATTCATGAATAGTTAAATTAGAGCATGAATTTTTGCATATTGTAATAGCATAATTGTTTTACCGTCTTTTATTTCACCTGTGTATATCATGTTGTAAGCATCTTCAAAATCCAATTCTAGGACTTCAATATTTTCTTGTTCTTCTTCCAAACCACCGCCATCACTGACTTTCATTCCTTTGTCATATTCAGCAACAAAAAAATAAAGAATTTCAGTAACTGAACCTGGAGACATGTAGGACTCAAATATTTTCTTAACTTTTGAGACTTTATATCCAGTCTCTTCTTCCGTTTCTTTTCGAATACAATCTTCCGCATTGTCTTTATCTAAAAGTCCCGCACAAGCTTCAATCAACATGCCTGTTTCATTTCCGTTTACAAAAGTAGGTAACCGAAATTGTTTTGTTAAAATTACTGTTTTCTTTTGCTTATTGTAGAGTAAGATAGTTGCACCATTTCCTCTATCATAAGCTTCACGAGATTGTGTTTCCCATTCTCCATTATCCTTTTGGTACTCATAGGTGACTTTGTTTAAGGTGTACCAATTATCAGAAAGTACTTCGGTTGCTTTTATTTTTATTTTGTTATTCATGTTTTTTTAATGTATAATTGATGCGTTCATAAAGTCTTGAATCCGTTGTCGCAAACCTAATTGCCGATGTGGTGACAATTGAATCATCATCACATATGCCATTTCATTGTTAGAATCAAATTTGAAATAAGTACCAACTGCTCCACCCCAGCCATAAATTTCCTCTCCAGGATTTCCTTTAATTGAAAAACCCAATCCGAATCCTTCTTCTCCAGGTGCTAATCGCAATTGTTCATGATGCTTCCTAGCTTCTTCCAAATGATCTTTCAGCATCAATTGAATGGTTGCTTTCTTCAGTATTTTATTACCATTAAAAGTGCCTTGATTTAACAACATTTGACAAAAATTCAAATAATCATAAGTTGTTGACACCATACCACCTCCTCCATTGAAAATGGACACGGGATTAAGAAATCTACTTTCCTGTACACTTTCAGAAATGATTAATTCTTGATTCTCAGTACTCCATCCATACCCAACAGTAAAGTCACGTACTTTATTTTCTGGAACTTGAAAGTGCGTGTCATGCATTTCAAGCGGAATCAAAATATTTTGCTTTAGATATTTATCCAAGGGCATTTCTGAAATAATTTCTATCAAATGACCGCAAATATTGGTTGAGATACCATACACCCAATCAGTTCCAGGTTCAAAAAGTAGCGGCAATTCACTTATCATTTCTAAATATTCCTGATAGTTTTTAGCATCACCCCATTTTAAATTTGCATATCGCTCATTCAAATCATTGTTTGGTCCTCTTCCATAATTATATCCCGCAGTATGGCGCAATAAATCAATCACTCGAACAGGATTTTTAACTGGCTGAATTAACGAATCGACATAAACATTCTGTTCTTTAAATGCTGGTATGAATTTATAAACGGGGTCATTTAAATCAAATTTTCCTTGTTCATACAATTGCATTAAACCAACAGAAACAATTGGTTTTGTCATTGAAAAAATTCTAAAAATACTCTTCTCATTCAATTTTTGTCCTGCAGCAATATCTGCATGTCCATAGGTATCAAAATGAACCAATTTTCCTTTTCGGATTACGGCAGTTTGAATTCCTGCTAACTGATTTTCATCCACAAGATTGTGAAAATAAGCATTCATTTTGGCTAGACTATCGCTTGAAATATCTACACTTTCTGGACTTACTTTTTCAAAAACAAAAGGTTTTGACTGGGATTGACAAGAAACTGTTAAGAGCGAAATTAGGATGAGGGTATATAGTATTTTCATTTATTAGTTGCTTTATGATTTTAAAACGAGTTTTTACCCAAGCTTCTTATGAAAATGATACCCAGAAATTTGATATCCTTGATTATAGTAAAATTTATGAGATCTAATATTGGTAACATAAGTATTCAATTCGACAGATTCGCAATCAATCGATTTAGCCCAATTTTCGATATGATTTAACAATATATTTCCGATTCCTTTCGATTGATATTTACCATCTACTATGACATTGTCCAATTCTAATTGCTTACCAGAATAAAGTTTAATAGTCAACCAACAGCTAGACAACGCAATCAGTTTTTCGCCCTCAAATAATCCAAAACATTTATATCTCGGAAGATCAAACATACATTTTTGTAGATGCTTCAATTCTTCGGCAGATTTATTGGGGTTTAATTGTTGGGTCAATGGTTGAATTAAATCTAAATGATCGATACTTAATTCTTTAAATGTTGTTTTCATCATTTCTTTATCTTTTTAAAATTTCACCAAAATGTACATTTATAAATTCATTCTTAAAAAATGAATATATGCTTTAATTGTCTTTTCATTTCTCCTGTAATAAGTCCACTTTCCATGTCGAGTAGGAATCAACAACCCTACTTTCTCCATCATTGATAAATAATGCGAAACCGTAGATTGAGATAACTTCAATTTCACCTGAATATATTGAGCACATACACCATCCTTGAAATGACCAAGATCGACATGTGGTGGAAAATTTTCATCCGGCGCTTTCAACCATTGAAGGATATTGACACGCGCTTGATTAGAAAGTACTTTATTTATTTCTAAATAATTCATATCACAATATAAACAATTCTACATATCGAGGTATGTCGATATGATGTTTTTACCAGACTTTAACATTTGAGTCTTGGTTTCTTTAGCCTGCGTTTAGAAATGCGCGAAGCAAGGATTGAGAAACCTTAAGCTGTTTCGTGATTTTTTTTTTAGTAGAATTATGTTGCCTAATCTTTGCGATGTGTATCCCTTTTCTCAAGCTTAGCAAACAATAATTTATATAAAGACAAAGTGAATTTATTTCTTTTTCTTTTTCGACAATCCCAACAAAAATAACTTAGCACTTGCAGGATTTGTAGCCAACGGAATATTGTGAACATCACATTGTCGCATGAGCATTTGTACATCTGGTTCGTGCGGATGCTTGTCAAGCGGATCTCTGAAAAAGATAACCATATCAAGTTTACCTGTTGCGATTAAAGTAGCAATTTGAGCATCCCCACCTAACGGGCCTGATAATAATTTTTTAACGGTAAATCCTGCTTCTTCAATATGTTTCCCTGTTGTACCAGTGGCAAACAATTTTGTTTTTTTCAGATAGACATGATGTTTCAAAATAAAACTGACCATTTCTGCTTTTTTTCCATCATGTGCGATTAGTGCTAATTTCATAAAGCCAAGTTCTATTTATTTGAGTAAGAAATGAAGTATTCTAGGTTAATTAATTATGAACTTTATTTTTTACGATGGATTAACTTTTTTGTGTCGTGATGAATACCTATTTTAATTTTGACGCCTAATTGCGCAACGACTTGGTAATCTTTGGAGTTAGAATAAAGCAAATACACTCGAAAATAAAGAACATGTTTAAATTAATTAGAACCATCATTGTCATCCTTTTAGTTATCTATCTAGGATTCCGTGCATGGTTTCATTTTAATACTATTTCAGGAGGCGAAATTGCACCTGAAATTAAAACTGAATTAATTGATGGCAGCTCATTTCAATTATCAGACCTCAAAGGTGACTATGTCTTGTTAGATTTTTGGGGCTCTTGGTGTGGTCCATGTCGAACAGATGCACCAAAATTGGTAGCAATTAATAATAAGTACGCTAGTGCTACTTTTAAAGACGCAGATAAATTTCACACGGTTACTATTGCTTTAGAGAAAAGAGGTGATGGTTGGAAAAAATTTGCTAACAAGGTCGGATTTAATTGGACCAAACAAATTGTCGAAAAACATCCTGTTGTAATGTTGTCTCCAATTGCTCAAGCTTATGGAGTCGATGAGGTAC
>CALDGQ010000040.1 GCA_937941765.1 uncultured Saprospiraceae bacterium
GACCTTTTGGTCCTAGCAATATCTTCACTGGACTTTGTGGAGGTACACATACTGCAACAATGAGATATGCTGATAATGCATCTTGTACTACCGATATCTCATTTGAATTAACTCCTGAAACGGTAAGTGCACCAACTGTTACAAGTGCTTCTGCATGTGAAGCAGCAACAACTGCTGTGTTGAATGCAACTGCTTGTGATGTTGATTGTGCAGTTAACTGGTACTCTGAAGAAACTGGAGGATTATTAGTAGGAACAGGTGAAGATTTTGATCCTATTGCTGCTGGTGTCGTTAACGCTAACGTAGCAGGTACTTATACTTACTACGCTGAATGTGCATGTAGCCCTTGCTTAAGTGATAGAGTTGCAGCAACATTAGTTGTAAACGCAAATCCAGAACCAGCTACTATCGTTGGACCAGCTTCTGCTTGTCCTGATGCTGCTGGAACTTTTACAGTAGATGCACCAGATGCTGCTAGTACTTATGAGTGGTTCTTAAACGGAACTTCTCAAGGAACTGGAGCTCAAATAGATATTACTTTTGATTCATCTTCTGACGAAAATGAAATTTCAGTAACAGCTACAAGTGCGGATGGTTGTACTTCAACTAGTGCTACAACTGTTCTTGTTGAGAACAATGAAACAATGGCTTGTAAGCCAACTGTTGTAGTTGCACTTGACAATAACTGTTCTGCAAATTTACCAGTTGAAGTTTTCATTAAGAATCCTCCTTATGATATGTCTAGTTATGTAATTTCATCAATTATTGATGTTGCAACTGGAGATGCATTAGAGGCAAATATTGACGGTACTTACACGGTTACAGGAAAAGGTGCTTTCACCGTTTCTGTTGAGCACTTATGTAGTGGAAACCGTTGTTGGAGTGATTTAGTAACTGAAGATAATACACCTCCAGTTCTTACTTGCGCACCAACACAGGAAGTTTATTGCGATGGTTCAATGGAGCCTAGAGCTATAGATTATCCTACTGCTGCTGACAACTGTTGTGATGCTGATGAAGTTACTTACGAATGGTCTGATAGTAATGTTATTCCTGCAGGAACAGTAATGGAAGGATTCAGAGGAATGTTTGGAGCTGGTTCATTTACTACTGACAGAGATGGTGGTGGAAATGGATCGATTACTTTCTCTGAAGATGGAACGTCAATCAATGTAATCGGTGATGCAATCGATAATGTTGAAAATGGAGTTACTCAAACTGTTACAAATGCGGTAGTTGTTTTTGATGTAGCAGGTACAGTTTCTCTTTCATACTCATTCACTTCTACAGCTGCTGCTAATACAGAAGCTGGACAGATATTAACAGAGACAGATGGCGTTTTGGCTGCAGTAACTGGTGGTATCGTTAATGGAATTTCTGGAACTGTAACTGACCTTACAGTAGAAGCGGGTTCTTCTCTATTACTAAGTGCTATTTCAGTAGTTGGTCAAACAGGTGGAACTTTAACAGTAACAGACTTTTCTTTCACTTCTGCTGAAGCTGTAACAAGTGATGCAAGTGACAATTGTGGAGGTATGTTGTTGAGAACTTGGATCGGAACTGACTGTTGTGGAAATGTTAGTGAGCCATGTACTCAACTTGTTGTAAGAGTACGTCCTGGTGTTGTTGACTTCCCTGTTGATGTTAATTTACAATGTGATAATGATAACAATCCTTCAACGGATCCTGCTGATACTGGATACCCAACAATTAATATTGATGGAGTAGATGTATCTCTTGATTCTAAGGTTTGTAGCTATATCGCTTCTTATACTGATATCCCAGTACCTGCACCTTGTGCTGATAAAATAATCCGTAAGTGGACTGTTTTTGATTGGTGTGCTGGAGAGATTTATGATATTCAAGATCAGTTTATTACTGTAATGGATAATGCGGCTCCTGAATTTACTTGTCCAGAAGATACAGGTGTTCAAAGTAACGCTGCTTCATGTGAAGGAACTTACGTAATTCCTAATCCTACTGTAACAGATGGTTGCTCAAGTGCTTCTTTAGTTATAACATTGTCTGATGGATCTGTTGTAACTCCTGGTACTTCAATCACAATTTACGGTAGTGAAACAATCACTTACCAAGCGTCTGATGATTGTGGAAATGCAACAGAGCCTTGTACTCAACTAGTTGTTGTTTCTGATGAGTCTGCACCGGTTGCTATTTGTGATCAAAACACTGTTGTTTCTATTGGAACAGATGGTGTAGGTCTAGTATGTGCAACTACTGTTGATGATGGTAGCTATGACAATTGTTCTGATGACTTAATCATCAGTGTGAAGAGAATGGATGCACCAAATAACGTACCGTTCACTCCATGTGTTGAATTTGATTGCACAGATGTTGGAAATGACGTGATCGTTAGATTCCGTGTTTCTGATGGAAATGGATTCGGTGAATGTATGGTTAATGTAAATGTTCAAGATAAATTAGGTCCACAAATTACTTGTCCTCCTAACAAAAACTTGAACTGTAACGCTGACTTCTATCCGAATGAAGTAGATTCAAGTGTAAGTGAAAACTTATGGAATGCAACTTACAACGGAGAATTGATTGGATACTATCCTTTCCTTGATAACTGTGGGCCTGTGACAATTGATATCACAGATGAAGGTTCATTAGATAACTGTGGAGAAGGAACGATTCTAAGAACATGGACTGCTTCTGATGCAGGTGCTTCGGCTTCTTGTGTACAAACAATTTCTATCTTCAAAACTGCGATCGCAACCTTTACAGGTGACGATGTTCCTGGTGATGATGATGATATCGATTGGCCAGTAGATGTTGATTTAGATTGTACTGAATTCCAAGATAATAACTCTTTAACAGATCCTGCTACTGCTGGTGAGCCTGAGCTTATAGGTGAAGAAGATGACTGTGCAAGTTTACATATTGGTTACGAAGATCAATTCTTATACAATGATCCTACAGCTTGTTACAAGATTTTAAGAACATGGAAAGTAATTGACCACTGTCAATACGATCCTGAAAATGGAATCTTTGACGGTTACTGGCAGCATGTTCAGTTAATCAAAGTTAATGATCAAACAGATCCTGTTTTTGACAACTGCGATGACGAAATTGTTTATGTCAACGGAGAAAATGGTTGCTTCGGTGAAGTTACTGTTACAAAAACAGCTGCTGATGCTTGTGATATGGATTTAGATTACACTTGGACACTTCTTGCTGAAGATGGTGTTACTTATAACGGTAATGGTTCATCTTTCACTGGTACTTACGATGTTGGAATCCATACAGTAACTTGGACAGCAACTGATAACTGCGGAAATGAGGCAACTTGTACACATACTTTAAAAGTAAGTGATTCTAAGAAACCTACTCCTGTATGTGTTGTGTTGTACACTGCTGTAATGCCTACAACTGGTTCTGTTGCTATTTGGGCAACTGATTTCGAAAGCGGAAGTAGTTTTGATAACTGTACTGCACACGAAGATTTGAACCATTACATTTTACCTGCTGATGCTACATTACCTGATTCAAATGATCCGGATATTAGCGATCTTCCTACTGTTATCAATTTTGACTGTAGTCAATTAGGATACCAAAATGTTCACGTTTTTGTTGAAGACGAAAGCGGAAGCTGGGATTATTGCTTAACTCAAGTTTGGATTAACGATTCTCAAAATGTATGTGGTGGAGATCCTCAACCTATGATTCAGGGTGTAATTGAAACTGAAACGCATGACATGGTTGAACATGTTGATGTTAATGGATTTACATTCCCATCAAGTGCAGTTTCTACAACAGGTTCGGATGGATTATTCAACTTCTTGAATATTGCTCCTAACAGTAACTATACATTGACTCCTTCAAAGGATATCAACTGGGCTAACGGAGTAACAACTTATGACTTAGTATTAATTTCACAGCACATCTTAGGAGTTCAAACTTTGGATTCTCCTTACAAGATCATTGCTGCAGATGCTAACATGTCTAACTCTGTTACTACTTTAGATTTAGTTAAACTACAAAGATTGATCTTAAACCTTGATGCAGATTTAGCTCCTAATACTTCTTGGAGATTTGTTGATATGGATTTTGTATTCCCTAACAATACAAACCCATTTGAAACTACTTTCCCTGAGTTTATTAGCTTAAACAATATGCAATCAAGCGAAATGTACGCTGACTTTGTTGGTGTCAAGATCGGTGATGTAAATGATAGTGCAATTCCTAATGCTTTATTAGGTAGTGCATTGAGAAATACAAATGGTTCTTTACAATTTGAAATGGAAGATCGTGCATTGATCGCAGGACAAACTTATGAAGTAGCTTTAACAGCTAATGACTTCACAAATGTTCTTGGTTACCAATACACTATCAACGTTGAAAATGCTGAAATACTTGATGTTGTTCCTGGAACAATCACAACTGCTGAAAACTTCGGTATGAGTGATATTGCAAATGGAGTAATCACTACAAGTTGGTTTAGCGCTAATTCAACTACATTGAAAAATGGTGAAGTAGTCTACACGATTAATTTGAAAGCGAATAAGAACACCAGATTAAGCAATATGTTATCTGTTTCTTCTAGAATTACGAAGGCAGAAGCTTACAACAACAACGCTGATCTTCTTGATGTAGCTTTCAATTTTACAAATTCAACAACTACAACGACTGCATTTGAATTGTACCAAAACACTCCGAATCCATTTAAAGGAAGTACTACTATTGGTTTCAACTTACCTGAAGCTGGTACTGTATCTCTACAAATCATGGATGTTGCTGGAAAAGTTTTGACTCAAGTCACAAATGATTTCGCTAAAGGTTACAATGAATTTACAATGAATAAAAACATCGATGGTACTGGTGTATTCTATTACAGAATAGAGACGGCGACGGATACAGCTACCAAAAAGATGATTATACTTGAATAGGTGATTGTATGTTAATATATAAATCGTTCTAGGATGATTTAAAATTAACCCTCTAACCGCTCTCCATTTTTTGGAGAGCGGTTTTTTTTTAAGGTTATCTTTTTATCTCATCTACAACTACACTGCTGTTAATCAGTAAAACATTCACTTCCAATGTGATACATTATTTACCAATCCTATGGTATGCACGCAAGGCAATAATGGTGTAAATTGTCTTTGTATTCAGCGGACAACTTGTTTCGCTTCTTTCCTACAAACCGCCATTCTCGTAAAAAGTATAGATTAGATAAATATCTTCTGTTTATAATTCAGAAGTCAATATTATAAAGACGTTTATTGTATGTAGTATTAAATTACTGATTTAAAGATGCTTTAAAATCGGTTTTTGGGATGGCCTCTCTCCAGTTTTTGGAGGGGGGTTTTTTTTTAGGTTGTTTGAAGCGTCTCCGCTTCAGATGCCAAGTAAGCAAATGAATATCGAATATCGAACAAGGAACCGCAGAATGTCGAAGTTGAGTACGCAGTAGCGCGTATTCACGAATTCATGTTTGGTTGTCACGTACTCCACTTCGACATTCGACATTCTGCGGTTGGATATTCTGCTGTTCATACCTTCTACATAACAATAAAACAAAATATAATAATTACACTTTCACGGGTATGCGCGTAACCTCAGATTGCCGTAAATTTGTTATATCGAAAAAGAGTTTTACTCGGCTCCAATTTCGAAACCCTTCTAAATAAAACTTCCTACATCACTTCGAACACACACTTCTAGATTGCGCAAGCAATTAGTCTCCTAAGATTTTACAAAAACAACAACTATGGACAACAACCTTAACTGGTGTTGCCAGTTTTGCTATTTGTTTAGAACTTAAAATCTTATAATTAAATAATTATTCCCATGCGTCAACCGAACTTAAAGTCTATTGCTACGCGAATTTGTTTTAGATACTTACCAGTGATGGTTTTATCTATGTTATTTTCCATTCATATGAATGCAAATTCGATTGCTGACATCACGCCACCGGTTCTAAATTGTCCCGGAACAATTAATATTCAATTATTGCCAGGAGAATGCGAAGCTATTGTTAACTATAGTGTCTCCGCAACAGATAATTTGGATCCAAATCCTACCATTACTTTGATAAGTGGTTTGGCTTCTGGATCTTCTTTCCCAATTGGGACGACTAGTGTTGCATATCAAGCAAACGATAGTGCTAATAATTTAGCCAATTGCTCTTTTGATGTTGTGGTCAATGAATATGTCGCAGGCAATATCGAATGTCAATCATTCGTCAATTTATCATTAGACAATAATTGTGAAGCATATATCACACCCGCTTATATATTGCAAGGCCAATATGGTTGCTATGAGAATTATACTGCTCAAATCGTCGATGCCAATGGGAATGTGGTCCCTCCATTAGTTGATGGAATCTATTTAGGGCAAATTTTGACGATTACGGTTACTCAAAATTCAACGAATTTAAGTTGTTCAGGTAATATCAATGTGGAAGATTACAGTGCACCGATAATTGAATGTGATGACACGGCTATTTTTTGTTATGAAGGAACGAGTCCTTATGATTTATTAGCAGCTGGAAATCCTGCTCATCATCCAACAGCATATGACAATTGTGATACTGATCTTGATTTAACATATACAGATATCACAACACCTTTAGATTGTTCGATTCCTATTAATGGAGGATACTTTTTATCAAAAATTGAAAGAACTTGGACTGCAACTGATGACGCGGGACATTCTAATACTTGTACGCAAACGATTTACTCAAAAAGAGTTTTTGTATATGATATAGATTGCCCAGAAAATGCAGACAACATTAAAGGCCCAGCATTAGATTGTTCAGATGATCCAAGTGACTTGTCAATTACGGGTCAGCCTATGCTTAATGGGATTCCTGTTAACGACTTAACCAGTTGTAATCTATCTGTTAGCTACACAGATAGTATCGCTAATATTTGCGGAGGAAGTTATAGAATATATAGAAATTGGAAAATGGTAGATCTTTGCCCAGACGGTGAGATTGTTTACAATTATCCTTACGTAAAAGGAATTATCGATAAGATTCAAGTCTTGGATTTCTTAGACACAACAGCACCTACATTTAGTTGTCCTGATTCGTTGTCTATTGGAACGAGTAGTAATAATTGTTCAGGTACATTGAATGTTCCACCAGCAAATGTAACGGACGATTGTTCGAATGTAACGGTAAGTACAATTACACCAGATGGAATCGTTCATAATTCGAATGGAGGAATTGTGGTGTCAGACTTAACAATTGGTACCCATAACCTTATCTATGTTGCAAAAGATGATTGTGGAAATATTTCCTCTTGCATAGTTCCAGTTGTAGTACACGATTGTATTGCACCTGAAATAGCATGTGTTCAAGACTTAACAGTATCTGTAAATAACACAAACATTAATGAAATTTGTGCGGATCAATTAGATGCTGGAAGTACTGATAATTGTAGTAGCTTAACATATGAAATACGTAGAACCGATGCAGCTTACGGATCTCCATTTATGCCGTGTGTATACTTCGAATGTTCTGACGTAAACTCTAGTTTTCAAGTAGAGATGATTGCGAGAGATGAATACGGAAATGAAGATGATTGTATCGTTACAATTCAAGCAATTGATGATGTAATCCCAACATTGAATTGTCCTGCAGATATCTCTATAGACTGTCAAGCCGATTACACAGATTTGACACTTACCGGAGATGCAATGGTATCAGATCAATGCGGTTTATATACTGTTATACATACTGATAATGTGGTGTTCGGTAATTGCGGATTGGATACGATATTTAGAACATTTACTGTTGAAGATACACATGGAAATATTAATACTTGTACTCAAACAATTGTACAAATAAATCCAACACCATTTTATATCAATGATACAGACGCCACCAATGCTGATCCAAATGATGGGGTAGAGTGGCCTGCAAATTTTGCAACACAATGTAGTAATACCAGTGCTTCTATTTTACCAGAATCATTACCAACAAGTCCTGTAAATTATGCACAACCTAAATTGCATTTTTCTTATTGCGATGAAATTCAATTGAGTTATACAGATTCTTTAATATCAGGAAATATTAATGACTGTTATTCTTTGGCTCGTACTTGGTTAATAAGAGATTGGTGTAATTATGATCCTGCCAATCCAGCTGCAGGTGGTGCATTTGAATATGTACAGCTAATTTCGGTTGGAGATATAGAAGCTCCAGTATTTACAAGTGAATGTGCGGATATTTCGGTCTGTAATTATGATCAAAATTGTGGTTTTACTTTCGCACATTTAGAAGTAAATGCTACAGACAATTGTACATCAGATTCAGATTTAATTTACTTTTATGGAATCGATCTTCACAATGATGGAACTATTGATGCAAACGGTTTAGGCAATACAATAGACGATTTATATCCATTGGGTCAACACAAAGTTGTATTTGAAGTAAACGATGGTTGTGGAAATATTGCAACTTGTGAATACTTCTTTGTTATTGAAGATTGTGTTAAGCCAAATCCTGATTGTAATCAAAGTGTTACATTGTCACTAGCTGCCAACGGTTTATACAATCTCACAGTAAGTGAGTTAGAATCGGGTAATAGTTATGACAATTGTTCTGACTATAATGATCTAGTATTTTCATTTTCTAACAATGCGATAGAACCGATTTTTCAATTGAATTGTGCATATGTTGGAAGCTATGATTTCGAACTCTGGGCAACCGATCAAAATGGAAACCAGGCAAGATGTAATACAACTGTTATTTTGGACGATCCTACTGGTGCTTGTGACGAAATTATTAACCCATCTCCAATGGTTAATATTGCAGGTTATGTTCAGGATGAAAGTGGAAATATGGTGGAAGATGTAGCAATAGGAATCAATAGCGGAGCAACTGGGATGGAAAGTACAGATGTAGCTGGTGATTACAACTTTACAAACTTACCGATAGGCAACAATTACGTAGTAACTCCAACCAAAGATTTAAATTTATTGAATGGGGTAACAACCTTAGATTTGGTTTTGATAACAAGACATATTCTTGGAGTACAACCGCTTTCATCTCCATACAAAATAATTGCTGCGGATGTCAATCATTCAAATACCATCACCACTTTAGATGTGGTAAATTTACAGCGAGTAATTCTTGGAATTGATAATGTATATAACAACAACACGTCTTGGAGATTTGTGGATATGGATTATGTTTTTCCTAATACTAGTAACCCATTTGCAAGTAATTTTCCAGAAGTAATAACTTACAATAACTTACAAAGTGATGAATTGTTTACTGATTTCATTGGCGTGAAAATCGGAGATGTAAATTGTTCTGCTTCCCCAAATTTGAATAACGTCCAAACAAGAAATAACAATCAACTGAATCTAGAGATTGCAAACAGTTCAGTAGATAAAAATCAGGAATATGTGATGGATATCACTTCAAGTCAACTAGAGAATTTGTTAGGTTACCAATTGACACTAGACATATCTTCTGATGCGGCTGAATTGTTGGAAGTGATTCCTGGCAAATTATCAGGATTAAGTATTGAAAATTTTGGATTGACGCAAATGGATAGGGGAGTCATAACTGCCAATTGGTTTTCAGTAAATCCTTTGAAGTTGAAATCAAATGAAGTTCTATTTAGTTTGAAAGTTAAAGCGAAGAGAAAGTTAGAGGTTAAAGATATAATCACTATCAGCCAAGCTCCGACAATCGATTATGCTTATAAAGAAACTAAAACTGGAATAGATGAATTTTCAATTGGACTTACTTTCAGGGATGAATTTACAACAAATGAAAATCCTATAACTAGTATTTCAAATTCACCAAATCCTTTTAAAGTTCAAACGACAATCTCATTTGAGCTACTAGATGAGGAGGCAGTCACTTTGGAAGTAATAGATTTAAATGGTCGCATTGTTTTGGAAAAAAGTACAAATGGTACCAAAGGAATAAATGAAATAACCATCGATGCGGAAGAACTAAAAGAAACGGGCATTTACTACTATCAAATTAAAACAAAAGGTTATACCAAGACAAAAAAACTAATCTTTGTAAAATAAATGAAGTTCCACACTTCCATATAACACGGTAATTATTTTTTCGAGTAATATTTTAAGTTCAGCTCTCTTTGAATCATTCAAAGAGAGCTTTTTTTATTGCCCTACTCAAATTATAGTTTTCATAAATATGCGATGGCATACGAGGCCAAATTTCCTGCTTAGTAAATTAATTGTTAGTTTATTACGTATAAATTAAAATCAACAAAAGATCAAATATCCTTTTTTTATCACAATTAATAAATACCGATTCAGTGGTATGTACTCATTGTTGAATTGTGATAACTTTGCTCAGAGAGGATACTTAAGCCACCATGCTTTGGTATTTTCACAACAAAAAACAAACAGTCTTATGAACAAAAATTGACCCAGTGTCTATGAAGTTGAGGAAGAACTAATGAACAAACAACACAATTCCTTTCTGCCGAACTAATCCGACTTCTTTCTTTTTGTTCCTACAATCAATCAATTAATAGTCAGAGCTAGCTCCTATGCTGGTTCGAAAATTCGTACACAATTTCGAATACGGGTAAACCGTGTTTGACGAATATATAGTACTCTGAATTTTATTTTATACTAGAATCCATTGGATCAGATGATCCCATGCAGATAAGGTACTTCAATTGACAAAATTGTTGACTTCTGTATGCTGACTACCCGTTACTTGTTTTATCGATTGCTTTACTACAAATGAAACTAGAACAAATTTTTAACAACATTTTATTAATCATTTTATCATTTAAAAATTGTAAGCCCATGAAAAAAAGATGCTTTACAAAAGTGATGTTTTGCTTAAGCTTCTGCTTGTTTTGCGCATTTAATATGAATGCACAAAGCGCTGTTTATAACAACTTTACGGAAGTTCAGGAAAGAATCACTGAAATTATTGAAATAGCTCCTACTGCTACTGATAGCGAGATGGAAGCTTATCAAAAAGAATTGAACATGTTGACTACAGCTGTTCAGACACAAGACCTAAACGCTACGGTGGAAGCTACTCCTCAAGAACGTAAAGTTGCATTGATTGCAGCATTGCAGCAATTGAAGATTACAGATCCTGCAAACGCAGCTATTTATCAAAGAAAATTGGATCGCCTATAATAAATCTAACAGTCACCTATCTGTTAGATTTTATTGATTCGATTTCTAAAAATTAAATTACTTAAAAATGAAAAGAACATACAATCACTTATTTTTAACCTTGGCGCTTTGCTTGTGCAGCTTATTTACATTTGCACAAGATTGTTCGTCTGTTGCAGTAGCTACTGGTTCTGGCTATGCAATATGCGCAGGTGAAACAATTCCGGCTGGCGAAGGAATATTCTTCGCTACTGACGGTGTTTGTCCTGCAATCGCTGGAACAACTGAAACAGCTTTTAATGCTGATGTTGTTGCAATTCCAGATAATGGAGATGCTCAAACAGGATGTACAACTGTAACACTTACAGGTACAGATCCAATTTCTTCACTTATTGTTGAATTGGATATTGCTCACACTTGGACTGGAGATGTAGTTGCTGAATTGACTAGCCCTGCTGGTACAACTGTAACTTTATTCGAAAGAATAGGGTTAGCTGATATTACAGCTTGTTGTGGATGTAGTGGCAATGATTTAGCATTGATCTTTGATGATGCTGCTGCTTTGACTGCTGCTGATTTAGAAGGAACTTGTGGTGATGGTCCTGCTGCTGCTGGTGCTTTCCAGTCAGTTGACCTATTATCAGCTTTTGCTGGTGAAAATCCTGCTGGGGTTTGGACACTATGTGCTGGCGATTATGCTGCTTTAGACACAGGTTCAATCACTGGATTTGGACTTACTGTAGCTTCAGATAATGGTTCTTCTGAACTTCCTGCTACAGCTGTACTATATGATGAAAATGGAAACGTAGTATCTACTACTTCTCCTTTTGATCCTGTTGCTGCTGGATTTACTACTACTCAAACTTTTTACGCAGCATCTGTTTGTGATGGTTGCGAAACTGCATTAACACCTCTTGAATTTGTTGTTGAAGGTGGTATTTCATTGGCTTGTAAGTCAAACTTAAATGTTTCTTTAGACGAAAACTGTTCTGCACTTATTACTCCTGAAGTATATCTAGTAGCTGCAGATTTCCCTGAAGCTTCTTATGAAGTGACGGTTACTGATGCTGACGGAAACGTTGTTGAAGATGCATTAATTACTGGAAAAGGTGATTACACTGTTAGTGTTGAGCACTTATGTAGTGGTAACTCTTGTTGGGGATACTTAACTGCTGAAGATAAGTTTGCTCCAACTTTGGAATGTCCAGCTGTTAGAATTGTAAACTGCTACGATGATCCGAAGCCAAGCTTCCCTGCTGATTATCCTACTGCTTTCGATAACTGTGGAATTTCTCCTTCACCTGAAACTATTACTTACGTTGAATCAGATGTTATTCCTGCTGGTACAGAATTGGCTAGTGGATTTACTGGTTTATTAGCTCCTGCTAATTGGAGAGTTGTTGAAGGTGGTGCTACTGTTGAATTTACTTCTTCTACTGTAACATTAAGCTCTGAAGGAGCTAACCAGGTTGGTGAAGCTTCAATTGTTGCTCCATTTACTGGAGAAATTTGCTTTGACTATACTTATGAAAACAATGAAACAAGCACTACTTTTATTTATGACCTATTCTTGAGTGCTACTATATTAGCTTCTGATGGATCTCAAGTTAATTATGTTGTACAATTTTTTACTGGAGGTGGTTCTGTATGTGTTCCTGTACTTCAAGGTGATTTATTGGCACTAGCTATATTTACTGATGGTTCTGTTAATGGAAGTGAAGCGGTTGTTTCTAACATTAATTACACTACTACTGAGGCGGCTACTGCAAATGATGAATGTGCTGCAACTCAAGCAAAAGCTTATACTTTTACTGCAGTTGATGATTGTGGAAATGTTTCTGCATCTTGTACTTCAGTTGTAATAATCGAACGTCCAAGTATTGATGATATCGTATTTCCTGCTGATCTTGAATTAGAATGTACTGGTTCAGATTCTGCAGATCCTGCTGATTTAGTTGAATTATCTACACTTTCTGGTGCTGATGTTTATCCTTCAGTAAATGATCAAGTTTTCGAATTAGGTTCTAAGATTTGTAGCTACGCAGTTACTTATACTGATAGTAACCCAATCGATCTTTGTGGAAATACTTACAAAATCATCCGTAACTGGTCTATCGTTGACTGGTGTGGTGATGAAGTAAGATCTGGATTACAAATTATCAAGTTTGTTGATAACATTGCTCCTACTATTACTTGCCCTGGTTCTGTTGAAGTACCAGCTAACTACACTTCTTGTGATGCTACTGTTCAAATTTTAGCTCCTGAATACGTTGAAGCTTGTTCTTCTCCTGTAACTTTCACAGTTACTTTACCTGATGGTTCTACTGGACAAATTGGACAAAATATTTCTATCGCTGCTGGTGCTGACTACGTAATTACTTTCACTGCTACTGATGCTTGTGGAAATACTTCTGATGCTTGTACGCAGACTTACACAATTGTTGATGAAACTGCACCAGTTGCTATTTGTGATCAATTTACAGTTGCTTCTTTAGGAACTGATGGTTACGCTCACGTTTGTGCAACTACTATTGATGATGGATCTTATGACAACTGTGAAGATGATCTTGTAATCAAGGTGAAGAGAATGGACGCTGCTAACAATGTTGGATTTGAAGATTGTGTTGAATTCGATTGTGGTGATGTTGCTGATAACCCAATTATGGTTAGATTCAGAGCATATGATATCACTGCTACTTTTAACGAAAATGATCCTAACGCTCGTTACTCTGAGTGTATGGTTGAAGTTGAAGTACAAGATAAGATCGATCCAACGATCGTTTGTCCTCCGAACAAAGTTGTTGACTGTATGGCTTCTACTCACCCAGATGCTACTGGTTATGCAACTGGTTTTGACAACTGTGATGATGTGAACATTATCTACACTGACAATGCTCAAATTGATGATTGTGGTGAAGGAACTATCTTCCGTTCTTGGAAAGTAGAAGGTACTACTATTAAGTGTACTCAAAAAATTACTGTTGAAAGAGAAGATGGTCAATTCTTTACTGGTGACGATGTTGATCTAGATGATGATGATATCGACTGGCCAGCAAACCTTACTTTGACTTGCGATTCTAACAATACTGATGGATCTCAAACGGATCCTACTGAAGAAGCAGCTGGATACCCTTACTTAATCGGTACGGATGATGACTGTGCTAACTTATTCATTGGACACAACGATAAGATTCTTTATGATGATCCTGAAGCTTGTTTCAAGATTGTTCGTACATGGAAAGTTATTGACTGGTGCCAATATGAGCCAAATGATCAATACTCTGCTGGTTACTGGGAAAAGATCCAAATTATCAAAATCTTTGACAACACTGCACCAGAAATTACTGCTTGTGCTGATGTATTGTTAGGTGATGATGATGGTTCTTGCTCTGAGCACTATGACTTGACGATCTCTGCTGAAGACAACTGTTCTTCTTTAACTTATGATTACCAAGTTGATCTTGATTCTGATGGAACTTATGATTTCAGCGGATCTGGATTAAATGATTCTTACAACTTCGATTTAGGAACGCACACGATTCACTGGATCGTTACTGACGATTGTGATAACACTGTTGAATGTTCTCATGAAGTGAAAGTTGTTGATACTAAGAAGCCTACTCCAGTTTGTATCGTTTCTCTTTCTACTGTAGTAATGCCTTCAAGCGGTTCAATCACTATCTGGGACAATGATTTCGAATCTGGTTCTAGCTTTGATGATTGTTCTAACCCAATCGAATTTGCGATCAATAGAATTATTGATGGTGAAACTGCTACTGCTCCTCCAACAGACAACCAAGGAGAATTCATTCACGGAGTTACTTTCACTTGTGATGATTTAGGTGAGCAATTAGTTCAAATGTGGGTTATTGATGCAGCAGGAAACTATGATTACTGTGTAACTAGTATCTTCATTCAAAACACTGGTGCTTGCGATGGCGGAGCTTCTGCTAACGTTGCTGGTGTGATTGAAACTGAAATGCAAGAGGAAGTTGAAGACGTAATGGTTGATATCAGCGGTGGAGCTGGAAATCCTTTCCAAACTTCTAACTCTGGTCTTTACGAATTCTTGAACTTACCTGTTGATAACAACTACGTATTAACTCCAGAAAAGGATGTTGATCCTTTAAATGGTGTAACTACTTATGACCTTGTATTAATCAGCCAGCACATCTTAGGAGCTCAGACTTTGAACTCTCCTTACAAGATTATTGCTGCTGATGCTAACAACTCAGGAAGTGTAACTACACTTGACCTTGTAAACATTCGTCGTGTAATTTTGAACATTGATGCTCAATTTGCTAACAACACGTCTTGGAGATTTGTTGACATGGATTTTGTTTTCCCTAATCCTGCTAATCCTTTCCAGACTTCGTTCCCTGAAGTTATTTCTTTAAACAACTTCAACAACGATGAAATGGATGCTGACTTTGTTGGTGTTAAGATTGGAGATGTAAACGCATCTGCTATTCCTAACAACTTACTTGGATCACTTACTCGTAACACAAATGGTACATTAGCATTGAATGTTGATGATGCTAAAGTTGTTGCTGGTGATGAATTTACTGTTGACTTCACTGCTAACGAATTTACTAACATCTTAGGATATCAGTTCACTTTGAACTTCGATCAAGATGCAGTTGAATTCGTAAACGTTGAAGCTGGTAAATTAAATGTTAACGATTCTAACTTTGGATTCTCTATGACTGACAAAGGAATGATCTCTACTAGCTGGAATGATGCTTCTGCAATCACAGCTAAGGACGGTGATGTTCTTTTCAGCATGACTTTCAAAGCTAATACTAATGTTCAATTGAGCAGAATTTTGAGTGCAACTTCAAACGTTACAAGAGCTGAAGCTTACAATAGTAATGCTGACTTGTTCGACGTAGCAATTGAATTCAACACTGAAAATGGAACGGTAGTAGCTGGTGGTGCATTCGAACTTTTCCAGAATGTTCCTAACCCAGTTAAAGATGCAACTGTTATCAGTTTCAACTTGCCTACTGCTTCTTCTGCTACTTTGACAATTATGGATGTATCTGGTAGAACATTGAAAGTATTGAACGGTGATTTCGCTCAAGGTTACAATGAAGTAACTGTTGATCGTGCTGAACTGAGCGGTACTGGTGTATTGTACTACCAGTTGGATACTCCAACTGATACTGCTTCTAACAAAATGATTTTAGTTGACTAAAATCTGAAAATATTGAGACACAATTCCTCCTCTCTAGGGAGGAGGAATTACTCAAAATTTTCTAGAAGTAATTAATCCATTTTTTAAAATTTTAAAATAATAATTGAACATGAACAACTCAAAATATAATTTTGAACGAACTATGAGTTGGATCAAGCTTCCTTTAGTATTAGGCATGGTCACAATGATGATGTTTCTCGCTCCTAAAACTGCTATGGCTCAATTCATAGCTTGCCAGGATCAAGTAAACATAACATTGGGAACTGACTGTAGCTATGAGATATCACCAGGATTGCTATTGAAAAATCAGGACGCCCCTGATGCAGATTATAGCATTTCTATCTTAGATGCGGATGGTAACCCGGTTGGGAACACTATCACGCAAAAAGGTGATTATACTTATCATGTTACTTACCTACCTACTGGAAATCATTGCTCAGGAGCAATTTTAGCTGAAGACAAATTAGCACCGGCGATTACTTGCCCGGATGAAGATTTGCCAACAGTTACTACACTTGCTGGGGCCCTTGAAAGCACTGATCCAACTGCTGATATCGGAGATCCTTGTTGGGCATTTGATGGTGGAAATCCTACCGCTGGTGCACACTTCTACGATACTTTTGAATTTACTGTTTCTGAAACAGGAAATTACACTTTTACTTTGAATTCTGACATTGATGCTATCGCAGCCATCGTTTCTGGTGCTTTCGATCCTGCAAACGTATGTGCAAACATAATTGCTGGAGATGATGATGCTCCAGGTGACGGTGGTGGAGACCCAATAATCGAGTTTACACTCAATATGTCTGCTGGTTGTTATACGTTAGTGACTTCTTCATGGGATACCAACATTACTGGTGCTTATGATTGGTCATTCACTAGTGCAACAGGTGGCGAAATCCAGGTTGGATGTCCTGCTTTAGATCTAACGTGTTTAGATATTGAGGACTACTTTACACCTGACGAAACTACTCTTGAAGACGGTGATATCTTAGTCACTGGAAATCCATCAGTAATTGAAAACTGCGGTATGTACACGGTTACATATTCTGACGTTCTCAGTGGTGGTACTTGCGGACACACAATTACTAGAACATTCACTGCTGTGGATATGTCAGGTAATTCTTCTACTTGTACTCAGGATATCAACTTCCGTCCACTACGTATTACTGACCTAACGACTCCTTCTAATATAGAAGTCGAATGTGAAGGCGCTAACGGTACTTCAACAGATCCTGAAGACCTTGTAGGTGGATACCCGCAAGTCAATGGTGTTGATGTCGTTAATGATGTCTGTAACATCGGTTTTACTTACTCAGATATCGTGGTTGACAATTGTGGAGGTACTTATAAGATTATTCGTACCATGACTTTGTTAGATTGGTGTACAAACACTACTGAAGATTTTGTACAGCTTATCCAAGTTGTAGATACGACTGCTCCTGAAGTTTCTTGCTCCGCTAACATTTCAGTAAGCGCAGCTCCTTATGAATGTAACGCTACTGTTGTTATTCCTCAAATTAGCTACGCTGATCTTTGTAATGGAGTTGATGAGACTATTGATGATAATGGCTTTCCACGTAACACTCAAACAGGAAACAACTTTCCTAACGGAAACACAAACAACGACAGAGTTTGGTACTTCAATGGTGAAGCTATCGATCTTCAAGGAGTTACTTTAAGTGTTGAAGTAAATGGTGCGCCATACGTTTTGTATAGCCAATACAACCAGCCTTACAACGCTAACATTGGTGATGCAATTTCTCTAGAAGGAATTGGAGATCACACAATCGTTTATTCTGTAACGGATGTTTGTGGAAACACTTCTACTTGTGAAACTGTTGTTACAGTTACTGATGATTCAGCTCCAATAGCTGTTTGTGATCAATTCACAACTGCTACTTTGGATGAGCAAGGTGTTGTTACAATTTGTGCTGAAACTTTTGATGATGGTTCTTATGACAACTGTGATGATATCATCATTAAGGTGAAAAGAATGGATGCACTTGCAATTGTTGATTTTGATAACTGTGTAGATTTCTACTGTGCAGATCAAGGTGATCCAATCATGGTAAGAATGAGAGTTTACGAAGCTTCTTCTAATCCTTCTTTTGAAGAAGAAGAATTATTCGGTTTGCTTTACAACGAATGTATGGTTGAAGTTACTGTTGAAGACAAAACTAATCCTGTGATTATCTGTCCTCAAGACAAATACTTAGACTGTGATGCTGATTACCCTGTAAATGAAGTTTCTGACAATCCATTAGATGGTACTCCTGTGTACTACAACGATGAATTGATCGGTTACTACGCTGGTGCAATTGATAACTGTGAAGACAACACAATTGTTGTTGAAGATCAAGGTACTATTAACGATTGTGGTGAAGGTACTATTTACAGAACTTGGACGGTTACTGCTTCTAGTGGTGCTTCTGCTTCTTGTGTTCAAAAGATCACTCTGGAGAAAACGGAAGATAGAACTTTCATGGACGGTAACTTAACTTTATTAAGCAACAACTGCTTAAGAGCTACTGATGGAAATCAAGGTGATGTTGACCAGATTTGCTGGCCAAAGGACAAAGATTTAAGCTGTGATCAGTATGACTTGTCAGATGCAACTGGTAATCTTGATGTTACTGGCGAACCTGAATTGATTGGATACGAAGATGATTGTGCTAACTTATTTGTTGGTTACGAAGACAAAATCTTAAACGATGATGATGATTCTTGTGTTAAGATTCTTCGTACTTGGAAAGTAATTGACTGGTGTCAATACAATGAAGCTTCAAACTACTACTATGGTATTTGGGAACTTACTCAAACTATCAAGATTGAAGATAATGAAGCTCCAGTTCTTACAATTCCTGCTGATGTAACAGTTGAAAGCTTTGAATCAGATTGTCATGCATGGGCTGATTTCGAATTGGCTACTGCTACTGACAACTGTGATAGTGATGTTACAATTACTAATGACTACTACCAGTCAGCTGCAAATGGGCCTGATGCTAGCGCTGATTTCCCTGCAGGAGAAACTACTATTACTTTCACTGCAGAAGATAACTGTGGTAATGTAACTACTGCTTCTTTCACTGTTACTGTGGTTGATGGTAAAAAACCAACTCCAGTTTGTTTGGTAAGCTTAGGTACGGTTATCATGCCTTCATCTGGTTCTGTTGAAATTTGGGCTTCTGAATTAGATGCAAGTAGCTATGATGATTGTGGTGATATTGAATTACGTGTAAATCACATCCTTCCTGGAACAGGTCCTTTGACTTCTCCTCCAGATGAAGATGTTGTTACTTTCTTCTGCCCTTACATTGGTGAGCAATTAGTTCAACTTTGGGTAATTGATGAAGCTGGTAACTATGACTACTGTATCACTTCTGTGATCGTTCAAGATCCTAATGATGCTTGTGGTGATGTTGGTGGAGCAATGGCAATGATTGCTGGTTCAATTGAAACAGAAAATCAAGATGAGGTAGAAGATGTAAACATATCTGTTTCAGGTACAAACTCAACTTCTTACTTTACTGGAGATTCTGGATTATTTGAATTCTTAAACTTACCTATGAACGGTAGCTTTGATGTTACTCCTGAAAAAGATATGAACTATCTTAATGGTGTAACTACTTTTGACCTAGTTCTTATTTCTCAGCACATCTTAGGAGTTCAAACTTTGGATTCTCCATACAAGATTATCGCTGCTGATGCTAACAAGTCAAACACGGTTACTACTTTAGATTTGGTTAAGCTTCAAAGATTGATCTTAAACATTGATGCTGATCTTGCACCGAATACTTCTTGGAGATTCGTTGATACAGACCACACTTTTGCAGACGCTACAAATCCTTTTGCTTCTTCTTTCCCTGAGTTGATCTCTTTGAGCAACTTAGCTACGGACGAAATGGCTGCGGATTTCATCGGTGTAAAAATTGGTGATGTAAACGGAAGCGCTATTCCTAATTCTTTATTAGGTAGTGTTACAAGAAGTGCGGATGGTACCCTTACTTTATCTGCTGATGATGCTAAGGTTGCCGCTGGTGAAACTTTCACTGTTGATTTCAAAGCAAATGATTTTGCTAACATCTACGGATATCAATACACATTGACTTTCGATAGTGACCTAGCTGCTTTTGCTGAAGTTGTTCCTGGTGCTTTAAAGATGGATGATTCTAATTTCGGATTCAGTAGATTAGCTGAAGGTGTTATAACTACTAGTTGGTTTGATGCTAAAAGCGTTTCAATTGAAAATGATGCAGTTTTATTCAGTCTTTCTTTCACTGCAAATGGTGCAGCTCAAGTAAGTGAAATTCTTGATCTAAACTCTCAAAGTACTCGCGCAGAAGCTTATGGCGCTGACGCAAGTATCTTGGATGTTAACTTAACATTCAACACTTTAAATGGTGAAGTTGAAGGTGGAGCATTCGAATTGTTCCAGAATCAACCAAACCCTTTCAAAGGCGAGACTACAATCAGTTTCAATTTACCAACTGCAAGTAATGCTACTATTACTGTGATGGATATCTCTGGTAGAGTATTGAAGTCATTCAATGGTGATTTTGCAAAAGGTTACAACGAAATCAAGGTAAACAGAAATGAACTAGAAGGAACAGGTGTATTATACTACCAAGTTGATACTCCTTCAAATTCTGCTTCAATGAAGATGATCTTGATCGACTAAAATAACTAGAAACGGCAACTTATGTTTTTGAATTTTGCTGAATTCAAAAGTTAAAATTGCTTAAATGATATTTTACCTCCCCAGTCTTAACTGACTTGGGGAGGTTTTTTTATGGGTAAATCAATTGAAATCAACTACCTACATATCTGTTTTTTCTAAACCTCTTCTTTTACCAATCGTCGGGTATAGCGTTCAGCGAAGTATTGGTACATATTTGTAACGTACTTAGGGATAAAACAACCCACAACACTACAAACAATCAATCCCCTCAATTTTTTTTCTACCTGAACTAACACTCACCACCTTCCCCCTTTTTTTGACATAATACCTTTCCTCCCATATATTTTCGCTTACTGCTTATAGGCTGAAAAAACCAAAATTTACTTACACATATTTAATTCCTCCCATGTTTTGCTTTTAATTTTAAATCAACAATTGCCAATTTGGCTTTTGAGTTAATCGAACAATATTTTTACGTCTTTAATCCAGCGTAAACACAATTGAAATAACAGAAAACTGAGAAAAGTCCCAAGTCTTTTGATTTATCAAACGACCCAAACCGATTTTATTTTTCCACTTAACTGTGGGCAAACACTTTTTTTCGACTCTTCTCCAATTCTTCCTTTTTATTTGGAAGAAATTTTCAATAATAAATTTTATAACAATTAACATCCATTTGAGTGGTCAAGTGGGTGAATACTAAGCTTTATTTTATTCCAAAACTTATTATCATGAACTATTTAAACCCAATTCCGATAGTTGAAAGATGGACAAGAAAGAATCACGCTAATAATCTGATTATTAGTTTTTGTTGTCTATTCCTTTTGCTACTTTCTGGTAACTTAAAAGCACAAGAGGTTTTGTGCCCACAAGATTTACAAGTGTCTATTGATCCAAATCAATGTGACGCTGTCGTAGATTTTGATGTTTTCTACTCAAATCTTGCTTGTACTTCCATGGCTTTTACACAAAGTCTCGACAATAGTTTGGTTACTATGTCGATTGGTTGTTTTGATCAATTAGGCTCTCAACATATGAGGGTTTTTGATTTAAACACAATGGGAATCAGTGGACCTTTGACATTAGAAAGTATTGATCTTGGTGTTGGTTCCTCTCCTGCAGGTGCACCGATCACTCTTAATTTTTATACATTAAGTGGATTGGTGGATTATGCAAATATGACTTTAATAAGTTCTCAAGCGGTTACACTTCCAGCTTTGTTTAATAGTATTTATAACATCCCAGTTGCGGTTACTGCTCCGGCAGGCGCTCAATTGGTTGTAGAAATAGTAGTTCCTGCTGGACCAAATGTAACTTTAGTTGGTTACAATAGTGCAGGAGAAACAGCTCCTTCTTATTATGCTTCTCAAGGTGCAGCCTTGGACCCTAATTCAGTTTGTGGTTACGCAAAACCTGTTGAAGCAAATACTTTGGGATTTGGTAATTTTGATTTGGTGATGACTTTAAATTCAGATCCAAGTAATACAGTTACACAAATAACAGGTCTTGCAACGGGCTCCACTTTTCCACTTGGTACTACTGTTAATACATTTGAATTGACAGATGCTTGTGGGAATAGTGATCAATGTAGTTTTAATGTTACAGTAGTTGACGATGTCGCTCCTGTGATTGATTGCCCTTCAATTGCTCCAATTTATTTGGCCAATGGTCAATGCGATGTGGTGGTTGATTTTGCAATTTCCGCAACGGATGAATGTGATGCTAATCCAAATTTGGTTTTAATAAGTGGTACTGCTTCAGGTGCCGTTCGTTCTATAGGAATTTCTACGGTTATTTACGAAGCAACAGATGAAGCAGGTAATGTTGCTGTGTGCACATTTGATATCGAAGTTATTGGTACAGAAAACTCGGGCGGCGCTTTAGGATGTAGCAATAATGTTAGCCTTCCTTTAGGGCCCAATTGCGAAGCAACCTTAGACGCGCTTACTTTGTTGCAAAGTGGATATGATTGTGCAGAAACATACGACGTATATGCAGTTGCTCCAAACGGTGATATCATCGGCGATGTGGTTGGTGGTGCATATGCTGGTCAAACACTTCAAGTAATTGTTGCTCAATTAAGTGGGAATAAATGCTGGGGGTTTGTCACATTAGAAGATAACATAACTCCTACAATCACTTGTTCGGATGTAACTGTTTTATGTAATGATTCAACTGCTCCTACTAACACTGGAACTCCAGTTTATACAGACAATTGTGCACATGTCTCATTAACACACTCAGATGTTGTGACTGAAGGAGGATGTTTTGCAGATTACAAAAGTCAAATCGAAAGAACATGGATTGCAACTGATGTTGCTGGAAATTCTGCTTCATGTATCCAAACAATTAATGTAGTTGGTGTAAATATTTCAGATGTAGTTTTCCCTGGAAATTATGATGGGTTTACTTACCCACATTTAGAATGTGATGCGAATGTAAATACTTCTCCTGCGTCAACTGGCGTACCATTAATCAATGGTCAAGCAATTATCAATGGCGATATTTGTGGCTTGTCTGTAGATTATTCAGATAGTCAATATGACCTTTGTGGAGGTAGCTATAAGATTTTAAGAAATTGGGAAATATTTGATTGGTGTGGAAACTTAACTCAAACACATACTCAAATTATCAAAGTATTGGACAAAGTAGGACCTGTATTATCTTGTCCTTCAACAATCCAATTACCAACTTCACCAAGTGCTTGCAGTGCAACATTTTTAATTCCTACTATTCCTGTTTCAGACGCATGTTCTGGAGCAACAGTAGAAGTAACGGCTCCTGATGGTTATACTTTTCCAATGAACGGAGGTGCTGCAATCAACTTGCCACTTGGACTTTCAACTTTAATTTATACTGCTACAGATGCTTGTGGGAATCAATCTACTTGCACATTGGATGTAGAAGTTTTTGACAACGTACCACCAGTGCCAATCTGTGATGCTTTTACTACCATCTCTTTGAATGAAGGTGGTTTTGGTCATGCTTGTGCAACAACATTTGACGATGGAAGTTATGATAATTGCGGAGATATAGTGTTGAAAATTAAAAGAATGGATGCAGCAAGTGCTGTTGATTATACCGATTGTGTTGATTTTACTTGCGGTGATATCGGAGATGTAATTATGGTAAATATGAGAGTTTATGATGTTATTGGAACTTTTAAGGAAAATGATCCTACAGCTCGATATAATGAGTGTATGGTAGAAGTTTTAGTGGCTGATAATATTGCTCCAATCATCACTTGCCCTGAAGATGTAACACTAACTTGCGAACAAGATCATTTTGATTTAGCATTAGTAGGTTATGCAAGTGCACAAGATATTTGTGGTGTTCACAACTTAGAATATAATGATGTTGATAATAGAGATGAATGTGGAGAAGGAGATTTGATAAGAAGCTTTATGGTAACTGATTTCAACGGAAACGATGCAGTTGCGTGTGTTCAGACCATCACTTTTGTAGATGTTACACCAATAAATGTTCTTTTTCCTAACGATTATGCAGCAAACAATTGTACAGCAACTGGAGAATTAATTCCTGAAAATTTACCAGCTGGTTTTGACTTCCCTGTTGTTTTAGGTGAAGATTGTGAATTAGTTGGCGTTCATTATGAAGACGAATTATTTGTCTTAGATCCTGCTGCTTGTTACCAAATTCACCGTCACTGGAAAGTGGTAGAGTGGTGTAAGTACGATGCAAACGACCCATATGAGTCAGGTATAACAAGACATACACAAGTAATAGAAATCACAGATGATATCGCTCCAGTTATTATTTCGGGATGTGAAGATCTTGAATTCTGTAGCTACGATGAAGATTGTCAAACTGGATTAGCAGAGTTGTTTTTCCAAGCAACGGATAATTGCTTAATGCCGGAATTACTAGACTACAGATACACGATTGATTTGGATGCAAATGGAACAGTAGATGTAAGCGCTAATACACCAGTTGCTACCGGAAATTATCCACTTGGATCGCATTCGATTACTTGGACAGTGACAGATGGTTGTGGTAATGAAACAAGCTGTACCAAAGCATTTACAATCACTGATTGTAAAAAGCCGACACCAGTTTGTATCAACGGTTTATCTATTGATTTACAGCCAGTTGACCAATCTGCTTCAATCGTTCCTTTAGATTTGGAAACAGGTAGTTCATTCGATAACTGTACTTTATTTGAAGACTTAATATTCTCATTTTCAAGTGATGTAAATGATCAATCTCTAACATTCACTTGTGCAGAATTTGGAACTCAGATTGTTGAAATATGGGTGACAGACGAAAATGGAAATCAAGATTTCTGTCAAACATATGTAATTGTTCAAGATAATAACAATGTTTGCCAAACTAGCCAGAATGCAGAAATTAGTGGGTACATCGAAACAGAAGAAGCTGACCTAGTTGAGAATGTAGATGTAGAAATAATGAATGCAAACGCACTTCCGTATACGACTGCTGCTGATGGACAATTTGCATTCCCTAGTGTTTTTCTAAACAATAATTACACGATTCAACCTAAAAAGGATATCAATCCATTAAATGGAGTGACTACTTTGGACCTTGTTTTAATTCAACAACATATCTTAGGAGCTGGATTGTTAGATTCTCCTTATAAGATGATTGCTGCTGATGCCAATGGTTCTAACACGATCACTACATTGGATATTGTTTCACTTAGACGTTTGATTCTAGGGATTGACCAAGATTTTCAAAGCAATACTTCATGGAGGTTTGTAGATATGGATTTTGTTTTCCCTGATGCAACCAACCCATTTGCAAGTGCTTTTCCAGAACAAATTGACTTGAACAATATCTCTACAAGCGAATTAGCAACTGATTTCATTGGTGTCAAAATAGGGGATGTCAACGGGACTGTAATTCCAAATGCATTGTTAGGCGCTGCTGTAAGAAATACCAATGGTAATTTAACTTTCAACTTGAAGGACGAAGCTGCAGTAACAGGAGCATCGACAGTTGTAGATTTCAGATCAAGTGATTTTGAAAATATCTTAGGAACTCAATTTACAATTGACTTCGATGCGACTAAATTAGAATTGATGGAGATTATACCTGGAGCATTGAGCAATTTGACCGAAGCTAACTTTGGTTTGACAAATACTCAAAACGGATTGATTACAATGAGTTGGAATGCTGCAACTGGCATAACAATGGATGCCGATGCAGTCTTATTTAGTATCGAATTCGCAACTAATGAAAATACAATGTTAAGTGAAGTGCTAGCTGTTTCTTCAAGAATCACGAAAGCAGAATCTTACAATGACCAGGCAGAAGTAATGGATGTAATTTTCAATTTCGAAAACCAAATAGCTACTACTGAATTCGAAGTATACCAAAATACACCAAATCCTTTTACTGCCAACACAGCAATTACTTTCAATTTGCCACAAGCTAGTGAAGTGACTTTGACAATCTCGGATGTTGCTGGAAAAGTACTGAAAGTAATCAATGGAGATTATGCAAAAGGACTTAATTCAATAGAAATCAACGCTACAGAATTGAACGGATCAGGTGTCATGATGTATCGTTTAGATTCTGGAGATTTTACTGCTACAAAGAAAATGATTCACCTTAAATAAATATCTTGAATGCCTTTAATCACTTTTAAATCAAGCTGATTTAAAATCGGTTTTTGGGATTTTTGCTTCTTCCCGACGTAAGTCGGGAGGGAGCTTTTTTAAATGTTGATACGTTACTTAGATACCTTATATAATAAATTTTATAAATATAATAAGTTGCTTTTCATTTTTGGAAATGGAAATGAATTGGTAACTTGCGGTACCAAATAGCTTACTTCATTTCGTTTTTCTACCCGTAAAATTTACCCTCATTAGATTATTGCATTAGTGTTATTTTTAATACTACATGCAGTTTTAACACTGTAAACTGACGGTAGTTATATCATTGCGTTCAATTTTTTACTAACTTTACAGCAAACAAATTCCCATGAATAGATTTGCATTACTTGCAATATGCTTACTGTTCAGCCTATACGCTGACGCCCAACATCTCCCAATTTTTACCCAGTATCGTGACAATATTGGTATCATCAATCCTGCTGCAGTCAATAGCGATTATTTTGCTTTTGACCACAACATGTCCTTCGGTGGTTCTTATCGTCTACAATGGGTTGGATTGGAAACTGCACCTAAAACTCAAACGATTCGGGGTAGCTACTTGATGGATGATCGAGGTGGTATTGGTATGGTCGTAGGTGGTTATTTAATCAATGATCAAACTGGACCAACTGGATTTACCGGTGCCTATGGTCGCTTCGCTGGAATCATTTCTGATGACCCTTATTTCGGTGGACTGTCTTTTGGATTGTCACTTGGTGTCGTTCAGTATAGAGTCAATGTTTCACAACTTCGATTGAGAGATCAAAACGATGTTTTAACAATGGACGATCAATCCAAAATTTTTCCAGATGCTGGATTAGGGGTTTACTATTATCGACAATTAGAATCTGGCTGGTTAAGTGGTGACTATGTGTATGGTGGAGTTTCGGTTCCACAAGTGGTCGGCCTCAACTTGAAATTTAAAGATGATTCTGGAGAATTCTTTACACAAAGAGTTCAGCATGTATATGGATTGTTGGGAATGCAGAAGTTTTTAGGAAATGACAATTTACTAGAACCTTCGATTTGGATACGATATGCTCCCAACGCACCAATCAATGCTGACTTCAGTTTAAAATATCAAATGCAAGGAAATCTGTGGTTAGGACTCGGACTCGCAACAAGTGGTATTTTTCATGTAGAAGCTGGTTTGATTGTAGGAGAGAATCTCGGATTTGACAACAACTTAAAAATCGGATACAATTTCGATTACTCATTTAATACATACGGTCCTTTTGTTGGGACGACACATGAATTTAACGTAACCTATACTTTGCAACGATAGATAATCAACAACATATTATTTGACCAATTGGATGCGTCTCCTAGAAACCATGAACAAACTATCCATCCTATTATTATTCATCCTGATTGGTTTTGGTGTAAAAGCCCAACCAGTCATAAATGTAGCAGCATTGAACGCCGATCCAGGCGAAGTTGCTTGCATTGATTTTACTGTAGAGAACTTTGTAGATATTGTTAGTATACAATACACGATGCAATGGGATCCTACAGTTTTACAATTCAATTCGGTAGACAATTATGGTTTGCCAGGCTTGAATTCAGCCAATTTCGGAACTACCATTACGAATGAAGGGCGGCTAACCTTTTCCTATTTAAACCTAACATTAGAACCTGTCACTATACCAGATGGAGATTTAATTTATACTGTTTGTTATGAGGTAATAGGTTCCATTGGGAATTCTTCGCCTGTTGCTATAACAAGTGTGCCTACTGTTGTAGAAGTCATTTCTGGAAATACCTCAGCAGGTGATATTGGAATCGATCCAACGAGTGGAGGTGGGCAAATTGTAGTTGGTGATCCATTGCAATTATGTGCAGCTCAAGTACAAACACAACCGGGTAACACTGTCTGTGTCCCAGTGACCTCAGATAATTTTACAGATATTAATGGGTTCCAATTTTCAATTCATTATGACCCATCTGTTTTAACTTACAGTAATTTCTCCAATGTTGATCCTGGTATTTCAAATCTAGTTGCCAGTGGTAGTGGAGGGGATATTGCAGCTAGTTGGTTTCAAACCCTTGGACAAGGCATTACCTTGCCACCTGGGTCTGTATTGTTTGAAATTTGTTTTACTGCAACAGGAAGCATCGGTCAAATATCCGATATCATTTTTGATGGCGTACCTACTTCAATAGAAGTTACTGCAATTCCTACAGGAAGTACAAATATTGGTTTGAGTACAAAATCTGGTAGTGTAGAAATTACAGATGCACCTGCTGATTTAATCATCAATGCGAGTACTCACAATGAAAATATAGGAAACAATGTCTGTGTAGATGTTACCGTTTCGGATTTTGAAGACATGGTTTCTATGCAATATTCTATTAACTGGGATCCAGGTGTTTTGGAATTTACCAATATCGTTAATAACAATTTAGTTGGGAATTCAATTAACATCAATACTGGAGGTGCTGCTGTCGGAGACGCAACTGTTTCTTGGTTTTCCAATGGTGCTCCAGTGACGATACCAGATAATTCAGTAATCTTTCAAATGTGTTTTGATGTGATTGGATTTGGAGGTGATTGCTCAGTTATTGACATTAGTGGTGTTCCTCTTTTTATAGAAGTTGTGAAAAATAATGGAGGAGGTAATACTTTTGTAAATTTGGATAAAACAACTGGTTATGTTTGTGTTATACCGGATCCATTTGTATTGGCCGATACAACAATATTTCATATTGATTGTGATAATGAATTTGGTACAATCGATGTTGAATATGGAGGCGGTGTGCCACCATTTACTGCGATGTGGTCCCATGGACCGACTACCTTTGATGTATCTAATTTGCCTGCTGGAATTTACACAACAAATGTAATGGATTCAGTGGATAGTTCTTTTACTCATACTTTCGAAGTAATAGATTATACAATTGATCCGGGTAACTGTGATGATAATGATTGTACCAATGGAGTAGAAACATGGGATGGCTGTGAATGTACTGTTGGAAATCCGCCAGTCGAACCAACAACTTGTGATGATGGGGATTGCACTAATGGAGTAGAGTTTTGGGATGGTTGCGAATGTGCAGCCGGAACACCACCCGTCGATCCAGGAAATTGCAACGATGGAGATTGTACCAATGGCATCGAAGGCTGGGATGGTTGTAATTGTGTAATAATAGAAACAACAGTTGTCGGATGTACGAATCCTTCAGCTACTAATTATAATTCAGCAGCAACTTGCGAAGATGGAAGTTGTGTTTTTCCTTGCCCTGATCCCGGTACTTGTGATGATAGTGATTGTACAAATGGGATAGAAACTTGGGACGGAAATTTATGCGAATGTGTTGCAGGAACTGCCCCAATAGATCCAGGTTGCAATGACAATGATTGTACAAACGGAATCGAATCATGGGATGGTTGTGAATGTATTGCAGGAACCGCCCCAATAGATCCAGGTTGCGATGACAACGATTGCACAAATGGAATAGAAACGTGGGACGGCTGCGATTGTATTGCAGGAACGGCACCAGTTGATCCAGGTTGCAACGACAATGATTGTACAAATGGAATAGAAACATGGGACGGCTGCGATTGTGTAGCTGGAACAGCACCAATAGATCCTGGCACTTGTGATGACGGAGATTGTACGAATGGAATCGAAGAATGGAATGGTTGTGAATGCGTTGTTACCTCTATGCCCGTTCAAGGATGTACAAATAATACAGCAACGAATTACGATCCATTAGCGACATGCGAGGATGGAAGTTGTGTTTTCCCATGTCCAGATCCGGGTACATGTGATGATGGCGATTGCTTAAATGGATTGGAAACTTGGGATGGAGACACTTGCGATTGTATTGCAGGAACGGCACCAGTTGATCCAGGTTGCAACGACAATGATTGTACAAATGGAATAGAAACATGGGACGGCTGCGATTGTGTAGCTGGAACAGCACCAATAGATCCTGGCACTTGCGAT
>CALDGQ010000041.1 GCA_937941765.1 uncultured Saprospiraceae bacterium
CGTCAATACGTCCCGCTTTTTTGATCGTAAGGTAACGTTCAACGAAAATATACAGTCCAACGATAGATAAGATAACCAAAATCAATACGATTCCGATACCTAAAGGTCCGCCTGAAATGATAATATCAAAAAAACTTTGGCTCTCTAAGCCTTCTTCGCCATCTCCAGCCTGAAATAATAATAAGGTGTTTTGAAACATAAGCTTGTTATTTAGTTTATCAGTTTTGTCAATTAGTAGGTTTTAAACAACTTCAAAAAGTCATATACTCAAATGAAGGCTAAAAGTTTCCTCTACAAGGCGAAGCTCCATTTTTTCTACTAGCTTGCAAATTATTAATTGCCCGTCGAATATTATAGTTTTTTGGCAAAAATATATGAGGATATACCTTTATACATCCTTTTACCCCTAAAAAGAAGGAATCCTTCACCGATTAATGCCACATAAACGCCCAAATGTGTCTAAAAAATTGTGGACAGCAAGCTTTTTCTACTGAAACAATTTATACCGATTGGAGTAAATGCATATATAATGTATGTAAGAGCTGTCTAAATCTAATTTTTTCGGACAACTTATGCGTTTTTTTTGTAATTTTGCCTCATTAGCGAAAATTCGCTATAATTTTGAACATCTACTAGACATCCTTTGTTTAGTTAAGTACAATTCGAACAATTTTAATTTACTCATATTTAATATCAATAAATGGATACGTTAACTTTTCAGAAAACGAACAAATCAGGTCAAGCTGGTACTGCTTCTTCTAAGAAGATCAAAAAAGTAGCTGTATTGGGTTCTGGTTTAATGGGTACTGGTATTGCTTGCCACTTTGCGAATATCGGACTCGAAGTAGTCATGCTAGACATCGTACCTTTCGATCTTTCAGAAGAAGAAAAAAAGGATAAAGCTGCTCGTAATAGAATTGTAGATGCTTCTATGAAAGCTGCACTTAAGTCAAAATTGATTCCGCTTTATGACAAAAAATTTGCTTCAAGAATTACAACAGGTAACTTCGATGATAATTTTGAGCAAATTAGTGATTGTGATTGGGTGATCGAAGTGGTCGTCGAACGTTTAGATATCAAAAAACAAATTTTCGAAAAAGTAGATAAATACCGCAAAGAAGGTTCTTACATTACTTCTAATACTTCTGGTATTCCTATCCATATGATGATAGAAGGTAGAAGTGATGATTTCAAAAAGAACTTCTGTGGAACACACTTTTTCAACCCTCCACGTTTTATGCGTTTGCTAGAAGTAATCCCTACGCCTGAAACTGATCCTGCAATGGTTGATTTCTTCATGCACTATGGAGATTTATATTTGGGAAAGCAAACAGTACTTTGTAAAGATACGCCTGCTTTTATCGCCAATCGTGTTGGTGTTTATGCAATGGCTAAAATCTACCAACTGACTCAGCAATTAGAAATGACGATTGAGGAAGTGGATAAGGTAACTGGACCGGCTATCGGTCGACCAAATACAGGTACTTTCCGCTTAGGTGATTTGGTTGGGCATGATACTGCTGCAAAAGTAATTTCTGGAATTAAAGACAATTGTCCAGATGATGAACAAGCTAGTGCTTTTGAAATTCCTAAGTACTTCCAATTTTTATTGGACAACAAATTTTTAGGTAACAAAACCAGAAAAGGGTTTTACGAAAAAACAAAAGAAAGAGACGAACGTGGGAAACCTGTTATTCTTGCACTGAATTTGGATACTTTGGAATACGCTCCTACAACTAGACCTAAGTTGGCAAGTTTGGATGCTGTAAAGAAAATGGAAGATCTTCCTAGAAAAGTGCGCACGTTGTTTGAATCAGAAGACAAAGGTGGTGAGTTGATTCGCCAATCTTTATTAGGCTTATTTAGCTATGTTTCAAACCGAATTCCAGAAATTTCTGATACAACCTTTGCAATTGATGATGCAGTAAGAGCAGGTTTCGGTTGGGATGTTGGACCTTTTGAATATTGGGACATCATCGGATTGAAGGAAGGAATTGAAAAAGCGGGTGCAGCTGGTTATAAAATTGCTGATTGGGTTGTTGAAATGGCAAAAGCTGGTCACACTTCATTCTACAAAACAGAAGGTGGTGTCCGTAAATTTTACTGTAAAGAATCTAAATCTTACAAGCCAGTTCCTGGTGCTGAAAATTATATCATTCTCGATACTTTCAGAGAAAAAACGCCGGTCAATAAAACATCAGAAACAATTCTTCACGATATCGGAGATGGTGTGTTATGTTTAGAATTTACCAGTAAAATGAATTCTATTGGAGAAGGTGTTTTACAAGGAATTAATCAAGCAATCGATATCGCGGAAACACAAGGTTGGAAAGGATTGGTTATTGGTAACAATGACAAAAACTTTACGGTCGGTGCCAACTTAATGATGATTGCAATGTTGGCTTATCAACAAGAGTTTGATGAATTGAATTTGGCTGTTGATATGTTCCAAAAGACAACGATGCGTTGCCGTTATTCAAGCATTCCAGTTGTGTGTGCAACTCAAGGATATACGTTCGGTGGTGGTTGTGAAACGCTGATGCATTGTGATGCAGGTATCTGTGCAGCAGAGAGTTACATCGGATTGGTGGAAGTTGGAGTTGGTTTGATTCCTGGTGGTGGTGGTACTAAAGAATTCGCGGTAAGAGCTTCTGATAAGTTCTTCGAGGGTGATGTACAGATGCCTACACTGATTGATAAATTCAAAACTATCGCAATGGCTTCGGTAGCGACTTCTGCTCATGAAGCATTTAATTTCGATTACTTACAGGAAGGTCGGGATCGTGTCGTAGTTAATACGAATCGCAACATTGCGGAAGCTAAGAAAGAAGTTTTACATTTATCTAATGGATATCAACAACCAATTGAACGCAAAGATGTTCATGTTTTAGGGCGTGCTGGTTTATCAACCTTATATGTCGCTGCGCACAGTTTGAAATTGGGTAATTATGCTTCTGAGCATGATATAAAAATTGCTAATAAAGTTGCGTGGGTACTTTGTGGTGGTGACTTGACTGGACCTCAGCAAGTTTCCGAGCGTTACTTGTTAGATTTGGAACGTGAAGCGTTTTTATCGCTTTGTGGTGAGAAGAAAACGATGGAGCGTATTCAGCATATGCTAGAAAAGAATAAACCTTTAAGAAACTAGGAAGTAGGATCCATCCTCTAATCCTTCGGATAGGCCCTTCCTTTTAAAAAAGGAAGGGGTGCCACGTAAAAAGGACACGAGCTCACTAGTGGCTCCCCTCCTTTTTAAAAAGGAGGGGTCGGGGGTGGATCCTAACGAAACAACGATAAAAGTTAAATTAAATAATCAAACCAAGAGATAATTATTATCAAGTTATTTTCTTTTGGTACATAATAATAAAAAACATGGAAGCTTATATTGTAAAGGCCTACCGTTCAGCGGCGGCAAAAGCGAAAAAAGGTGGATTCAGACACTATCGTTCTGATGACCTAGCTGTCAACGTAATTGAACATCTAATAGAAAACACACCAGGCATCACCAAAGAAATGGTAGACGACGTAATCGTTGGATGTGCCAATCCCGAAGGCGAACAAGGTCTACAAATAGGACGTATGATCTCTGTTAGGGCTTTAGGAAAATCAGTTCCAGGAATGACGGTCAATCGTTACTGTGGATCAGGATTGGAAACAATCTCTATAGCTGTGGCAAAAATTCGTGCAGGAATGGGAGAAGTTTATGTCGCAGGAGGAACGGAAAGTATGTCTAACATTCCAATGACGGGATACAAATTAGCACCAAACTACAACGTTGCTAAAGACACACCAGATTATGTAGTTGGAATGGGTTTGACTGCAGAAGCAGTTTCTCAGAAATACAATATCACTCGTCAAGCACAAGATGAATTTTCATACAACTCTCATATGAAAGCGATCAACGCCATTGACAGCGGATATTTTAAAGATCAAATCGTTCCAGTTAAAGTGAAAGAAGTATGGGTTGAAGATGATAAGCGTATGGAAAGAGAATTTGTAGTAGACACGGACGAAGGAATAAGAAGATCCACTACAGTTGAAGGACTAGCAAGATTACGTCCAGTATTCGATGCTAAAGGTAGTGTAACTGCTGGTAACTCATCGCAAACATCTGACGGTGCATCATTCGTTATGGTTGTAAGTGAACGTCTTGTTAAAGAATTGAACCTCACTCCTATCGCTCGTCTCGCATCTTGCTCAGTAGCTGGTGTGGAACCTCTATATATGGGTATGGGGCCTTGCGCTGCCATTCCAAAAGCACTGGCTCAAGCTGGCAAAAAGCTGGAAGACATCGACTTGATTGAATTGAACGAAGCATTCGCTGCACAGTCATTGGCAGTGATTAAAGAAGCTGGTTTGAACCCCGATGTGATTAATGTGAATGGTGGAGCAATCGCTTTGGGTCATCCACTTGGTTGTACGGGTGCAAAGTTATCGACGCAACTATTTAGCGAACTACGTCGACAAAATAAGAAGTACGGAATGGTAACCGCTTGTATTGGTGGTGGCCAAGGGATTGCAGGAGTTTATGAGTTGCTGAATTAATAAATAAATTTCTTTTTAAGATATGGAAAGCCTTGCCGTTGTTTCGGTGAGGCTTTTTTATTCGAAAATCTTGTCCATCAAGCAATCCCCTTATTCCGCTTAATAGCCTCAACCATACTCACCTCATCAATTTTGGAATCCAGCCAAGATATAATATCAAAATACAAAAAAGGTCTTTGCTCGTAAGGCAATTTTTTTATTTCTAACAAGGTGGTTTTCAAATTGACGAAATCCTTTTTGATTGTCTGATTATTCATATTAGGTGTCCTACGAATGAATCGTAAAATTTCTTTTTGAAATAAATTTATGTCTTTCATCTTCATCAAAAAACGATACACATTCCTTACTTGATAATAGACTAATTCCAAATTCCCTAATTCATAATGTACCACCAAATTTAAAATGCGAGCAAAGCATTGAATATCTTCTTTAAATTCTGGATGTGACTCATTAGATATTTTGTTCAAATACTCAATACATTGATAGTATTCACCTCTACCAAAATAAACACATGCAATTTTGTAATAAAAAACCAATGATCTATTTAAGTCCCATTTTTTTGCATTTGTTTTAAACAACTTAATTACATATTTAAAATTGGGATGAGGGTCCGTGTAATTTGCTTTTACAAAAACAGAATTGATTTGATGGATATATAGAAAAGTATCGAAAGTAGATTGTTCATTTTTTGAAAATGGTGTTTTTAATTGATCTTCAATTCCTTCAAATACTTTGAGCTGTTCCAAAAATTTATCATTCTTATCAGCCAAAAATAATGCGTTCATGACATTATAATTTGCCTTGATAAAAGAAGTTGTTTCTGGTTGGATCATTAATGGATATTCAGCAAATAGTTCTACCCATTTTTTTGCAAATTTAAAATAGCCCGCAAAATCATGAATCATTAAATTGTACCAAACATAGGATTGAAATAAATATAATTTCTGATAAAATCCTAACTTACCAACATTTACAATTGGTTTGTTAGATTCGAAAAAATGCGTGATCTCTTCTTTATCCTCTTTATTTTTTGCATACCCTCTTTTTAGATACAATCCATAAAGCATTAATGACAAATTGGATAGTTGATTCATGAGTGCTAATTCACCCATCAATTCTCTTGTATAAATTGCAAGCTGATCTGCTTTCGGATACATTGAACCCGTCACATGTTGAGATTCAATCTTTTTTTCAAACATGATGGAGTCTAAAAGCAAAAAATGTTTTTGGTTTTGTTCTGCTTGTTTTCTTGACCGCTCCAACATCTCTAAACTCGATTTATAAAGCCCTTTTGAGTAAAGTACTTTTGCAAAATCTTGTTGTTCCCGAATACTTATTTCTGACATTTGATGTCGATACAATTGCCTCAAACAAGTCAAAATTTGAGTATACAAATTGGATTTAACATTAGACAATTGTCGCTTTTTAAGATCAGGGATTTTCTTAAAAATTTTCTCTTCATCATAATTTTCCATCTTGTCCAAAATGTCGAATAACTGGACAAACAACTTCTCCTTACCGCCTTTTACCCGATTTACAAATAGTTTAAATGACCGCTTTTCAGAAGGAGTCATTGAATCAATGAGTAATAATAATTTATCCTTTTTTCGTTTTGACATTGTATGTTTTTGTCTCATAAAAACCTGTATATCAATTAATTACAACAAGTAAGTAGGATTCACAAATTGTATTTATTGAAAAACATGATTTCTCAATTTGTTGGTTCAAATATAGATTTGTTTTAGAGATTATTTAAATAAAACATACAATCCAAAATCGATTATGAAAAATGAGAAAATCCAAATATTTGACACGACACTCAGAGATGGAGAGCAAGTACCTGGTTGCAAATTAAACGCCACTCAGAAAATAATCATCGCTAAAGAATTAGAAATTGCAGGAGTTGACGTGATCGAAGCTGGTTTTCCTATTTCTAGTCCTGCAGATTTTAAGGCTGTTCAAATGATTGCCAAAGAAATTAAAAACGCTACTGTTTGTGCATTAAGTAGATCTATAGAAAAGGATATAGATGTCGCAGCTGAAGCAATTAAAAATGCAAAATTTCCTCGCATCCATACAGGCATTGGCACCTCTGATCAGCATATCAAATACAAGTTCAATACAACACCAGATAAAATTATTGAACGAGCAATTGCAGCAGTAAAATATGCTAAAAAGTATGTGGAGGACGTTGAATTTTATGCGGAAGATGCTGGACGTACTGGCAAGGAATATCTAGCGAAAGTAATCCAAGCTGCCGTTAAAGCGGGTGCGACTGTAGTCAATATTCCAGACACCACAGGTTTTTGTTTACCAGAAGAATACGGAGAAAAAATCGCTTTTCTAAGAGACAATGTCATCGGCATAGAAAATGTAACAATATCCACTCATTGTCATAATGACCTTGGATTGGCTACTGCGAATTCTATTGCAGGTATTGAAAACGGTGCCACACAAATAGAATGCACAATCAATGGTGTTGGTGAACGTGCAGGAAATACATCATTGGAAGAGGTTGTCATGCTTATCAAAAAAAAATATGCCAATCAATTTCATACCGATTTTGAAACTAGAAAATTTATAGCATTAAGTCAATTGGTTGCTAACTCTATGTCTATGCAAATACCTGCTAACAAATCAATTGTAGGGAGCAATGCATTTTCACATTCGTCAGGCATTCATCAAGATGGGGTATTAAAACAAAGAGAAAATTACGAAATTATTGACCCAGAAGAAGTTGGTGTTTCAAAATCCTCGATTGTATTAACAGCAAGAAGTGGTCGTGCCGCATTGGCTTTTAGATGTAAAGAAATCGGTCATCAGCTGGAAAATGGAGAATTAGATATCGTTTACCAACAATTTCTTTCCGTAGCAGATCGAAAAAAAGAAGTCAACGACAACGACCTTAAAACTTTATTGAGCTCTATATTTTCAAAACAAAGATTAGGACAATAGAAGAAAACTTTTAAAATGAGAAAAACACTTTTTGATAAAATTTGGGACCAACATGTGGTCAAAAATTTACCGGGAGGAAGGCAAGTAATTTATATCGACCACCACTTTATTCATGAGGTGACGAGTCCTCAAGCTTTTGCTGAATTGAAGGAGCGAAATTTACCTGTTTTTCGCAAAGAACAGATTACTGCCACTGCTGATCACAATGTACCTACAAAAAACCAACATCTACCGATTGAGGAACCTATGTCGAGAAAACAGGTAACTACCTTGACCGAAAATTGTAATGAACATAATATAACATTATACGGCCTAGGTCACGAAAAACAAGGAATCGTCCATGTCATCGGTCCAGAATTGGGAATTACACAACCAGGGATGACCATTGTTTGTGGCGATAGTCACACCTCTACGCACGGAGCATTTGGAAATATTTCTTTTGGGATTGGAACTTCACAAGTCGCTCAAGTTTTTGCAAGTCAATGTTTGATACTTCAGAAACCTAAAAAAATGAGAATCAACATCAATGGAAAAATAAATCCAATGGTGACTTCTAAAGATATTATCCTTTTTCTTTTGTCAAAATTAGGTGTTGGAGGTGGAACAGGTTTTTTTATTGAATATGCTGGTGAAGCCATTGAAAGTTTGGGAATGGAAGCACGTATGACGATTTGCAATATGAGTATTGAGATGGGTGCTAAAGGCGGATTGATCGCACCTAATGAAACCACTTTCAATTATTTAAAAGGTAAACCAAATGCTCCTAGTGATTCCAAATGGGAGGACGCAGTTGAAAAATGGAAACAACTTTATTCAGATGAAGATGCATTGTTTGATCAAGAATATTACTTTAATGCGGATGAAATTCCAGTCATGATTACTTATGGAACCAACCCAGGAATGGCATTTGAAGTCAATGAAAAAATTCCAAGTGCTGCAGATTCAAAAGCATTAAACTATATGGGTTTGAAACCAAATGAACAATTGATTGGCAAAAAAATCCAACATGTTTTTATAGGTAGTTGTACGAATGCAAGACTTGAAGATTTAAAAATTGTAGCGAATTTTATCAAAGGAAAACAAAAAGCACCCGGCGTCCAAGCACTCATTGTACCAGGCAGTCAAAATGTTGCGAATCAAATCAAACAAGAAGGCTTAATCCCTATTTTTGAAGATGCTGGATTCGAATTAAGAGAAGCAGGTTGCTCTGCATGTCTTGGTATGAATGAAGATAAAATTCCTGCTGGAGAATATTGTGTTTCTACTTCTAATCGAAATTTTGAAGGAAGACAAGGACCCGGTTCACGTACTTTTTTAGCTAGCCCATTGACCGCCGCTGCAGCTGCTATTTATGGAGAAATTGTTGACGTCAGAAATATATAATTATGGAACGATTTACGAAACTTACCTCTACGGCTATTCCTTTGCCATTGGAAAATATTGATACCGATCAAATCATTCCAGCAAGATTTTTAAAAGCAATCGACAAAAAAGGATTTGGAGAAAATTTATTTAAAGACTGGCGATTCCATTCAGATGGAACTGCCAATGATCAATTCATTTTAAACAACCCAAACTATACGGGATCGATCCTTATAGCGGGTAGAAATTTTGGCTGCGGATCTTCGCGTGAACATGCCGCATGGGCATTGAAAGGATATGGTTTTAAAGTCATTATCTCGAGTTTCTTTGCCGATATATTCAAAGAAAATGCTTTAAATAACGGTATTCTACCATTGGTTGTTATTGATGAAAATTTGCACAATCTTTTCAAAGCAGTCGAAGAAAATATAACAACAAAATTTCAAATTGATTTAGAACAACAACTATTAAAACAAGTGGATAGCGAACTTGCAATTAAGTTTGAAGTGGATGCTTACAAAAAAACTTGTTTGTTAAATGGACAAGATGATGTCGACTTTTTAGCATCCATTAAAAATGAAATAGAACAATTTGAACAAAATAGGATAGCCGTATGAAAAAGATAACATTATTAAAAGGTGATGGAATTGGACCTGAAATTATTGATGCGACGGTTCAAGTTTTGAAAAAATTAGAAACTGTTTTTGGACCTTCTTTCGAATTTCAAGAAGCTTTAATTGGCGCCATTGCAATTGACAAAACTGGCAATCCCCTACCCGACGAAACTATCGAAATGTGTAAAAATTCTGATGCTGTATTGATGGGTGCCATCGGAGATCCCAGTTACGACAACCGACCAGATATCAAAGTACGACCAGAACAAGGATTGTTAAAGTTGAGAAAAACATTAGGTGTTTTTACTAATATCCGACCAATGAAAATCTATGACAGTCTTAAAGAATTGTCCATTCTAAAAGCCGATCGATTGAAAAATGTAGACATGGTTATCTATCGAGAATTGACGGGTGGAATTTATTTTGGAGACAAAGTAGAAGGTGATATTGAAGCATCTGATTTGTGTAAATACGAAAAATACGAAATTGAACGAATTTGCAAACAAGCCTTTCACGCAGCTTCAAAAAGAAGAAAAAAAGTGACACTGGTGGACAAAGCAAATGTCTTGGCAAGTTCAAGATTGTGGCGAAAAGTATTTCAAAATATAGCAAAAGATTTTCCCGATATTGAAGTTAGTTATCTTTTCGTAGACAATGCTGCGATGCAATTGGTTTTGAATCCTGGTCAATTTGATGTCATGGTTACATCCAATATGTTTGGTGATATTTTGTCTGATTTAGGGAGCGTAATTGGAGGAAGTATTGGTATCCTCCCTTCTGCATCCAAAGGGAATGGTCCTGGCTTATTCGAACCGGTACATGGTTCGTACCCACAAGCAAAAAATAAAAATATAGCGAATCCTATCGGTACTGTATTATCCGCAAAAATGATGTTAGATGATTTAGAAATGAACGATGCAGCAGCATTATTGCAAAGCGCGGTTGAATATGTTTTGAGCAACAATTTAGTCACCGAAGATCTTTCAAAAACGCCAGAAAGTCTTTCCACTACTGAAGTTGCTAATGAATTATGCAAACAAATTGAGTCGCTAAAAAAGGTGCACTTAAATTATAAAGAAGTTATTCACTAAACTTTAAAAGGAACTAGTTTTTAATGATAATAATAATTTATCTGTTGTTAGCCTCGTCGAAAGTGATGAGGCTTTTTTTGTATATTTAACTAGTACTAATTTGATATCGTGCTGTTGCGAGATAAGCGGTTGGAAACTGGTATCTCGGATGTGTGCTAACGTGCTCCTATGCGTGCCAAAGGTTTTCAAAGATTGTTAAACAACATAAAATCTCTACAAATGCTACCTGAGATTATCGGTCAATTTATAATAGATTTTGTAGTCTATGGGTTTTTAAAAATAATACAATTTGTAGGAGCGGTTGTATTTAGTTTGTTTTCTTTATTCAAAAAAACACCTTTCGATTATTATAACACTGACAATTTTGACAAAAAAGTTGGACAATTTTGGACAGGTTTATTATTGATCGGATTAATAGTTTTTGGTGTTTGGTATTTGTTTTGAAAATTTTACTAGAATTAAAGTGATTTAAGAAAATGACTGAAGGTGAACTTAAAGTTACGCATTCACTTCGATGCGAGATAAGATGTTGGAAACCGTATCTCAGACGTGTGCTAACGTACTTCTACGCGAGCCAAAGGTGCGAGATAAGCGGTTGGAAACCGGTATCTCGGACGTGTGCTAACGTGCTCCTATGCGAGCCAAAGGTGTATAGGATGCGAGATAAGCGGTTGGAAACCGGTATCTCGGACGTGTGCTAACGTGCTCCTTCGCGTGCCAAAGGTTTCAACTTCCTAGCTTATAAAGATTGAAAAAATGGAAAACCTAATTTTGTTAGCCATCTGGTTTATACCACTCATTTTATGGATCTTCAGCATCCATCTTATATCTGAATGGAAACATTTCAATAAGTTTTTCATTGCAAATACCATACTGACTATTACTTATCTCGGGTTAATTATTTTTACTGATTTAATAGTCGACTATCATGATGAATATGGTCTTGGCAGAATTATTACTAGTCTCGGGGCGCTTACTGTTCATATTTTTTGTGGATTTATCACAAGTTTGGTAATTAGTAGACAAATGCGAAAAGAAGAATAATAATTTAATTCACCAATCAACAAATCATTATCTTGCAAAAAAATAAACCTATCAATGCCAAAGTGCTGTAAGAAAAAATGCTGCAAAAAATATAAAAAGAAGAGAAAAAAGGCATGCAAGAAATGTCCGAAATTCTGCTTAAAATGTAACCTGTAAGGAATTATAAATTCAAAAGGTAAAATTAAGAATAGAAGCCTATACTTAACTTTCACTTGTAGACGGCAATTAACTCCTAATTCACACTTTTAATTCCCTCAGAATATTGGATCAGACCAACCCATCGAAATTTTAACACTTGTAAGTAATTCATTATCAATCATTTAAATAAAATTTGCTGTTTTATTTATAATTAGTCTAAATAAATTTTGAAGAATCCAATTTCAAAATTACCTTTGCTGATATTATAGAAAACACCAAACCACATTAGAGATGAAAAACATATTTGGACTTTGTTTTTGCCTTTCTGTTTTAGCATTAGTTGGATGTGGAAAAGACGATGAAACCAACACTGAAATCAATAATCCAACCACTTATAACTTTACTCGTGATGGACAATCCACCGTCTCTTTTCCTGGACAAACCACCAGAATTGCAATGGGTACTGAATTGATTAATGCAATGGCTAATTTCAATCAGTCTGCAATAGGATTGTTAGAAATGTATGCCAATGAAACAGCTACTGGTGAAGATGCCAATCCATATGCGAATGATGAATTGAATGCTTCTTCTAAAAGTATTAAATCAAAAACTGCAGCCTCTACTGATTTTTTCTCTGCCAATACTTCTGAATCCGCTACTATAAAAGCTGACTTTGAAACTTGGATCACTGCTCAAGTAACCGAAGTTTTTCCAAATAAAAATGAATTAGCAACACCTGGTTTTGCGGGACAAATTGCAGATGGATCTTCTGTAAGATACGTTAATGCAGCTGGTCTTGAATACAACCAAGTTGTCAACAAAGGTTTAATTGGCGCATTGATAGTTGATCAAATTTTGAATAATTATTTGAGCCCTACCGTTTTGGATGCTGGCGAAAATAAAACCAATAATGATGCTGGAATTGTTGATGAAGGTTCCGTTTACACGACCATGGAACACAAGTGGGATGAAGCTTATGGTTATTTATTTGGTGCTTCCACTGATGCTACCAATCCAATCGCTACTTTAGGAGAAGGTAATTTCTTAAATAAATATTTATCACGTGTAAATGATGACGTGGACTTTGCAGGAATTGCAACCGATATTTGGGAAGCATTCAAATTAGGTAGAGCTGCAATTGTTGCTGGTGATTATGATGAAAGAAATGATCAGGCAAGCATCATTAAAGAATTAATTTCTAAGGCAATGGCCATCAGAACAGTTTACTATCTTCAACAAGGTAAAAACGCATTACCTACTTCAGGTGATAATTACGGTTCCGCATTTCATGATTTATCAGAGGGAGCAGGATTCGTATACAGCTTGCGTTTTTTAAGAAACCCTAACAATGCAGACGCATACTTCTCCAGATCAGAAGTAGATGCAATGATGGAACAATTAACCACTGGAAATGGATTCTGGGAAATCACACCTGCGACACTAGACGCAATGTCTGAAGAAATTGCAAACAAATTCGATTTCACTGTTGCACAAGCAGGTAGCTAATTTTACCCTACAAACCAAAAGTCAAAAATTATGAAGCTCACAAAACTCAATTTCTTTTTAGGAGTATTATTAGTTGGATTGTTTGTCACTTCATGCAATGACAAAGATGATGACCCTACAACATCCGTTGATAATTTCAATCGAAGTGAGATGTTGAGTTTTTGGGCGGATGATATTATTATTCCAGCTTACGAATCTTTTGATGGAACACTGGATAATTTTGTGGAAGCAAAAGATGCATTCGCCAATGATCAGTCAATCGATCATCTTGAAAATTTAAAAGCCACTTGGTTAATTAGTTACAAGTCTTGGCAAAATGTCGCCATGTTTGATATCGGAAAAGCAGAAGAAATAAACTTTTTATATTCAATGAATATCTTTCCTGCCGATGTCGATTTAATTGAAGAAAACATCTCTAATGGGGATTACAATTTGACCTTGCCTTCTAACATGGATGCGCAAGGATTTCCTGCCATTGAATATTTGTTGTTCGGGATGGACGACTCAATTGTACCTTTGGATTTATTAAGTGAACCAAATCGAATTGCTTACATCAGTGATTTAGTTGACCGAATGAAATCATTAAACAGTGAAGTTTTAAATGATTGGAAAACTAATTTCCGTAATACTTTTGTTGAAAATAATGGTTCATCCGCAACCGCGTCGACAGATAAGATGATCAATGATTTCTTATTTCATTTTGAGAAACATTTTAGAGCAGGTAAGATTGGAATTCCTGCTGGTGTCTTTTCTGGATCAGAATTAAGTTCACTTGCCGAAGCTCCTTATTCAGGAAAAAGCAAAGAACTATTTTTTGCTTCTTTCGATGCTATCCAAAATTTCTTTACCGGGTTGAGTTTTGATAAATCAACAACTGGATTAAGTCTCCAACAATATTTATCAAATATTGCGCAAACGAATGAATCACAAGATATATCAATCGCAATCCTTCAACAATGGGAATCCGCAACAACAAGTGCACAACATTTAATGGATAATTTTAAAGACCAGGTAGAACAGGATAATTCAAAGATGTTGAACACGTATGATGAGATTCAAAAGTCAGTTGTACTGCTGAAAGTTGATATGATGCAAGCTTTGAATATTCAGGTGGATTATGTCGATGCAGATGGGGATTAAATGTCAAACAAATTTCAAACATATCTATCAACGACCACCCACGCAGCTCCGTTAGCAGTATTCAGATTTCTTTTTGGCCTCTTGATGTCCATTAGTATCATCAGATTTTGGTACAATGGCTGGATTGAAAAATTATACCTCCTACCCGATTTTCATTTCAAGTATTTCGGATTTTCCTGGATTAAGGTTCCTCCAGATATATGGTGTTATGTGCTATTCATTATTTGTGGTTTAGCTGCCTTTTTATTCGCGATTGGTTTTAAATATAAAATCGCGATACTTATTTTCTTTATAAGCTTTACCTATATAGAATTAATGGATAAAACAACCTACTTAAACCACTATTATTTCGTTTCAGTAATTAGCTTTATCCTCATTTTTCTTCCTGCCAATAAATACTTCTCTATTGATGCTTTCAAAAATCCCTCATTAGCTATTCAGTATATTCCAAAGTGGAATGTTGATGCATTAAAAATAATGTTGATTATTGTTTACGTATATGCAGGGTTAGCAAAATTAAATTATGACTGGATGGTAAACGCCATGCCGCTAGCAATCTGGTTGCCCTCAAAGGTAGATACGCCGTTCATAGGATCTTTGATGTCGCAAAAATGGATGCCTCACTTTTTTAGTTGGGGTGGAGCGATTTATGATTTAACCATTCCATTTTTTCTGCTGTTCAAAAAGACAAGAGTATTCGCTTTTGTAGCTGTATTGTTTTTTCATCTAACTACTAGCATTTTATTTCCAATTGGCATGTTTCCATATATTATGATTGCGGCCACGATGATTTTCTTTAGTGCAAAATTTCACAATCAAATTTTAGAGAAAATTGCTAGCATTTTCAAAATTGGAAAAACTCATTTTGATAATGGTGTTCATTTGATCCATACCCAAAATCGAAAGAGTCAAATTGCATTTAAAATTTTAGCGGTTGTTTTGATTTTTCAGGTACTCCTTCCGTTAAGAAGTTTTGCGTATCCTGGCAATATTTATTGGACGGAACAAGGCTATCGATTTTCATGGAGAGTGATGCTAATGGAAAAAACAGGTTATGCTAATTTTAAAATCGTCGATCAAAAAACTGGTAAAAGATTTTATGTTCAAAATGAGGATTTCTTAACTCAATTTCAGCAAAAGCAAATGTCAACTCAGGCCGATTTTATAATAGAATATGCGCATTATTTGGGCAATCATTTCACCAGTCAAGGTCATCAAAATGTCGGCGTCTATGTAGAAAGTTATGCCTCCTTGAATGGTCGTAAAAGCCAACTATATATCAATCCCGAAATTGATTTAATGACCTTAAAAAACAATTTTAATCACAGATATTATATCCTTCCACTGAATGAATAATTGGAGATGCATATTTACTGTTACCTGGTTGTTTATGATTTCCGTATTGGGAACTGCTCAATCCGATTTGACTGGTAAAGTGCTGGATCAATCCTCCAAAAATGAATTGGTAAACGCAGAGATCATCATCAATTCTAGCATTGTAAGTACAACGGATGAAAATGGAACTTACTTATTAAAAAATCGAAAAGAAAAATTTTTAGAACTCACTATTTTCCATGACAATTATAATCTTTTTGACACGATTGTTCAACTCAACCCTGGCTTTAATAACATTGACTTTACATTAATTCCTTTAGCAATTGAATTGACAGAAATAGAAGTAAAATCCAGACGAAAAGAATTATTCGCGATCCGAAAAATGAGTGATGTTGAAGGTACAACCATCAACGCTGGAAAGAAAACAGAAGTTGTCATTTTGGAAAACATCACCGCCAATCTTGCTTCCAATCAAAGTCGGCAAATATATGCACAAGTTGCTGGTTTGAATATATATGAAGGATCAGATGGAGGATTACAATTAGCAATTGGTGGTCGCGGTTTGGATCCGAATCGAACATCAAATTTCAATACCCGTCAAAATGGATATGATATTAGTGCAGATGTTTTAGGTTACCCCGAAAGTTACTACACACCTCCTGCACATGCGATTCGCGAAATTCAAATCATCAGAGGTGCTAGTTCACTTCAATACGGAACTCAATTTGGCGGACTGATAAATTTCAAATTAAACACGCTTCCAAGTGATAAAAAATGGGGCGTCAAATCCAGTCAGTCGATCGGTTCTTTTGGTTTATTTGATAGCTACAATCAAATTGGTTTGAATCAAAATAAATGGAAAATCAATGCCTACTATAATTATAAAAAAGGAGATGGCTATCGGTTGAATTCTGATTATCAATTGCACAATTTTTTTGGAAGTGTTTCATATGATCTCAACAATAATATTACATTATCAGGGGAAGTAAGTTATTTCAATTATTTAGCAAAACAAGCTGGTGGATTGACGGATCAACAATTTGATTCCGCGCCTCGTTTAAGCACAAGAACACGTAATTGGTTCGATGTCGATTGGCGATTGGTTAATTTAAAATATGAACAACAACTTTCTTCAAAATCTCGATTAAGTTTGAGCTTGTTTGGACTGAACGCCGCTCGTAAATCGCTTGGATACCGAGGCAATCCTAACAATCTAAATGAGAATCCGATTCTTTCGTTAGATGAGCAGGATATCAATGGCGATTTCACTAATCCACGAGATTTAATTCTTGGTACTTTCAAGAATTATGGTGCAGAATTTCGTTGGATCAATGAATTTCAAATCGGACAAAAAAAATCTATTTTATTAACTGGAATCAAATGGTATGATGCCAACAATACGTCCATACAAGGGCCTGGATCTTTTGGAAGTGACGCAGATTTTACTTTAAGAACTTCAGAAACGCCCGACTACGCCTCCCAATCTGATTTCAAATTCCCTAATCAAAACTTAGCATTTTTTGGTGAAAATATATTTTACTTAAATAAAAAATGGTCGATTACGCCAGGATTTAGATTTGAACATATCAATACAGGCGCAAAAGGTAATTACAATCAAGTGGTATTTGATATTGCAGGCAACCCTATTTCAAACACTACATTTACAGAAGATAAAAATCTCGCACGACAATTTATATTATTTGGCTTGGGTATTGAGCATAAAAAAAATAAAGCGTTTAATTTCTTTGCAAATGTTTCTCAAAATTATCGCTCTGTTACCTTTAGTGATATCCGAGTGGTCAGTCCAAGTTTTATAGTTGATGCAAACATAATAGATGAAAATGGATTGACATTCGATTTAGGTATTCGAGGTCAAATCAATCGCTCATTTACTTACAGTTTAAATGCATTCGGCGTTCACTATAGAAATCGTATTGGAATCATTTTCGATGATAGAGCCAACAGAGTGCGTACAAATATTGGAGATGCTTTCATTACTGGAGTTGAGTCATTTGTAGAGGCGGATTTGCTAAACTTAAATTCTAATAAAAGAGAAGATATACAATTCAAAACGTTCATCAATTTTGCATTGACTGATTCTAGATACTTGGCCTCAAAAAGTCAAAACGTAAAAGGAAATAAGGTTGAATTTATTCCTCAAATAAATCTAAAAACAGGTATTCGATTTTATCTGAAAAATTTTACCAGCAGTATTCAATTCTCCTATCTCTCAGATCAATTTACGGATGCCCAAAATTCACCTATTGCGCAACAAGGGGATTTGAGAAGCGGTATCATCGGTGAAATTCCTGCCTACCATGTTACGGATCTCAGTCTCTCCTACCGATTCAAAAAATTTAAACTCAATACTGGAATCAACAATGTTTTTGACAATGCCTATTTCACCAGACGGGCAACTGGTTATCCTGGTCCTGGAATTATTCCTTCAGAAGGAAGAGGCTGGTACTTTGGTGTACAGGTTAATTTGAATGAGTAATAGGCATTCGGAAAATGAACCGCAGAATATCGAACAAAAAACCGCAGAATGTAGAAGTTGAGTGCGCTAGAACACTCGTATAATAATAGCGAATTCATTTTTGGCTATCAACCTCTCGACATTAGGAAACTAATCTCCACTAGCCTCACCTTTCGGCGCCTCAATCCCAGCAAAAGAAGTACGTTTAATAGCAGCATTAATTTCAATCAAATCAATTTGCACTTTTTTACCTTCAATAATCAACGAAGACGCACGTTCATTAATGGCATTAAATAACCAAACCGCAACCAACTCTATCGGATCGTTGAATCCAAAAGTAAGATACATACGGACTGTCTCAACAAAACCCATACGTTGTCCTTCATGACTTTCATCGGCGATAATTCTCGCTTCTGTTTCTGGAATTTTATAACTCTCGCCATAATTTAACCAACGATATTGGGTACCGAAAAGATGGTATTTTAAATCCTTATTTCTAGTCACTACTTCAATCTTCATTTTGTCAAAAGCGAAGATCGCATTCGCATCGGTGAAGTCTCCAGACTGCTTGATGTTCAACTTTTTGTTCAGTAACAATTGAAGTTTGGCAGCCAATACTTCTAGTCGTTGAAATTTATCCGTAGCTAATTCTGTTACGGTTTCATCTTCAAATTTCTGAAAATTATCGGGGTGATATTTTAGTTGTAATTCCTTTTTGGTCTTTTTGAATTGCGCCTCATCCAAATCTTCCATTGGACCATAATACTTGGTTATCTCGTCAAGTTCCGCTTGTGTTACGAAGTCACTCATTTGTTGTGTTTTGGATTTGTACGTAATTTTTGAGAAAAAGTTAGTCTATCTTAATAACGTAATCGTACCGCTGAAAAATTGGGTCGTACCATTTCTTAACAATATTTCGGTTACATATGGATAGACACCTGGGTTGCAATCTTTGCCGTCATATTGTCCATCCCAACCCCAGTTAGATGCGTTGAGCACATTTTGAGCACCAAAAATAGTATCTCCCCATCTTGTGAAAATTTCAAAATTTAAAATTTCTTCTACACCTGCTCCTGCATACACTTGAAGAAAATCATTATTCCCATCTGCGTTAGGAGAAAAGACATTTGGTATGAATACAAGTGGTTGGTTGGTTGTACCTACAACAATTCGTGCACTTCCTTGACAATTTGTAATAGTATCCGTTGCAACTACGGTATAAGTAACTTGACCTATTTGGCTAGTCGTAGTAATCGGGCAGGTTGGACAATCCAAATTCGCAGCTGGTGTCCACTCGTAAGATAAATTGTTATTTGAAGAACTAGCAACTAATTCAGCAGGATCGCCTTCAAAAACAACAAAGCTTTCATTGGTAGTAACAAACACAGAATCTGGACCAATAATATCCGCATCATAAAACTGCTCACAACCAAAATCATCAATCAATGATACGTTAAAAGACCCTTCTTCCAAATTTACAAACATATTGTTATCTGTGTAATTATTGGTTCCTAATGCATATTCATAAGGTTCAACTCCACCACTCACATTGGCAATCGTAATAGAACCTCCATTCAGTCCACCATTGTCATCACATCTGCCGTCTTCTAGAATCAAATTTGCAGTGATCGGTTCTGGTTCAAAAATATCAATGGTCTCGGTAATCAAACAATCGCTTCCATCTGTAATTGAAACGGTATAACTACCACCCGATAAACCGACTGCTATGGCACCTTGTTGTCCATTATCCCAAGCATAAGTATAGCCTCCATATCCACCTGTTGCAACAACTTCTGCTGTCGCTTGATCTCCATTACAAATAATTCCTGATTGATTGATTGCAGCTACTTCAAGTGGCGCATCTGGACCTAATATCAAAGTTGCTCCTGTCCAAACGCATCCATTGATATCAGTCACTGAAAATGGATGTGTCCCTGCTGGAAGATTCGTAACGGTTTGGGTCGTTGCTCCTATATCCCAATCATAGGATACAATATCGACCGCCGGCGTTACTAAAATAGTTGCTGCTCCATCTGTTCCACCAAAACAAGATACATTTTCAATATTGATCGTTGCAACAAAAATTTGTGCTGCTTCATCAACATCAAAATTAACAGCAAACGGGCATCCATTTCCATCGAGAAAATTTTCCGTATAATTTCCTGCACACAAATTGTTAGAAATAAAAGTCGCTGGTAAAGGATCGGTTCCTCCACTGAATTCGATCTCAACAGTCGCATCACATCCTAGATAACAAGATACAGGCTCAATTACATTTACGGTTGCTACAATTGGATCTGGTTCGTATATAGTGACGTCAAATTCTTCTGAAAAATTAGCATTGGTTATAGTGACGCCATAAGTATCGGCAGGTAAGTAAATAAAGGTAGCTGCATCTCCATCATTCAAAATTTGCCCTGAACCATTTAGCAAACTATTATTCGCTTGCCAAGAAAAATCATATGGTGGAATCGCATTTTGAACCATTATTGAAAAGGCACCATCTTCAGCACCATTACATAAAACAGAATCTACTGTGGTAGTAATAAAAAATGGTAACAAATATTCAATTTCATAACAAGCCTCATCCGTACAACCTTCACTATCGGTTACAGTTACACAATAAGTTTGTCCACCCACTAAACTGGTAGCTATTTGACTGGTTTGCCCATCACTCCATAGATAGGTATAATTTCCTGCTCCACCTAGTGTATTGGCATTAGCAGCTCCATCTGCAATTCCCACATCTGTCGCTAAAGTAATCTGATTAATGGACACAGCTACGGAATCATAGAAACTTAGGGTCCCTGCAATTGGTGTGACGCAACCAGATAATAATATGGTGTCAGAAAAAAGACCCGCTTCTGTGATATTTAGTTGACCTAATGAAAAACCAGACCCGGCACATATAGTAGTATCAATTTGAATTAATGGATCAAAACCAGTATCCGTTATTTTTATTTCAAAAACACCAAAGAAATCAAATCCTGAACCGTCGATCATAATCCAGTATGGTTCTCCCGGACTCAAACAGTTTGCCATTATGGATTCATCAAAAATACCTGACGTCCAAGCGCTATTTATTTCTGTCAAATTTCCAGTACATAAATCATTATTGGTTTCGAATAAGGCAATTTGTATATCAACTGGATCTAGTCCATTTGGCAATTCTTGGTCACTAATCCCATCGATCAATACATTTCCACTTGGAGGAGCAACAAATTGATACCACACGGAATTTTGCGTGTCGAAATTGTTAGCATTTGGGTCACTTGTCGCAGTAGCACATGCATTGGTTTGTGTTAATCCCGTTGTTATCATTCCACCATTAGGTACAGCACCCATATTTTCAGCGTTACAAATCAAATCACCACCATCCACTACATCTTCGTCAATAATTTGCAATCCAAACCAGCCTTCTACACCACCGACAAAATCAGTTGCACCATCTACTAAAAGAAAATAAGTTTTATTAGGTTCCAAACAATGAGAATTGAAAACTTCATCAGATGTGACTCCTTTAAATTTGGAATCAACCAAATCAAACGTACCATCACATTGATCATTTGAAGTTTCGTACAATGCCAATTGCAAATTGATATCATCTCCGACATTGCTTGGATCATCCAGTGCTAAAATATTGATAATGGAACTTGGATCATTGGAAGTCGTGAAGGTAAACCATACCCCTTGATTGTTATTCCAGCCCGTCTCCGTTACTGGATTTGGCTCATTAAAACCATCTGAGCATATATTGTTATAAGTACTCATCATGGCATTTCCAAGAGTTCCTAAAGGTGGAAGAATCCCCATATCAATCGCATCACAAGGATCATCATTCGTCGCAAGATCGGTGGCACTAGTTGTTATTGTAAACTCCAAAGTTCCTGTTGAAAGAAAAGCACCTCCCATGATTTCTATAGATTCCGCAACAGCAGTTCCAAAATCAGGCACCTCAAACATTTGACAAACTGTTTCCGAACAATCTTCCGTAGTTTGATTACACGGAATTCCATCTTCATCATAAACTTTAAAGCAAACTTCAATAGAATCTAATACATTTAATGGGCATGCAAATGAGTTGTTGTATTGCAAATTTGGTGTGTTGTTATAACACAATCCCAAAAAGGATGGATAGGTTTCCCAACCTTCATTTTCGATATTTACTTGAAATAATGGATTATTGCCACCCAAAGGGTCTGCGCAAGAAGATTCAACAGTCCCTTCATCAATGGTCACTTCAATAGAAATCTGTGCCCATCCTAAATTTGGCAACATGCAAATTGTGAAAAATACAATTAGCGTTGATAGAATTGATGAGAAACGAAAAGACATTGTCATTTATTAGTGCTTTTATATAGAACAAAATTAATAAATAGGTTGGACCTGCAACCTATTCCCCTTTGCATTTGGCTGACAGATTCATTTATTTCTCAAAAGCAGTATTAAAGTAGTGAATTCTAGCATGTTTTTAAAACTAACTTGCTGATTACACGTATCTTTATCCGAACAATTTACAATAGTGAAACGAGATGACTAAACTAAGGCCTTTTAAGAAAATTTTAGTTGCCAATCGTGGTGAGATAGCAATTAGAGTTTTGAGAGCAGCTTCCGAATTGGGACTGCGCACCGTTACCATTTTTACTTTTGAAGATCGATATTCTTTACACCGGTATAAAGCTGACGAAGCCTATCAGATTGGAAACGATGATGATCCACTCAAACCGTATTTGGATATTGAGGAAATTATTAGAATTGCAAAATCCAAGAATATCGATGCCATTCATCCTGGGTATGGATTCCTTTCTGAAAATGTTCAATTTGTTAGAAGGTGTACAGAAGAAGGTATTAAGTTCATCGGACCAGCTGCTGAAGCAATGGAACGATTGGGTGACAAGATTCAAGCAAAAACATTGGTTCGTGAAATTAATGTTCCGCTAATTGAAGATTCTAGAGCAGATCTTACCAACATTGAAATTACATTATCGGAAGCGGAACGAATTGGTTACCCTATCATGGTCAAAGCTGCTGCTGGTGGTGGTGGTCGAGGTATGCGTGTTGTTAGAAATGATGAGCAATTGAAAAAAGCTTTTACGGAAGCAAGAAATGAAGCTAAAACTGCTTTTGGTGATGATACTATATTTCTGGAAAAATATATTGAGAATCCGAAGCATATTGAGGTTCAAATTTTAGGAGATGAACATGGAAATTTGGTTCATTTATTTGAAAGAGATTGCTCCGTTCAAAGACGTTTTCAAAAAGTAGTGGAAATTGCACCAGCTGTCACTTTGAAACAATCAACCAAAGATGCGATTTATAAATATGCATTGAATATTGCTAAAGAGGTAAATTACTATAATGCGGGTACTGCTGAATTTTTAGTGGATAAAAATGAAGATATTTTCTTTATTGAAGTGAATCCACGTATTCAAGTAGAGCATACGATTACAGAAGAAATTACAGGTTTTGATTTGGTACGTTCTCAAATTTTGATAGCGCAGGGATATCCACTTTCTCACCAAACTATTGGTATCAATTCGCAAAGTGATATCACTTTCAATGGTTGTGCCATTCAATGTAGAATCACTACTGAGGATCCTGAAAATGGGTTCAAACCAGACTATGGAACACTGATCGCCTATCGTAGTGCAGGTGGTTTTGGAATCCGTTTGGATGCAGGAAGTGCTTATGCAGGTGCTAAGATTTCCCCGTTTTTCGACAGCATGATTGTGAAGATGACTGCTCGTGGAAGAACTTTGAAAGATGCATCTGAAAGAATTTTGAGAGCTTTGGCGGAATTTAGAATTCGTGGTGTTAAGACAAATATTGGATTTTTGGAGAATTTGTTACGTAATGATGAATTTATCAGTGGAAATGCAACGGTAACTTTGATTGACAACAATCCGAAATTATTAGAATCCCCAAGGTATAGAAATCGCGGAACTAAATTGTTACGTTATCTCGCAGAAGTTGTGGTCAATGGAAATAAAGATGTAAAATTTGTCGATCCCAATATTACTTTCCGTACGCCAATTATTCCACCATTTGACAAAACAAAACCATATACTTCCGGTACCAAACAAAAACTAGATGAACTTGGTCCGGACAAATTTGCAAAATGGTTGAAAGACGAAAAGAAAATACAATACACAGATACCACTTATCGAGATGCCCATCAATCTTTGTTGGCGACACGTATGCGAACCACAGATATGATGCGTGTTGCGGAAGCATTTGCAAAGGAAAATCCAGAAGTATTTTCAATGGAAGTTTGGGGAGGTGCTACTTTTGATGTTTGTCTAAGATTTTTGAAAGAAGATCCTTGGCAACGGTTGAAAGACCTTCGTGGAGCAATGCCCAACATATTGTTACAAATGCTATTGAGAGGCTCCAATGCAGTAGGTTATGCAGCTTATCCTGATAATTTAATTCAAAAGTTCGTTGAAAAATCCTGGGAAACTGGAATCGATATCTTCAGAATTTTTGATTCCCTAAACTGGGTAGAAGCAATGAAAACCAGTATTACAACAGTACGTGAGCGTACCGGTGCGCTCGCTGAAGCATGTATTTGTTATACGGGTGATATCGCCAATCCTGATAAATCAAAATACAACACGCAATATTATGTCGACCTTGCAAGACGACTAGAAGATGCAGGAGCGCACTTGATAGGAATTAAAGACATGGCTGGTTTATTGAAACCTAGAGCAGCAGAAATTTTGGTTACCGAATTAAAAAAAGCAGTCGACATTCCGTTGCATCTACATACACATGATACTTCTTCTATTCAATCCTCCACTTATTTAAGAGCCATCGACGCTGGTGTGGATGTGGTTGATGTCGCATTGAGTTCCATGTCAGGATTGACTTCTCAGCCCAACTTTAATTCTCTAGTAAGTGCCATGGAAGGTCATGAGCGAGCGCATAAAATGAATCAACGATCATTGAATCAACATTCCAATTACTGGGAAGCGGTTCGTCACTACTACTACCCTTTTGAGTGTGAATTGAAAGCAGGAACCGCTGAAGTTTATGATCACGAAATTCCTGGAGGTCAATATTCCAATCTTCGTCCACAAGCTCGTGGATTAGGTTTGGAAGATAAATTTGAAACAATCAAAGAGAATTATAAAACCGTAAATAAATTGTTTGGTGATATTGTCAAAGTAACGCCTTCCTCAAAAGTAGTTGGAGATATGGCCATGTTCATGACTTCTAATGGATATTCCAAAGAAGATATTTTAACCAAAGGCGATACGATTTCCTTTCCAGATAGTGTCAAAGCACTCTTCCGTGGAGATCTAGGACAACCACATGGTGGATTTCCTAGTGCACTTCAAAAAATGGTTTTGAAAGACGAAAAACCTTATACGGATCGACCGAATGAACATCTTGCTCCAATTGATTTTGACAAAGAATTTAAAGCTTTTCAAATTGAGTTTGACGAATATTGCAATGAATTAGATTTTCTTTCTTACAAGTTGTATCCAAAAGTTTTCAAAGATTTTTACGAGCACTACCGTAAATATGGTGTTGTACAGGTAATTCCTTCACCTATTTTCTTTTTTGGTCCTAAAGAAGGAGAAGAAGTGTTGGCAGAAATTGCTCCTGGTAAATCCCTACTGATCAAATATCTGAATAAAACCGCTCCGACTGAAGATGGAATGGTTACTGTTTTCTTTAGTCTTAATGGTCAAACAAGAACCATTGAAGTAAAAGATAATTCGATTAAAACAGTGGAGATCGTACATCAAAAAGTGGATGGCGATCATGATGTCGGAGCACCACTTCAAGGTAGTTTGTCTCAAATTTTGGTAAAAGAAGGCGATGTCGTAAAAGCCAACACGCCACTCTTCATTATTGAAGCGATGAAAATGGAGTCTACCATTACAAGTCCAATGGCTGGTAAAGTTGAGAAGATATTTTTGTCTGAAAAGACGATGGTGGAGCAAGATGATTTGGTGGTTCGGCTTGGGTAGTTTTTTTTTAAAGGGATACTCCCTTTAATGGTTGGTTATGTCGTCCCTTCAGGACTTTGTGTGCTAGATAACACAAATTCTTTACGCCCAAAATAGTCTTGAAGGGACGTAATAATCCCAATTTGATGAGAGAATCCTAGAAATCACACCCAACCCACACAAAAAAAACAAAAAAAACTTTCCCATTTTTATGGAATCCAACAATCTCGATCGTCTTATTATAAAAGACAATTTTATTATGGGACAATCATTAGCAAAAGTTTATTTACATCTAGTATTCAGTACAAAGCATCGCCAACACCTGATCTTTCCACCTTTCGACAAAGATCTCTTTGCATATATGGCAGCAACTTGCAACGAATTTGATAGCCCAGCAGTACAAGTAGGTGGTTATTCAAATCACGTCCACATCTTGTGCAAGTTTTCAAGAAAAATTCCAATCATGACCTTACTGCAAAGAGTCAAATCTCATTCTTCAAAATGGATGAAAACAAATCATAATTATTTACAAGATTTTTTCTGGCAAGATGGGTACGCCGCTTTTTCCGTAGATTATCGAGGAGTCAAAGTAGTTCAAAAATATATTCTTAATCAACGCAAACACCATGGTGAAGAAACTTTCCAAGAAGAATTCAGAAGACTAATGACCGAACACGGAATCGAATGGGATGAAAAGTATGTTTGGGACTAATTAAGTCCTGAAGGGACGACATAAACACCAATTGATGGGAAAATCCCATCAACCAACAGAAACAATCTCAACCTCCCGTTCCTTCAACTCCTCCTCCAATTCTTCAAAAACCTTTTTGTAATCATAAAAAGGAATTCGAGGATACAGATGATGTATCAAATGATAATTTTGGCCCAACAAAAAGAATGACAATCCAGGAATATCAATTACCCGAGTATTTAAATACCGAGCTTTCTCTTCATGTGGATGATGTGGTAACCAATCAAAAGTAATTGCTAAAATAATTTGTGAAATTAAAGCTGGAATTAACCACAATTGAAGCATTAGTATCCAACCAAACATAAATCCAAGCAAAACAAATAACAATACAATCACAACTAAGCCGACAAGACCAATTTTAATATCTCGTTTTACTTTTCTTGCGACCTTCTGCTTAAAAAACAAAATCTCAATAGCCTTTATAAAATAAACAGGAAAAATAGTGGTGGAATGAAATAGCAGCGAAATGATATTTTTTGAAGCTAACCAGTGATCTGGATCTTTTTCAGGATCATTAGTATGAGCATGATGTCTGAAATGCACAACTTTAAAAATATAAAATGGCGCAAACATCGGAATACCAGCAACCCAGCCAATCACTTCATCTACCCATCTCAGTGATTTTTTATTGCCAGAAATATTCAAGTGACCAGCTTCATGCATCGGTGTAAACAAGACATATGCGAAAATAGAATTGATGAATATCGCCCAGCCAATAGTCAAACTACCTTGTATCACAAACATACAAGTTGCAATGATAATACCCCACGAAAAAATCGTTAAAATAATAGTTGGATATGCTACCTTCAAATTGGAAGGATGTGTGATAGCCTTATGATTTCCCATATTCATAAATTTATCTTATTAAAAACAGATAAGAGTAACGAACTACAACCGACGACTAACTTCCGATTTCAATCGCTTCTTATAGTCATCATGCAACCATTCCCGATAACTTCTAGTTGTATTGGTAATGCAATAACAATATCTACGCACCCGATCTGCAATATCATCTTCAAGAATTCGAATTAAATCCAATGCATCATAAATATCTTCAGCATTCTCAATCACCATTGTTGCATGTTGCTCAATAGATCTACGGATTGTTTCTGAAGACTTCATGCCACTCACCGCAACTTCTTTGTTAGAAGCTTCAATGTCGAAAGAAACTTCTTCTGTATTCTTGAATTTTTCAAGTTGTTCTTCTGTGAAAACATATCGAAACTTACGTTCAATATCCTCATCACTAATTAAATTATCTAAATAAAGATTAGGATAACGGAAAATTCGTTGCCAATCAACCGGTGCAGACCAAAGTCCGAAACGTGCCACATTATTTCCAAGATCGATGACATCAAACATACTTTTTTCAGGAAGAACACGAGATCCACGACCAATCATCTGAAAATACAAACTCAAAGAACGAGTTGCACGATTGATAATGATTGTTTCAACGGTAGGTTCATCAAAACCAGTCGTTAAAATTCCAACAGAAGTCAATATCGCACCTTTCTTTTCTTTAAACCAAGCCAATATTTCTCTACGCTGTTGTTTGCTATGTGTATTGTCAAGATGACGAACATCATAACCAGCTCCTTTCATGGTTTCATACACTTGCCTTGAGGTGTTGATACCATTATTAAAAATCAAAGTCTTTTTTCCTTTTGCCCGTTGCATGTAGGCCATCAACAACTTGCCTTGCATCACCGAATTGGAATATAAAACTTCGGATGATCGGACGGTATAATCTCCGTTCATACCAATTTTCAAAGATCCCAATCCAACATCATATATATAGGTTTCCGCTTTTGCCAAGAAACCTTTTGTTACCAAATCCATAATCGCACTTCCGACAATCAACTCTTGGTAAGAATCTTTCATCGGCAATGTAATGTTAGAACTCAATGGAGTTGCTGTTACACCTAGTAAAAATGAATTTTGGAAAAATTTGAATAGTTTTCTAAATGAGTTATTATGTGCTTCATCAATGATAACCAAACCAACATCACTAACATCAACTTTTTCATCATTTAAACGGTTGTTGAGTGTTTCAACCATTGCAACGAAACAAGTAAAATTATGATTAGGAGGTAATTCTTTCACCTTACTATCAATAATCATGTTGCTGACCTTGAACTCGTTCAGCATTCGAGAAGTTTGACCACATAATTCTATTCTATGCGTCAAAATCAGTACTTTCTTCTTTTGCTCCTCTATATAACGTCTTGCAATTTCAGAAAAAATCACTGTTTTACCACCACCTGTTGGGAGTTGATAAAGTAATTTATAATTGGGAGGACAACTTTGAAAACGTTCGAAAATCTGCTTGATGTTCTCAACCTGATAATCGTACAATTTTTTGCCTATGACAATATCCTTTTTCTCTTGCACTTCATCCTTTTCTTCCTCTTCGATACTACCAGCAACAACTTTTTTATCGTCGTCAAGATTGCCTTTTTCTGTTTCTTTCAAGCTCAAAATTGTTTGGTTTTTTCAGTACGGAATAAACTGCAATATAGCACCACATTTTAGTTATAAAAAATTATATGAGGATTCATTTTGAAAATAGTTGTCATCCTCCTGAATATGAAAATGTTAGGTCACTTCATTTATTATTGATTTTATCGATTATAATTTCAAATTCAAAACGGAATACTTCGTTTCTATCGTAAATTCTCGTCTGATTTCTCAAAATTCAAATAGATATTTGAATTTTTATCTCCCATAGAGATGTCTTAAATTTTGAGTAATTTTCGATTGCTAAACTGCTCTCAAAAATACGTTAAAGTGGTTTTTATTCGTTTTTGTCAAATCTGATAATTAAAATCACTTTTTGATGATAACATCAAGGAAATGTACTTACAAATAGAAGGTTTAAAATGAAACGATTTAAAGGAATTTTAATAGGACTTGCTATATTATATGTTTTGGGCTGTATTGTGTTATATTTTCTTCAAGAAACCATTCTTTTTAATGCGCATCATTTGCCGCACGATCATCAATTCCGGATTGGAAAAGAAGTCCAAATTCAAGTCGACAAAGATATTCACTTAAACTGTCTATTGATAAAAGACAAGAATCCAGTCGGTGCAATTTTATATTTACATGGTCAGAAAGGAAATATCCGCAGATGTATCGGTCAAGCAAAAACGATGGCAGGACAAGGTTATGATATTTTATTAGTTGATTACCGAGGTTATGGAAAAAGTGAAGGCGAAAATTATGCGGAGCAGCAAATGTTCGATGATGTACAAGTTGCTTATGATTATTTAAAATCCAGATACAATGAGGACAAAATCGTTGTTGCAGGATATTCTTTAGGCACAGCAATGGCCTCCTATCTCGCAAGTGTCAATAATCCTGAACACTTAATCATGGTCGCTCCTTACGTCAGTTTGATTCAAATGAAAAATAAATTTCTCCCGTTCATCCCCGATTTTCTTTTCAAATATAAGTTTTCTAACAAAGCACATTTGGAAAAAATTAAATGTCCGGTTACTATGATTCATGGTTTGGAAGATACACTGATTCCTCAAGACTCTGATGATCTATTGAAAGCCGTCAATCCTGATTTGATTCATTCTATTTTACTTCCCAACACTGGGCATCGTGGTGTTATATTTAGTAAGGAGTTGCGGGGTGTTGTGGAGGGGTTGAATTGATGATCTGCCTTCCATGATGGGGAACTTGTTTAAAATATCTTTGAATGATAACAACATTTCGGATATTTGAGGTACTTGTAGATGTTTTGTTGTGGTAAAATGAAATTTTGCTTTTAGCTTAAGTTTAAAATAAAAAAATGACTAATCAGTTTAAAAAGAAAATATTAGGACTCAGCCTATTATCTTTTGTTATACTAGTTTGCTTATCAACATTTCTTTTTCGAGAGTATGAAAAAAAATTTAGTGATGTAAATTTTAGTGATTCTATTAGATCATGTACCATAACAAGCTCTTTCATGAATACAGGTGTTACTTATGTTTTATGTGGAAATTCTAAACACAAGATCGGTCAAGCTCTTAACGACGAAAAAGTAGATTTATATGACTTTGTACATAGAGGTGATTTTTTATATAAAGAAGAAAATTCTAATTTGATATTTGTGAGTAGGAACGATAGATTGTACAAGTTTACAATTGAGTAATCCAAGCTCGGCATAGCATATTCACATCCTCCTCAGCGTATCATTCGGCGTAGTATGGAACTACGAGCGTGGTAGAAGTTATGTAAAAAACCACCAATTCAAAATATATCGTAAACCAACTATTGTCAAAAACCAGACAACTATTTCTCCAAAATTCCCACCAAAATATCTTAACTTAAGGGTATGAAAAAGTTAACATTCGTCTTCATAGTGTTAGGATTTGCCTACTCTTCTTTTGGGCAGAAAAATATATTGATTGAAAAATTCACCAATTTATATTGTGGCAGTTGTCCTGACAAGTCAATACTCTTGACCAACTTAGAACAGGAATATCCTCAATTGATTTGGATCAGTCATTACTGGCCAGCGAGTTTTGAATACAATCCTTTGCCCTATCCAGGTGCAGAGCAGATGTGGGAAGAGGTAGGAATAGGAGGAACTCCAAATGCGATTGTAGATAGAACTCCATACAACGGTCAGCTTGGTAGTGGTGCCGGAAACTGGGAGACACGCATCCAACAACAAGTGGATCTAGAATCTTATGTTGATATTGAATTTGGCAACATTAATTTTGATGAAAATAACAGACAGTTGACGTTTGAAGTGACTAGCAAATTTCATACGCTACCTACGGATGTTGAAAATTTTAGTGTGATTGTTTATGTTACGGAAGATAATGTGATTTGGAGACAACATAGTTATTACAACAATTCGCCTGGACATCCATTGGAAGGACTAGGTGATGTTATTCAAGATTATTCTCATCAAAATCTTTTAAGAGAATTGCTGAATGGTGGTTGGGGAGATGAAAATATCATTCCTAATAATCCAGTAATTGGTGAAGAATATGTTCAAACTTTTTCTTATCAAGTACCTGATATGTACAATCATATAAATTTTGAATTGACTGCAGCTGTCACTGAATATCATGAAACTGATTTTAAGCAACGGCCAGTATTAAATGCCGAACGTATCGCTTTGGAAAATTTTATTATTAGTAGTACCAATGAAACAGAACTATCTAATTTTAATGCTTTTCCAAATCCAGCTAAAGGTGTGATCAATCTACAATTCAAAGAGCAACCTACTCAATTGAATTTGGTCGATATGAAAGGGATTCAAATCAAACAATATGCGGTCACTGGTTTGGATGCTCAAATTGATTTAAACAACATTCCTGCTGGTCAGTATATTTTGCAAGTATTGAATGGCGATCAGATGATTTCTCAGAAGATTGTTATTGAGTAGAAGTCCTACGCCAAGAGGTTGGAAACCTTTGGCTCGCGTAGGAGCATGTATGCACACGTACAGGATGCCGGTTTCCAACCGCTCATCTTGTGCAACTACTCATATCCCAAGAGGTCAGAAACCTTTGGCTCGCGTAGGAGCATGTATGCACACGTCCGAGATGCCGGTTTCCAACCGCTCATCTCGCCTCTCGACCAAACATACGCCAAGAGGTTGGAAACCTTTGGCTCGCGTAGGAGCGTGTATGCACACGTCCGAGATGCCGGTTTCCAACCGATCCTATTGTGTATCCTACCTCTTTGACGATTACACATATTACATTTCTCAACAATACAATCACAAATTAAACCTATCCATGCAATTTAATTTCCAAAATTAAATTCTGCATCACACACTAAACCCAATATTTAACCTCATCAGGGTATTTCCTTTCCTCCATAATGTTAACATCTTATAGTTAACCCTAGATGTATTATCCTTAATCTTAAAGACCAATTGATCTCATGTCCATCAAAAACATATTTATCGTTATATGCTTATTAACAAGTTCATTCAATCAAGCAATTGCAGTTCATTCTTCGACAGAATTTACCACTATAAAAGAAAACAATTCGCAAAAGCTTACATTAAAAGATCGGCTTCTCGGCGCTTGGGTCGGAAAGAAATTAAAAAAGCTCGAAGTTAACACTGATCTTCCGCCTGATTTGAAAAAATGCTTGAATATCAACTTAAAGAATCGTCAAGTACACAAAGGATATCAGGTACAGATTTCTGAAACAGCAGTTGCTTACAAGAAATGTAATTCTGAAGCAAATGATGTGACGGAAGTGAATTTGGATTTAATAGAAAGTGTCACCTCTACTGATGGTAAAGAAATTTATTTCAAACAACCAGTAAAAAAAATAAAAGCTGTTCTGGCTTTTGAAAATGCTAAAACACATCCTGCTGTTATCCTTGGATTAATCCTGACTTTGGGCGGATTGGCTGCCTCAATTTGGGTTAATATTATTTTTGGTTTAATCATGGTGATGAGTGGTGTGCTACTGGCTTTGGTTACCCGAAAATTATTAAGAAGAAATAGTAAACGTTGGAAAGGATTGTCACTGGTGAGTGTGATTACTGGATTAGGTTCTGGTTTTTTGGTGTTGATTATGTCTTTGGCTGGGAAGTTTAAGTAGAATTGGTTATTGGTTACTCACCCTAACCTGTCAACCACTAATAACTAATAACTATTAATAGATACGAATATCAAATCAAAGCTTATAAGATAATTTACACCTCAAAAAATTAAAATCACCTAATTATCAACCTTCCTCTTCCGCATATGTAAATTCTGTGTTACAAAATCCTTAGGATAACTTTCCATTTCCGGAAATCCTAATTTTATATCACGTCCTTCAAAAGGTATATGAGCTGTACCAAATAGATAATCCCATATCGCTAATGTCAATCCAAAGTTGATTCCTGATTTCCTATCATCCGGCAATTCATAGGAATGATGCCAAATATGCATTTCTGGGGAATTGAATAGATACTTCATAAATGGTCCAAGGGCAACCGCTCCTAACAGGATAGATCCGCTTAAGACACCCATTTTTTGAAATAAATTAAATGTATCAAATAGGTGGACATCAAATAGACCAAAAGCTATTACAATTCCTATCAAAAAGCCTAATACACCGCCTGTCACAAATCCATTGACGGTAATATTGGAATGATTATAATGACCAACTGCCAAGGTGAAAATATGGATAACAAAAAAGTCGTGCAACCCAATTCCTAACAATGCTAATGGAATGTACTCTAATGACCGATATACCACATTTTCCATCCAATGATATCGCAAGTGCGCGGCAAAACCCATTTCCTCAACAGAATGATGTACCTTATGGAATTCCCACAAAAATTCAAATTTATGCAACAATCGATGTATCCACCATTGCACAAAATCCCGTACTAAAAACCCAACCAGCAAAATCGACCACATCGGCCAATGCCTCATCGGATTCCTACCTTGTAAATCAAAATTGGTGAAATATTGTATAATGTCATTGAATAAATCGACGATGACACTAGAAGCTGCATTGTAAATGAGTAAGGAAAATAAAAAGAAGTTGAAAAACATATAAAAGAAATCCATCCAGAAATCCTTTCGCAATACAGGCTGTTCTTTTCGCCAAGGTGCAGCTACTTCTACAAAAAAGAAAAATGCAGAAACTGCTAGTAACCAATAAAAATAATTGGTCATCGATGGATGCGTTATTTCATACCAAAGGTAATTTCCATAACCGACATAGCCATTGATAAAAAGATCCCAATATTCTTTAAGGTTAAACATATACAAATAAACGAAAAAAAAGGAGAATGGTTTAACCTAAATCCCACGGCGCTTGATCTCTCCTAACACCTGCTTATATTCTCGACTCATTTCTCCGGCAACAGCAGAATTTTCCTGGGCACGACGAATCAAATAAGGCATCACTTCCTCGACCTGACCATAAGGTACGTACTTCGCTACATTGTATCCGCCATTGGCAAGGTTGAATGAAATATTATCACTCATTCCATAAAGCTGACAGAAAGAAACATGCGGATGTTTGGGATCAATTCCTTTTTTCTGAATTAAATCTACCAATATCATATTGCTTTCTGCATTGTGCGTTGCATTACAAAATGAGATCTCTTTATAATTTTCTGCACAAAATTTAATTGCCGTATTGTACAAATCATCAGTAGCCGCTTTGGAATCATTAATAGGAGATTTGTACTTCATTTTAGTAGCTCGTGCACGTTCTTTTTCCATGTACGCTCCTCTTACGATTTTAGCACCTAATAAATAGCCATCTTTCTTTGCTAACTGATGTGAGTCTATTAAAAATTGTAGTCGATCTTTTCGATACATTTGATAAGTATTGTAAACAATCACTTTCTCTTTATTATATCGCTTCATCATTACTCGAACTAAATGATCGATTATATCCTGTATCCAAGTTTCTTCCGCATCAAAATAAACGCCCACATCTCGTCCGTGTGCAGTGTAACAAATGGTATCCAATCGTTTTAAAATATTTCTATATTCTAATTTGGTAATACTGGTGAACGGTATTTTATTTTGAAGAGATTCTAATAATCCGAAACGACCTAACCCTGTGATTTTTGTCACAATAATCGGTGTGCTTTTATTGGTATGCGCAAATTCAATAGCACGAATCATCTCATTCATCGTTTTATTGAAATCCATTTCTGAATGATTCCCTTCTGCCCCATAATCCAATATCGTTTGTACATTGAATTTGTACAACTGATCGATGGTAGATTGACATTCTAACAATGTTTGACCGCCAACAAAAAGATCGAAAACAGTGGACTTGACAACATTATTTAATAACGGTAATCGCAATTTGAAAGCAGTCAATCCCAGCTTGGAACCACTGTTTACCAACCACTTTTTATTCATTAGTTTAAAGATCCTAGCAGCGTGCTTTAGTTCTTTATCTGATTTATAGGCAAAAGCAACTTCACTATTTGAAAAGTCAACTTGGGTAGGTTTAATCATAGTATCCTCCATGCTTTAGGTGTGTATGTTTATACAAATTTGCAGTGTATTTTTTCAAGGTTTCTGCCAGATTTCATAAGAAGCTTCTGCTTGCAAAACCAACATCTGATAACCATTTTGGGTCGCACATTTCTGTGATTCACCCATCTTCAAAAATACAGTTTTTTCAGGATTGTAAACAAGATCAAACAGTAAATGTTTATCTGTTAGTTGATTGTATGAAATTGGAGGACATCGATGTGTAATCGGATAGGTCCCCAAAGGAGTTGTATTCACAATCAGCTGAATACTGTCCATTTTAGGACGGTCCAATTCCTCATAAGTCAACTTATGAGCTCCTTTTTTTCTAGAAACATAGTCGAATTTAATCTGGTTTTTGGCTAATACGTAGGCAATTGCCTTGGCAGCTCCTCCAGTTCCTAGGATTAATGCGGCAGTCGGATTGGTGTTACTTTTTGAAATCAACTCCTGCAATGAGTTTTCAAAACCGATGACATCTGTATTGAAACCGATTAATTTTCCGTCTTTAAATTTGATAGTGTTCACTGCTCCAATTTCTTTGGCAGCAGGAGAAAGTTCATCCAAATATGGAATCACTTTTTCTTTATAAGGAATCGTGACATTAATGCCGGAAAGATTAGGATGTGCTTTTAAAAGTTGAGGAAAATCTTCAATTTTTTCTAATGGAAAATTTTTATATGCACCGTTTTGAATCTTTTCTTTTTCAAATTTTTCAGTAAAATATTTCTGAGAAAAAGAATGACTTAATGGGAAGCCAATCAGACCATATAGTTTGCTTTGATTTGCCATTTAGTGCTTTCCTAATTTTTCAATCAAAAAGACAGAAATAAAACCTACAATCATCATTACAATTACGCCGATGGTCATAGGGTCGCCATCGTAGGCAGCTGGTAAAACGTTTTCTTCAATTAATATTTTCTTCTTGCTTCCATCATCATCTAAAATAATTTGACCAGCAGCGTCCCGTAACCATTCTGTTGGATTACGCCATGGCCAGATTTTGTTGAGTGATCCAATCATAAATCCAGTCAAGGTAGCTAGTGTGATATTTCGATAATTTTTAAAAGTCCAAGATAATACTCTAGATAAACTCATCAGTCCAACTAAACAACCCAATGCAAAAACGCCCATGGTCAATAATTTATCTGGTGCCAATGTTGTTAATGCAGGTCTTAAAGTATCACTGATGATAAAGGTATACATCCCCATCAAAAGCAGGATAAAGGAACCAGAAATGCCAGGTAAAATTAAAGCAGAAATCGCAATGGCTCCCGATATAAAAACAAAAGGTAATGACTCCGAACCATTAGATGGGGTAATAATGGTGATACCATAAGCAATGATAGCACCAATAATCAAACAAACTATTTCCGCAACACTCCATTTAGTAATTTGTCGACCAATATAAATAGCAGATGCGATAATTAATCCAAAGAAAAATGCCCAAACGGCTGGTGGATACGTTTCTAGTAAATACGAAATTCCAAAAACACCCACAACAATTCCAGCAACCATTCCACCCATTAGAAATACTAAAAAATTTCCATTGATGGCAGACCAAACACCCTTGATTCCATTTGATTTAAACTCACTAAACAAAGAAGGACTAAATGCTTTAATCGTATTCAATAATTTTTCATAAATACCGGTGATAAAAGCGATGGTACCACCGGAAACACCAGGAATCACTTCCGCCATCCCCATTCCCATTCCTCGGATAGCTGTGGCTATGGGACCGCCAGTATAAACTGGATCGTGGCTAATCGAATTGCGTTTATGAGTGGTATCTAAAATGTCCGATTTTTTCATGACGCAAATGTAATACAAATTGAACCATAAATTGGCCGCATTACAAGACAAAAATCTAATGATACAGTAAGATTTCGGAACGATTCTCTACTAAAAAACAGCCAAATCGCTAATAGCAATTTGACCGTTAATTTGGTTAATGAGGGGTTATCGCGTTTTAGTATGCTTTATCTTTACTATTTTACTAATCTGCTTTTAATTGACTGAAATGTTTCAGCGCATCTTTTCTATACGTTCTTCCAAAAGGTATTTTAAATTCCTCATCCTTCACTTTGATATAGAGAAACTGATCGTCATAAGAACTTATTTTTAATAAATTGACAATGTAAGAACGTTGGACTCTGACCAAATTCGGATGTTGAATCTGATTTTTAAAACTTCTTAGATTTGCATAAGTAATTACAACTCCATCTGTGTAAGTGATTTCGACAGAAGATCCATCTGCTTTCACCCAATAGATATCATTAACATTGACTCGAACATTTCGATTGTTCTTTTTTACAAAAAAGAAATTTTTGTAAATAAATTGTTTTTCTAGTTGCAAAAAAGCACTAGCATCTGGTTGAATTGATTTTAAAAGTGTCATATAAGGCATTTGTTTGGTGCATAACAAGTTATTATGAATATGAAGGGTGAATTCATTACATAATATAACTGCCTTAATAATTATTCAATCTTAATCTAAAGATATATCTTAGTCATCTTTGTATGTTAAAATTTTCACCAAAGCACATTTTTTCATCACGAAGTACTGATTTTTTGGAACGAAACCTTTTTACTAGTATCTATCAGCATAAGGAAAATCTTTATGTTAATACCTGTATTCAATCTATTCGCAAGGAATTTTTGCATTTTGAATGAAATTAGTAGACCAACAATAATTTGAATTTTAAACCTCACTATATCCTGTTATTATTGACCCTATTTACTTTTAAATTGGATGCTCAATACTGTGGAAAACAAACTTATTCTTTCAAAGATGGGCTAAACCAGCCATATACCTACTCCAAGGTGGACTCAAAAGGCAGGTTGTGGGTTGACTCGAGAGGTGGTGGAATCAATATGTTTGATGGAAAAAAATGGAAAAATTTCACTCAAAACGATGGCTTATTATATACTTGGGGAACCCCTTTTTTTGAGGATAAAAAAGGTGGTATTTGGATTACTCATAGTTATCAAAAAGGAGTATCCAGATACCTCAACAATGAATTTACAAAATATAGTATGTCTGCTAAAAACGTTGATTCAACAGATCAGCAAGAACGTATTTTCCCCTTTATAAAAGACATTCCCTATTTCCGATACAATGCTATAAAAGATGAATTAATATCTTGGAATCGAGATTCAACACAACAACTTTGGATGTATCCTTTCGATTTTGAGACGAATGATTTTGCGAATAAAGGTATTCCGTTTTTTTCCGATGCGCAATTGAAAAAAAGTAGTCTGTATTTAAAAAAAGCTAAAACTTGGCTTTACTTAATCAATGATTACAATGGCGAATATCAGATTGTTTATTTTCATCAAAATGGTACTTTGCAATCGATGGATCGAAATGGAAATATCAAAAGTATCCTTGACCAAACGTTGACAACCCCTTCTACAATTCATAATGCTATCTTCCAAAATAAAGATGGATCTTTTTCAGGAAGCTATGTCAAAAATGGAGCTGCATTTATTAAATCTGGTCATACAATAAAAAAGATTCCAAAACCTAAATTAAAACCATATGGCACCAAAAATGATGAATTAAAATTAACATTTCATAAATGGGCAATTCATCATTATTATATAACACAGGATGCAAATAAAACGATTATTGGTATCTGGAAAGTTGAGCGCTTAGGTTTTGAAAATAGTTTTGTTTTAGCAGAGTATGATACTCGTTCTTTCGACATTGTAAATACAGTGTTTTTTTCAGAAGATAAAACTATTGGTGTTGTCACCAAAGACAATGCAGGCACCTACTGGTATTGTAATGGGTCCACTCAAGTTCGTTTATTTCCAAATCAACATTGGATACCGACAGGTTTTCAAGGAATGCCCGCTGAAGCTTGGTCCGTTGGTCAAACAATAAATCGAAAAATGTGGTTTGGTTCTTATCGAAAGGAGTTGGTTAATTATGATGGGACTTTTATTCAACCTGCCAAAAATAAGACATTGCTTGACCAAATTTACATGGATGGAAGTGAATCCGATGAAAAGGGTAACGTGTATTTCACAACGCTTAATGGGATTGTGAAATTTGATAGTAATGAAAATCATTCTTTTTTAGCTGAAAAGAAATTAGGGTTTTATTTAAATAGAAATAACAATGGAGAATTGCTTTTTGGAAGTCAACAAGAAGGTCTCTGGATATTACCTAACAATAAAACGGGAAAATTACATTCTGATTGGAATAAAATTGACCAAAGTAAAGGTTTGAAACTTTTAAATGTCATTACTGCACTTGAAGACAATCAGGGCCGATATTGGATGGGTCGAGGCAGTCAAGGAATGGCCATCTATTTCCCAGAACAAGATACCGTTTACAACTGGATAAAAGAAGCAAATCCTGCTCATCTAGGTGTACAAAGTATGGATGTTGACAAATACGGCAATATATGGTTAGGTACAGACAAAGGACTATACTTTTTCAATCAAGACAAACATGAATTATCTGCTAATTTCGATTTTCATCAAAATTTAGAACCAGTTGGAAGTGATTATACCGGCAACTCGATTGTTCAAGTTTGTAAAATATATAATGATAGCACATTGGTCGCTGGTAATGGTTTAGGTTATTTTTTAATCAACTTAAATGACTGGTATGCTAATCCTAGACAATTGAATATTACTTCCATCACAGATGAGACAGGGCACCTTGCAGGAGGTGTTATTCAAAACGGAATTTGTATCGATCATCGCAAAGATATTTGGTTGATGTGCGCGAATGGTGCTGTTCGATATACGCCAAATAAGTACAAAAAAGACGGTGAACAGATTCCTAATGTCGTCATAGATCAAGTATTTGTTGGTGAAACGGAAGTTAATAATATATCCGAACCTTTGAAGGTAGGATCCGAGGAAAGAAACATAACAATCAACTTTCATGTAGATGCCAATACCAATGTAATTGGAAACTTCAATTATAGATATCGATTGAATCCAGCAGATGACTGGTCCAAATTGATCTCAACTGATTACGTCAATTTTTATAATTTATCTGTTGGGGAATACCATTTTGAAGTAATTGCTGAAAGAAATGGTATTCAGTCTTCCCCAGCAAAATATAAGTTCGAAATTGATAAGTCGCTTTTCCAGAAACCTTGGATTTATTTGACAGCTTGTATTTTGATCTTTGGCTTTGGTGTCAATTATAGTTTACGAGAACAAAAACTAAAATCAAAACAAAATGCAATCAATACCATTACAAAAGAAAAGGACGCACTACAAATTCAAACCATCGTCAACCAATTAAACCCACATTTTATCAATAATGCTTTGCAATGGCTCCAAATTCGTTTGGACAGAAATGAAGACAAGGAAGGTGTAAGTGTTGTTGGGAAATTGTCAGAAAACATCAGTACGGTCTTCAAGAATAGTAGAACTCAAAAAGCTTTTCACTCGCTAGAAAATGAATTGCAGTTAACTGAGAATTATTTGTATATCCAAAAAATTCGATTCAAAGAAAAACTTAACTATGAGATTCCAAATGTAGAAGATATGCGTCACTTAAAAATGGTTCATATTCCACTTTTAATGTTGCAAATTCATATTGAAAATGCAGTTGAACACGGCCTAAGAAACAAATCGGTTGGAGGAACGGTCACTGTAACTTGCGATGACGATGATCGATATGTTTATTTGCACATTATTGATGATGGTGTCGGTAGAAAAAAAGCAAAAAAGATTGGTTCGCATGGAACCCAAAACGGATTAGCCATGTTAGAAGAATTGTTAGCAATATACAACAAACAAAATACCTACAAATTAACACAGGAATTTTTCGATGATATTTACACTACTGAGCAAGGTGTCTCCTTTGGCACTAAAGTAATCATCAAAATTCCTAAAAACTACAATTATACAATATGAAAAATCTCCCCCTAAAATGTGTCGTACTAGAAGACGAAGATGATACTCGCAATTGGCTAATGGAAAAATTACAAAGTTTTTCTGAAATTCAATTGGTTGGAGAAGCAGCCACTATTGATGACGCATTTAATTTGTTAGCACAAGCTCAACCCGATGTCGCATTCATGGATATTCGTTTGATTGGCGGTGAAGCGTTTCAATTATTAGATCGCTTGAGGCAAAATAATTTACCGATTCCATACATTGTCTGCGCTTCTGCGTTCCCAGATTATGTAATGACTGCATTGAACGATTATAGAAATTATGTTGTGCAATATTTGATGAAACCATTTGCAGAAAATTGGGAAGATAAATTTAGAAAAGCTATTGATGCAGTTATTGCAGCTAAGTTGACTAACCCAACTTATGAAAAACCTCCTACCACTCATACTTTCTTGAATTATCAAGGTGGCTTTACCAAATTTGATTTTAATAAAATTGTTTACCTAGAAGCTGGCGGAGGTGGCAAATCAATTATCGTCACAGATGATCTTAATTATGAAGTAGATTATACGCTAGCAAAATTAATGGCGCTTTTTCCAAACACTTTTGCTAGAATTAGTAGAAGCAATGTTATTAACACGGATCGAATAAAGTCAATCAATAAAGGAGATCGTACTTTGGAAGTTATTTGCCAACCTAAGAATAAAACGATTAATATCACGGAAACTTACTACACTGATTTTTTGGATAAATTACCATTGGCTAAAACGCAGTTGTTGGAAGAGTAAAATGAATGTCGAATATCGAAGTAGTAAACGAACCATATACATTGGTTGCTCGTACTCAACTTTAACATTCAATATTTTGCGGTTCCATATCGATTTTACTTCCGATGAAACATCTTCCGAATCGTCCCAGTCGGTAAAACTTGCCATGCCCTTTCATGTGCATAGTACAATGCTAGTTTTATAAAAAACTCAATGAAGCCTATTTCTAATGCAAGTGCTACATCTCCTGTTTTGAAATATGCAATTGCAATAATCGTTGTTGTTGCAACAATTCTCCAAGTTAAACCTTTCAGTAAACTTCGTAATCTTGATTCTTTCATAACGGTATTTTAAAACCTAAATAATAATAGGTTTAAATTTTTTTCTGTGAAAAATAAATAATTAAACGGTATGGATAATAGTAATTTGAGGTGTAACAAGATGTAGTCATAAGAGACTATTGGCCATGGGCTCGACCTTTTGCCTCTCCTTTTTTAAATTGTTCTTCTAGTTTTTTCAACTCTTCTTTTGCAGCTTCAGAAACTCCTTCGTTGATAATCGATTGAATACTTGGCTGTCCAGCATCTACCCAAGCAGTGTACCAAGAAGATCCTACAGCCAAAATCGAAGCTTGCATCCTGTCTTCTACTTGTCCATCTAGCAAATCGCTGTAAGCTCTCGTATAGGCAGCACACTGCATTCTTATGGTACGATCATTTCTGTTTTCAAAACAATATTGTTGATCTTGCGGAAATGTCAAGCTCAATTGCTTTTCAATTGCCAACAAGCTATCTACATATTGGTGGCTTGTCAAGACAATATCCCAAAAGTATTCATTAGGATTGCTAATATATTCCGCTTGTCCTACAAAATAATCATATTCTTCATCTGCGAACAACTCAGGAATTCTGCTTTCCCAAAAACCATGAATCCCATTTTGTCCAGTCATTTGACCGTTATAGTTTTCAGTGGTATGCAAAGGTACATGTGCATCTCCAATATAATGCCCCATTTCAGCAGAAAGTTGAAGAATTCTTGACGCATCTTTTGCTTCAAATGCTTTTGTTAATCTGCGCTGCATACTTTCCAAATGATAAGGAACAATTCCATATCCTGAAAATTGGTCAATTCCAAAAGCACTCGTGCAATTAATGTTAACACCAGCATATTGTAGCATTTTGGTCAATTCCTCACAATCTATTAACCAATCATCTTCATAATAAAGCGGTAAAATTTCAGACTTGTAGAAACCTTTGTACGTTTCTTCAGTAACAATAGCATTGTTATGTTTTTTTAACAACAAGTCTCCGTCTTTATATTCCATGACATCTTTCCCAAAAACTAAAATCGTATCTTCTTTTTCATTGACAATAAATACATCTGTATATTTTACCAACACATCGGTCCATTGACGAGGTACATTTTCAAAAGGATAAGTCCCATGATGATCCAAATCGATATAGTGGCGAACCGCTTCATGCTTGGTTGCATACCGACGTTTGTCAGGATCAACTGCATGTTCTGTTATGAACTCAATATTATTTTTGTAAAACCCGAAAATCTCTTGAGGCAAAGTAAATACTGCCATTCTATTGATGCGACGATGGCCAAAAAAGCCCCATGCTTCTGGAGCAACTGCAGTTGCTAGAAATATAGGCACTACTAATAATAATGACCATTTGAAAATCTTGTTCATAGCGTGATTGTTATTTGATTTGGATATGAATGCTTTCTTTCCTCGTTTACTAAACTTCTAAAGGTTGGTAAACGTTGCCAAAAAAACAATTTGAAAACGATTTTACCTTTAATGTTTATCAAACTTGTACAGCTTAATCAACAAGAATTCGAGTGTTGTTAAACATCATAATCCGCTTTCAGATAAACAAGATAAGGACATTTATTCAAAGAAAAATCCATAACCCCACAAAATCTTCTGAAACAACAGATGTTGCACCAACATAAAGTCACCAGTGCTGGTATCACACCAGTATTTTTCAATAGCAGAATTGGCTCCAACGACGTGTTCTGGTGTTAATAACTCACCATTTTTATAAGTAGCAATTGGAAATAGTTTAATTTTCTTTTCAGTCCCATCCGATTTTTTTACGGATATAATACTGAATGGGATTAAGGATTTAATTGAATCTTGTTTGGGCACTTGATTCTCAAAAGATTCAGCAATTAGGCTTTCAAAGTTCATTAAAAAAGCTTGTGCTTGACCTTGGTGCATTTCCTTTTTTATTTTTGGAGTCGTTGGATAAAAAGGATCCACCTCATACTTTCTGCCTTTTTTCTTTAAAATAAATGATTCATCTTTTTGTAACGGATACTCGACCGAAACCTCAGTTATGTCTTCCATCTTTTCATGAAAAACTGATTTATCTCGCCATTGCATTTCCGTCAATTTATAACGTGCACGTAGGCCACCAACCCAACCTGGAATATGCGAAACATAGGGTCTTTCTGCACCTTCCATTATCATATAAGTCCCTTCTTCATCGTTGGTCATACCGCCTACATAATAGGCTTTCATTTTATCCCCAGCTTTGTTGTACAACTCCACTTTGATTCCTTGGGTCGCTAGATTCTTTACCATCAAAGGTTCCATTGCATTTGCTGGTAAAAATTTCACTTTTACTTTTTCGATCACTCCTAACAATGCTTCCATGGAACTTGGATTCACTCTATATTTATCGTTGATGATCCAATGATCGCTTTTTCTAACCAAGGTATTGGCCTTTTTATTTCTATCCGCAATGAAAATTTTATGAACTGTAGAGATGTCTTCAATATTAAAATCTTTGTCAGAATAATCGAAAGAACGTTTATCTTCTTTGCTTGTTAGGTAATATGCACTCGCAGAACCGAGCAGCGCAAATATCACTAGTAGAAAGGCTATTTTTTTCATAATTTGTTTTTTTCTCTTCTCGTTTTCTCTTCTCCTGAAGTCGATTCGAATGTATGATTTATGATGTATGATTTATGATATTATCGTTCATATGCGAGCTTGCGTTTTTACCCTTATTCTCCTTGCTCACTTATGCAACGATAGGAAGGTTTCTAACCTCTCCGCCAAACGTCAAAAACAAGTTTTTCGGTTTTTACCTTCTTTCTCCTTGCTCACGTATGCTCCGATAGGAAGGTTTCCAAACCTCTCCGCCAAACGTCCACACACCTTCGTCCAACTACATATGCACACGCAATAACGATCCTATCATACATCATACATTCAAATGATCCCGAGTCTTCGGGAGCATGAGAAAATTATCATACATCAACTAAGACGCATACTTCCGTTTCCTTCTCCAATTAAATAACAATCCAAATACAAGTAGGAATAATAGTGGTAATCCGATATTAATTAATTGCCAAAATCCTTTTTCTTTGGTTGCTTTTACGGTGTCCAACATTCTTAATTTCACTTCTTTGGAACGCGCCTCAATCACTCCATTGGTGTCCATCATATATTCCACCGCATTGACTAAAAAGTCCTTATTGGCGAATTGATAATTTTCGTATTTATTGTATCCTAGTGGTCGGATTGCATCTTGTGAAGGATCAACTGGATTTTTGATGATGTCACCATCTGATACTACCAACATTTTCGTGTCTACACTTTTCGATCGTACTTGCACATTCATTTGTGCTAAACTCGACTTCATATCTTCTGTCACTCGATTTTCATATAAGGATGGGAAAACACCTTCTAACATCACTGCTAATGGTTGAGGTCCTTTGTTAAATTTAGTTGGATCTGGTTTGTATTTTAGGATTTCAAAATTCAATCGGACTGGTATGAACTGCATTCTTGAATATTGAGAAGACTCCAATAAAATAGTTTTCTCAATCGGTGTTTTAGTTTTTATAGTATCAATCGATCCTGGAAACATTAAATTGATTCGATCCAAATTTTTCGCAACTGGGTGATCACTTTTAGGCGTGGCAACAATGTGATAATACCATGGAAATAAATCTAGTTGTTTTGCATTTCCAACTTTCCCAATCCCCATTGGAATTCTGGAACATTGTAGATCCAATACTAAATTGGGTTGAATTCGAACACCATATTTATAGAGTTGGTCTTCCAAATTTAATGGATAATCCATCGGGACATAATTAGCAGTCCGTCGCAAACTATCTAGATGTACATTTAAACGATCGACCAACCAGATGACTTTTCCACCATTCATGATGTATTGATCAATTTTGAATTTCTGTTGTTCTGAAAAAGCAATACGTGGTCGTGCGACTATTAAAACATTAACTTCTGGATTGATAACAACAATGGAATCTAAATTAATTCTTCCTGTATTATAAAATTGACGCAAAGTAGTTTCAAAATCTCTAGTTTGAATTTCTTCTAATTCTCCATGACCTGTTGTAAATAATACAGCAGGTTTGCGATTGGTTCTTAGTTTCTGAATGGCATTTGCAATTTTGTATTCCAGAAGTGCTACTGAATTATTCAAGACAACTTCATCAGGCATTCCTGGTATTTCATTTTCTAACAAATTGACTACATATTCTCTATTTTTGTAGTATAACATTGCATATGGATAAATGAGCTGTTCGGATACTTCATTTGAACTTGCCAGTCTTAAATTAATTGGATTAATTCCATACTCTGACAATTGTTGACGACGAGCATTTATTTCATCAACAGTTCCTTCTCCCGGATTGACAAATTCATATTCTACATAGCCAGTTTCTGATCTAAAATCATCCAAAACTTCTCGGATAGATGTTTGCAGACGTTTGAATCCAGCTGGAAATTCTCCATCCAACAATACTTTCACAAAAACTACTTCGTCTACGTTTGCTAATAAATCTTTTGTTGCAGGAGTCAATGTAAATCGTTTGTCTTCTGTCAAGTCAATTTTGCCATAAAAAGCAGTAGCCAGAATATTGACAAATATTAGGATGCCAATAATCAGTAAAAGCTGAAGTATAGATTTTGTTTTCTTTTTGGAATCTGCCATTATCTTGTTACCATTTTCTACGTTCCATAACTGTCAAAGTACCAAACAGGAACAGGATGATGAGTGAAATAAAATATATAATATCTCTAGAGTCGATAATGCCGCGACTGATTGAATTGTAGTGATAATCGATTCCAATCATTTGAACTATGTCATCTGTTTTTCCAAAAAAGATCGGCAATTTGCTTAAAAAACTAAATGCCCAGAAAAACAAAAAGCAAATAAAGACTGCTAACAAAAATGAAACAATCTGATTATCGGTCAATGAAGATGCAAATATGCCGATTGCAACAAACGCTGCACTTAAAAATATCAGTCCTATATAAGACCCCATGATTGCTCCAGAATCTAAATTCCCTTTAGGTGCACCTAATTGATGAATGGTATAGTAATAGATTAAGGTTGGAACTAAAGCGAAAACAACCAAGGCCAAACTCGCAAAGTATTTTCCCAAGATAATTTCCATATCATGCAATGGACGAGTTGCCAACAATTCTATCGTTCCACTTTGATTTTCTTCTGCAAATGTCCGCATCGTAATTGCTGGAATCAAAAACATAAAGATAACGGGTGCCAAGCTAAACAACTGATCCAGTGTCGCAAATTTATATTCTAACAATGAAGAATCGGGAAATACCCACATCATCAATCCCAAAAAAACAAGGAACACACCAATCACAATGTATCCAATCAGGGAACTAAAAAACGTATTGATTTCTTTTAGGAAAATTCCTATCATTTCTCTTTGGTTTTGGCTGTCGTTTTATTGACTAGCACTTCATTTCTATCATTATATATCAACAAACATTTGAATAATTTTTCAGACACTTCCTCTTCCTTTAAATTAGTTAAGGATGCCATCAATTGCACATCATCTTTTATCCAATGTTTGAAATTTTCAACTTTAAAATATTCGATCATTCCATCTTCTAAACGCAGCATCATTTCATTCCTAACCGTCTCAGTAACAGATACTTCTGCTGTTCTGAAAGGCGCTTTTGTTAATGGATTATAAGCAGAAATAGCAGCAGTTTTGGGCTGTTCTTCATCATAAGTGAAGTAACAGATTTTTCCTCTCACGCGCATTCCTGCAAATCTTTCTAACACTTCATTTTCAAGATTCAAATTAATATATGGAACGCCGTCTATGCTAAAACCCCATACATTTTCTAAGTTTTTGTCTGCTGCAACGATGTAAAATATCTTTTCCGATTTTGCTGTAAAAGTCAATGGATTTTGAAATAAATTCACGCTCACTTCACTCCACTTATAAACTGGTTTATTATTTTTAAAATCCTCAAAACTCAGATATATGCCATCTTCAAACAAATAATTTTTTGTCATCACTTCCTGCTCTTGTGCATTCAACGAAAAACCTTGAAAAATAAAAAGCAGTATTGTTATGTAAATGATTTTTTTCACTTATCCGCTTTGTAAGTTAATTCCTGGAAAACATCTTCAACGCTTGAAACCTCTTTTTTCATTTCCAATAATGTCAATTGATTCGCTACAGCAAAATCAAAAATGTCTTTTCTAAAATCAGTATCTGAATTGGCAAATAATTCGAATTGCTTATCATTTATTTTTTTAACATCATCTACCCCACTGATATTTTTCAATCTCGCGATATCCGCTTTTTGCAAAAACTCAACCGTCACCATTGTTTTGTTAGAAATTCTATTTTGCAATGCAGCTATTGGATCATCTGCCACAATTTTTCCTCGATTGATAATCAAAACACGATCACAAAGTTGTTGAACTTCTTGCATGATGTGTGTTGAAAAAATCACCGTTTTCTCTTTTCCCAATTGTTTGATAAGGCTACGTATTTCGACCAATTGATTTGGGTCCAATCCGGAAGTAGGTTCGTCTAAAATCAAGACATCTGGATCGTGCAACATCGCTTGAGCCAACCCGACTCTTTGTCGATATCCTTTGGATAAAGCACCGATTAATTTCTTCTGTTCCAACTCAAGACCCGTCAATTCTATCAATTCATCTATCCGTTTTTTAGCTGGACGAATTTTATGTAGCCTTGCAAAAAAGCGGAGATATTCGCGAACATACATACTTTTATAAAGCGGATTATGCTCCGGTAAATAGCCGATATGATGACGTACATCAATGGGATTTTTCTCTACATCAAAACCACAAACTTCAGCACTTCCTTGGGATTGCGGTATAAAGCAGGTCAAAATCTTCATCGTTGTAGTCTTTCCGGCACCGTTTGGTCCAAGAAAACCGAGTACTTCTCCTTTCTTAGCTTCAAATGAGATCTCATCAACTGCTCGTTGACTCCCATAGATTTTTGTTAACTGATTGACTTTTACTGACATAGGTAGTTTATCAAAGGTGCAAATTTAAGCCAAAAAATGAGTTAAAGCTGATAAATTGCACTTAAATTGTTTCTCTTGCTGAATAAATCTAAGCAAATCATAAATTGAATCAAAGAGAAATAAAACGTTTGGCTTTATGATATATTTCAAAATGTTCACACACTCATTCCAATTGAATCTTCAAGTAGCAAAGTGTAGTGCTTACTCATTTATTATCTGTATTAATTTTTTGTTAATAATGTCTTACTTACAACAGTATTAAAAAAATACGACAACAATATTTTTGTCAAATGGGTTACCTATCTTTATCGTTATCTTTATAGTCTACAAAATTCCACAATAATGAAAAAATCGTCATTCCTATTAATTGGCTTTTTAGCAATCTTCTTTATTTCATGTGCTTCCGATAGTACCGATACTTCAACTATCAAAACACCAAAAGTTGAAACAACTGGTGTTGCAAATGAAGTTTCAAAAGTTCTAGTAGATAGTAAAGAAGCCATTGGTGCATCTGCGGACAATCTCATTCCTAGTGATGAAAAAGTGGATGAAACGGTTGATAAAGTTGCGGACAAATTGAAAGGAATTTTGAAGAAAGGAAAAAAAGAGGTCACAGAAGAAATCAAGAAAAAAGCGGAGGTTGTAACTAAGAAAGCTGATAAAGCAGTTGAAAATATTGCTAAAAAATCAGAAGAGATTGGTCAACAAATCGAAACGAAAATTGAAAAAGCTGCTACTCAAGTTGAAGAAAAAATCGATGTAGCCATTGAGTCCATTCCGGAACCAACTGTTCCGCCTGCTGAAACAAAACCAGCTCCAAAACCAAAACCAGAACCGAAAATAACGCCAACTAAAGATATTGTCACCAAAAAAGTGTGGGGCAAAAATGACAAACCAAATCATGATTATTTTGATGCGTTGTTACAAAAATATGTGTCCGGTGATGGTACCGTTAACTACAAAGGTTTCAAAGCGGATGATCATAAGTTGGAGGATTATTTAAGCCAATTAAAAAATAATCCAGTTCATCCTGATTGGTCAAGAAATGAAAAATTGGCGTACTGGATTAATGCTTACAATGCTTTTACGATTAAATTAATTGTAGATAATTATCCGATCAAATCGATTACAAAATTGGAAGGTGGCAAACCATGGGATAAAAAATGGATAAAATTAGGTGATAAAACCTATTCACTTAACAATATCGAAAATGACATTATTCGTCCACAATTCAAGGAACCAAGAATTCATTTTGCAGTCAACTGTGCTGCCAAGTCTTGTCCGCCTTTAAGTAATGCTGTATGGACTGCTTCGAATTTGGAATCGAAATTTGAGAAGGCAACAAAGAAATTTATCAATAATAGTCGATACAATACAATTGATAAAAACAGTGCTTCTGTTTCAAAAATTTTCGATTGGTATAAAGAAGATTTTGGTGATCTAAGTGCTTACTTGAATAAGTATTCTGATACACAATTAAAAAAAGGTGGGAAAATTAAGTTTATGGAGTATGATTGGGGGTTGAATGAGTAACGTGAATTAGTGCGACCTCTCTGAGGTCGAAAACGAATAATTGACATTATTCTAATGTAGTATAACCGCTCTGCGGTTATTAAATTCTTTAAATAAAACTTTGTGTTACCAATCAGATCAAGTCGTTGCTAATGCCAAAAACAAATTTTCGGATGAGACCACAGAGTGGTCCTACTTTGTCAGATTAATATTTAATTGGGTCATCCGACCCTAGCAGGGTCGAATTACTTTGCTATAAAACGCCAATAAATTGAATTAATGCATTAGCAATCAATGAGTGTTTCACCTCTAAATCCCCTCAAGGGGAACAGTATTTATTCAACCTTAAAGAAAAACTACCTAATAATGAAACATTATACTTACATAATATTTCTTAGTTTATTCTACTGCAGTTGTAACACTGAACCTACAAATTCAACAAATAATTTATCAACAAATCAAACGTCAATTTCATCATCCGCTATCCTAATTTTCAAAAAAGAAAAACAGCTAGAAATTTGGAATGATGGAGCTAAAATAAATACCTATCCAATCAATTTAGATTCAAAATTTCCAATAGGTGAATTTGAAGCAACTAATTCTAAAAAAGGAATTAAGATTCATTTTCCAAATCAATTTTATAAAGAAAAAAGCTACCAAATAGATTTTGATCCCATAATTAAGGTGACAAAAAATGAATTTATCGAAATAGATTTAACAAATATTCCTATCCTAGTCTTTCCAAATGATGCAAGAAATGGACAATCCTTTGTCGCCAGTTTTTCAAGTCCGCATTGGATGTGTGAAATATATGCTAAAATGAACCTGTATTTGCTAGAATACAATTAATGTTCTAAATTGAGAAGGCTAATTAAACTTCATAAAAGCTAGCATGACACAAATGCGCAAACTATTATTTCTTCTCTTACTTTTTTCCGCAAATAATTTGTTGGCACAACAGCCGTTTGTCTGCAATGGTGATTATTATCTGACCTCCACTGCTGGAAATACAACTGTTTATAAAGTTGAGATTGATATCAATGGAGATGCTACTTTTAATGCGCTTCCGAATACAGTTGGGTTGGTTGTCAATGCGATTGGTTATCGGACAGCAGACAATTTTATTTATTCTATCAATACCAATAATAATGATTTGTATAGAATTGATGCCAGTGGAGATGGGACTTTTATCGACAATTTAGATCTGCCGAATTCTCATAATTTTTATGGCGCAGATTTTACGGCTGATGGAAAATTTATGGTATTCATTGGAACTAGTATCTTTGCTGGAAGTAATTTGTTAGCATTTGTTGATTTTGAAGCTGGTGGATTTCCAGTGACATTGGTCAATCTTTCCAATGCTGGTAACACACAAGTTACAGATATCGCGTTTAATCCGATTACCAACCTTTTGTATGGATATGATAGTGACAATGATCGCATGATAGTGATTGACCCAGACACTGGAGAAATGACAACTGGTTTTCCTGGCAATCAAGTTGCTCCACGAATTGGTGCAGTATTTTTTGATTCGTTTGGTGGACTATATGGCTACGGTGGTCCTAATGGTAGTGTGTTATACGAAATCGATCCAGAAACTGGAATTGTTGCTATTGCTGCCAATGGACCAAGTTCATCCAACAAGGATGGTTGCTCATGTCCGTATACTGTTAGATTAAATAAATTGGTAGAACCATTGGAAACAACTCCTTGTACTGAGGTTACTTATTATTTCGCGATTGCCAATGTTTCTTCTGTGACTCAAACTGGTGTTACATTGGAAGATCAATTGCCACCTGATTTATTGATAACAGAAATTATTAGCAATCCTTATGGAGGAACTGTTGTTAGTGGGGTCAACACAGATTTGCTTTCCATATCAGATATGGTGATTCCTCCAGGATTTGATACGCTTGCTATTAAAGTGGAAGTAAGTGAAGATGCCGTAGGTATTTATAAAAATCAAGCTCGTTTAGAAAATGTGCCTTTATTGTTAAGTCAAGCTATGGTTTCTGACAATCCGTTGACAAGTGCAACAAATGATTCAACGGTACTAAATGTTGTTGGTCTTAATGAACCACTTTCCATTAATGAATATGGCATTTGTTTTTCTGAAACTTTGACGTTGCAATCGGATCAAGTTGCAACGGATTATTTATGGAATACTGGTGAGACCACTTCATCTATTGAAGTAACAGAAGCTGGATATTATTGGTTGGATATTTCAAATAGTTGTCAAACCATACGAGATTCATTTAAAGTGGTAGTATCAGATGAATTCTTTGTTTTTCTTCCAAATGATGTGACGATAGATTTGGGCGAAACGGTATTTGTAAATGTCAATGAAACTTCATCCAATCCTGTCACCTATTTATGGACCGAATCAGGTGATGACTCCATTTTGAATTGTACGGATTGTGAAAGCCAAACAATAATGCCACTACGTGATGTTATGTTACATATGGAAGTGCGTGATATTTATGATTGCGTTGCTACTGATTCTATGTTCATCCAAGTAATTCCGAATTACAATATATATGTCCCAAATATTTTCAGCCCAAATCAAGATGGTTATAATGATATCTTTTCCGTATTTGGAACGGAAGGAACGAAGGTTAATGTATTTCGTATTTTTGACCGTTGGGGATCTTTATTGCATGAATCTTATGATGGATTTGTAAATTCCACAGATCATGGATGGGATGGTGTTTATAAAGGACAATTATTAAATGATGCTGTTTTTGCTTGGTATGCAGAAGTTGAATTTTTGGATGGTGAAATAAAATTATTAAAAGGAGATATAACTTTGATTAGATGATAGAAATTGTTGTACTTGATGGTTTTACCATGAATCCAGGTGATCTTTCATGGGAAGAATTGGAAAAATTAGGAAAACTAACAGTATATGAACGTACCTTACCTGAAGATGTTTTAGAACGTTCGAAAAATGCCACGGTCATCATTACCAATAAAGTTGTATTTACAAAAGATATTATCAAAGAGCTGCCATTGCTTCAACTAATTGCTGTCGCAGCAACCGGTTATAATTCAATCGACATCAAAGGTGCAGCTAAATTTGGAGTCAAAGTTTGCAATGTTGTCGGTTATGCGGCACCTTCCGTTGCACAACATGTATTTGCACAAATCCTTAGAATCAGAAATGATATTCACCTACACAATTTAGCAGTACAAGAAAAAAAATGGAGTCAAAATCCTGATTGGTCTTTTACCGAAAAAAAAATAACCGAGCTGTCTGGCCAAACAATGGGTATTTACGGACTTGGTAAAATTGGAACAAAAGTCGCTGAAATCGCTTTGGCTTTTGGAATGAAAGTCGTTGCAACTAGAAAAGATAAAAGCAAGCCTAAACCTGAAAGTGTCAAATTAGTGGAGTTTGAAAAACTATTGCAGTATAGTGATGTACTTTCTTTGCATGCGCCGCTTTCTGAAGAAAATAAAGAGATTTTTAATGAGACTAATTTAGCCATGATGAAGTCTTCTGCCATCCTTGTCAACACCGGTCGTGGTGGATTAATTAATGAAGCAGATTTAAAATGGGCTTTAGAAAACAATAAGATTGCATATGCTGCACTAGATGTTTTGTCTGAAGAACCACCACCTGAAGACCATCCATTATTCGGAATTGACAATTGTATCATAACACCACATATGGCATGGGCTAGTTTTGAATCTCGCAAACGATTGCTGCATGGTGTGGTTGGGAATGTTTGGTCTTATTTGGACAAACCTAATGATTTTGAGGGTATTACAATTTAAACTTACCAATAATATCAAATCTACAATCTAGGGATATTCAATGAGCGTTGCCCATTTTTAGTACTTCAGTTCCGTTGGAGTTTTTTAGAACTTAACAACTCTACCCCATTGGGGTAAAACGTTTTTCTTTGATTTAATATGGGATATTCAGGAGTAGCAAATTCCGACTTAGAAATCATTTTGAATGCACAAAATATGCCTTTCATTTAAACTGAATAATCATCAATATCCATGCTTTCTCAATTGTGATTTTTCGAAGAATCTGATTCTTTTTCTTTTTTCATTGGATTTGGTTGGCAAAGAGGTTTAATGGAATAAGCCGTTTCACGGTTCACTTCAATAAAATGTCCTCTAGGACTTTTGATTTCGTTCATGTCAAACATATAAAATCGGCCTCCCGCTACAAAATCCAATTTTATGTTTATTTGAAGTGAATTTGCAACAATTTGAATACGTCGTTGAATTTTAACTTAATCACCCCGTTTTTTAGGGATTCTACATATAATTGATGCAATTATCCAAAAGAGGCTACAACCTAATTCATTGGTTATCATAATTTTAGATTACTTCTGAATATCCCTTCTATGATATATTGTTGTTAAAAAAGTTAAACATTTTGTTTTTAGCATTTTGAACACGCTATACTAAGCCTCTAATTCACTTTTTCAAATTCTGATGTCCTTCCTCGTTGAATTAATTTAGCACTTATAATGTTATCATTCTCATCTTTTTCAAATTCAACCGTTATAGTTGGATTAAAAGCATAATAAAAACGAGTTTCAGTTTCTGGAAATATAGCGAGTGGATTCCCATTATTACGTTGTGAATGAAGTACTCCGTCTTTTAAGAAAAATTTTCGATTGACACCATCCCCAACGTAATTGCCACAAAATTTATTTAACTTTTTATTTGATAATTTGAAAACCCCATTTTTCATTTTATAGACGTCTTTCAAATCACCATTTATATCATAAAATTTCCAACTACCTGTTTTCAAATTATCTTTATATAAACCTTGACTTGACACTTTACCATTTTCAAAATAGGTACGGGCAATGCCATTTCGCTTTCCATTTTTAAGTGCATATTCGGTTTTTAGAACACCGGATTCATAGTATTCCCTTTTGAGTTGCCCAGAATCCAAATTAACATCATCACATTTAAAAACACCAAATCCAACACCATATGCACTTCCGCTATCGAAAAATTGAAAATTATTAAATCCATCACCGATATCATTATACGGATTCCAAGTTTTTCCTCCATCACGAGTCTCATAAGTTTTGCCTCGAGTTCCACCCATATATCCAATTTGCGTATTAGCAAACCCAATTCCTTGCACATAGTAATAATCCTCTGAATGTTCTACTTCTCTCCAATTTTTGCCTCCATCATTGGTTTGCAAATGATAAAATCGACCTTCCTCTACATTTCGTTGGATAGAAATAAAACCAATTTCTTTTGATGGAAAAGAAAATTTCCACGGATACTCTCCTATTTGTTTTGATAAATATTTTGTATCCCAAGTAGTTCCTCCATCTACCGTTTCCAAAACCATCGATCGACAATTTTCTTTATCTCTTGTGGTTCCTCCAATTAAAAACCCATGCGTTTCATCAAAAAAATGAGTAGCAATTAAACTTCCTGCGATATGGTCTAAATTCTGCGAATACCATGTTAAACCACCATCTGTTGTTTTAATAAAATAGGAAGGACCACGGACACGACCACACCCTACAATAAAATCATCCGTCACTTTTTGCAAGCCACACAATCCTTTTGGTGTCGGTCCAATGAATTCTACTGGTGCCCAATTTTTGCCACCATCTTTCGTTTCATAGAGAGCGATCGTATCTCTGGAACCTAAAAATGGATCATCTGTTCCAATTGTTCCCAACCATCCTTCTTCTCTGTTTTTGAAGGTAATGCATCTGAAAAAAGTACCTGGATTTTCATGAATGATTTCCCAAGTTTCACCACCATCTTCCGTTAGGGAAACATAACCACTACTAATTATAACCATCCCAGTATCCTCATCAAAAAAGTGTAGATCGTCGGTACGACCATTTGTTACTGGATAGCTGGTGAGTTTTTCCCAAGCAGTGCTGTATCTAATTTCTTGAATTGATTTTAGTTGTGGATATATTTTTGGGGTGCAACTTGTTACAACACAAATTAGAGATAAAAAAAGAAGGTTTCGAAACATGTAAATGATTATAAATAATTTTAAATTGAATCTTGGTATTTATGGACCTGTAATAACGAATTTTTTCCGAATTTTTCATTGACGATTCAATGGAACATGTTCCATTGGGCTGCCGTGCAGTAGGTCGTCCAAATATAAATTCGGAAAAAATTTACCTAATTACCGTAATATCTCCTTTATAAAAAACGCCATCTACTCTCTCTCCGCAATAGGTCACATCCATCCTTATCCACCATACGTGCACACCAGGCCTGAATTGCCCTTCTTGCAACGTGCCATCCCAACCATCATTGATATCAGTTGAGAAATACTCTTCTTCTCCCCAGCGATCAAAAACATGAATTTCATAACTATGTATTTTCACATAGTCGGCAGGTGTGACGATAAATTTATCATTGATACCATCACCATTTGGTGAAAAAACATTGGGTACATACAAGAAGTTACTTATCTCACTGACACCAGGAAATACAATTACCTCAAATGTTTTGTCTTCACAAATATTACTCGCTTGTAATAAATAAGTACCCGGAGCATAGGCAAAGAATGAACTTCCTGTTGTTCCATCTGGCCAAGTATAAGTAAGATCAATGTTAGGTCCCGTAATTAATTCTGCTGACAATTCTACCGAATCAATATCACAAGTCATTGTGGTTCCATTCGCAAATACATTGAGTCGATCATAGACAGGAATCGTCGCTGGCAATTCTTTAACACAACCATTAATATCTTGGACATAAATCATATGTTCACCTGGATCTAGATTATTAAATTCATTTTCAGTCTGATAATTCACTCCATCCAAAGAAAACAAAAATGGATTGGTGACACCTTGCAGATTACTAATTTCAATATTTCCAGCTTCGTCATAACAAATTATTTCCGATTCATAAGCAAAATCAAAATCCGGAGAGGCTGCTACACTCAACTGAATCGTAGAGTCACATCCTTGCCAACTGGTGTAACTAAACGTTTCTAAAGTTCCAGATTCATATTCCTGATTATTGAAGATATAGGTTTCATTTGGACAAACTTGAACATCTAATGCAATTGGCTGTGCACCCATTTCTGTCACCGCTACTTGCTCTGTAGAATCACAACCTGAGAAACTTTCATAAGCAATTACTTGAAAAGAGTTGGGATACAAATAAGCGCCATTGTAATAAACAGAATCTCCCGTACAAGCAAACAACTCAACTTCATTAACCGACAACGGAATGGGTACTGCAGATACGAAAACAAAGGAATCACATCCTGCTACATTTGTCAAGTCAAATTTAAAGGTCTCACCGGATTCTATCTCGACGCCATTATATTCTAACATTTCTCCTTCGCAAATTTCAAATTCCAAATTCGCAGAAGTAGGTGTCAACATTTCAACAAATACCACCTCCGTTGAGTCACATCCATTGATGGTTGTCATTTCAAATGCATAGGAATCTCCAGCGGCAATTTGTTGGCCATTATATTCGTAAAAATCTTCAAAACATGCTTCAAAGTATAGATTGTCTGCATAATTCGGATAAGGAGCTACCGTGACAGTAACAGTTGAGTCACATCCCGATGCTGCTTTTAACACTACTTCTACGACTTCATTCGAATTCAAAATAACGTCATGATAATCCATCGTTTCACCAGGGCATAAGTTGAAATTTTCAACACCAAATTGTTCCGTACAAGGTTGTCTCACCAACCAATTGACTTCTTCTATATCATCACATCCTACCAAACCGGTTTGTTGCACAGATTCCACTACCACCCATTCAACTGGTAGTCCTAAACTATCGAAATAAAGGGTGTAATCTACTGCAAATATATCTTCGAACACATACGCGCCCATACTGTTAGTAGTAACGGCATCGCTATAACTGACTCCTTCTATGAAAATCGTTTGATTGCTCATTAAAGTATCAGGACCATCGATTATACCATTGTCATTGACATCAAAATAGACTTCTCCAACAATATCTCCTGTTCCAATAAATAAATCCAAACTCATCACCCCAGAAGTCGCTTCACATCCAAATTCATCCAACATTTCAACATAATAATCTCCACTTTCCAATGCGACTACTTCTTGTTGAGTACCTTCAGGTGCTGGAATTGCAACGTCATTAAAAAACCATTGCCAACTGACGATACCAGGCATCGTAGGCAAACATAAAGTATCTGGTGCACATCTTTTATGACAACCCGATGGAATTCGATTGATATCTGGCCCTTTGTGAATTTCAATTTCATTGGAAGTGGTTTCACAACCATTCTCATTGAATGCACGGACATAGTAGACACCAGGAATATCAACAATAATGGCGGTTGCATCAATGGTTCCAGTATTCCAAATGTAGGTTAGATTCGGATCATAATTCGAAATAGAAATGGTAGCTGGTTGGTTATCACAAATAAATCCATCAGGATCTGAAACCAATAATATATCTTCAGGATTTGCATTTACGAGTACGGTATAAGGTCCCGCAATACTTGTACATCCTGTTTCTGAATCAACGATGGTAACATCAAAAATGTAAGTACCCGCTTCTAATAAATTATCTCGTTCAATCGAATATTCAATTGTGGTTCCGGCTTGTCCAGTATTCCATGCATATTCATAACCTTCTACTTCGTTGACTTCCATGAACACTTCTTCTCCTTCACAGATAGTATAACTATCATAAAAAAAGCTGATTGGCTGATCGTATTCATCATATTCCACAACTCTTATTTCTCCTGAAGGCAATGGTAAAATATCTAAAACAACTTCTGGAGTAGTATAAGTACATCCATTTTCATCCGATATTGTAACATCATACACACCTGCTTCTGTAGCCGAAATACTTGGAGTCGTTTCATCCGTTGACCAAGCATAGGTAAATGGTCCACTTGGAGCTGACATAATGGTGGTTTGCCCTTCACATATTGGTGAACCAGGGACCATTGAAATGTTTCCTGATAAATTATTTTGTTGAATCGATACTTGTTGCGTAAAGGTAGCTTCACAACCATAAATTGTTTGTGCTGTTAAAGTGATCGTATACATCCCTGGATTTCCATACTCATGATAAGTATTCATCACTTCGGATGTGTTGGCATCACCACTACCTGGATCTCCAAAATCCCAAAATACATCGGTTACCGTTGGACCTACATTAGCAACAAAGTCTAATGGAAAGTTTTCACAATCTTCGTCCGGCAAATCGAAAGAAGGTGTCGGTGGATCTTGAATAACAATAGATTTTGTAATATCTGTTTCACATCCATTCGGACCGGTAATCAATAAATTCACCTCATAAGTACCTGCAGTGTTATAAAAATGCACGGGATCTTGCAATGTAGATGTATTGTTGATTCCACTTGCTGGATCTCCAAAATCCCAAGTCCAAGAGGCTACACTTTGGCCAGGAACAAAAGTGGATAGGTCTTCAAATTCGATAGCTGAATCAACGCAATTTGACAAAACATGAAAATCTGGAGAAACTGGAATCATATCCAACTTTCCTAAACCACATCTTTCTACCACACCATTTGTGAGATGATCACAAATCATAACGACAAAATAAAATCCAGAACGTTCAAATTCATAGTTCGTATTTTCACCGGTTGATGTACCTTCCACATCTGGAAAACCAAAGAACCATTCTGTGGTACCTGGCACCAAATTAGGTGAGGTATTTTGAAACTTGTGTCTTTCACATCTATTGGTATTTTCAATATCGAAAGTAGACACAACTCCTTGACATTGCAACTCTACAGGTGGACCACCACCACCGCCGCAACTATAAAGGACATTCAAAATATTGGATTCACCAACACATCCATACTCATTAATCGCTTCTACTTTATAGGCGCCACTTTCTGTATTCGGCGGTGTATAAAGCGACATGGTTGCTCCTGGAATCAACACATTATTACGATACCATTGATATTGATAAGGTGGATCAGATTCCAGTGCATATAATGTTGGAACTGGGAAAGCAGGAGGACAATAAGTTAGTAAATTTGGTGATGAAATCTCAACTGTTGGGGTTGGCAATGTTTCAATTTCAAATATCGTGTTACCAATACATCCCTTATCATCTGTTACAATTAATTCATAATTTCCAGGACCTAAATTAGGTGATGGAAGATTTGAGATGAGGACTCCATTGGTATCTCTCCATTCATAAGCGGAGAATGGCCAAGTACTTGCCACTACTCCTGTTGCTCCTGGACAAAGTGCAACTGGCTGGTTAACCAATGGCTCAGGAGCTGGATTGACAATTACATTATAGGTATCTGCATTTCCACAGGCATTCATTTGCACAATTGCACTACCGGCTGTATGCCAGAAAACTTCAATTGCATTGGTTTGTTGCCCCTCAATAATCGTAGCTGCCGTTTCTGGCATAACACTCCAAACGTAATCCACATTTGGATATGAAGTGGCTGTAAATACTGAAGTTGTTTCGATACAATGATCTTGTTGACCCAGAATGACGATATCATTGATTTTTGTCAAATTCATGGTTATCGATTCAGATTCACATGCTGCATCTGAATTTTCAATTTGATAAACAGACAAAGAATACGGACCGGCACTATTCCAAGTGACATTGAGATAGGCACCACCTGAGCTAGCTATTACTCCACCGTCATTGACCTCCCACGCAAAAGAAGTGTTGGATTCTGAAGAATTTGCTTGGTAAGTATAAGTATCTCCTATGCAAATTTGAGATTCACCATCAATACTTAAAACCGGTGGTGGAATGTCTAATAAATTAACAAAAGCACTATAAGTGTCAGAACAAAATATAGCAGCGTTTGGAGGAGTGGCAGTTACTGTATAAAAACCAAGTGCACCTGGCAAGGTTATATCAAAAGATGCACTAGGACCTCCAGTAAATATAATGCTACCAGCAGGATCTTTAACTTGCCAATTCACCGTCGCTGGTCCACCTGTCAATCGTTCTGCTGTATAAGTTCCTGTTTCATTCAAGCACAACTCAATTGGACCAGAGAAAAAGTACTCGTCCAAGATATTTACTGCTAATTGATCAGAACCACCACATTCTAAATAACAATTATCATACGTGACTCGTACCCATTGAGGTGTTGTTGGAATTGCTAAATCTGTCCATTGAATACTGACCGAATTTGTTCCCTGACCTTTTACAATTTCTCCATATGAAGATACCTCCCAGAAGAATTCTGTACCACCATAATTGGTAATGGTATATACTTGCAAATCTCCTTTACAAACATTTGTTACTCCTTTTATATCATCATCATTTCCTATAATTGGAATTTGGGAGATATTTTCAAAAATGCAATAATTTTCGGTACAACCAGCAACGGCTAACGCAATCGTTCCTAGCGGACCACTTCCCCATTCTATTGTTATATAATCATCTGAACTGCCGCCTCCATCAACAATAACTCCATCTCCTGTAATTATCCAAGTATAATTGGAACAATCCGCATCCGTGGTGTACGTTACTTCTGTATTTTCACAAACAGTTCCTACACAATCCAATTTTGGAATAATCGCTTGCTCTACATTGACATTGATAGAAGTTGTATCTGAGCAAAGACATTCATTTCGAGCAATCAGTTGCACCAAATAAGAACCTGGGGTTTCATAGGTAAACTCAGTTGTGATACCACTGTCATTTTCTCCATTTCCAAAATCCCAGATATGGGTTTCTGCATTGATACTCTGAGATTCAAAATAAACGGTTTGACCAGCACAGATATTGACATCTCCGCTTTCAGGTTCAGGGATAGTTGAGATAATAGCTTCTGTTTCTTCTAATATATCTATGCAAAGTGAAGATTCAAAAGCTGGAGTAGAATTCATACAAGTGACATTGAAATCATAAATGCATTGAGCATTTCCAGTAATATCACTAACAGTAACAGTATATACACCACTACATAAATTCTGGTTAAAAGGTAATGTGTTTCCGTTGGACCATGTGAAAAACAAATTTTCATAATTAGAAAAATTGATTTGTCCATCACAGGCGTCACATTCAGTCTCGTTAATCACATTTGATGACAGTTCCTCAAAAGGATCACTTAGATCAACTACTTCATAAAAGGAACAGTTATTTTTACTATAATAAATGTAGTACACGCCAGCAACCAAATTTGTATTCTCTAAAGAATTACTTGAAAAGCCAAAGGGTCCAGTAATTGTTACATTTCCTGTTCCCATGAAATCAAATACATAGAGCGATCCTAATTCACCGCAAAATGGCAGCTCGTAAGAAACTCCAACTTCTTCGCATCCAAATCCGCACTGGATTGTAAAACTTTCAACAACTGTACAACCGTTTGCATCTGTCACATAAAGTGTATAAATCCCTCCATTAAGAAATTCTCGATTTCCTCCGCCACTGAAACCATCAGACCATTCATAAGAATATGGTGGACTTCCACCTGAAACAGAAGTATAAATCGAGCCGTTTCCATCCATACAATCTTCTGAGTCGTTCACTTCTCCAATTATTTCTAGATCATTACAAACTGAGAATTCAAAAATCTCTGCATGGAAACAGCCGACATCATCAACCACCTCAAAAGTTAAAGGCTCGTAAATATTAGTACTAGTAAAACTCGAACCTGTACCTAACAAGGTGCCTGCTGCGCTATACCAAGAATAAATATATGGAGGCGTTCCTCCTGTAATAATGGTCCCTACTGTTGGTTGATTATCTTGAAATATCACATTGATATTACAATCACTTGTCCCTTCACCACTTGCTGAAATCAATCCACTTCCAGGCCCTCCCCAATTTACCAACAATTCATTTCCGATTACTTCCCAACTTTCTGCTCCGAGTACATCCCAGGTCACTTCTCCATTGTAATCCTCAACGACATAAACTTGCGTATTGAACGGACATACATTGTTGCAATTTGCAGGACTAAGCGAATCTGGCGGGCAAGCAGTCGGTGTGATTGATGTGATTTGATATTCACATCCAGGAGCTGTAGCACATTGGCAAATATTCGGATTCCAAAATTCGATACCATTGATACAATTGCCATCATCACAATTACCGGGATCTTCACAAATTATACCCATACAAGGAGAACATTCGTCACCTGTACATGGATCAATTTCGACAAAATCATTTATGGTTGCAGGATTGCCATCATCACATTCCATAATAAACGTTTCTAAACAGAATTCATAAATTCCTTCACAGGGTACGCAAATCACACTATCTACTATGGTGACAATTTCAATGTCAAAATAGGTACAAGGGTCGTTATCATCACATTGTATTTCGATGAGTTGAGTTGGGTCACTACAATCTTGCGAGTGTAGATCTAGATTGCTGAATAATAAAATGGATAGGAAAACTAGTAGCTTGATTTTCATCCTTTTAAGGTTTTTCTGAGGAATTACTTTGCATGCACGTAATGATATCAAGAGCTAGATAGACCTTCAATGTACGGAATTTTATTGAGGGGAAATAATTATTGTAATGAAATATTAATCCATTTAGTAAAGTATGGATTTGGTTGTATAAGTGACTAATTATAATCCATTGTTACCTAATAACAGTTATGTCTCCTTTTTCAAACACCTCTAAACGCTGACCACAATAGGTAACATCCATTGTCACATACCATACGTGCACACCAGGATTGAAATTCCCATCATTCATTTTTCCATCCCAACCAACCGAGATATCCTTAGAGGTATACAATGCTTCTCCCCAACGGCTAAAAATGTTGATTTCAAAATCATGAATAATAACATCAGCACTGGGCGACAAAATGAGATAGTCATTATGACCATCCTCATTTGGTGAAAAAACATTGGGGACAAATAGATAATTTTCAAGGACAGTTACTGGTGGAAATACTGTAATCGGATAGTTTTTTTGTTCGCAGATATTGCTCGCTTGAAGCAAATAAGTACCTGGCTCGTTTGCAAAAAAAGCGTTGCCAGTAGTACCATCTGGCCAAATATATTCCAAATCAAGGTCCGGCCCTGCTATCAATTCTGCATTTAATTCAATCGAATCAATTTCACAAGTAAGTGCTTTATCTTCTGCTAATATGATTAAATTGTCATAAGCGGGAATACTTGCCGCTATGGTTTTGATGCAACCATTTTCATCTTGGACATATAATTCATGATTTCCTGATAGTAAATTGTTGAATTCATTTTCAAGTTGGAATTCAGCACCATTGATTGAGTACAAATATGTGGAGGAGGTTCCGTTGATCAAATTGATATTAATTGACCCCATTTCATCTGGACAAATTGCCTCCGTCTCATACTCAAAATCAAAATCAGGTGAACCGACGATACTTAATTCAACAATAGAATCACATCCTTGAAAACTTTCGAAATTAAATATTTCTGTGTCACCAACTTCATAGATCTGTCCATTATATGCTGTGGTTTCATTTGGACATAGTTCAATTGATATTTCCATTGGAACAACTCCCAATTCTTGTACGGTAACTTGTTCAATAGAATCGCAGCCGAGAAAATTTTGAAAGGTAATTTCTTGAACAGAATTCGGATACAAAAATTCACCTTGATATAAAATAGAATCTCCACCGCAGACGAATAACTCAATTTCTTCATAGGACAATGGAACCGCAATCGCATTTACGGAATGAATGGAATCGCAACCTGTCGAATTTATTAATTCAAAATCAAAAGCATCTCCAGCTTCAAATTCAACGCCATTGTAAATCATTGTTTCTCCTTCACAAATTTCTAAATCCAAATTAGTACTAGAACTTAATAGTTGGTTGATTGTTATGGTTTCAATTGAATCGCAACCCGTTGATGTATTTAGATTGTTAACAATCGTTTCACCTGCCAATATTTGCTGGCCATTATAGTCGTAAAATTCTCCAGTACAGGCTTCAAATGAGAGGGCTATGTTATAAGCGGTCAATTCCTCCACAACAACGGTAACAGTAGAATCACAACCTGTTGATGTTTGTAAATTGAAGACAACTGTTTCACCAGCTAAAATATCAATTCCTCCGAAATCAATAAAGGTTCCTTCGCAAGCCGACAATGGGAAAGTTTGTTCAATGGACATCGTTTCTTCCACGGTCACCGTAATAATCGAGTCGCAACCTGAAGTAGTAACAAAATCAAAGTCCATTGAAGTACCTGCTGGAATTTGAACATCGTTGAATTCATAAAAACTTCCAGTACATGCTTCACCCATTACATTTTCTGTAATCATCATTACTTCTTCCACATGAACTGTTAATGTTGAATCGCAACCTGCGACATTTTGATATTGAAAATCTTTAGAAGTTCCAGCTGGAATTTGATCTCCATCATATTCATAATTGGTGCCTTCACATGCTTGGAAAGTCAATTCTTCAGTTGTTGGAAATATTTCAGCTACTGAAACTGTTACTGTAGAATCACAACCTAATTCTGAAAACAACAATACATCTACAACATCATCTATTGACAAAGTCATGCTATTATAAATTACTGAATTTCCCGTACAAGCTTCTAATGTTGTTGTTGAAAACTGAGCTACACATTGATTGGTCACTAACCAATTGACTTCGGTTTCATCGTCACAACCGACTAATGTTGCTTGTTGTATAGACTCAATAACAGACCAACCATTTGGCAAACTTAAGCTATCAAAGTAAAGGTTATAGTCAACTGATTCAATATCATTAAAAGTATAAATACCATTGATATCAGAATAAGCTAATGAATTATAATTGTCCCCTTCTATGAAAATAGTTTGGTTGCTCATTAAAGTGTCAGGTCCATCAATAACTCCATTTTCATTGACATCAAAATAAATAGCGCCATTGATCGTTCCCAATCCGATAAATAAGTCCAACGACATGATACCAGAGATAGCGGTACATCCAAATTGATCCAACATTTCGACATAATAATCACCACTTTCTGTTGCAACAATTTCATCGACGGTCCCTTCCGGTGCTGGAATCGCAACATCATTGAAGAACCATTGCCAACTAACAATAGTCGGCATATTAGGTAAGCACAAAGTGTCGGGTGTACATTGTTTGCGGCAACCTGAAGGAATCCGACTGATATCAGGACCTTTGTTTACTTCAATCACATTGGACGTTGTTTGACAGCCATTTGCATTCACTCCTCGAACATAATAGATACCCGGAACATCCACTACTAATGAAGTGGCATCAATGGTTCCCGTATTCCAAATGTACGTCAGATCACTGTTATAGTTAGTAATCGAAATCGTGACTGGATTGCTATCACATATAAATCCTTCTGGGTCAGAAATCAAATTAATTGGATCTGGTTGTGCATTTACTTCCACTGTGAATGGTCCAACTTGATTGGTACATCCTGAAGATACGTCTGTAATGATTACATCGAATTCGTAAGTTCCTTCTTGTAAAATATTATCTCTATCCAATGAATATTCTATGGATGTACCGGATTGTCCATTACTCCAAGTATAGGAATAGCCATCGACTTCATTAATTTCCAAAAAGACATTTTCACCTTCGCAAATCGTATAACTATCATAATAAAAAACAATTGGTTGACCATATTCATCAAATTCAACTACCCTGATTTCCCCATCTGGTACTGGCAAAATATCCAACACGATCGGAGGTGGACTATAGAGGCAACCATTTGAATCTGTTATAGTGACTTCATAGGTCCCAGCTTCGGATGCTTCAATAGTTGGTCCATTTTCCATGGTTGACCAGTTGTAATTTTGACCACCACTAGGTGCTGTTATGGTAGTTGATGTTCCTTCACAGATTGGGGAAGCTGGTTCCATGGACATCAGACCTGAAAGTGTGTTGGGCTGGACCGTCACTTGTTGAAACCAAGTGTCCTCACAGCCATAAACAGTTCTGGCAGTAAGACGAATTGTATAAGTTCCGGGAGTTGCGAATTCATGATACGTGTCTATTACGTTAGAAATGTTAGCATCACCACTGGATGGATCTCCAAAATCCCATTCGACATCAATTACATTACTTCCAACATTCGCGATAAAATTTAATGGAACTGATTGGCAATCTGCTGTCGGCAAATCAAAGCTAGGGGTTGGATGATCCTGTACTTCAACTATTTTTGTGATGGTTGATTCACAATCATTTTCGCTAGTAATTGTCAATGAGACATTATAAGTTCCAGGATTATTATATTGATGTATTGGATTTTGTAATGTTGATGAGTTGTTAGGTCCACTTGACCCATCATCAAAATCCCACGCCCAAGATTCAACACCATCCCCTGAAATATGAGTAGACAAATCTTCAAATTGCAATGGCTCTCCTACACAACCAGGCAACACCGTAAAATTAGGTGCCACTGGCACTAAATCTAACTGCAAGACGCCACAATTTTCGACGATGCCGTTTGTATTATGTTGTGCTAACATAAGCACCATATAATAGCCAGCCCTTTGATATTCATAGGAAACATTTTCGCCTATAGCAGTACCTTCGATATCTGGAAAACCAAATGACCAATTTACAGTTCCCGGAATCGAATTAGGAGATGTATTTGAAAAATTATGTTGATTACATAAGGCAGTATTTTCGATATCAAATGAAACATCAACACCTACACATTGAATTTCAGGAGGTGGTCCTGTCCCTGGTACACAACTTGATATAACATTGATTTGACTGGAGAATGCACTACAACCTTCTTGATTGGTCGCTTCCACTGTATAAATTCCACTTTCACCACTTGGAGGCGTATAAAGCGCATTCGTTGCTCCTGAAATTGGTGTTCCATTTCGATACCACTGATAATCAAAAGGTGGATTAGCAATCATCGCATATAAAACGGGAACCGGAAATACTCCTGGGCAATAGGTTGTTAAATTAGGAGATGAAATTTCAATTTCTGGAATCGGAATTGGATCAATATTAAAAATGGTATTTCCTTTACAACCTTTTTCATCTGTCACAATTAATTCGTAGTAACCAGGGCCGACATCAGTTTGTGCATTGTTAGAAATAACTAGTCCATTTTCATTTTTCCATTCATAGGATGAGAAAGCAGCGGTTGTAGCGATCGTGGCTGTTTGTGATGGACAAATTTCAATTGGATGATTGACACTCGGAATTGTAGCAGGATGAATGAGTACAGCATAGGTATCCGAAAAACCACATGCATTTAAGCTGACTGAAAAATTTCCCGCTGAATGCCAGAAAAACTCAACCGTATTGGTGTTCTGACCAGAAACGATGGTTGCTGCAGATGCTGGTGTCACTACCCATTCATAGCTAATATCATCAAATGAAGTGGTTGTAAAAGTAGAAACACTTTCAACACAATGATCTGGATCACCTAATATTTGAAGTGGTTCAATTGCGTTTAAATCTAATTGAATCGGACTTGACTCACAAGCCGCATCGGCATTGTCAATTTGGACTACTTCCAAAGAGTAAGGACCTGCACTATTCCATATAACATTAATCACTCGACCTTGTTTTGCAAGTGTATTGCCACCATCATTTACTTGCCATGACAACGAGGTGCTGGTTGAAGTTGTGTTTGCTTCATAGGTATAATTTTGTCCTAAACAGATTTCAGTTGTACCTTCGATATTTGATACAGGTGGCGGGATGGACAAAATATTGATAAAGGATTGATAATTATCAGAACAAAAATCAGCTCCATTGGTAGGTGTTGCGTGCAACGTATAACTCCCTGTTGGTGCATTTGCCGTGAAATTAAATTGAGTGGAAGCATCTTGTGAGAATACAACAGTTCCAGTTTGGTCTCTTAATTCCCAATCTACCATAGCTTGCCCACCACTTAGTTGTTCTGCAGTATAAGTTGCTATTCCATTTTGACAAATTTCAATGGGTCCAGAAAAGAAGTATTCGTCTAGAACAATCACTTCTAGTTCATCGCTACCACTACATTCTAAATAACAATTCTCATATGAGACCCGTACCCATTGTGGATTGCTTGGAATGGCAAGATCTGTCCATTGAATACTAACGGTATTGGTACCTTGTCCATTTACAATTTGACCATATGATGAAACTTCCCAATTAAAATCTGCTCCTCCGTAATTTGTAATGGTATAAACTTCGAGTGCTCCTTTGCAAACTTCCTCTTTTCCTTTTATGAAGTCATTATTTCCTATTATTGGAATTTGGGTTATGTTTTCAAAGATGCAATAATTTTCAGTGCAATTGTCTACTGACAGCGCAATGGTGCCTAATGGACCTACTCCCCAGTCTATTGTTATAAAATCATCTGTATTTCCACCTCCGCTTGTTACTACCCCATCTCCAGTAACTTCCCAAGTATATGAACTACAAGAAGCATCCGTTGTATAAGTTACTTCGGTATTTTCACAAACCGTTCCTACACAATCTAATTTTGGAATAATGGCTTGTTCTACAATTATGTTTACAGTTGCGGTATCCGCACAAAGACATTCATTTCGAGCTATCAATTGAACCAAATAGGAACCTGCAACTTCGTACGTAAATTCGGTAGTATTTCCAGCAGCACTTTCACCATTCCCAAAATCCCAAACATGTGTTTCTGCATTTGGACTTTGAGATTCGAAATAAACGGTTTGGCCTGCGCAAATATTTACTTCTTCATTTATTGTTTCAGGAACCGTGATGATATTCGCTTCTATTTCTTCCAAAATATCAACGCATACGGAAAGGTCGAATGGACACTCTTCTTCAACATCACATATTATTTCGTATTCGACACTACAAACGCCACCACTTGGCGAATCAAAATGAGCTGTATAAAAACCAGCACATAATCCTTGAATTGAATTTGTAGTCTGACCAGTGGACCAACCAATAAAAGAGAAAAAGCCAATAAAATCTGTCAAATCTATAGAGCCATCACAAGCACCACACGTGCTTTCATTGTTAATAATTGGTGTTATTCCCCAATTTTGATTAGGCTGAACATCGACAGTTCGCAAATAATTACAACCTGTTGACTCAATGTAAACTTCATACAAACCAGGTTCTAAGAAATCATTTTCTACACTATTTGAAACAAAATTATTAGGGCCTAAGATAGTGATCGAAATAATTTGTTCAGGAGATAAAACACTTACATTAAGAGCTGATAACTCATCACAGAAAACAATATCTGCTATAACCATTTCTGTACCTGCACAATCACAATCAACTTCGATAGTTTTGACACTAGTACATCCATTAAAATCCGTAACGGTAACATTATAATAACCACTCGAAATACCGAATATATCTTCAGTTGTATTGCCATCTGACCATTCATAAGTGTATGGGGATTGTCCATTTAGAATAGAAATATCGATTGCACCATTATTGCCTCCACAGTTAGGATTGGAAACGCTTGCAAAAATTTGTATTTCATTTTCGCAATCTGGTTGGAAATTAAACGGGACGTTATAAGGCTTCGTTTCAACACAACCTTGGGAATCAGTAATTTCTAACACATAATACCCTTCGGCAGGAAATTGAACGTTCGGAGATGTTGCTGAAAAACCATTAGGTCCTGACCAATTATAAGTATAGGGTCCTGTATAACCATCTACTTGAAAAGTATATGACAAAGCTCCATTTTCAACAATAGTAATATAAAATTCACATTCATCAGTTACCGATTTTGCACTCACCAAACCACTTCCAGGTCCACCCCAATTAACAATACATTCATTACCTATTACTTCGTAACTCTCAGCACCCAAGACCGTCCATTCTATATTTCCTTTTGCATTAGGTATGGTGTACACTTGTGGCGTGTATGGACATACATTGAGACACACATCTGGCTGTAATGTATCAGGTGGACAAGCGGTAGGCGTTGTGGAAATGATTTGATAATCTGTTTCATTACAATCGGGTAATATATTGCATTGTTCCAATATTTCTGCTTCGTTGTTGCAACCTGATCCATTAAAAAAAATTTCAGTTGTAAATCCCATTTCAATATGATTACAGACCCCTTCAACTGAACAGAATTCTAAATTAGCATTTGTATTTAAATCAATGATTTCCCCAACAGCGGTCAAATTTTCTAGTCCATTCAAAGTCGTCAGACTATTACAAGAATGAATAATCATACTTCCATTTATGGTCGACAGGGACGGAAACCCTGACATATCTTGAATTGAAAGATTCACAAAGAAAAGATTATCACCAATGCTTGTCAATTGACCAAAATTAAAATTATTTAAAGTAGAACCAATCTGTTGTTGTGTAACGAAAATCGTCCCTTCCGTTTGTTGTAATTTTGGAAAACTAACAGACTGCAAATTATCTGAGCCATAAATTGAAATCGTGTATTCCGAGATAGATGAGAGACTCATGTATTCGATATTGTCGAACGACACGCTTTGCAAAGATTCACATGGTCCTATCTCAATAAATTCTGCAAACTGAATGTTAGGTAAACTTATATCTGTAATGAGCAAGCAAGAAGAGACATTCAGGTATTTTAGAAAAACTAAATTTTGAAGCTCATCTAAATCAGGAATATTTACATCGATAAAAATTAAATTTTCGTTGATGTTTTCTAACTCATGTAGACCATTTAAACTAGTTACATTTGGCGTTCCAGATAGCACTACATGATTAACAGATTTCAATCCAGTAAACCCGGTCAAATTTAAAATTCCATTTCCTTGCAATACAATTCCGCTATTCATCATATCCACGCAATTAGGATAATTAGTTGCAAAATTATCAATGTCCGCTTGATTCGTAATAATCAAAGTTTGGGTAGGACACTGGCTGTAAAGATCAGAAGTGACAAGTCCAGTAAAACAAAGAATGAAGAACAAAATGATATGTTTCATCTAGGAATTTTTAGTACAATTTCTATGCTTATGTATTGTTGTTTTTTTGCTAATAAATTTCCTATTAAATCTTAACAAGCTTTTCAAAAAGTAATAGATCACCTGCTTGATTTATTATTTCAACAATATAAATCCCTTTTGGAAATTTGCTTGTATTAATTTTGTTAATTTTTTCAAGTTGTTGATTGTAAACAACCTTTCCACTACTTTCAATGACTCTGCATCGAGCTGTATTTATATTGTTAATTTCTACAATTATGGATTCGTTAAATGGGTTCGGAACAATGAGAATTTGAATCTCTTTTGTTTCATCAATTGCATCAATTATCAAATCTTCTCCATCACAATCCTCGTCAATTTGATTGTTTGGAATTTCATCAGCACCTGGATAAATCATTGGATCATCATCATTGCAATCTTCATCCGAATTATAGCCATCCATATCTTCATCAATGATTAATACAATTCCATCACAATCTTCATCCGTTAAATTATTTGGCACTTCCATCACTCCTGGATTGATAAAAGCATTATTGTCATCACAATCTTCATCTGAATGGTAACCATCTTCATCGACATCAATTATAAAGACCACGCCATCGCAATTTTCATCGATTTCATTGTTTGGAATTTCTATTGCATCTGGATTGATAGCGGCATTGGTATCATCACAATCTTCCTCTTCTGTGAATCCATCGTTGTCAGCATCGATTGGCAAGATGGGACATTGTTCTTGAACTTCTCCAGTTGTATTGCAGTTGGTCGCATTGTTAGTAATTCCGCCACTAAAAGGAGGTAAACCTGCAATATGATTACAAACACTTTCAATTGCACAATCAGACAACATGGGATTGTTAAGTAACAATATTGAACTAATAGTGTTGTGGTCAATATTTTCAAGGCCAACAAGACTTGTAAGTGAATTGTTGTTTACAATCTCTATATAAGATCCAATTGACAATAAATTTGACAAACCAGTTAAATCTGTCAGGATTCCGTTATCACTTAGAGACAAAAAGCTAGTTAGAGAAGTCAAATTCTCAATACCATCTAAACTTGTTAGCGATCCATTGTTTTGAATATATAAGTATCCTGAAGATTGCAAGTTATTCAATCCTTGCAAATTCGTAATTTTATTGTTTAAAGTGATAAAGGTTCCAAAACCAGCAGAGGTGATTCCCTCTAAACCTGTTAAGGAAGTAAGCTCATTGTTCACCAATATTAGTAATAAATAATTGATTGTAGTTATATTATCTAAACCACTCAAATCGACCAAAGCATGGTTATTGCGTATATTTAAAATTTCAAGTTCACCAGATATATTGGAAAGCGGTAATAAATTTTCTAACAATTCATTTTCACCAATAATGATACTGTGTCCAATTGACATCAAATTACTAATTCCAGCAATAGTAGTGAGTTGATGATTTTCTTCTATCAATAAAGAGTCATTGATACTTGTTAAATTTTCAAGCCCATTGAGTGTTTGTAATTCAGCACAACGAAAAACAATTAAGTTGTTACCAATCGATTCAATTTCACTCAAACCTGACAGATCGGTGATCGCATTCGTTTCGCCATTGATATTTATAGAACCTATTACATCCGTACAGCCTGGGTAGACTATTGAAAAACTGTCAATTTGACCTTGCCGAGTAATCAAAAGACCATCAGGCAAACATTGGGCAGTCAGCATTTGAATGCTGAGAAAGAATAAGATGACCTGTAGCCACCTTTGAGGTAAAGGGATGAATTTCATTTCTTAGGATTTATTCGTACAACTAAAATGTATTGCCTCTTTACATTTATATTGTTATATTTTAATTATTTTTTGAGTAATAAAATTATTCTTATCTAAGTCAATAATGTAAATTAAGTAGATTCCACTTGGGAGCGATTGTAGATCAAGCACCGTCTCTAGATTTGTCAGCTCCCCACTTTGCAACACTTTTCCATTGGTTGTTTTCAACTCAAAATTCAAGTTTCTGTCTGATAATTTCTCTATCCTCATGAAATCAAATACTGGGTTGGGATAAAGTGAAATTTCAATTCCATTCAAATTATGAATACTTAAACTCAAGTCTTCACCATCACAATCTTCGTCAATGCCATTGTCTGGAATTTCGATTTCACCTGGATTGATATTTGGATTTAAATCATCACAATCAAATTCCGAAGTATAACCGTCCTGATCAATGTCTAGATATAAAACAATACCATCACAATCTTCATCAATGTCATTGTTAGCTATTTCTATTGCTCCCGGATTAACATCTGGATTTGAATCATCGCAATCGACATCATTATTATAGCCATCGTTATCTGCATCAATGCTAGTGATCTCATCCATTCCATCGCAATCCTCGTCGATGCCATTATTCGGAATTTCAATAGCATCTGGATTAATTGCTGGATTCATATCATCACAATCTTCATCAGAATTGAATCCATCGTTGTCATCATCAATGATTAAAATAAATCCATCACAGTTTTCATCTGTAAAATTATTTGGAATTTCATTAGCACCAGGATTAATATTTGGATTGTTATCATTGCAGTCTTCATCTGAATTGTAGCCATCGCTATCCTGATCGATAATTACTAGAACACCATCACAATTTTCGTCGATATCGTTGTTTGGAATTTCGGTTGCTCCAGGGTTAATATTAGGGTCTGTATCATCACAATCTTCATTTGAATTGTACCCGTCATTATCAAGATCTACAATTGAATCGAAGCCATCACAATCTTCATCAATTCCATTGTTCGGAATTTCCATAGCTCCTGGATTGATATTCGGATCATTGTCATTGCAGTCTTCATCTGAGTTAAAACCATCATTATCTACATCTATAACAGTATCTACACCATCACAATTTTCATCAATTCCGTTGTTAGGAATATCAGTAGCGTTGGGATTAATATTTGGGTTGCTGTCATCACAATCTTCATCTGAATTAAACCCATCATTATCTACATCTATTACTTGTGCTGTGCCGTCGCAATCTTCATCAACATTATTATTTGGAATCTCGGTTGCATTGGGATTAATGTTTGGATTGGCATCATTACAATCTTCATCTGAGTTGAAACCATCATTGTCAGCATCTATTATTTGTGCTACACCGTCACAATCTTCGTCGATACCATTATTTGGAATTTCGGTAGCACCGGGATTTACATTTGCATTGTTATCGTCACAATCTTCATCTGAATTATAACCATCATTATCTTGATCGATCACTTGTGCAATGCCATCACAATCTTCGTCTACATTATTATTTGGAATCTCGGTGGCACCTGGATTGATATTCGGATTGGTGTCGTTACAATCTTCATCTGAATTATAACCGTCACCATCCCCATCTATAACCGTATCTGCTCCATTACAATCTTCATCGATTCCGTTGTTTGGAATTTCGGTGGCACCTGGATTTATATTTGGATTATTATCATTGCAATCTTCATCCGAATTGTAGCCATCATTATCTTGATCGATCACTTGTGCAACACCATCACAATCTTCATCTATGTCATTATTTGGAATTTCAGTGGCACCGGGATTGATATTAGGATTGGAGTCGTTACAATCCGCAGATGAGTTGTATCCGTCATTATCTGCATCTTCAATTTGAGCCATTCCATCACAATCTTCATCGATGTTGTTATTTGGAATTTCGGTTGCACCAGGATTTATATTCGGATTGTTATCATTGCAATCTTCTGAAGAATTGTAACCATCATTGTCATTATCAATAATTAGTGCTTCTCCGTCGCAATTTTCATCTATATCATTATTGACGATTTCAGGGACACCAGGATTGATATTGGGATCGTTGTCGTTGCAATCAACCGTCGAATCAAAACCATCACCATCTGCATCTACGGTTCCATCCATTCCATCGCAATCTTCATCTATTCCATTTCCTGGAATTTCGGTTGCGCCAGGATTAATACTAGCCGATAGGTCATTGCAATCTTCATCTGAATTGTAGCCATCATTATCTTGATCAAAAATTAAAATGTTTCCATCGCAATTTTCATCGATGTTGTTATTTGGAATTTCGGTAGCCCCTGGATTGATATTTCCATCATTGTCATTACAATCTTCATCTGAATTATAACCATCATTGTCTTGGTCAATAACTAGTGCAATTCCATCACAATCTTCATCGATATCATTATTTGGGATTTCATTTTGACCGGGATTTACATTTGCATTGTTATCATCACAATCCTCATTTGAATTGTACCCATCATTATCCTGATCGATCACTTCATCAAAACCATTGCAGTCTTCATCGATCCCGTTGTTTGGAATTTCATTCGCACCAGGATTAATATTGGGATTGTTGTCATCGCAATCGAAGTCCGAATTAAAGCCATCATTATCATTGTCGATAATCTGTACAATTCCATCACAATCTTCATCTGTACTGTTATTTGGAATTTCAGTAGCACCTGGATTTACATTTGGGTCGTTGTCATTACAATCTTCATTGGATGAGTATCCATCATTATCATTGTCTGTAACCGTATCTACACCATCGCAATCTTCATCAATTCCGTTGTTTGGAATTTCGGTTGCACTAGGATTAATATCAGGGTTATTATCATTACAATCTTGGTCGGAATTAAAGCCATCATTATCGTCGTCAATTACCAAAGTTATTCCATCACAATTTTCATCAATAGAATTGTTGGGAATTTCAGTTGCTCCTGGATTGATATTAAAATCAAGATCATTGCAATCTTCATCAGAATTATAACCGTCAAAATCATCATCAATTATTAAAATAATTCCATCGCAATTTTCATCAACATCATTATTTGGAATTTCCGTAGCACCCGGATTGATGAAAAAATCAAAGTCATTACAGTCAATGCCAACTGGATAACCATCGTTGTCCCAATCCGCTTCCCATATTGGAGCACCGGATGTAATTGCAACAATTACTATCTGGAAGAATAGCGTAATCAGAAACCATCTTGACATGATTAAAATATTTAATTTGTAAAACCCTTAATTGTAGATAAATAGTAGCGAGATATGAAAATTCTTGAGCCAAAAAGTTAGGCTGTAAGCTGTTACAAGATAAGAATTTTTAGCTACTTGACAAATACTCTTAAATAGGTAGGTATTGACCGAGTTTTCTTCAAAAAAAGGTGCCAATCAAATGAATGATCGACACCTTAGTAGTGCACACCTTAATTATATTTTAGAAAGCTTCTTAATTTAAGTTTCACAAAGAATTTTCAATGAATGCGAAAATTGATTGCTACTATTAATACAACCGTAGCGTAAAAACGCTGCATTTGAATTTAATAATTGAAGGTATTAAGCGGTTTTATAAAGAAGAATAACAAAAAATTCAATTTGTTATAAAAAAATACACACATTATTACATTAAATAATTAATAATCAATGATTTATGATGATTTTTTGTAGAACTTATCAACAAAAAAAGCCCAAATTGAAATATCAATTTGGGCTTTTTTTCATAAAATTGGCAGTATCGTATTATTCCTTTATGAATCTTTGAGTTTGCAATTGATTATCAAGACCTGACACCACTAAGTTATATATTCCGGTATTGAGTTGTTCGGTATTTAATTCAAATGAATTTGTTCCTATTTCCAAATCAAGTTTTTTAGAAATTACTTTTCTACCAATCATATCATTCACTTCTACTAGAACAGCTGCTTCATTCGTACTTTCTATTTTTAAGAAGATTTCACTATTTGCCGGATTTGGAAACAGTTTGTTAAGTGTAAATGCATTTTCGACTTTTTCAGTTTCAAAACTTTGTGGAGTACTTTCCTCACGCATTTCTTCACAATTTGTAGTGTACCATGTTAGGTCTCCATTTTCTTCTGTAACAAAGTTGTAAGTTCCATTGAAATTTTTAAATGCACTTACAGGTGGTTCATTAAGTTCAATAGTTCCCTCTGGAGTAAAGGCTCCACTAAAATCAACGGTCCCAAAAGTAAATTCCCCAGGAAACAAAGGCGTATTAGGTTCCGAGTCACCAACAACAAGAATACTTCCACTACTTAATATGTAATCATTTTCCAAACGATATTCATTAGTTGTACCGTCAGCCAAAGTTCTAATATTAGATCTTAAAAAGGGCTGGAAGAATCCATGATCAATTGTCTCGACTTCTGACAGCGTCGATCCACTTTCTATGTCAGAAGAAAAAGACATAATTCTAAATCTATTTTCAGTACAAAGATCTGCTTCTACCACTAAATCAACATAGGTATTTATGCTATTATTATCTACCAATACTTCCTCGTTAATTACTTCAAAATTTACATTTAAATCATATCTAATGATTTGTCCAAAAAAATCAGAGAGCAATCCAGTGTCATATTTTTTTAGATAAATTTCAAATGCTCGACCACCATTATTTCCTTGTGCAACCGGAATAACTCCAGCTATATTGTAAAAATTTTCACTTAAGAATTGATAATCTTGGTCTGTATATTGAACCTCACCAAATGCAACCGAAGATTCTAAATCACCTGTTGCACCAATTACCTGCACATATAGTTTATCTAAAAAAGGTGCATTTCCAGCTCCACCTTCTGGCACACCACCAACTACAACAAATTTATTTCCTTGAAACGGAGCAACTGATCTTAATTTTCCACCAGATTGACTATACATTGTTACAATTGATGGATCGATTGGAACATCTCTTACTATCACTCCAAAAGAGTTTCTTTCAATAATTCGATCCCCTACAATTGCTACAGAATTTGCTTTAGTTACCGGGGATGATGATATAAATTCACCAAATTCATCAAACCATAGTCTATTATATTCGCCATCTACTGTTTCTACATTCACTCTCAACCCTCCATTTTCCAAAAACTCATAACAATCTGCAGCCAAAAAGTCTCCTAAAAATTTTGTGCATTCACTGCTAAGCGTTTCTCCTTCAATCATAAACGGCAACCATTCATCGCAAGTGCTAGATTGGACGCTTAAATTATAAGTGCCTCCATTTGGTAAATCAGTTATTGTTTCAGTTGTAGAACAAGGCGTTCCATTCCATGGATCACAACTCCATACAACGTTAAGTTGGGTATCAAAAAGCTTAGCGTTTGATTCTGCTGTCAAATCAGTAATAACAATTGAGTTATTCATAGAAGTTGCAGTAACTTCGCAAACCACTGGTTGACCAACGATCTCGACTGGAATCCAGTCTTCACAATTATCTGTTTGAACACTTAGAAAATAAGTTGCGTCAATTGTCAAATTTGGAATATTCACATCACTTGGACAAGGAGATCCACTCCATGGATTGCATTCCCATACTGAATTATTATTTGCATCAAATAATTTCACATTTGCAGCTGATGGTAATCCTTCAATTTGAATATCACCATCAACAGAAATTGCTTGAACATTACATGAAACAACCGGGCAAGCAGTACAAGGTCCACCACAATCAATTCCTTCTTCTCCTTGATTTTGAACTCCATCAAAACAGGTTGGTATTGTTGAATCTCCGTTAATAACTATAGGCAACCATTCAGCACAATTGTTTGATTGAACACTTAAGTAATAGGTACTCCCTACCGCTAAACCATTCACCTGTTCATTTACACTACAAGGAGAACCATTCCATGGATCACAACTCCAAACTGTTTGAATGTTGGAATCAAAAAGTTTGACGTTAGCATCTTGTTCTAAATTGTTGATTGTCAGTATGCCGTTTTGCGATGTCATATTCACGTTACAATCTTGACTAAAAACGGAAGGTGCGATGCTGCAAAATAGGATTAGGATTATGAAGAATTGCTTAAAATTCATGAGCTTTAATTTTTAAATTAAATGATATTTCAAAAAAAAGTTGTAGAGATGAGAATGAAACCTAAAACATTTTTCAATCTATCAATCAAAGTTTCGGGATGTAGATATCCGGGGACGAGAAGAGGTTACGTTACAACACCAAATTTGGTTTAAGAATGAGATAAATTTTGCTAAGGAGGAGCGTTATTTGTGACGGGGTATTGCAGGTATTTGTATTCTTTTTTTGAAGAATTATTAAAAAAGTCCACCTTGAAAATCAAGATGGACTTTTTTAAAACAGGTTTAAAGATAGGGTTCGAGTTACAAACTTCTGGCTAGCACTATCACTAGAAAGAGGCTGACTAGTAACTCATTTTCGTTTTGAACAATTATTAATTTTTCACAAATCTTGTGGATTGAATTTGTCCTTCATCAACGCTTAAAACCAAATTATACATTCCTGTTTTAAGGTGAGCGGTACTTAGCTCAATAGCATTCAATCCGATTTCTAGATCAACAGTTTTTGTCAATACTGATTTACCAGCAACATCATAAATGTTCAATTTTGCGCCTGTATTCGTTTTACTTTCCAATTTTAGGAAAACTTCATTGACAGTTGGATTCGGGAACAAATTATTTATTGTAATTGCATTTTCTACCTTTTCTGCTTCTAAGCTTTGAATATCATTATTTGGCATTTCTTCACAATTTGTAGTATACCATGTTAGATTATCATTTTCTTCTGTTACAATATTATAGGTTCCGTCAAAATTTTGAAAAGCACTGACAGGTGGCTCATTCAATTCAATATATCCATCAATTGTGAAATTTCCAGCATCATCTACCCGACCGTAAGCAAATTCTCCAGGAAATAAACCCTCACTTTCTGGTCCGCTAGCAAAAAGTTGAATATTGAATTCAGACAAAACATAATCTGTTTCTAAAAGATAGGTTTCGGTTCCTCCATCACCTGTTGAAGTGGTGGTAATTCTTGATCTCAGGAAAGGTTGGAAATAACCGTGATCAATTCGCTCAACAATGGTTTCTTCAAATCCGCTATCAAGATTGTTGGAGTAACAAGTAATTTGAAATCTGTCTTCATCACATAAATCTTCTTCTATTTCTAGGTCTATAAAAGTAGCGTCATTAGCATTACTTTTTATCACGGTTTCATTGACAGCAAAAAAGTCTTCCGTTAAATCGAAACGTCTAATTTCACTTGGGAAATCAGTGATTATACCTGACGGATATTGCTCTAAATAAACTTGAAAACCTACAGGACCATTTCCATTTGCGATTGAAATAATTCCTTCAATCGTATAAAAATTTTCACCGTACACTTCATAATCTTGTTGTGTGTAATCAATTTCAAAAAAAACATTTGTGAAATTTTCAAGACCTGTCCCTGCACTAATCAAATGTCCGTATATTAAATCAAAAAAAGGTTCATTTCCTGCACCTCCTTCAGGCACACTTCCGACCAAAGCATATTGATTGAAATCATGTCGAGTTACTGCTCTTATTTTTCCTCCGGATTGACTATACATTGTTAGAATATCAGGATCAATTGGTACATCTCTAACAATATTACCAAAAGAATTTCTTTCAATAATTCGATCTCCTTCAATAGCTAAAGAGTTGGCAAGGGTCACAGGAGTAGAAGAAATATACTCGCCAAATTCATCAAACCATTCTCTACTATACTGATTTTCAGCGGTTTCTACAACGATACGTACACTTCCATTTTCTAAAAACTCAACACATTCTGTTGACATATATTCACCTAACGACTCTGAGCATTCATTGTTATCTACATTTCCTTCGGTCATTATTTCTAGCCATACATCGCAGGTGCTTGATTGAACACTTAAGAAATAAGTGGCGCCTCCGGGCAAGCTAGAAATTGTTTCTGCAAAAGAACAAGGCGCACCATTCCAAGGATCACAACTCCATACAACATTATATGCACTATCGAATAATTTTGTATTGGCATCCGCTGACAAACCGGTCACTGTAATAGAATTGTTTAGTGGGGTTGCATTGACATCGCATTCCATCGGTTCAATAATTACACCTGTACAAGAGCAACCATCTGCAGAAATGACATCATTTTCAGTTAGCGGTTCGTTATCATCACAAGATGCTCCCGGCACACCAGGGAATGCTGGATTTTCTGGATCACAATCAACATCATTACATACACCGTCTCCATCTGTATCTGGACAACCAATATCACCTTGAACGGTTACAGGAATCCATTCTGCACAAACAGTAGATTGAACACTTAGGAAATAGGTATCTCCAGTTGTTAATCCTGTAATGACCGCATTCTCCGTACATGCAGATCCATTCCAAGGATTACATTCCCAAACTGAACTAATATTAGCATCAAATAGTTTCGTATTCGCATCAGCAGTCAATCCACTTACTTGAATGGCTCCATTTTCCGAAGTTGCAATAACATTACACTCACTAATTTGACAAGGCGCGCAAGGTCCACCACAATCAATCCCATCTTCACCTTGATTCTGAATTCCATCTGAACAAGTGGCAACAGGTCCTACTCCATTAATAACAACAGGTATCCACTCGTCACAGGTATTGGATTGAACACTTAGATAATAAGTATCTCCAGAAATTAATCCATTAACCAATTCATCGACGCCACATGGAGATCCATTCCAAGGATCACAACCCCAAACAGATTGAATATTGGAATCAAAAAGTTTTGCGTTAGCATCTTGTTGCAAATTGATAATAATCAGGACTCCATAATCGGAAATCAAATCAACCGTACAATTTTGAGAAAAAGCAGTTGGGAGGAAATAGGTAATTAGGATAAGCGAGAGAAAGAGATGTTTTAATTTCATGATCTTAAATTTTATTGTTTGATGAGTATAGTTCAAATATCAGGTAGGATTTGAACATAAACAAAGACATTTATGCTAATTTATCAATCGAAAATTGGGATTTTACACATGGCTTTATGTGTAAAGTATCAATCGAAAAGTTGAACAAACATCTTGTCTGTTTTTGAATTTAGGACTTTGTACAGGCAGGAATGTCTGTGTAACTTAAATGCACAGAAAGAATGTCTGTGCTTCTCATGTGTAAAAAAAGGGAAAATTCATTACAAATCTTCCCTTTTTCTATTGATTCTGATAAAATCTATTGAGGAATTCTCAATTTCTGACCAGGATAAATCTTGTTAGGATCTTTCAACATTGGCTTATTTGCTGTAAAAATCTTGTTATACTTTTTGGCATCTCCGTAGTACTTCGCTGCAATTTTTCCTAGTGTATCTCCTTTTTTCACTTCATGAAATATAGATTCTGGAGCTGGTTTTACCACAGAAATACGATCATCTACGGCTGCAATACCGCCCACATTACCTAAAGCTAGGATGACTTTTTCTTTAACTGCCATAGACGGCGCTTGGCCATATACAGTTACTCGATCATCGTTTAGGTCGATTTCGAAGTTTTTGATTTTAGATTTCATTCCAGATACTACTCCATTTAGCAACATCAACTTTTGTTTGCGCAAAATTTCCGCTTCCATCGCTATGATTTCAGGCGTTCTTACTGCTTTTGCAGCTTTATTGGAGAGCACATTGGCTCCCGCCTTTTTTAAAAAACTAAAAAGTCCCATTTGGTTCTATTTTTTATTTATGATTAATAGTGTTCGATATTCTGTTATAATTGCGGACGAAAATACCTCCAAAAGGCGAAATTTACAAATAAACACGCTATACATAGAACTATTCTTTGATATTATCGTAAACCGTTTGGTTATCAGCAAAGTACGCTTTAACATCATTTGCATTATTCATCACAGAATTATGCGTAAAAGTCCAAGTAAAAAGGCGTATATTTGCGGAGTTTTTAACAAATTTTTTAAATAAAGTAAACTTAATCGAAATGCAAGGCAAAGGCATTGTAAAATTTTTCCTAGTTGTGATGGCAATCGTGTGCATCATGCAGTTCATTTATGTACTTCCTACTAGAAGTGTAGAAAAGAACGCAGACGCACATGCTGAAGCAATGAGCTTAGCGGTGTCAGAAGACAATCGAAGCGCGACGAAAAAAGAAGCAAGAGCAGCCTTCCTCGACTCTATGTCGAGTGAGACAATCTTTTCAATTCCATTATTGAAAGATTTCTCTTATGAAGAGCTGAAAAAGAGACAATTGAATTACGGACTTGACCTCTCAGGAGGAATGAGCGTAGTGTTACAAGTGAACCTCCGTGATTTTATAATGGCACTCTCCAATTATTCGACTGATAAAACATTTGAAGCTGCACTAAATAATGCAGACAAAGCACTTCAAAGTACTCAGTCTGATTATGTGACTCTATTCGCTGATTCTTTTGTTGGAAATACAGAAGGAAAAAAATTAGCACCTATTTTCGCAAGAAATGAAGGACTTAGAGATGTTATTAACTTTGAAACTACGGATAGCGAAGTTGTCAAATTGATTCGTGAAAAAGCGAATGAAACAGTTGACTTGACTTTCAAACGTTTGAAAGATCGTATCGATAGATTAGGTGTTGCTCAGCCGAATGTTACTTTGGATGCAGCACGTGATATCATCAATGTTGAATTACCAGGTATTGATAACCCACAACGTGCACGTGATTATATTTCTGCTACTGCAAAACTTGAATTTTGGAATGTATTCCGCGCGATTGATCCAGGAGTAATGTCTGCTTTTCAAGCTGCTGATAAGAAATTAGCTGGTGGTGAAGAGACGACTGAGAATGAAGCGGTGATGGTTAATGATACTACTTGGACTACTAATTTCGATGAAAATGGTACTGCTGTAGATTCATCTATGAATATTACGCAGCGCCCTGCTGAAGTAGATCCTTTCTCAAATAGTGGACCGTTGTTTTCTAACTTCCAGCCAAACATGGCAGCAGGTGGTCAACAATTAAATTACTCGCTAGCTGTAATGGGGACTGCGGAGAAAAATAAGATGAATCTTATTAAATCTACGTTGGACAAAAATGACAAGTTGTACAAACCTGGTTACCTAGATCGTCCAGAAATCAAGGCACTTTTCCCAAAGGATCTTGAATTCAGATGGGCTGCTAAACCGTTTCAAGATTATGAAACGAAAGCGGAAACTAAGTTGTACGAATTATACGCAATCAAGAAGACACGTGGTAAAGATAATGCGCCACTTGAAGGTGATCGTGTAGAAGATGCAAGTGCCAATCCAGATGAGTCTGGTCAGGTAGCTGTAAGTCTGTCTTTGGATCAGAAAGGAACTCAGATTTGGGGTGACATGACGACTAAAGCTGCACAAGATAACAATCGTGAAATTGCGATTCTTTTAGATGATAGAGTTGTTTCAGCTCCTCGTGTAAATGATGCAATTACGGGTGGTAATTCTTCTATTACTGGTAACTTCAGTTTGACAGAAGGTAAAGACCTAGCTTCTATCTTACAGGTTGGTAAATTGCCAGCAAAGACTCAGATTATTCAGTCACAAGTAGTTGGACCTTCTTTGGGACAAAAAAATATTACTCGTAGTTTACGAGCACTATTTATTGGTTTCGGGTTGGTATTGTTATTTATGATGTTCTACTATGGTGGTGGAGGTGTTGTTTCCATCCTAGCTTTGTTCTTAAATATCTTTTTCATACTTGCTGCATTGGCATCATTTGGAACGGTATTGACCTTAGCTGGTATCGCAGGTATCGTACTAACAATCGGTATGGCGGTAGATGCCAACGTAATTATCTACGAAAGAATTCGAGAAGAATTGAGAGCTGGAAAATCTACTTTGATGGCAGTACGGGATGGTTTTGACCACTCTTACTCAGCAATTATTGATGCCAACGTAACTTCATTGTTAACTGCTGGCGTACTTTTCTACTTCGGTTTGGGACCTATTAAAGGTTTCGCAACGGTATTAATTATCGGTATCCTTTGTTCTTTATTTACGGCCGTTTTAGTTGGTCGTATGATTATCGAATGGTGGTTAGGACGTGAAAGCAATACTAATAAAGAGTTGAGTTTCTGGACTGGTGCTTCTAAAGGCTGGTTCTCCAACATGAACATCGACTGGTTAGGAAAAAGAAAAGGTGCTTACATGGCATCTGGTTTAATTATCCTTGCTGGTTTAGCTTCTTTCTTTGTTAGAGGGTTTGATTTAGGAATTGATTTCGAAGGTGGATATTCATACAATATTCAGTTCGATCAAAATATGGATCAAGTAGCATTAAGAGATGCATTGACAACTACTTTTGGAGAAGCTCCAGTTGTGAAGTCTGTCGATACGGACAACACTTTTAATGTTGTGAGTTCTTATTTGGTTGCTGATAATTCTGAAGGTGCTCAAGGAAAATTTGAAGATGCACTTTATGCAGGTGTTAAAGCTGCCGTTGGTGGTACTTTAAATGAAGCTCAATTCAAAGCGCCGGATGGTACTGGAACACATATTACTAGTTCAAGTAAAGTAGGTCCAACGATTGCAGATGATATCAAGACCAGTTCAATCTGGGCGACAGTGTTTGCATTGTTATTGATCTTCTTATACATCTTTATTCGATTCAACAAATGGCAATTCTCAATGGGTGCGGTTGCAGCCTTATTCCATGATGTTATGATTGTATTGAGTTTGTTCTCAATTTTCCACGGAATTTTACCTTTCCCAATGGAGATTGACCAAGCATTCATCGCTGCGATTTTGACCGTAATTGGATACTCAATTAATGATACGGTGGTTGTATTTGACCGTATTCGTGAATTTATGGGTAGCTATGTTGGAAAGTCTAAAGAAGAGATTATCAACTTGGCTGTTAACAGTACGATCAGTAGAACATTGATTACTTCATTAACCACTTTATTTGTGGTTTTCATGTTGTTCATTTTCTCAAGTGGATCTATTAAAGGATTTGCATTTGCATTGTTGGTTGGTATCCTTGTAGGAACTTACTCTTCAGTATTTATTGCAACTCCGGTGATGTCAGATTTATCTGGAGATATCGATATGACTCCTAGAACTGTTAAGAAAAGCAAGAAGAAGTCAGCTTTCTCTAGAGCAAGCACTAGTACTACAGAAAAATAAATAATCGGTTTTTTAATCGATGTTTTAGATATAAGAAGGTCGTCCGTTTGGGCGGCCTTTTTTGTTTCCTAGCTCTCTGAAAGGTATTCCATCTTTTTTAAATAGTTGTTTAAATTTCTAACTTAATCTAAACTTCTCTTATTTGTGAAAACCCTCTGAGAGCAACTCCAATAATCAAAGCAACAAACTACCCGAATTTTCCGTTAAATGTGGAGTAATTATTCACTTCCAATCTCATCGAATATGAATAACATGAACCGAATCTACACACTGTTAACATTCTTAATTCTTTCAACCATATACTCCTGTAGTTTTACTGAAAAGATAAAAGACGGACGTACTGCTTTTGCGCGTAAACAATTTAGTGTCGCAACTGAGATGCTACCTGCTGAATATGATAAAGAAAAATCGCGTGTTGAAAAAGGAAAAATCGCTTTTCTAATCGGTGAATCCTATCGTAGAATGAATCAACCAGAACAGTCGTTAGAATGGTATAAAAAAGCAATGGACAATCAATATGGGATTGATGCGATGAAGCAATATGCATTTGGATTGAAACAAGCACAGCGTTATCCAGAAGCAAAAGATGCGTTCAAAGAATTGGGTTTGGAAATTGGAAGTCCTTACGAATATCGACGTGAAATTACAGCTTGCAAAATATCAGAGGCTTGGATTGAGGATGGAAAACTAGGAGAATATACCTTGTTAGAATTACCGCTGAATACTTCAAAAGCAGAATATGCTCCTACCCTTTTTGAAGATGGAAAAATGGTGTTCACCTCAGATCGAAAAATGGGTGTTGAACCAAGTGAATATAAGTGGACCGGAAATTTTTATTCCAATCTCTATTTTTTTGATCCAGCCTCCAATGAGGTAACCCCTTTTGATGATAAAATTAATTCTAAAAACAATGAAGGCACGATTACTTTCAATGAAGATTTTACGGAAGTAATTTTTTCTCGTTGCTATTCTGAAGTGGATGGAGACTTGCATTGCAAACTGATGTCCAGTACTCGTCAAGGCAAATCTTGGTCGATTCCTATTAAGTTAAATTTTATCGAAGACAAAGCCAATTATGCACATCCTACTCTTTCAGCTGATGGAAGTGTGCTTTATTTTTCGTGCAACCATTCTGATGGCTGGGGTGGTTATGACATCTATCGAAGTGACCGAAATCCTGATGGTTGGGATCCTCCAATGGTATTGGGACGATCTGTAAATACGGAAGGGAATGAAAAATTTCCAGTAATTGATGGAGACACTTTATACTTTTCGTCAGACAGACATCCAGGAATGGGTGGATTGGATATTTTTAGAACTTTCAAAATGGATAAAGACACTTGGAGTCCAATTCATAATTTGAAGTCGCCGATTAATTCTGGTGCAGATGATTTTGCATTTATTATTGATCGTTCGGCCAATGAAGAAGGTGTTTTACAATCCGGATATTTCAGTTCTTCTCGTCCAGGTGGAAGTGGTAATGATGATATTTATAAATTTGAAAAGCGTTTTGTAGAACCACCTGTTGTCGAAATTCCTAAACCTGATCCTAAAAAACCTGAACCTGTAAAACCAAAACCGATTGTTTATAAAATGATCTTAAATGGGTATGTCGTTGAAAAGATTTTTCAAGACCCCAATAATCCTGAAAGCAAAATGTTAGGAAAACGTCCTTTGCCCGGAAGTCAGGTTACCGCAACTTTTAATGGAAAAAGAGAAACCTTTACGGTCGGTGATGATGGATTATTTACTATCGAATTGACAGACAATACGGACTATTCATTTAATGCTACGAAATCAAATTACCTAACCGGCGACGGTCGATTCTCCTCCAAAGGAATCGGAAAAGATCCAATAAACCCGACACAAGAATTCGAAGTAGAAATAGTGTTAGATAAAATTTTCAAGAATAAGGAAATTGTACTCGAAGATATATACTACGATTATGACAAATCAGATATCCGATCAGACGCTACCAGATCACTTGATAACCTGGCAACAATTCTCGTCAGAAATCCTCAATTAAATATCCAACTTTCGGCACACACTGATTGTCGAGGAGCCGATGGTTACAATAAATCGCTGTCTCAAAAAAGAGCAGAATCTGCAGTCAATTATTTAATTACCAAAGGAATTCAACCTACAAGATTATCAGCAGTTGGCTATGGAAAAGACCGTTTACGGACTGACTGTCAATGCAATAGATGTAGTGAAGAAGAGCACCAATTAAATAGGCGCACAACTTTCAAAGTTGTGGATTGATTTTTGCATTTTTCAAAGTTCAAACAACTTTGATTTCCAAATGCCGAATTCAGAATCTAAAAGAATTGATTACATATCAACTAGCAGACAACCTTCTTTCAAAAAAATAGTCGACATCGTCAACTGTTTTGGTCATCAAAAAAAGAAGTGCAAAAAAGAATTTATTGACAATGCATTAAATGCGAAACAACAACTTTGGTTTGCTCCTTTCGAACGATCTGAGAAAAGAGACATCCGATTAAATAATGATGGTTCGCTTCTAATCGAAACTTGGTTTTCATCAAGAACACAAAAAGCAAAGTTGAAAAAAATGATGGAAGAAGGAATGCAACGTGTGGTTTTTGCACGATTGAAAGACTACAAAGGAGATGACAAGTTTCGTTTCGCAGGAATTTTCATTGTTGACAAAATGAATTCATCCAAAGAGAATGGTATTCTTTACAAAAAAGTAGCTGATACTATTTTGATAGAGAAATAAAGAAATAATACGAGAGAATTATATTGAAGGCTAGGCGTAACACTTTTTGTTACGCCTTTTTTTTTCGAATTTTATAACCTTAAAAATCAAATGGTCATGAGAAACTTTATTTATGTATTTGTGTTGTTATTTTGTTTTGCCTGTGGCGATGATGATAATGTCACACCAAACACAGACCCAGATTCAACAGCTCTATTTTCTGACATTGACATTGTAACTGGATTGCAACTGCGAGATGAAAATGCTAGTCTAATTGGTACTGTAGGAAATCCCAATATCAAAAATGAAGACAGTTCAATTTATCCAAACCCAGCGAATAGTGTTGTAACTATTAGTTCACCAATCAACACTATAGAGACGGTATGGATACTTCCTGGAAATCAAACCACAGATTTCGGAGACGTAGATTTTCAAAGTAAAGTAGGCGCTATCATGTATGATCAAACGCAATTGGACGAATCACAAGTCGGAACTTTCGGTTTAAATGGACCACAAATTAATCTCAACTTACAGGATTTTGACAATGGATATTATCGCATTTTTTATCACATGACAGATGGTGAATTGAGATGGGATAATTTCTATTTGAATAAGGATCTTTCTGGTAGTGAATTGTCTGATAAGGTTTTTGAGGATTGGAATTAAGTAACGGTTGACGGTGAACGGTTGACGGTGAACGGGGAGCACGTGTGCATACATACACGCGTGCTGCCCGTTTATCGTTTACCATCAACCGTTGACCGTTTTTTTTTACAAAAATTTAGTATCTTGAAATTATAACCTTGCATTCACATGAGACCCTATTTAATACTACCCATTTTACTATTTACCTTCCTCAACAGCTTTGCAACCATTTGTCATCCAAACGGCATAACGGTAAATAATACTTCAGAGTTTCTGAATTTATTATCATCATGCGATACGATTGGTGGTGATTTAATTTTTCAAGGAAACTTCACAGCCCCAACATTTCCACCTACTTCATTAAGTGTAGTTTTAGGCGATTTTCGAATTTTGAAAAGTAATCAATTTACCCTAACAAACACTTTACAATCTCTTACTCATATCGGTGGTGACTTACAAATAAGTTTCTGTTCTTCGATACAACTTTTAAGTTCATTTCAGAATGTACAACATATCGGAGGTGATTTAATTCTTCAAGGTAATTCAGGAATTCAAACTATAAAGTACTTAAATAATCTCCAGTCAATTGGTGGGAAAATTATAATTGAAGGAAATGATCAACTAATGGCCATCAACGGACTCGAAAGTTTATTTCAAATGGATGGTGCAATTGTCATCCAAAATAATAGTGTACTAGAATGTATTTATGGATTGAAAAACATAGCTGCTGCTGGAATTGATAATCTTACTATTAAAGATTGCCCTCAACTTAGTATTTGTCAACTTGACAATTTTTGCGATTATATTGTTGGAAACGGATCTGCAACAATTGAAAACAATGCGCCAGGATGTAATCTTGTTACAGAAATTACGGTAGGTTGTGTACCAATCAACTGCCCAACAAGTGACGTCGAAATTACTAATGCTTTTGATGATTTAAATTATGAAATTATTTATAAAAATTGTACCTCCATAAATCATGATATCTATGTCGAATTTGATGCATTCTATGAGTTTGATTATAACCATGACAAAGGATTTAATGCACAAGTAGAAAACTTGCAAGGAAATATTTTTATTCAATACAATCAAGTGAATTTGCCCACGTTGGGTTTCAATAATTTGCAAAGTATTAGTGGTAGTATTTCCATCATCAATAACCCTTCAATTGTTCGTTTAGATGGTTTTTCTTCTTTGCAATCTATAGGAGGAAATTTAATTATTGAAGGTTATGACTTTTTGTTTCCATTTGCTAGTTTACTTTGGGGATTTAATAGTTTAGATACAATAGAAGGTAATTTAGAATACCGTAACAATGCAGCTGCAGAAATACTTCCAATCCTTCCAACATTAACTACTATCAACGGAGATATCATCATTGAAACAAACAATGTACTTAACTTCGAAATGATTGCCAATGTTGAACAAGTTGGTGGCAATATTCACATATCGAATAATCCAAACTTACTAAACCTATTTTCTTTTGTAAATATCGACCCAACTTCATTTTCTAATCTAATTATTGAAAACAATCCAAATGTTAGTTTTTGCCATCTACCAAATTTTTGTGACTATTTGGAACAAGGTGGAGCCGCAACCATTAGTGGAAATGGAATCAATTGTACATCTGTTCAAGATGTGGAATCGGAATGTAATGAAATTCTAGATTGTCAAATAAATTCTGTTGTGATTACGTCCCAAAGCGACCTAAATTTATTTCAAGCGCAGTATCCATTCTGCAATAAAATAGATGGTACTTTAATGATCGAAAGCGCTGATAATTTAGCGGCCTTCCAAAATATAGATACTATACTTGGTTCTTTGAGAATTAGTGATCTTAATTCTGAGGATTTAAATGACCTACAAAATTTAGAATATATTGGTGGTTCATTAATCTTAAATGGGCAAACCAATTTTGAAAATTTAACTGGGTTATCCAATCTAAATTACATAGGAGGTGCCATTGCGATTGATGGAAATTTTGGATTGAAAAATTTACAAGGACTAGATGGGCTAACTTTTGTCGGAGGTGATATATTTGTTTTAAACAGTACTATAGAGGACATGAGTAATGATTGTCCAAATTTGTCAAGTTTTGCTGGCAATATTACATTTGAAAATAACACCCTTCTTACGCATACACCGATTTTTGATAATGTGAGCAATTCTTCTGGTGGTTTTTCATGTACTGGTAACAACCAACTTAAAACGATTCAAGGTTTTAACAATGGTACTTTTCTTAATGGAAATCTTTATATTGAAAATAATGATAGTCTTTTTTCCATTAATGCATTTCAAAATATTGAGACAATCACTGGAAATTTTCAATTAAAATCTAATCTTGCCTTGACAGAAATTCAAGGATTCGGAAATGTCAAAAACATTGAACAATTCGTCACTTTATATGAAAATGAATTATTAACTGCCCTTCCATTTACAAGTCTTGAATCCGTAAACGGAAATTTTTTAATTTCAAAATCAAATGCTGCGAATCTATCAGGTCTTCAAAATTTAGAAACAATTAACGGAAATTTTGAAATCACGAACAATCAATTGCTAACAAATATTGCTGATCTTATTAATCTTCAAACTGTTGGAGGATATTTAGCCATTTTTAATAACAATTTATTGACAAGTTTAGATGGACTTCAAAACATTGATCCATCTACTATTAGTAACTTATTTTTATACGGCTCTGATCTGTTGTCGGATTGTTCTGTCCAAAGTATTTGTGATTACTTAAATGACCCTATGAATCCATCTTCTGTTAATACGAATGCTTCTGGCTGCTTGAATGAAGAAGAAATTTTAGCCGCCTGTTCATTTACTAATATTGAAAATACCCATTTTGATTTTGCACGAATTTATCCAAATCCTGCAGCAAATGAGGTTTTCGTTGAAACTTTCTTATCAAGTTATAATTTAAGTATTCAAAATACGATTGGTCAAGTAGTTTTGGAAATGCGGAATACGAATAATAATTCGTTCGATATTTCTGGACTTGAAAATGGTGTTTATATTGTTATAATTGAGGGAGGCAAAGCGCAAATTGTGAAGGAGAAATTAATAGTAAGCAAATAGTTTGTCCTATTAAAATATGATAACAATACGCTTGTCATTCTGAGCTTTGGCTCCCAACACAACTGTCAGGAGCCAAAGCTCAGGATAACAATCAAAATTCATATTACTGCAAAGGCGCTTCATTCAAATAAGCAGCCACTCCTTTCTTATCATCCAAAGGAATATATTTTGATAACAAAGGACCATCCTCATTCATAGGCATAGGTAAACAAGAAAAATCTATATCTGCTAAAAATAAACCGCCTAAAGTGACTTCAAAGTTATTCAACAAATCAATATAATTTCCAGCTAAAAAGTCAACATCACCTGTTGCACTCACTGTCCCTGTACTAGTAATCGAATTTCCAACCAAATAAGTATCATTTGGAATAGGATTGGTCGTTATGACTAAATCTTGGATACAATTAGGTGGAGGTGATTGGCAAGCACATAAATTTGCATCCCACGTTTCATTTGGAGGACAAGTTGGCGGATGAACAGGAGGAATAATACAAGTAGTGTAAGTGTAAGAGGTTTGTGGCGCATTTGCAATGTTAGAAACTGTGACAGTATATTTAACATCGAGTGCACTTGTTGTGTTTATTCCAGTTGGTTCCCACACTATTGAAATATCTCCAAAACCTACACTTGCACTATAAATAATGTTTAAAGGGATATTGGTTCCATTTTCATCGACCATTGTGACCGTTGCATTGGTAAAGTTTGCATTGGGAATTCCAAATGACCATCTAGGAAAAACCAATGGTGCTGGAATAAAATCGCCTGGAGGATAAGCAATGTAATCCCTGTTGTTTCCAGCAGGACCACCACTTCCAATCACCCATAGTGCTTGACGATTTGGCGTCACCCCATTTCCAAAGGTAAGTCCATTAGAATATAAGATCCATCTTCGATGCCCAACTGCGATATTTCCTGCTCCACTATCTTCCATGTATAATGTTATGGGATCAAAGAAATTCCAAGTACCCCATGCTAAATTTGACCTTTGAGCGGCTAAGATTCCATTTGCTGTACTACAAAGCCAAGTATCACAAGGTGCACCATTCGCACCTGTACAATGGCTAAGACTATTATTTGCTTCTTGCATCAAAGCTGATTCTTGACAATGACTATTTAAGGTTGCATCCAAAACACAATTGTCATTTAAATCACACATCCGACGGAAATAATTAATTCTTGTGATAACTTTTTGGTCAACAGAATTTGCAATCGTACCAGGTGTACATGTCGCTAGATTTCCTGTCCATGCTAATTCCGTGTTATCCCATTCTGTATTTAAGTATACATTGTTGTAATCATCAACAGCCACTTCTCGTGGACATTGAGCAAACATTTGAAGTGAAATGAAAAGACATAATAAGCCAGCAGAAATGTGTTTTAGTTGCATCGCGATTTAAATTTAGGGTTAGTAAATTTCAAGGTGTTGACTAAAAGTAATAATAAATATGGAATTTTTTAATATTAATAAACCTATTAACTTTTTCTGGTTTTAATAAACCAATTGATAGAATAGACTTTCAAACTTAAAGCTGTAAATTCGATAAAAAAATCTTCAATGGATTCTAATCAATCACTTATTCATCAAGTTTTGAATAATGCTGCGGAATTAAATATCACTACAAAATATGTAGAACGAAATGAGTATTTACTTAAAGTTGGAATGGTAGAATCCAACCTCTATTTGGTTGAAAATGGAACGCTACGGATTTTTTATGTCTCGGAATTTGATGAACAAACATTACGTTTTGGTTACAAAGGTTCGACCATAACTGCACTAGAATCATTTTTCAATGACCAACCTTCAACGGTTTATATTCAAGCAATCAAAAAATCAACCGTAAAAGTGATTCCTAAAAAACAATTGCAACAATTAATCCGTACCAATCAAAATTTTCAATTAGCTTATATCAAACTATTAGAGCAATTTGCGTTGCAACAAATGGAACGCGAAATTGACATTCTATCTCACTCACCAATTGAAAGATACAAAAGAGTGTTGGCTCGAAGTCCTCAATTATTTCAAGAGGTTTCAGTAAAATATATTGCTAATTATTTACGCATGACACCCGAAACTTTTAGTCGAATTAATAAATCTTGATTTCAATCAAGATTTATTTTGATATTATCTCCGACATTTGAATAAAAAAAGATCATGAAAGAAAATTCAGTCAAATTAATTGAAGATTTAAAAAATCGGGTCGCGAATGCAAAAAAAGAAGCACAGTTATTTGAAAATGAAAACATAGCTATGCTTAATTGGAAGCCTTCAAAATCGAGTTGGAGTATTTTGGAATGCTTGGAACATTTAAATATGTACGGAGATTTTTACTTGAAAGAAATTGAAGAGAAAATGTTGAACGGTAATGATTCAAAACCAGTTGAAATTTTTAAGTCCGGAGTTTTTGGAAATTATTTTGCCAAGTCTTTAGCACCCAAAGATGGAGCAATTAAAAATAAAATGAAATCTCCAAAAGATAAAGTACCTGATCTATCCAAATTGGACAAAAAGACGGTCCAAAGATTTATTCAACAACAAGATCGAATGTTATCTTTGTTAGACCAAGCTAAAAAGGTAAATTTGATGAAGATCAAAACAAATCTCTCTATTTCAACTTTGATAAAGACAAGATTAGGAGACACTTTTAGATTTGCTATTTACCACATTGAACGACACATGATTCAGGCAAATAACGTTGCAGCAACCTATCAACGTGAAAACAGCACTGAATCCGCTTAACATAAACACATGCACAAATATTTATTCCTTTTTCTTTTTTTCTTTGGCTGCGCTAGTGAACCTACTGTTTCTAACACAAATCTTACAATTGAGCAACTTCAAAAAGCTGCTATGAAACAATATATGGATAGCCCAGTTCAAGCATTGCCTATGATGGAAAAGTTGGCGGGAAAATATGCTCAAAATAAAAATCATGTTGAAGCATCTGAAACTTATTTTAATATCGCGACGATTTATGATCAGACTTTGAATGAAAAGGAAAAGGCAATCAGCTTTTCTCAAAAATCATTGTCAGAAGCGACATTATCTAAAGATCAAAAACAAGAAGCTAATTTATTACAACATATTGGCTATTTAAAAGGTCTAACAGGAAAAACAAAAGAAGGTAAAAAAGACATTGTTGATGCCATCATGAAATATAAATTGGTGAATGATGAAAAAGGAGTTGCTAAAGCTCAATTTAATCTTTCGAGAGTTTTTTACATGGAAGGCGCCTTAGATGAAAGTGCTCATTTTTTATCAAAATCAATGGCTCATCTCAGAAGTATCAAAGATTCTGAGAATATATTTCATAACAATTTATTTGCAATATCATTATTTAAAAAAATGGGAAACTCCAAACTTTTGAAAGAGGCTATTAACGAGAATAAATCTTTGATCTCATCTATAAAATATGAAGGTGCTATCAAACATGAATTTGAACAATTACTGAATGGAATCGAAGATTAACTAAAAAAAATCCTTGATTATAATATTTCATTTTTATTGGGCGTTTTAGCTACATGAGAAATTAGCCCTTTTTTCTATTTACTCTTATGTCAATCAACATAATCATCTTCAAATTTCCATTTCAGTTTGATTTCCAAGGAGTCTCCGTTCTTTTTCTTTTTCCATTGATGAAAAAGAAACAAAAAATCTAGATTTTATAAACTCGTCCCTCGGGCATATAAAATCGGCCACCCGCTTCATAACCCTACCTCATGTTTAATAAAAGTTAATATTCAACAATATAAATACGAGTTCTATTTATTATAGCTAGCTACCAAAAATTTGAGAATTTCAGACTATAGCCAAAAAAAGTGAGCAACAATATATGCTACCCACTTTTCAATTAAAACTATGACAAACTTCTTTAGTCGCTTTTGATTATGCCTGATCGATCACTTGCATTTTACCGGTACTCAATACGGTTCCATTTGGGTCGGTGATATGATACAGATAAATACCAGTTGGCAAATCAGCTCTATTTCTTCTTTCAATTAACAATTCTTTTCCGTGAAACGATTCTTCTCTTTGTAAGACCCCATTTATGTCGAAAATACGAATCATCTTATCCTCAACTTCGCTATCAACTGATAATATTGTTTGAGTTACAAAAGGATTTGGATATAAAATGGACTTAATCATATTTGTTTCCACAATATTTTCCTCCGTATCAATGTATGAATCAAAACCCCATTTGCTAATGAAAGCATCTGAAGAATTTTCGCCATAATGAGTGACACCTGCTGTATAAATCTCTCCTTCATTGGTGATTAATAAATTTTTGGCAATGCTTTCGAAATCAGAATTTGTTTCTTTAACACTGATGACTTCAAAATTTTCATCTGTCATGATAACCGCTGCATTTCCTTGATTGGAATCATGCTTTTGAAAAACACCTGAAAATACATACCCATCCTCAACAGCAACGATATCGTACAAATAACCCTCCCCTTTTTCTTCCAATAAGGATTCTGTAGCATGAAAATCTCCGTCCGCTCCGAATTTATAAAACCTCATTTCTACAAACTCACCGCCATTTTTTTCAACAGATTGTCCACCAGCAATAATGATATGTCCACGTTCATTGACAACAACGGAAGCAGCTTGTTCATGATCTAATGTAGCCATTCTATTTACCCAATATTCCTCTCCATTTCCGTTGACTTTCATAACAAACATTTCTTCATTATTGGTTTCAGAATGTTCTTTGAATCCACAAATGATAAAATTACCATCACCAGAATTTACGATTTTGTTGCCATAGGTATTAACGGTACTTGGAATTGTTTTCAGTAACAATAATTCTCCATGTGCTGAAATGTTTACAATCAATAAATTTTCGACTCCTGATATTGGATTGATACTTTTTCCAGTTAAATAGAAACTACCATCCACCGCTTGAACAACATCCGTATAAGCGTTATTTTCATAACTGGTAATAAAAGTTTGCCACTCCAATTCTCCATTTGCATTCGTTTTTGTTGCAAAACCTTCGTCGATATTCAAAGCTTTATTTTTCAAATCACCAATCATCAAAAAACCACCATCAAAAGTTTTGATCAAAGCGTTACCACAATCCATCCCTCCAAAACCAAAATGCTTTTTCCAAATCACATCTCCAGAAGGCTTCATTTTCAATAAATAGGTATCGCCTTCAGGATCTTTGGAGCTCTTGTCAATGCCGGTAAACACAATATTGCCGTCATCGGAAACAACCATGCTTCTTGCATCATCGACATTAGCACCTCCAAACGTTTTGTTATAAATATGTTTTTGACCTAAACAAAAGGAAAAAGAAAAAAGAGAAAGTAAAATCAGTAAGTTGAATTTTTTCATAAGGAGTGTTTTAAAGTGATTATTAATTTAACTTTGAAAAGAATTACTTATATATATGAACCTAAAATTTTAACATCAACATTTTATTCCATACATCTACTTAGGAGATGAAAAAAAATCTATTTTTGGTGTATTGATTTAAACCAAAAATGCGTTTAATTACATTACCCATTTTATATTAACGCTGTTGATTTTATAAGTAACAATTTTTGTTAATACCCTCCCGATATTTTTTTCATATTAAATTAATTTTTTATATTTGGAAACTAAGGCGCTTACCCATTTCAGATTCAATTTGTTGTCATCTCTTGCAAGGAAGATTTCTTTTCTTCTAAAAATAGCTATAATTCTATTTTTCTTAAAACAATAAAACCAACCCCTGTCATGAAGTATTTACTTTTCAATTCTTTTGGGCTATGTTTTCTTACACTTTTTTTATTTACATTAACATCAACTAATTCTGTTAATGCACAAGGTACTATATCATTAGAACCTAACAATGTAAGCCCTGATTCACCAAGTAGCTACATAATAGGGATTCAAAGAAATCATATTTTTGCGCAAGTAAAAGATCCAATTGATTTATCCAACACTTCTTACTCTAATTGGTTTTCTGATATGCTGAGTCGATACAAAACAATTCAACCAAATTTCGGGAATGGAAAAAAATTATATCGTTTAGGTGGAAATCAAATTGATGGAATGATTTCAACACTTCAAGAATCAGAATTTACGAATCCAACCCGACAAAATTTTGTTGATGTTGTTAATACTTGTAAAAATCAAATTCTCGCGAAGAGTGTCGCCACAGATGTTTTTGGGAATGGACAAATTTACAGAGTGTATAGAAATCAGAATGATGCAGCGGGTCAAACTGACAAGTTCATTTATTTTGAAGATTCGGATTATGAAGGATATCATTGGGCGGATTATACAGGAAAAATTAGCAATAAAACTGGTGGCTCCCAAAATTATGGTCAATACGATGATTTGAAATACTACACAACAGAAGCGAAAGCTATGGATGCGGATTTAACAGTAACAGTCAATTTCAGTTCAGGAACTCCGACCGAAGCAATTTCAATGATTAATGAAATTAAAAACCTATACGGCGGCAGCTTGTCAAGATTGCAATTTATTGAGTTGGGAAATGAAGTTTCGGAACCTTACATCAAAGGAAATAGAAATTATTTTGGTGTCGATGATAATGGCAATTGTGTGGAATATAAATCAAAATCTAAAAATAGAAAGGAATACGCTCATCATGCTTTGGACTTTGCATATCAATTAAGAAATTGGTTAGATGCCAATGGAGGAAGTCATGTGAAAATCGGTGCGGTCGGAACTACCAATAGTTTTTGGTCTTGGAATGATCCGAATCCGAACCATGGCAATGAAAATTTATCCACTCTACTAACAGGAACAAATCCAAACTACCCTGGCAAAAGACTACTAGACTATATTGACTTTGTAATTTATCATAGCTACCCTAGTTACCCTTTAATACATCCTGGAGGCGAATACGGAACAAGACTTAACAATCCAAATACGGGACTTCCTTATTCTGATACTGAAATGGCGAAATTGTATTTAGCCCAAACTCAATGGAATCTGGAAAAACGTATTAATGATCAAAAAACAATTATTAGAAACCTCACTACGAAAGATATTAAACTAGCCAATTCAGAATACTACTCTCATCTAAATCAAGTGACTCGTGGTAATTTGACGCACAGTATTGCAGAAGGAATATATACAGCTGACAACATGATTGCCGCTTTGAAACATGATATGAATATGGCTGTGAATTTTGCATTCTATCACTTTCAGGATAGTCAAAAAGAAATTTCTGACAATCTCCTTTTTGATGTAAATAGTGCTGGAAAAGTAGTGGGAGAAAAAACTGTTTTTGCTGTTCACAAGTTAGTAGCAGAAGAATTTGGCAACCAAATAATCGGTTCTTTAGATGATTTTAACAATATAAGCACTTATGATGTTGACATTAGTAATTTGACATTTTGGAAAAGCAATGAAACCAATTTTAAATACAAACCATTAAGTTATGTTGCCTCCAAAAAATCAAACGGCGACATCGTGTTACTAGTAGTCAATCGATCAGAACAAGATGTTCCCTTGTCAATTAACAACACAGGAATAAGCAATCCAAATGGTTCTATCAACTCAATCAAAGGAACTGCATTTACAGATCAAGCTCGATTAAAACCAACTGGTTTTAATCAATTGACCACACTAAATAACTTCACCGTTCCAAAATTATCAGTTAATATTATTAAAATTTCGAGTGGATCAACTATTAATGCCAATACTAGCATTTCCAATAACAATCAAGGAATGGTTATTGACAATGACATGGATGGTGTCAGTGGATATACCGACTGTGACGACAATGATCCTAACATTCCAACTACGCCTGGCACCATTTGCAACGATGGCAATAGTACGACTACCAATGATGTTATTCAAAGTGATGGTTGCACTTGTGCAGGAACAACTACCTTAAACAATATCAATGGCTGTGCTGTTGGATTTACAAGTTTAGATGTTGTTGATATAGGAAATAATTGCAAAGAATATAGATTACTAGTTCGCCCAACGCAAACGGTACTTAATGCATCTATCCAAATCAGCAATTTGCCAGTTGGTGGTTTTGCTGGCAGTTCAGTTTCTCCTACAGGTGGTGGAAATATCAAATGGGCATCTCAAACTTCCTACAACTGGGATGCACCTATATTAAATGCAGGACAAAGATATATGGCTACGTTAAAATATTGTTGGGCACCTAGTTATCCAAACGCTATTGCAACCTCTACAGGCTGTGCTGTGTTTAATGGCAGTTCAGCAGGGAGTACCGGATGCGCAGTTGATGCTGACAATGATGGCACTTGTGCACCAGAGGATTGTAATGATTACAATGCATCTATTCCGACCACACCAGGCACTGCATGTAATGATAACAATAGTAATACAACCAACGACATCATTCAAAGTGATGGCTGTACTTGTTCGGGCACCAACATGCGTCCACCTACCAATACGTGCGCCATAGGATTCTCAAGACTAGAAGTCATCAATTCGAGTAGCAATTGCAAAGACTATGAATTAGACATCCGCCCAACTCAATCTATGAGCAATGCTCGTGTACAAATTACCAATTTACCAGCTGGTGGTTTTTCAGGTAGCTCAACAAACGGCAATGGCACCCTCAACTGGGCTAGTCAAAGTGCTTACAACTGGGATTTACCTTATGTCAGTGCAGGTCAATTATACACCGCCAATATCAAATACTGCTGGCAACCAACCTACCCTACTCCTTCTGCGAGTTATGGAAGCTGTAGTAGTTACAACGGCGCCACTACCTCTTCCAACAATAGTTCTTCATGTGCTATTGGCTTCAGTAGTTTCAATGTTGGCACCGATGTCACGGATCCAAATTGCAAAATGTATGTGTTGGAAATTCAACCACAAACCTCTCAAAACAATGTCAAAATAAACTTAGGTAATTTCCCAACCAATGGCTCCGCAGGCTATACCGTTTCTCCTAATAATTCTAGTACTTTGAATTGGTCTTCAGCTACTTCCTATGAGTGGGTGTTGCCTAGTGTTGTTGCTGGACAGACTTATCAGGTTACGGTTAAGTATTGTTGGATGAATTCGGTTACTAAGCCGGTTGCGGAGTTTGGGGGTTGTGTTGGGTTTGTTTGTGAGTAGGTGAATCAACAATGTCAAAAATTTAAAACTAATATTGATGAAGCTGTCGATTTATACAATTAACAGTTTCATCAATAACTAATAGAAATGTCTTAAACAATTATTGAGTAACTGAACGGCCTTAGAAGATTAGGTATAAAATGCTTATGCTACCTAGAATATTAAGGGATATTCATAAGTAACAATTTCCGAATTTCGGAATCATTTTGGACGCACCAAATACGACTTTCATTTAAACTGAATAATCATCAATGTCCCTACTTTTCGTAGTTTGATTTTTCGAGGAGTCTAGTTCTTTTTCTTTTTTCATTGACAAAAAAGAAACAAAAAGTCTAGATTTTATAAACTCCTCCGTCGAACATATAAAATCGGCCTCCCGCTACAAAATCCAAGTTTATGTTTATTTGAACTGAATTTGCAACAATTTTAATACGTCGTTTAATTTTAACGTAATTACCCCGTTTTATTGGGTTTCTACGTAAAATTGATGCATTATCCCTAAAAAATAAGAATCTAACTAATTGGCTATCAATGTTTAGTCATAGTTCTAAATATCTCTATTGAACAAAAAAAGCCACACCAGAACAAATCCAGTGCAGCCATCAATAATTTTTATCTAAAAAATTTCCTATTCACAATCCCCAACATCAAACGCATCCCAACTCTCCGGAGCATCCATCTCCTGTCCCATTCTCAACACTCGGGCTGTAGGATAATCCTCTAGTACCGTTTTCCAATCTGTACGGATATAGTCAAAATTGATATCTCGATTCATGGAAGTATTGTTCATGTCTCCAGAGATAGAAGATTCTTGAAGTGGCCACCATAGTGACTCTGTATCTCTATCCCAAAGTACAAAACCAAGACGTCCATCATAGGTAACTTCATCACTATAAGTATAACCAGAAACACCAAATGTAAATACGTGTCCACAGTACTCGCGATTGTGTACACCTACATAGTCAGCTAAGATGCAATAGCTAACAGAAATCGGTATACCATTAAATTCATCATTGATTAGTTCATGAGTAGTTAGCAGATGTATTGGATAAACTTTTATTTCATTATCGCTTATGAGTACGATCATTTCAAAACCATCATTGTATAAATCTGGATTTTCGATTCCTTCAAATTGTGGTTCGATTAATGCTTTGAAAAATTCTCTTCCCAATCCATGTCTTAAATTATCAACGTTGAAACTTCTACTGGTAATATCAAAATGCCAGTCTTCATTTTCTCCTCCCCACAAATAATTTCTTCCATCTTCAGACCATATTTTTTCTCGGATATTATCAGGACAATCGGGTCCACAGATGTCAGGCTCTTCTGTTTTTGGTGGGTTGGTATTTGGAGTAGACGGTACCTCAATATCCTCTTTGGAACAAGAAGTTAGGATTAAAAGAAAACCAAATAGAAATATAGGATAACCTTTGATCAATTTCATGCATACAAAATAAGGGTTCTTTTCGAAAAATTCTGTCTTTGGCTTGACATGGCTAAATGAAGTTCCAAATTTTAAGCATATCCAATGTTCTTTGGGTCTCCTCCCAGCATCCCAATGTCATGGAAATAAGGATTTGATCTATCAATGAACATTGAATTTCCGATTTCGAATCATTTTTTTAGCATCCAAGTTTAGTTTTTGTCACGATTTTAAAGGAAAATCGCGCCAAAACTATTTGCGTAATCAATAACCTAGCGCGCTGCGCTGGGTTATTGATTACGCACCGTTGGCGCTCCAAGATAAAATAACAACTCGTTTTCTATTTCTATGACATTGCCCTCGTTCTCCTCTGCGTCAGACTGTGCGAATATGCTTTCGGAAACTGAACCGCAGAATATCCAACCGCAGAATATCGAATGTCGAAGTAGAGTACGTGGACAATTAAGCATGAAATTCGTTAATATACGTGTATACTCGCGTATTCAACTTCTAC